>CAZTLS010000061.1:0-21527 GCA_964614405.1 uncultured Pleurocapsa sp.
AGCCAGTGGTCGAAAGATTTCGCGCACGCGGACGAGACAGGTCTCGTCCCTGCAGGTCGTGTCGCAGCCGGGACAACGCCGGCGTTATTCGGCGGACGACCTTTGGCTTGTGGCTTAGCCGCTGATGCGTTCCGTCTGATACACGGGCGTCAGCCAGCTGCGATATTTCTCGACCTTGCCGCGCACCACCTGCATGAACAGTTCGCGCAGCGCGTGGGTGATCTCGCCCATCTGCCCCGTGCCGATCGGACGGTGTTCGACGCGGGTGATCGCCGCCACCTGCACGCCCGTGCCGCACATGAAGGCTTCGTCCGCCACGTACACTTCGGTGTGGTCGATGTCGCGCTGCACCACCTGCAAGCCCAGTTCGTCCTGCATCAACTGGGTGAGCGAACGCCACACCACCCCCTCCAGCACGTCGCTGTACACAGGCGGCGTGTACACCACGCCCCGGCGCACGATGAAGATGTTGGCGGCGCTGCTCTCCGTCAGATGACCTGCCTGGTTCAGCACCAGCGCCTCGTCATAGCCCGCCAGCAGCGCATCGCTCTTGATCAGCGCGGAATTGACGTATGCCCCGGTGATCTTGCCGCGCGCCGGGATGCTGTTGTCGTCCACGCGCCGCCATGCGGAAAAGCCGACGTGCAGCCCCTCTTCCTTATCGACATAGCGCCCGAACGGGATGGCGAAGATCGTGAAGGCGTCGTCCACATCGTGCAGGCGCACGCCGATCATCTCGTTGGATTTGTACGCCAGCGGGCGGATGTACACGTTCTCGCGGTAGCCTTCCGTCCGCAGCAGGTCGATCAGAATCTGCGTCAGGTCGGCTTCGGTGTAGGGCAGCGTCATCCGCAGCAGCCGCGCCGATTGCAGGAAACGCTCAAAATGATCCATCGGGCGGAACAGGAACATATCACCCTGCTCATCATTCCAGTAGCCGCGCAGACCGCCAAACACGCCCGTGCCGTAATTGAGCGCGTGCGTCATCACGCCGATCTTCGCTTCGCTGTAAGGGACGATTTTGCCACCAAAAAACGCATAATTCGGTAAGGTCTGTGCGCCTGCCATGTCGGTTTATCCTTTCATAGACGATGGTTTCCATCATATCGGCGCATCGCTGTGCGCGCTACATCCGAATCGGGGTCATGAGTCCATTGATTTTACGGACCGACCAGCGCCACCGTGTACAGCGCGCTGGCGACCATCAGCAGCAGCAGCGCCGCCCCGCCCAACCCCACCTGTGCCAGCCTGGGCAGGCGGCGCGTGCCGTCCGCCAGCAGGATGATCAGCGGGAACAGCACCAGTGTGTAGCGGGCGAAGCTCTGCGAGAAAAGCACTTCGTCTGAGCCACCCCACACCCAGTTGATCTTGCTGAAGTAGACCAGCAGATGCCCGATGGTGAACGCCAGCAGCGGCAGTTTGCGGTGGCGCGGGATGGCGATCGTCAGCGCCGTCAGCAGCAGCGCGCCCATCATCAGCCAGATATCGTGGTTGACCAGCGCCGCTGCCGGGTTCTCGACGATCCAGCGGGCGTTGATCAGCATCCCTTCCAGCGGATTGACGAAGAAGTGATAGGAATAGCGGGCATACGTGTCGCCCAGCGACGGCAAGCCGATCGAGTCGCGGTAGAGCAGGAAGATGACGTAGCCCAGCGGGATGAGCAGCAGCGCCAGCGCCGGGAGGAACACCCGCCGCGCCACCGACAGCCAGCGTGCGGGCTGGTTCAGCCGCCAGCCGTGCGCCTCCAGCAGCAGCAGCCCGGCGGGCAGCGCGATGATCGCGCCCTGTGCGCGCGTCAGCGCCGCCAGTATGCCGCACAGCCCGGCAGCGACCCATCGCCCGCTCAGTGCGCAGGCGAACACCCCCAGCACGCACGCCAGATACAGCGACTCGGAGAATGGCGCGGCGAAATAGAACGACAGCGGCAGCAGGGCGGTGGTGACCGCCGCCGCGATGCCCAGCCCGCGATCGTCAAACATCCGCTCGACCACGCCGATCAGCAGGGTCAGCGCTGCGCCGAACGCCAGCGTTTGCACGATGATCGACGCCACATCCGGCGATCCGCCGACCAGCGGGGCGACAGCGCGGATCGCCAGCGGCGTCAGCACGCCGAACACCGTCGAACCGGCGTTGTCGGTCCGATAGCCGCTGTGCGCCAGGCTGAGGTAATGCACTGCATCCCAGCGCCGCCACACGCCCAACAGCCGTGCCTCTTCCGCTGAGTTAAAGGCGGGCAGCCGCGCGTCGGCGGTGGTATGGAAGTTGACATCCGCATCCGGGATGGTCGCGGAGAGCAGCCCCCAGGCGATGACCAGCCACACGGTGAGGAACAGGCGATGCACCAGGGCGATGCCGAAGCCGATGAGCAGGGCGTCTCTCCAGCGGGTGAGCATAGGGATTGTGTTTATCCTCAGGTATAATCTCAATACTCCATTATACAAGCGCGTCGCCAAACGAAGTCAGGAAGTCGAGATGTTCATCGATTGCAGCCGTCTGATCCTCAATAACCCGATCCAGTTGAACTACGGAGCCGCCGTCACCGATCTTGACGGGGACGGGCAGTTCGAGATCGTCATCGCCGGCTTCGGCTTCCCCAATCTGGTGCTGAAGTGGGACGGCGAGCATCTGATCGACACGGCGCGCATCGAACAGGCGGACACGCTGCGTCAGGCGATTGGCGTCGCCGGGGCGGACATTGACGGCGACGGCAGGGAGGAACTGTACATCCTCAACTCTGACACCTTCGCCGGGCGCAAGCAGCTGGGCGATCGCCTGCTCGACCTGGTGGACTCGACATGGACAGACCTGTTCGCGCTGCCTGGCAACAAATCGCTCTCCAATATGACCGCCGGGCGCTCGGTCATCGCCATCGACCGTGACGGCGACGGCTATTACGGCTTCTACGTCGCCAATTACGGCGGACCGAACCGCCTGTATGAACTGGATGAGGACGGTCGGCTGCGCGACCGGGCGGGCGCGGCTGGCGTGGACTACGCGACGGGCGGGCGCAGCGCGATCGCCCTGCCGCTGGTCACGCAGGCGATGGACATCTACGCGGGCAACGAAGGCGGGGCGAACTTCCTGTTTCGCAATCAGGGCGGGGTGTTCGAGGAGATCGCCAGCGCTTACGGTCTGGACGATCCCAGGCATCATGCGCGCGGGATCACGGTGCTGGACGACGAAGCGACCGGGGAGTTTGCGCTGGTGTGCGGCAACTGGGAGGGGCATCACCGCCTGTTCGTGCGCGGGGAAGATGGGCGCTTCCACGACCTCGCCCCGGTGGAGATGGCTGCGGACGGTCATCGCGGCGGATTTTGACAATGACGGCTATGAAGAAATCTTCTTCAACAACATCGGTCAGCCGAACCGCCTGTTCGCCCGACGCGATGGGACGTGGATTCGCGTGCCGATCGGTGAGGCGCTGGAGCCGTATGGGCTGGGCACGGGCGGGGCAGTGGCGGATGTGGACGGCGATGGGCGGCTGGAGCTGCTGATCACGCACGGCGAAAGCGCCATGCAGCCGCTCACGCTCTACCGGGCGGAGGATTCGCTCTCGCGCGGCAACCACTGGCTGCGCGTGCAGCCGCTCACGCGATTTGGCGCGCCGGCGCGCGGGGCGGTGGTCACGCTGGAGGCTGGGGGACGGTCGCAGCGGCGGGCGATCGACGCGGGCAGCGGCTACCTGTGCCAGATGGAGCCGGTGGCGCATTTCGGGCTGGGCGCGCTGACGGCGGTCGATCAGGTGCAGGTGCGCTGGCTGGACGGGGCAACGGTGACGCTGCCCGCGCCCGCCATCGATACGACGCTGCGCGTGCCATATCCTGGGCGGTGAGAGAAGCGGCGAGAAATGAATGACTCGCGCATTGTACTATGGTGATGATCTGGATGTACTTCGGCAGGGGTTACCGGATGAGTCGATTGATCTGACCTCACCCCGTTTCGCTGCGCTCAACCGCCCCTCTCCATCGGAGAGGGGCAGGAAACCGCGAGGTTTCAGGGGTGAGGTTAAGGCAAACAGACGCCAAAGCGGGTTTGCAGACACACTCTAAGCGCACCCCGAAGCCTCAGTTGATCGGGATCAGCGTCTGGATACTATCTGCCGCTTCCACTGACCAGCCGACCACGTTGCTGGGCAGAGCGATCTGCCACCACGTGAACCCATCCGCCACGACCGGTCCCTGAATGATCGTGACGATCTGACCTGCACTGACCCGCGCGATCACCTGGAAGCCCCGTCCTGCTCCGGCACGCACATTCAGCGGGTCGCCCGCTGTCGTCTGTACGACTGCCTGACCGCCCGCCCGCAAACGGACAGGGACGGCGACGGGCAGCGTGGGCACGACCGGGATGGCGACGGGCAGCGTCGGCAGAACGGGTTGTGCGATGATCGGTCCGGGTGGGGCGAACACCACATTTGGGCTAGCGACTCCCCAAGCCTCGACTGACGGGTTCGGGTTGTACTGCTCATCGCTCACCCAGGCGATCTCATAGTTGGCTCCGAGCGACGAATTCCATACCGAAACAGCGGTGAAAGGCGCAGGCTCGCTTCCAGGCAGGGTGTAAACGCGGTAGAGGGTTGTGCCGCCAGCGCGACCCTGCCCGCTGCTCGCCGAAGCGATGAATCCGCCCACAATGCCATCGATACTGGTGACGTTGAAGACGGGGAGCGAGCCGTCGTTCATCTCGCCAGCCAATCTCCCACCGCGCGTATAGATGCGGATCGCGTTCGGTTCGCCCGATGCGCTGTCGAAATAGCTGACCACGACAAGCTCGCTCGACTGGGCAAAGTTGACCCGGAAAGCGCCTGGTGCGAACAGATAGTCCTGCCGCATTCCGGTGTAGGCGTTATACGCGCTGACGAGATTCGCGATCGCCATGCCGAACTCAGGATGGGTGGCATTCGGGTAGGCGCTGCTGCTCACCAGCATAACCGCTTCGCCCAGTGCGTTCTGATCAAGCGCTGGGCTGATGTACGAGTCCTGCGGGAAGGTCGCACCCCCTGTGAAATCCCAGCCGAACGTCGGATACTGAGGCATCCCTTCTGTCGCATAGGGGATGGTGCTGAAGGTGATGACGAAATCGTTGAACTGCTGAACGACCGGGATGACGTAGAAGAAGTCCGCCGGGACAGCGGATGCTGCCGGGGCTTCCCGCGTCAGCATCCTGCTGATCGATCCGGTCGCCACATCGACGACGGCGATCGTCCATGATGCGCTGCCGCTGTACAGGTTCGTGCCATACCCGATCGCAAACTGCGTGCTGGTCGCATTCCACATGTAGGGCGAACCGGAAAAATCGAGCGCGCTGACGGACTCGAAGCCCAGCGGGATGTTGATGATTGCGCTTCTGACTGTCGAGTCGTAGATGCTGAACGTGTTGTCGGCGACGTAGGCGAGATAGCGACCGTCACGCGAAGGGGAGATGTAGCGGTTGAAGGTCGTGCCGGGCAGCACCGTATCGATGAGCGTGGTTGTATTGACCCCATCATGGGCGACCCGCACGACGCGCCCGACGGTCCGGTCGTACAACCAGGCTTCCCAGTACCCGCCACCTGCATGAACGACAGAGGTGTTCAGAAGGTAGAATACGCCGATGAACGCGAAAGACAACAGGAGGATGCCGAAGACCGATGCTCGCTTGCTGAACATGAACAGATGCTCCCTCAGAAATGAACTGAGCGTGATCAGCGGAACACAGGATTGATCATACTCCAGATCGAAAGAATGCATGTCGTCTGCTGACGTTGCGTGATGATATGGACTGAATCAGAGCAGGGCGGTTGAACGCAGTAAAACGAATCATTTGCACGCACGCCGCCCATTCCATTTGCCTGAACATTCTTTTGTTAGTACAATTAGAAAATGCCTGTTGTAGCAGGCGTGTATGACCCAGGATTGAACACATTGTCCCACTCTCCATACAGCCGATCTGTCCGATATGCCTTCTTCGTGCTGTTGATCGTTTCCGTGCTGGGGGGGTGTGCCAGCACACCGCCCGCCGCCATTGACCCGACGCCGTTCTACACCATCATCGCCACTCCACCTGCCGATCTCGCCGATCGGCTGAGCAAGCCGGAAAACCCGGTCATCCTGAGCATGACCGGGAAGATTGACCGGTTCAACGCACAGGACTCGCTGCTGCTCAACCGCGAACAGGTCATGCTGGCGGGTGTGGTCGAATACGATGTGCCCGATCCGTTTCTGGAGCGTTCGGTGCGCTTTCGCGGCGTGCTGATGCGTGACCTGCTGGCGCTGGCGGGCGCACATGCCGATGCCCAAACCCTGCACATCACCGCGCTCAACGACTACAGCGTGGATGTGCCGGTCAGTGAGGTCATCGACCGCCCGGTGCTGTTTGCGATGGATCAGGATGGCGTGCCGATGGCTCCCGATTTTCGCGGTCCGGCGATGCTCGTCTTCCCCTACAGCCATTTTTCCTATGACCATCTGGTGTATGAGGCGTTGTGGATATGGCAGATCGCGTCCATCGAAGTCCGCTGATGATGATCCCGGTTGAAAATGTGCGCACGCCCAGATTGAACGGGTTCCGGCAGGGACTGGCGATCGTGGTGGTGGTGGTGGTCATCGTCGCCGCGCTGATCGCGGTGGTATCCGGGCTGGGCGGGGCGATCCTCAGGCAGCTCGATGCCACCTCCGAGACCAAACTGCGCCATGCCGCCGATGCCCGCTATGCGCTGGCGCAGCTTCAGCGTGAGACGCTGCGGCTTCAGCGGCGCATCGATCTGTATGAGATCAACCGCGACCGGGATGGCACGCATCTTCAGGCACAACTGGTGCAAAGCCGCTTCAATGTCATCCGTTCCCCGGTGCTGTTCAACGCCCTCAGCCCGGCGGCGCGCGCTTCGGTGCTGGAGCTGAACGAGGAGTGGGACGAGCTTCAACCCGCTTTTGCCTACTTTCTGAACGCACCGACGCAGGCGCGGGCTGAAGCGCTCATGGCGCTGCTGGAGGGCATGGAACTCGGCATCAACCGCACCAATGTCGGCTTCAACGACGTGCTGATCGAGGCGTTTCAGCACATCAGCCGCACGAGCAATGCGCTGCACACCAACCTGCTGATCAGCGGCGGGGCACTGCTCGGCTTTGCCCTGCTTGGTGGGGGATGGAGCGCGCACACCCTGCACAGACAGCACAGGCTGCACACTCAGCTTGAAGCGGCGCGCGCGGCAGAACAGGCTGAACGCGTGTCGCGCCGCCTTCAGGATGATTTTCTGGCGCATGTCTCTCATGAACTGCGTCACCCGCTCTATATGGTCATCGGGCAGTTGGGCATCACCCAGATGGACACCAGCCTGTCACCTGAACTGAGCCAACGTCTGGCGCGGATGCGCGTCAGCGCTGAGTCGCTGCTGGAGCAGATGAACAACCTGCTCGACAGTACCCGCACTGCCAGCGGACAGGTCGATGTGGTGGAGACAGTTGTCGCAATCCGCCCACTCGTCAGCCAGTGGCATCAGCTTGTCGCCATACCGCTCAGCACGCGCCCGCTCACTCTGGAAGTGCAGATCGCCCCGGATATGCCCGATGTGGTGCAGGTGGACAGCGAACTGCTGACGCGCATCGTGGTCAATCTGCTCTCGAATGCGATAAAATACACCGCGCAGGGCACGATCACACTCTCCATCGGGCGCGATCTTCACCCAGGCTTCTGGCTGGTTCGGGTGGCGGATACCGGCATCGGCATCCCGCCGGAAGCGCACCAACGCATCTTTGAGCGCTTCGCCCGGCTCAAACCTGGCACACACCCGCCTCAGCCTGGCAGCGGGCTTGGCTTGTACATCGCCCGCGCCTATGCGGAGGCGATGGGCGGGACGATCATGCTGGAGAGCGTGCCTGGGCAGGGCAGTACTTTCACCCTGCGGCTGCCGCTGCAATTCCCGTCGAGCGATGTGGTTGAAGGCAATCAATGAGCGAGCAAACCTCTGTCAAACATATCCTGCTGGTCGAAGACAGCACGACCAGCCAGGAGATCGTGCAGGCGCTGGTCGAACGATCCGGTGCACGCTGCACCGCCGTCGGCGATGCAGAAAGTGCGCTGCGCCTGCTCGTCAGCCATCAGTTCGATGGCTTCATCATCGACCTGGCGCTGCCCAACGTCGATGGACTGTCGCTGCTGCGGGCGATCCGCAGCACACCCGCGACCGCCCATGTGCCCGTGCTGACCTTCACCGCCTACCATTCGTCGCTCATGCGCAAGGATGCCCTGGCGCTGGGCAGCACCCTCTACGTGAGCAAACCCTTCAACGAACACGTCTTTCTCGATCAGATCACGACGCTGTTCGGGCTGGCGCAGGAATGAGATACGCACTCCGAAAATAATTTGTACACCCTGTACGACAAAGTGCTTGTATTTTCCTGCACTGTGTATAAAATGGGCGTATAGACCTTTTTATAAACCCGAAAGTGCGACCAGCCATGATCATCGGCATCCCCAAAGAGATCAAGGACAACGAATTTCGTGTGGCGCTGCCGCCCAGCGGTGTGCGCGAACTGACTCGGCGCGGGCACACCGTCCTCGTCCAGACCGGAGCCGGGGCGGGCAGCGGCTTCAGCGACGATGAATATCGTGCTGCGGGCGCGCAGATCGGTGCAGATGCCGCCGAGGTGTGGTCGCGCGCGGGCATGGTCGTCAAGGTCAAAGAGCCGCTGGAGTCCGAATATCCGCATCTGCGCTCAGACCTGACTCTGTTCACCTACCTGCATCTGGCAGCCAGCGAGTCGCTCACCCGCGCGCTGCTCGACAGCGGCGTGACCGGGCTGGCATACGAGACGGTGCAGACGCCGGACGGGATGCTGCCTCTGCTTCAGCCGATGAGCGAGGTCGCCGGGCGCATGGCGACGCAGATCGCCGCGCAGTATCTCCAGCGCAGCGAGGGCGGGCGGGGCATCCTGATGAGCGGTGTGCCTGGGGTGCGCCCTGCGCATGTGGTGATCATCGGCGCGGGCACAGTGGGTGCGAACGCGGCGGAGATCGCCGTCGGCATGGGCGCGCAGGTGACGCTGCTGGACATCAACATGGACAGGCTGCGCTACCTGTCCGAAGTCATGCACGGACGGCTGGTGACGGTCTATTCCAATGAGAGCAATATCGCGGATGCGCTGCGGACGGCAGATGTGGCGATCGGTGCGGTGCTGGTGACGGGCGCGCGCGCCCCGCGCCTGGTCACGCGCGAGATGCTCAGCCTCATGCCCCGCCACAGCGTCATCGTCGATGTGGCGGTCGATCAGGGCGGCTGCTTCGAGACGACCCATCCCACCACGCACAGCGACCCGACCTACTACGTCGATGAGGTGCTGCACTACGGCGTCGCCAATATGCCCGGCGCAGTTCCGCGCACCAGCAGCCTGGCGCTCTCCAACGCCACTCTGCGCTATGTCATCAAGGCGGTATCGGGCGATCTCGATGCGGTGCTGCGCGATGATCCGGTGCTGGCGGGCGGGCTGAATGTGCGCGGCGGCAGGGTGACCCATGCCGCCGTCGCTGAGACGTTCGGTTTGCCGCTGGGCTGAAACCCCGTCAGGGGGTATTCTGCGGCTGAACGACTGACCGGGTGAGCGCATCCGCATCGGCTGCGCTCATCGGGGGCAGGCTGTCATCATTGGTCGTCAGGAAGGTGATGGCATCTTCCAGCGTCGGGCAGATGTAATGGCGCACGCCGACGAACTGGTGCGCGACCGACACGAGGAAGCGGTTGATGGCGCTGGGGCTGACGTAGACTGACCAGCCGACTTTCTGCGCGCGCAGCGAGCGCAGCATCCCCTGCACATCCTTGAGCTGCGCCTCCGTTTTGTCTAAAAAGCGCGCGTCGGTGATGGTGTGGACGAGTGCCCCGCCGAAACCGGTGCGCGCGTTGACCTCATCGCGCATCCCCATCGACTCGGTAATGTAATTTTGCATATCTGCGGCATCCATCACGCCGTAATGGATGGACAGCATCACCCGGTCTGGAATCAGCCATCTGACTGCATAAGGCATGGCAATCATCCCATCTTCTGTATGCGTATATCTGTAGTGTGACACACGCCCAGGCTGAAAAGTATAAAGCTTTTCTCTGATGGTGTTACAAATCTGTTTCAGATCAGCTCTTCGACGTGCCCGTTGCCGGGCGTGTCGCCAGCCACGTCTTCAGCCAGGCGATAGTGCGGGCGAATGCTTCCGCTTCATCGATGATGGGGGTGTAGCCCAGGTCGCGCGCTGCCTTGCGGTGGTTGAACCAGAAATCCTTGCAGGTCGATTCCAGCGCGTAGAGCGACAAGCCGCCCGACGGCGGGACGACGCCATTCGGCACAGGGCGCAGCGCCTTGAGCTGGTCGCTGACGATGGCGATGACGCGCATCAGTCCGTAGGGGACGGTGCTGGTGGTGTAGCGAATGCCGAGGGCGTCGAGGAAGGGCGGGAAGAAATCCCAGAAGTTGCGCGGCGCGTGGTCGTTGATGAAGTAGCACTGCCCCGCGATGGGCGAGTCGAGCGTCAGGCGTTCGGCTGCCAGCACGTGGGCATGGGCAGCATTTTCGGCATAGACATGACCAAATTTCGATTTACCATCGCCCATGCGGGTATAGCGCCCGGAGTCCAGCACGGTGTTGAGGATGCTGGGGAAGCGGTAGCGATCGCCCGCGCCGTAGATGCCCGCCGTCCGCAGCGAGCAGGTCGCCAGCCCGCGCACCCCGTTCGCTGCGATGACCGCCTGCTCCGCCTGCATTTTGGTCGTGCCATAGTAATCGAGGTGGCGTGCCGGGTAGGGGATGCTTTCGTCGCCGTCGGCGATCGGCGTGCCGTCGAACACCACATCGATCGAGCTGGTGTAGATCAGGCGGCGTACCCCCTGATGCTGGCAGGCATCGATCACATTCTGCGTGCCCACCACGTTGATGGCGTGCATGGCGGGGATAGGGCGGACTGCCTGGCTGACGGCTGCGACGGTGTGGATGACCGTCTCCACGCCCGCGCACGCCGCGCGCAGCGCCTCAGCATCGCGGATATCCCCTGTCACACTCTCCGCGTCGCGTCCGTTGAAGGGGATGCGATCGAAGACGCGCACGCGGTGCCTGTTTTCCTGAAGTGCCCGCACGATCGCCGTGCCGAGCATTCCGCCGCCAATGACCAGAGTCGTCATGTGGAACTTTTCCTGTTCTTTACAGTTTTCAGCTGCAGACCTGGTGAAATTGTAACGCGAAGTGGCGGCAAATGGTCACAAAGGATAGAACGGCGCGGTACAATCAGCACAGAGGGTGATGATCGAAGCCGTGAAAAGGTTGATGTGCGATGGATGAACACACGACGGGCACGACCCCGCACGACGGAGATGACGGCGGCGGGATAGAAGCGTTTTGCGTGCGTGACCGCGTGCGCGTGGTGATGCTCTCGCCTGCACCGGTGTGGACGGGGAAAGGACGCCCCGCCACGCGCGGGGAGTGCCCGATCTGCGGAGGTTATGTTTTCCGGCTGGGCAGGACGGCGGCGCACGATGCTTTGCCGCGCCCGCCGCTCATCCAGATCGCCGACGCGAAGGCGAAGCGGGCACGTCTTGCGCCGGATGCGGTCTACATCGCCTATGCCGCGCCGGACGCCGATTTTGCCATGCAGCTTGCCGCCGACCTCGATCGGCTGCGGATGGCGCACTGGCTGCACGACCCCGAACCCGAAGAGGTGCAGTGGGCGGGCGGGGTGCATCCGGCGCTGAAGGAATGTGGACGGATGGTGCTGGTGGCATCGGCGGCGTCGGCAGGGTCAGCGGATGTGCAGGCAGCGTGGCGCTTCTTCCGCCAGAAGCACAAGCGCGTCGTGGTGGCGCTGCTGGGGGAGGGCGCGCCCGATGATCTGCGGCGCGCCCCTCGTTTCGATTTCACAGGTGATTACAAGCTGGCATTTCGCGGGCTGCTGGCGGCGCTCAACGAGCGCGTGCGCGAATAAGCTCACGACCCGGAAAGCAGCCGATCGCGCGCTTCACGGGCAGGGGTGAAATTGGGGTTAAAGCTGATCGCGCCGTTCAGGTTCTCCAGCGCGCGGTCACGCTGACCCATCGCCAGGCGTGCCAGCGCCCCGTAGTAGAACGTCTCTTCGACGAACTGCCCACCACCGTCGTTCAGGTTGGCGCGCGCCAGGGCGATGACATCCTCATAGCGCCCCGTCTCCAGATAGGCTTCGAACATGCCGAACTGATACCAGTTCATGCGCCACGGCAGCCCGCGAGGGGTGTTGCGCGCCACGTCGTAGGCGGCAGCGGCTTCGGCAAAGCGACCGAGCAGCACATAGCTGCTGCCGATATTGAACCAGGCGAACGGGTCTTCGCGGTTGGCGATGGCGTCCGCCTGTGCCAGCGCCAGTGTGTTGTAGGCGTTCATCGTCTCATCAGCATCCGAACCGAGCAGGCGCATCAGTTCGTCTTCGCGCGCGAACGGGTACAGCACGATATAGACGTAGTTGAAGTGCTTCCAGTGTTCCTGAACGTGGTCGTAGGTGTATGCCAGGTTCGGTCCGTCATAGCTATCCTGCGTGATGAACACGCCGCGCCCGTCATCATACCCCGTGACGAGCAGGTAGTGACCCATCCAGCCCTGAGCAGCAGAGACGGGATCGTACCCCGCTTCGATGATGACCGGGAACTGATTGGCGATGAGCGTCTTCAGGCGTTCCTGCGTGCCGCCATAGCGCAGCAGGGCGCGTGCGGCGCTGGTCTGCGTATTGACGAAATCGCGCATCTGCCAGGGGCTGACGTTCTTGTCTTCGGCGTTCGGTTTGAGCCAGCGCGCCGCCGGGTTCTGATCCGGGGTGTAGCCGAAATAGGTCAGCCCCATCGTGACGGTGGCGGGTCCGCAGTTGTTCCACCCCTGATAGATGTGGGTGATGCCGTCCAGCCGATAGCTGGCGGGCAGGCGGGTATCCTGAGCGGCAAGGGGCATCGCCGCGCACAGCAGCAGGACGATCAGGGCTTTCAGACGCATCAGGCATTCCTCAAGGGATTACACGGGCAATTTGCGTTGATTATAGAGGGTGAGCGGCGCAGTGTGAACCGCGTCTGACCTGTGTTTGCCCGCCGCTGTAAAATGTTTGTTACAATACGACATGGCACGGACGCTGCTGCTTTCACCTGAAATCTGAGGACACCCCGATGCAAAGTGATCAGCTTATTGGACGCCAGATCAACACTTACATCATCGAACGCAGGATCGGGCAGGGGGGCATGGCGTCGGTATATCAGGCGCATCAGTCGTCCGTCAACCGGGCAGTGGCGCTCAAAGTCATCCAACTGGGGGCGACTGCTGCCGCGCGTCGTGAGGAATTCCAGCAGCGTTTCGCTCAGGAAGCGCGGGTGATCGCCGCGCTTGAACATATCCACATCCTGCCTGTCTACGATTACGGCATCGTCGATGATGATTTCGCCTGGATCGCCATGCGCCTGCTGCGCGGCGGCACGCTGGCGGATGTGCTGGCGAAAGGTGCGCTCTCTGTCGAGCGGACTGCAGATGTGCTGACCCAGATCGCCCGTGCGCTCAGCTATGCCCACAGCCGGGGAGTGCTGCATCGTGACCTCAAGCCGAGCAACATCCTGCTGGATGAGACAGGCAACGCCTTCCTGTCCGATTTCGGTCTGGCGAAGCTGACCGAGAGCGCCGCCAGCATCACGCGCAGCGACTCGATCGTCGGCACGCCCGCCTATATGTCCCCAGAACAGCTTCGCGCCGGAGCGATCGACAAGCGCAGTGACATCTACGGCTTGGGCGTCATCGCCTATCATCTGCTCACGGGCGCGCCGCCTTTCTCATCTGCTGAAAGTAACGTCGTCTCGATCATCTATCAGCATCTTGAAAAGCAGCCCGATGCGCCGTCCAGCCGCGCTTCCGGCATCCCCCCGGAACTGGACGCTGTTGTGCTGCGCGCACTCGCCAAACGCCCGGAGGATCGCTTCGCCGATGCGATCGATTTTTCCAATGCGTTCAATCAGGCGATCGGGCGCACGCTCAGCACGGGCAGCTTTCCCACTGTGACCATCGGCGCGGGCATCGACCTGACCACGCCGAGCAGCGGGCAGCTTGCCGGGCGCGAATCTGCCCCTGAACTGCCGCCTACGCCCGATCGGGGGCGCGTTTCCCCGCTGCTGATCCTCGGCGCGGCGGTGGCATCGCTGGCTTTTGCGGCGATCGTGCTGTTCGCGGTGGGCGTGTTCACCCCCGCCCCGTCTGCGCCGCTGCGCCATGTCGTCCTGCAGGGCGAGCGGGGCGCAGCGTTGGACAACGTGCCGACGGATGCCGAAGTGCGTGCGGCGGTGACACGGGTAGGAGCGACGGGGAGGGTCGGATATGCCGCGTGTGTGCAATCGACCCAGTATCACGCGGCACAGGCGCGCGAGCTGGTTGAATTTGCGCGCGACTATGGGCTGACGATGGAGGTCTACAATGCGGACAACGACCCGTATCGCCAGGTGACGCAGATCGAGACGGCGCTGGCGCAGGGGGTGCGCGGGCTGATCGTGTGTCCGCTGGACATCACCCTGCTGGATGAACCGCTGCGGGCGGCACAGCGGGCGGGCATTCCGCTGGTCTTCTTCGCCACCCAGATCGAGAGTTACGGCGGCGTGCTGATCGGCAGCGACACGACCGACTACGATATGGGCTTCGCCGCCGGGCGCGCGCTGGGTGAGATTCTGCTGCGCGAACGCGGCGGCGAGGCGAACATCGCCATCCTCGATTTTCCATCCATGCAGATCATCGTCGAGCGCGCCAACGGCTTGGAAGATGGGGTCAAATCTGTCGCGCCTGAGGTGAACATCATCGGGCGCTGGGTGGGTGGGACGCGGGAAAATGGCGAGGCATCGATCGCCGGGCTGATCCGCGATGGCGTGGCGTTCGACGCGGTTCTGAGCATCAACGACGCCGGGGCATACGGGGCGATCGCTGCGCTGGAGGCGGCAGGCATCCCGCCGGAAGCGGTGCTGATCTCCAGTGTCGATGCTGAACAGCAGGCGCGGCAGTACATCGCGCAGGGCTATTATCTGCGCGCGTCGGTCGCTGTCGGGCGGGAGGGATTTTCGCGCGCGGCGATCGATGCGTTAGTCCGAATGCTGGCAGGGGCGACGCTGCCGGAAGTGATCGCCGCCCCGCCAGGCGATACCGTGACCATCGAGAACGTCAGCCTGACGCGGTGAAGGACTGCGCTCACCCCCTGATCGCTTCGCGCAGGATGTTTCGCACCAGCGCATTGAGCGCCGCGCGGTCGATCGGTTTGGTCAGGTAGCCTGCTGCGCCCGTCGTGCTGCTGTGCATCCGGTGGTCGAGGATCGAGATGATCACGACGGGCACGTTGCACGTTGCAGGTTCGTCTTTCAACTGCTGAAGCACTTCCCAGCCGGAGACACCCGGCATCATGATGTCAGTGATCACCATGTCGGGCGGGGTCTGCTTTGCCAGCGCCAGCCCATCCGCCGGGTTGCTGACCCCGATCACCTGGTATATCGCCGGGTCGAGCGCATCCTGAATCAGTTGGATGGTCATCGCATCGTCATCCAGCACCAGAATGATTGGACGCGAGTCGCGCGTGACCGTGCGCGGCGCGGGGTAGAGCAGGATGTCCGTCAGAGCGGGCAGGAAGATGATGAAACGGCTGCCCTGTTCGGGGATGCTTTGCACCCACAGGAAGCCTTCATGCAGACGCACCAGCCGCAGGCTGATCGACAGCCCCAGCCCTGTTCCGCCGAACTCGCGCACGGTCGAATTGTCCGCCTGACGGAAGGTGTCGAAGATGACCTCCTGGTCTTCCGGTGCGATGCCGATGCCGGTATCGATGACGGAAATGGCGACGTAATTTCCTGGCGGGATGCCGAGGCGTTCCGGCGGCTGATAGACCGGATGTGGCTGCTGCCTTGACCAGGTGATCATCTCTATCGTGATCGTGACGCCGCCCTGCCTGGTAAATTTGACGGCGTTCTGCATCAGGTTGCTCATGATCTGATGCAGGGCGCGCGGGTCGGCAAGCACATATCCCTCATCGCGCGGGATGTGTGTGCTGATCGTCAGCCCTTTCTGATCTGCCATCGGCTGCACCTCGCCGATCACCTGATCGAGGATGTCGGAAAAGCGCATCTGCGTGCGTGCCAGCGTCAACTGCCCGGCTTCGATCTTGCTCAGGTCGAGTAAGTCGTCGATCAGCGCCAGCAGATGCTTGCCGCTGGCGTTGATGCGGTTCACGCGGTCAAGCTGCTGCGGGTTGAGCGCGCCGTAAAATTCGCCGATCAGCATCTCGCTGTAGCCGATGATGGCGTTCAGCGGGGTGCGCAGTTCATGGCTGATGTTCGCCAGAAATGCGCTCTTCAGGCGGTTGGCGGTCAGCGCCTGTTCGTAAAGCTGAGCATTGGTGATCGCCATCGCCACCTGCCCGGCGATGGTCATGATCATCTCACGCTCTTCGGCGCTGAAATGACGCTGATGGCGGATCATATCGATGCCGATCGAGCCGATCACCCGGTCGCGGGCGATCAGCGGGGCGATCAGCGTCGACTGGGTGTTCACCCGCTGCAAGGTGGCGCGCGTCACCTCGTCAAGGGCGGGGTCGTGTACATCATCGATCGCGATCGCCGTGCCGAACTCGATCAGTTGGCTCATCGTCGGGTTATCGGCAAGGCTGATCTTCATCCCCAGCGCGCCGGTCGGCGGGTGTTCGGCGACCAGCGTGGCGCTGATCGGATTCCCCTGCATGTCGTCCGGTTCATCGAACAGCACGATGCCGCAGTGATCGACCTCGAACAACTCGTTGAGGAGCTGAGCGGTCGTATTCAGCACTTCGAGGCTGTTCAGCGACAGCCCGATCAGCCCGCTGATGCGGTTGAGCGATGCCAGACGGCGGGCGCGCTGCTGAAGGGTGTTGGCATGGGCGCGCGACTGGGCATACAGGCGGGCATTCTCCAGCGCGATCGCCCCCTGACGCGCCAGGGCGAACACCGCGCTGGCTTCGTTTTCCGCATATGCCCGTTCACCATGCCGACCCAGCAGCACCATGCCGACGACGCGCTCGTGCGTCACCATCGGGGCGATCAGCCATGAACCGGGCGCGCCACCCCGTCCGATCTCGCTGTTCTCCACCTGCCACCACGCCCCTGTCCCATCGGGGGCGGCAGCGATGAACGGCTGCTGCACCGCAGCGGCGCGGGCAGGCGGGCTGTCGCTGCGTGGGGTGAGCAGCGCGCCGCGCGGAAAGCGATCCGGGTCGTGGGTGGTGCTGACGATGAAACGGGGCGCGCTGCCAGGCTCAGGCTTGTCCACCACATCGAAAATCAGCACGATGCCGCTGTCATAGCCGACCACGCGCTGGCACTGATCGAGCAGCCGATCCAGCACGTCATCGTAATCGACCTGCTGGCTCAGGATTTGCCCGATCTTGGTCAGCCCTTCAGCGATCAGTCGGCGCTCGCGCTCTGTCTGGCTGAGGCGTTGATTGTCCAGCGCCAGCGCCAGCGCGCTGCCCACGACCAGCAGCCGATCGAGATCGGCGGCACTGTAGGCAGCAGGGATAGCGTTCTGAACGCATACCAGCCCGATCACATCTCCGGTGCGGCTGTGCAGTGGCACACCCATCCATGCGCGCGCCCAGTCGCTCGGTTCGCGCTCATCGCGCGTCGTCCCCATCTGACGCAGGCGCTCTGCCGCCTCCGGCGTGCGAAGGTCATCGAAAAGCAGCGGCTGATTGCCCCGGATGACAGCACGGCTGATGCCGCACAGGGGCAGAGGGGGTGCATCTTCGATCGGCATCAGGTCATCGACCAGCAGCAGGAAGTCGAGCTGATCGCGTTCGCGCCGGTACAGGGCGACGAACAGCGTCATGGCGTCGAACAGGGCTTCCATGCTTTCGCGCACTGCATCCCACATGAGCGTATTTTCCAGCGGGGATGCCAGTGCCCGGTTGAGGGCAGCCAGGTGGGTCAGTGCCGTGTCTGACGCGGGAACGCTCAGACGGCGCATACGACGGATGCGGCGGTTTTTGGGCGGAATTGGACTCATGATGCTTCTTTTTTGCTTATACCCCACCAAACAGGAGCCAGTCATCGTCTTATCATATGTCCGTTTGTCGATCCTGTACAAGCCGAATCGGTCTCATCCGGGCATAGCCGCCGTGCCGCACGCTGGCATATAATACCGTCTTAACACGACACAACCTATCCGCAGAGGGTCACGAGGCACTATGTCAGAACTACTCACCTATTTTCAAAGTCAGCGCGAGGCGATGGTGCGCCTGCTCACCCGGCTGGTCGAACACGAAAGCGGGACGCAGGACAAGCATCACGTCGATCAACTGACCGATTTCATGGCGGCGCAGTTCACCGGGCTGGGGGCGGAGGATGTGCAGCGCATCCCGCAGACGGAAGTGGGCGACATGCTCTTCGCCCGCTGGAACATCAGCGCGCCAGGCAAGCCGATCATGTTCCTGATCCACATCGACACGGTGTGGGGGCTGGGCACGCTGGCGCAGCGCCCGGTGCGGATCGACGCTGACGGACGGCTGTTCGGTCCGGGCGCGATCGACATGAAGGGCGGGATCACCGTCGTGCTGGAGGCGCTGCGCGGCTTGCGGGAACTGAACCAGTTCCCTAATCGCCCGATCTGGGTGCTGATGACCACTGATGAAGAGGTGGGCAGCCTGTATTCCACGCCGTACATCAAGGAATATGCGGCACAGGCGGGGCTGGTGCTGGTCATGGAGCCGGCGACCATCGACGAAGCGCTCAAAACCTGGCGCAAGGGCATCGCCACCTACCGCATGGAGATCGAAGGGCTGCCTTCGCACGCGGGCAACGCGCCGGAGAAGGGCATCAATGCCATCATCGAATTTGCGCAGCAGGCGATGCGGATGCGTGACCTGAACGATCTGAAGAACGGCACGTCGGTCAGCGTGACGATGGTTGAGGGCGGTACGGCGACCAACGTCATCCCGGCGCGCGTCGTCGCCCATATCGACACGCGCGCGCTGACGGTGCAGGCGGCACAGGCGACCGAGGCGGCGATGATGGATACCACGCCGTTCGTCCCAGGCGCAAAAGTGCGGGTAGAGCGCATCAACGGGCACACGCCGATGGAGCGCGACGCGCTGATGCAGAAGACCTTCGCCCAGTGCCGTGCCATCGGCGAGAAGTATGGGCTGACGGTGCGCGAGGACGGCAGCGGCGGGGCGAGTGACGGTAACACAGTGGCAGCGTTGGGCGTTCCGCTGCTGGATGGTCTCGGTCCGCAGGGCGATGGGCTGCACGCGCTGCATGAGCATGTCGTCATCGACAGTATGCCGCGCCGGGCGACGCTGCTGGCGGCGATGCTGAAAGACTGGGAAATGGCGTAAACCGGGCGAACAGAGGGGGCGTACCGCAGCCCCTCTATCCAGGTTTGACCAGCTTACGCTGCACGAAGACCCGAAACGGAAATGCCAGACGCGCCGCATCCACGCGCTCGACCGCGAGGAACGGCGCGTTTGCCATTTCAAAGTCGTGGTGCAGGCGCTGCATCTCCGCGATCTGCGCCGGAGACGGCTCATGCTGGAAGAGGGTGATCACCAGCGTGTAGCGCCCGGCGGTGTAGACCAGCCAGCGCCCGGCGTCGATCGCTTCGCGGCGGTAAAACACGCCAGTTTTGTCGGGCACGCTGGCGGCGAGGGCGCGGAATTTGCTCAGGAACGGATCAGGGGGCAGATCGAACACGCCCAGGGCATCGAAAAAGCGTTCGCTGCGGCGGTGCAGGATCAGCACGCCCTGTGCCTTACCCATGCGTGCCTGGCGGATGGCGAACGTCCTGCCATCCGCTTCTCCGACGAGGGAGTCATCCTCCGCTTCCAGCGCTGCCTCCGCCATATCCAACTGGCTGGAGTAGTGAGCGTAGATCGCGTCGAACTGTTCACGGCTGATCCTGCCGGAGGCGTACTCTTCCAGCACCCCGGCGATCTTGGTCTGCGTCTGCGCTTTGAATTCGGCGATGCGGGTGCGGCTGCGCTGAGACATGGCTCTCTTTCTCAAAATGACGGGTGTGCGCTAACGACGCAGACCGAGCGCTTTCAGGATGCGCTGGATCAGCGTGGGCTGTGGCGGAACGGCGTCTGTGCCAGCCGGATCGGGGGCTGTGCCCGCCTGCGCCGCGTCCTGTTCGATGTGATAGGTCTCGATGGTCGCGTGGGCGCGGTCATCCTGATGCCGTGCGCGATCCTGAGCAATGCGACGCTGTGCCTCAAACTCACCGCGATCACCTGCCATGCTGAACATCCTTGTCTGCTCCGTCTGCACTACTCTCGACTATAACACGCATTACGACCTTTTCACCATTGAAGTTGCTCTGGCTTTACAGGCTCGTATGTGCCAGGTGACAAGCCCGCCAGCGTCACCGTGCCGATCGCCCAGCGCACCAGCCGCAGCGTGGGATGTCCGACGGCGGCGGTCATGCGGCGCACCTGACGGTTTTTGCCTTCAGTCAGGGTGAGGGCGATCCAGGCGGTGGGCACGCTGGCGCGGTAGCGGATCGGGACGGGGCGGTCGGGCAGGGCGGGCGGGTCGATCTGCATCACCTGTGCCGGGCGGGTGCGCCATGCCTTGCCGCCGTCGTGCAGCTCGACCCCGGCGCGCAGCCGATCGAGCGCCGCTTCATCCGGGATGCGCTCGACCTGCGCCCAGTAGGTGCGCGGGTGGGCGTGGCGCGGGTCGGTCAGGCGATGAATGAGTGCGCCGTCATCGGTCAGCAGCAGTAATCCTTCACTGTCGCGGTCAAGCCTGCCCGCCGCGTAAATGCCTGGGATGCGGATGTAATCCGCCAGTGTCGTGCGCCCGGCAGCATCGGTGAACTGCGTCAGCACGTCATACGGTTTCCAGAAGCGGTAGACGCGCATGAGAGCAGGTTTTACAGCCAGCGTCCGATGGCGGCAATGGTGCGGGATGTGGCATCTTCCTGCACATAGCCGTTCGCCAGATACCACGCCCAGGTATCGCGCAGGCTGGTGCGCCAGTCGATGCGTGTTTCGCCCAGTTCGCGGCGCATCCGGGTGAAGTCGAAATAGATGTCACGTCCGCCCAGGCGCGTCTGGTTGCCGTCAACGGGCACGTTCATCCCCGCGGCGCGCAGCAGGTCAATCGCCTCGGCGAGTGGGGAGAGCAGCGGACGGGGGATGGGCAGCCCAGGTGCGGCGACTCCCGTGATTTCAGCGGCGGCAGCGAAGATCGTCTGGTGTTTGACGTTTTCCGCGCCCAGCAGGTAGCGCTCACCCGATCGACCGCGCTCGGCAGCGGCGATGTGCAGCCGGGCGGCATCGCGCACATCGATGACTGCGACGCCGCCAGGCGGCACGGGGATCGTCCAGCTCAGGCGGCGCACCTTCAGCACGATGTCGCCGGAGATGACGTTCAGGTCGCCAGGTCCGAGGATGACGACCGGGTTGACGATGACCACATCCTGCCCCATCGAGACGGCATCGAGGGCGATCGACTCGGCAAGCGCCTTGCTGTGCCCATACGGGAAGCGTTCCGGCGGCAGGTCGAACGGGACGCGCTC
>CAZTLS010000062.1:0-19460 GCA_964614405.1 uncultured Pleurocapsa sp.
GCGGTTCACGCTGCTGACGGTGCGGCTGCGCGCGCTGAGCGCGGGCGAGTCGGCGGTCACGGTCGAGGACGGGCTGGTGACGACGGCGGGGTCGGTCACGCCGCTCGGCGGGGCGGTCACGCTGACGGTGCGGTAGCGGAGGTGGGTGCAGTGAGGGCGATCGGGCGGATCGCCCTCGCTGCCTCACTCATCCCCGCATCTGCTTGTAGGCAGCGATCAGCCCGTTGGTCGAACTGTCGTGCGTCTCGACAACCTCATCACCACGCAGTTCGGGTTCGATCGCTTTGGCGAGCTGCTTGCCCAGCTCCACCCCCCACTGATCGAATGAGTTGATCCCCCAGATGACGCCCTGTGTGAAAATCTTGTGTTCATACAGAGCGATCAGTGCGCCGAGCATGTATGGCGTCAGCGCAGCATACAGCAGCGAATTGGTCGGCTTGTTGCCCTCGAACGTCCGCGCCGCCACCAGCAGGTCGGACGGTGTGACGCCAGCGGCGGCGTATTCAGCCCGCACCTCATCGGCGGTCTTGCCGCGCATGAGCGCTTCCGTCTGCGCCAGGAAGTTGGCGATCAGGATGGTGTGATGGTCGCCGAGCGGGTTGAGCGTGCGCGCGGGGGCGAGGAAGTCACACGGGATGAGTTTCGTCCCCTGATGGATGAGCTGATAGAAAGCGTGCTGCCCGTTCGTGCCGGGTTCGCCCCAGATGACCGGACCGGTGCTGTAATCGACCGTCTCCCCCGTCAGCGTGACGCGCTTGCCGTTGCTCTCCATGTCACCCTGCTGGAAATAGGCGGGGAAGCGCGCGAGGTACTGGTCGTAGGGCAGGATGGCGTGCGTCTCCGCGCCGTAGAAATTGTTGTACCACACGCCCAGCAGCGCCATGATCACCGGGATGTTTGCCTCCAGCGGCGCGGTGCTGAAGTGCTGATCGACGGCGTGCGCTCCCGCAAGCAGTTCCTCAAAGCGATCCATACCGATCATCAGCGCGATCGGCGTGCCGATCGCCGACCACAGTGAGTAGCGACCGCCCACCCAGTCCCAGAACCCGAACATATTGTCGGTGTCGATGCCGAAGGCGCGCACCTTGTCGGCATTCGTGGACAGAGCGACAAAATGCCTGGCGATGGCGCTTTCATCGCCGTGCATCCCATCGAGGAACCAGCGGCGCGCGCTGTGCGCGTTGGTCATCGTCTCCTGCGTGGTGAACGTCTTCGAGGCGATCAGGAAGAGGGTCGTGCGCGGATCAAGCCGCTTCAGCGTCTCGGCGATGTCCGTGCCATCCACATTCGAGACGAAATGCGCGCGCAGCCCATCCGCCGCGTAGTGCGCCAGCGCGGTCACCACCATCTTTGGACCGAGGTCGGAGCCGCCGATGCCGATGTTGACCACATCGGTGATGCGTTCGCCCGTCGCGCCGCGCCACGATCCATCGCGCACTGCCTGAGTGAAAGCGCGCATCCGCGCCAGCACCGCATTGACCTCCGGCATGACATCCACCCCATCGACGTAGATCGGGGTGTTCGCCCGGTTACGCAGCGCGATGTGCAGCACGGCGCGATCTTCGGTGACGTTGATCTTCTCACCGCTGAACATCGCCCGGATGCGCGCGGGCAGATCGACGCTGCGCGCCAGGTCGAGCAGCAGGCGCATCGTCTCGTCGGTGATGCGGTTTTTCGAGTAGTCGAACAGCAGGTCGTCCCAGAGGATCGAGAAACGGGCGAAACGCTGGGGGTCGGCGGCGAACAGATCGCGCATGTGCAGATGACGGGTGGCGTCATAGTGCGCCTGAAGCGCGTTCCAGGCGGGGGATTGGGTGAGAGCGGTCATGGATACAAGCGACTCCTTGGTCTGATCGGGTCAGGTCGGCAAACTTTTCGGACGGTACTGAATGGCTTCCGCCACATGCACCTGAGTGATCGCCTCGCTGCCGTCGAGGTCGGCGATCGTGCGGCTGAGCTTGAGCATCCGGTGATACGAACGCGCGCTCAGGTTCATCCTGCGGACGGCGATGTCGAGCAGCTGCTGTGCCTGAGGCTGCATCTGGCAGAAGCGAGCGATGTGGCTGACGTCCATGTCGGCATTGGCGAACAGTCCTGTACCAGCGAAGCGCTCCGTCTGACGGGCGCGCGCTGCCTCGACGCGGGCACGTACCGACCGTGACGGTTCGGCGCTGCCCACGTCACCCAGCAGCTTGTCGTACTCCACGCGCGGCACATCGATGTGGATGTCGATACGGTCGAGCAGCGGACCAGACAGCTTCGCCTGATAGCGCTGAATGGCGGACGGTGAGCAGGTACACGCTTTGTACGGGTCACCCGCGTGCCCGCACGGACATGGGTTGTGCGCCATCACCAGCAGGAAGTTGGCGGGAAAAGTCAGCGATCCTTTGGCGCGGCTGATGGTGACGATCTTGTCCTCGATCGGCTGGCGCAGTCCCTCCAGCGCGTGCCCGCTGAATTCGTTCACCTCGTCCAGAAACAGCACCCCGCGATGCGCCAGCGTGACCTCACCTGGCTGGGGGATGCTCCCCCCGCCGACCACGCCCGCCAGACTGATCGTGTGGTGCGGGGCGCGGAACGGGCGCGCGCCGCGCAGCGGCTGCTCATCATCGATGTCGTTGGCGACGGACTGGATGCGCGTCACCTCCAGCGCTTCCTCCAGAGACAGGCGCGGCAGAATGCCCGGCATGGCGCGCGCCAGCAGCGTCTTGCCCGAACCTGGCGGACCCGACATGCGGAGATTGTGGTTGCCCGCTGCGGCGATCTCCAGCGCCCGTTTGGCGAGTTCCTGTCCCCGAATGTCGGCGAAGTCGGTCACGCCGCGCAGCGTCTCCTCCGCCTGGCTGAGGATAGCGCGCGGGTCGATCGCGATCGGGGCGATCGGCGACAGCCCATACAGATGCTCGACGAGCTGCGCCAGCGACTCGACCGGGTACACGCGGATGCCGCCCACCAGCGCCGCCTCATACGCATCTGCCGCCGGGACGTACATCGCGCTCAGCCCAGCGGCGGTCGCCGCCATCGCCATCGCCATCACCCCTTTGACGTGCCGCACCGCCCCATCCAGCGACAGTTCGCCGATGAACATCGCCCCTTCCAGTGCCTTGAGCGGAACCTGATCGGTCGCTGCCAGCACGCCGACCGCGATCGTCAGGTCATAGGCAGGTCCCTGTTTGGGCAGGTCTGCCGGGGAGAGGTTGACGACGTACCCCTTGCTGATGAATTGCAGGTTGGAGTTCTTGATCGCAGCGCGCACCCGCTCGCGGCTTTCGCGCACGGCACTATCTGGCAAGCCGACGATATTGAATTGAGGAATGGCAGCGCGCGGATTAAAATCGGTCTGCACTTCGACGATCTGCCCGTCGATGCCAAGAATGGCACATCCGTGTACGATAGAAAGCATAGCAGCTCCCGTTGATGGGTGGCGGTGTGCGCTCAACGCCCCCATTGTACGGTGAAAACGACATGCAGTCACATTTTTGAATGCCCAGTGCGGCATCGAGGTTTCCTCATGCGTCTCACCAATCCCAGTCCTTTTATCGTGCAGCATTCCGATGCTGAAAGCCTGACGCTGCGTGGCACACGCGGCGAACTGATGCGGATTACAGCGGTGGAAGCCGGGGTCATCCGCGTGGAACATCTTCCCCAGGGGAAGTATCGGCTGGATCGCACCTGGTCGATCGTGGCAGGGGCGGAAGATTGCCCGCTGGAGGGGCGGCGGCGTGATGATCGCACCGGCTACACCTCTCCCCCGGTGATCCTCGACACGACCGGGAGCCGCATCGCCTTCAATACCCCGCTGATGAGCGCACGGCTCGACCCGGCGACCGGGGCGATCGCCTGGTTCGCTGGCGCAGACGAACAGCCATTCGCCGAAGACCTCCCCCTGCGCCCGTATGTGTACGACCGGGCAGGGCGCAGCGTCTTTCACTATATGAAACAGCGTGTCGATGAACATTATTTCGGATTCGGTGAGGTGAGCGGCGCGCTCGACAAACGCGGGCAGCATATCCATCTGCTCAATGTCGATGCAGCATATTACGACCCGGAAGTGAGCGAGTCATTCTACAAACACATCCCCTTTTACATCACCTACGTCATCCAGCGCGGGCTGGCATACGGCTTGTTCTACGATAACCTGGCGGCGACCACCTTCGATATGGGACGGGAGGTCAATGGCAGCTTCGGCAGCCCGTATCACTCGTATCACGCCGAAGATGGCGATGTCGATTACTACATGATCTTCGGCGAGACGATCGAGAAGGTGGTCGAACGCTACACCTGGCTGACCGGGCGACCGGCGCTGCTGCCCGATTACGCGCTGGGCTATCTCGGATCGACCATGAGCTACACCGAAGCGCCAGACGCTCAGGCGCAGCTCGCCCGTTTTGCGGCGCTGTGCCGCCAGTACGACATTCCATGCGACCTCTTCCACCTGTCATCGGGCTATACCTGCGACTCCGACGGGCGGCGCATGGTCTTCGAGTGGAATCGCCAGCGCGTGCCCGACCCGGCGGCGATGGTGCAGACATTCCACGATGCCGGCATTCGCATCGCCCCCAACGTCAAGCCGCACCTGCTGCGCGCGCACCCGCGCTTCAGCGAGGTCGCAGCGCGCGCCGGGTTCATCACCGACCCTGATGACGGACAGCCCGCCGATAACACCTTCTGGAGCGGCGGCATGTACGAGGGGGAACATGGTGCGCTGCTCGACTTCACTGATCCGGCAACCTATGTGTGGTGGAAGGAGCGCATCAAAGAGTCGCTGCTGGCATATGGCATGGACGCCATCTGGAACGACAACAACGAATTTGAACTGTGGGATGACGACGCCATCTGCGATGGCTTCGGCGCACCGTTCCGCCTGGGATTGGGCGGGCGGGGGCTGCAAACGCTGCTCATGGGACGCGCGTCGTATGAGACGCTGCGCGAACACGCACCCGGTCAGCCGCCGTTCGTGCTGACGCGCGCGGGCGTGGTGGGCATCCAGCGCTATGCCCAAACCTGGTCGGGCGACAACACCACATCGTGGCACACCATGAAATGGAACACGCCGATGGGCTTGAGCCTGGGTTTGTCTGGCGTGCCGAACAACGGGCACGACATCGGCGGCTTCTTCGGTCCAGCGCCCACGCCGGAACTGTTCGTGCGCTGGTGTCAGGCAGGGGTGTTCTATCCGCGCTTCACCATCCACTCGTGGAACAGCGACGGCACAGTCAACGAACCCTGGATGTACCCGGAAGTGCTGCCCCTCATCCGCGAGGCGATCCGCCTGCGCTACCGCCTCAAACCACATCTGAAAGCGCTCATGATCGAGGCGCACCAGACCGGGCATCCGATCAACCGTCCGCTCGTCTACCACTTCGCCGATGACTCGCGCTGCCGCACCGAGTCGTTCGATTTCATGCTCGGCGCGGACATGCTCATCGCCCCGGTCTACGAACCGGGCGAACGCGAACGGGCGGTGTATCTGCCGCGCGGCGCGCACGGCAAACGCTGGTTCGATTATTACACCGGGGAAGTCTATAATGGCGGACGCACAGTGACCGTGCCCGCGCCGCTGGAATACACCCCGGTGTTCGTGCGCCCAGGCGCGCGCATCGCGCTCGATGACGGCGCAGGCGGCGTGGAATACCGCGAATTTCCCAGCATTTGAACCGAGGATCGACCATGCCAGAACAACCGCGCCAGCCCCTGCCCGACCGCATCCGCCCTGCCTCGCTCGATGCGTTCATCGGTCAGGCGCACCTCATCGGCGAGGGGATGCCCATCCGCCGGATGATCGAGACGAATCGCCTGTCTTCGATCATCCTGTGGGGTCCGCCTGGGGTGGGCAAAACGACGCTGGCGCGGCTGATCGCTCAGGCGACGGGGCGCGAATTTCACGAACTGTCGGCGGTTTCGGCGGGCAAGGACGAGATGCGCCGGGTGATCGCGTCGGCGACTGCGGGTGATGCCCCGCGCGATCTGTTCAACTACAATCAGCCAGACACGCCCCGCGCTGCGCCGATTCTGTTTCTGGACGAAATTCACCGCTTCAACAAGGCACAGCAGGATTATCTGCTGCCGCATGTTGAGGCGGGCACGATCGTGCTGATCGGTGCGACGACCGAGAACCCGTCGTTCGAGGTCATCGCCGCACTGCTCTCGCGCTGTCGGGTATTCACCCTCAATCCCCTGACCGACGACGAGGTGATGCAGGTGATCGATCGCGGTGCGGCGGCGATCGGTGCAGTGGTGGATGATGAAGCGCGCGCGTTTCTGGCGCGCATGGCGGCGGGCGATGCACGTCAGGCGCTCAACCTGCTGGAGGCGACCGCCGCCCTGTACGACGGCGTGGTCAGCGTCTCAGCCCTGACCACCGCGCTGCAATCGCGCCACCTGCGCTATGATAAGCAGGGTGAAGAGCATTACAACACCATCAGCGCTTTCATCAAGAGTATGCGCGCCAGCGACCCGGACGCCGCGCTGCACTATCTGGCGCGCATGGTTCATGCCGGGGAAGACCCGAAATTCATCGCCAGGCGCATGGTCATCTTCGCCAGCGAGGATGTCGGCATGGCGGATGTTCATGCGCTGGCGCTGGCAAATGCCGTCTTTCGCGCCGTCGAGACGATCGGCTATCCCGAATGTCAGATCAACCTGGCGCATGGCGCGGTCTATCTGGCGCGCGCGCCGAAAAGCCGCGCCTCGTATGAGGCGTATTTCGCCGCGCTGGACGATGTGCAGCGCGCGGGTGACCTGCCCATCCCGATGAAGCTGCGTAACGCGCCCACCGCGCTCATGCGCCAGATGGGATATGGCAAAGACGACTCGCCAGACGACCGCTCGCTGCTGCCGGAACCACTGCGCGGCAAAGTGTATTACTCACCAGACCAGGAAGGATGACGACGGATGCGTATCCTGATCACCGGGGCGGGCGGTTTTGTCGGCGCGCACCTCACCGCGCATCTCAGGACGATGCTGCCCGATGCCGAACTGCACGGCGTCTACCTGACTGAACCCGATGACCCGCCCGTCATCCCGCACCTGCTCGATCTGCGCGACAGCGAGGCGGTTCGCCACCTCATCGCCACCGTGCAGCCTGATCAGGTGTACCATCTCGCGGGGCAGGCAAACGTGCGCCTCTCGTTCGACGCCGCCTGGGAAACGCTCGAACACAACCTGCGCCCGCAGCTCAACCTGACGCGCGCCTGCATCGATGCGGGCATCACCCCGCGTATGCTGATCGTCAGTTCAGGGGAAGTATACGTGCCTGGCGGCGTCCACCCGGATCAGCCATTCGACGAGGACACGCCGATCGCGCCATGCAACCCATATGGGGTGAGCAAGGTCGGGCAGGAGATGCTCGCGCTCAGCTATCATCGCAGCCACCGCCTCCCGATGCTGCGCGCCAGACCGTTCAACCACTTCGGTCCAGGGCAGCGCACTGGCTTCGTCGTGCCAGACTTTGCCGCGCAGATCGCCCGCATCGAAGCCGGGTGGCAGCCGCCGACGCTCAGCGTGGGCGATCTCAGCGCCGAGCGCGATTTCACCGATGTGCGCGATGTGGTGCGCGCTTATGCGCTCATCATGGCACACGGCGTGCCCGGTGAGGTGTACAACGTCGCCAGCGGACGGCTGGTCACCATCCGCGCAGTGCTGGATCGGCTGGTCGCTTTGGCGCGCGTCCCGGTCACGATAGCGATCGATCCGGCGAAGTTCCGCCCCAACAGCCAGCCGCGCACCTGGGGCGATTGCGCTCGTCTGCGCGCCCTGACGGGCTGGCAGCCGCTCATCCCCCTCGATGATACGCTGCGTGACGTGCTGGATGAATGCCGGGCAGCCGTGCGCGCCGGGTGATACGCCTGTTCACAAAATGGGCGATCTGCACAAGGCATGATCGGCTTGTTCGTGTATAGCATCCAGCGTATGCCGCCATGACAATGGCATTATTCGTTTTTTGTTAGGAGTAAATCTGACGTGACAGCCGTATCCCATGACATCCCGTTATTCGTCCTGCCCCCGGAAAAACGCATCCCGGTCAATGGCTATCCGGGCAGCATGGCGGAGATTCCCCCGTCGCGCATGTTCCTGATCCGCGATGCGCTCAAGGCGTACCGCGAAAAGTATGGCGCGGATGCCGTGACCTTCGACGCTTCTCAGGGCGACGGCGGGGCAAGCCTGCCTGGTGTGCCGCGCGCCGTGCTGCAGCGCGCGCTGGAGCTTCAGCTTGAGCATGGTTCCGCCTACGATCAGCCGTTCGGCACGGCACAGTTTCGGACTGCCGCCGCCGAACGCTACTGGGGCTTCAGCGCCGCCAGCGGGTGGGGTCCTGGCAACATCGTGTTCGTGCAGGGCGGGCGCGACGGGCTGCAAAAGGCGTACAACGCCATGATCACCCTGGGCACAGAGCAGATCGGCAGCGTCGTCGTCGTCTCGCGCGTGCCCTGGATCAGCTACAACTGGGGTCCGTATGCCGTCGGCGCGAACGTCATGCTCGCCCCAGGCGACCCGAACGAGGGCTGGCGTTACACCCCTGAAGGCATTCAGGCGTGCGCGGAGGCAGCCGCAGCGGACGGGCGGAAGATCGCCGGGCTGGTGATCACCTCCCCCGACAACCCGACCGGGCGCACCATCCCCCTCGAAGAGCAGATCGCTCTCACGCGCGCGGCGTTCGCGGCGGGCATCCCGTATGTGCTGTTCGACTGGATTTACCACTGGGTGACGGATGGCGGACATTCCGACATCAACGTCATCCTCGAAGCCTTTACCCCGGAAGAGCGCGAACGCCTGATCTTCCTCGACGGGCTGACCAAGAGCCTGGGCGCGTCCAACGTCCGCAGCGCGCACCTCGTGGCGGGTAAGCGTGTGGTCGATTACATCGTCAGCCAGGCGTCGCACAGCGTCATCCCGGCGTACTACTCGCAGGCGGTGGCGATCGCCGCCTACGAGATCGGTTTTGAGAAAGCCGCTGAACCGATCCTCGTGCCGACGCGCGAAAGCCGCCGCATCCTGCGCGATGCGCTGACGGAGTTCGGCGCGCGCCACGTCATGGGCGACGGCTATTACGCCTTCATCGACTGCACGCCCTACATCGAGGCGGCGGGCAAGCGCGACTCGGAAGACGTGCTGAAGTATCTGGCAGCAGAACATGGCGTCGCCATCGTCGCCGGATCGTACTTCTCCGAAGCCGGGGCGAACTGGGTGCGCTTCTCATATGCCCTGCCGCCGGAGAAGACGGCGGGCGCGGTCGAGCGGCTGTTCACGGGGCTGAAGGCGATGGCTTCGGGCGGATAAACTCCCCCGGAAAACAGGTGTGCGAAACAGGCTGAACTGGCGTATCATGATGATGTTTGCCCCGCATCCATCCGTGATGAGCGCGGGGTCAGCCTGTTTTTGTCAGCATGGAGCCGCAGCGCGCATGACCAACCGCGAAATCGCCGATCTGTTCGACCGCATCGCCGAGATGCTTCAGCTCAAAGGCGAGTCCGTCTTTCGGGTGATGGGCTACACCAAAGCCGCCGAGTCGATCCGCGAACAACCGCGTGACCTGCGCGCCATCGCTGCCGAAGGCAAGCTGCAGGACATTCCGCATATCGGCGCGGTGCTGGCGGAGAAGATCACTGAAATTCTGGACACAGGCAGGCTGGAATTTTACGAGCGACTCGCCGCTGAAATCCCGTCGGGCGTGCTGGACATCCTGCACATCAACGGTGTCGGACCGAAAAAGGCGGTGCTGTTCTGGCAGCAGGCGGACATCACCACCGTCGAAGCGCTGGAAGCTGCCGCGCGCGCGGGCAGGCTGCGCGATCTGCCAGGCATGGGCGCGAAGAGCGAGGCGAAAATCCTGGAGGGCATCGAGTCGCTGCGCCGCCGCGCCGCCAACACTCGCTTCCGGCTGGATGTGGCGCTTCAGGCAGCCGAGGCGATCCTCACGCGCCTGCTGGCGATCCCAGGCGCGCTGCACGGCGAGGTCGCTGGCAGCATCCGCCGTGCCCGCCCGACCATCGGCGATGTCGATCTGCTCGTCGCCAGCGATGACCCGATGCCGATCATGGATGCCTTCGTCCATGCCGACGACGTGGCGCGCGTGCTGGGGCATGGCGAAAGCAAGAGCAGCGTCGAACTGCACAACGGCTTGCAGGTCGATGTGCGGGTCATCCCGCCTGGGCGCTGGGGCACAGCACTCCAGTATTTCAGCGGCAGCCAGGCGCACAACATTCGCGTGCGCCAGATCGCTCTTGAGCAGGGGCTGAGCCTGAACGAACACGCGCTCACCCCGGTCGATGCGGATGGACAGCCGACGGGTGCGCCACCTATCCTGTGCGCTGACGAAGCAGACGTGTACGCCCGCCTCGGCTTGCCCTGGATTCCGCCGGAACTGCGCGAAGATCAGGGAGAGATCGAAGCGGCGCGCGCCGGAACCCTGCCCGATCTGCTCAGTCTGGCAGACATGCGCGCCGACCTGCACATGCACACCACATGGAGCGATGGGGCGGCGAGCATCCGCGAAATGGCACAGGCAGCGCTGGCACACGGTTACAGCCACATCGTCATCACCGACCATTCGCGCAGCGCCCTCGCCGCGCGCAACCTGAAGACGATCGAGGCGCTCATGCAGCAGCAGGAAGAGGTGCGCCGCATCGATGCCGAGTTCGCCCCGCGCCTGCGCGTCTTTCACGGCAGCGAGGTCGAAATCCGCGCTGACGGCGAACTCGATTACCCGGATGAGGTGCTGGCGCAGCTCGATTTCGTCATCGCCTCGCTGCACAGCAGCCTGACACAACCGCGTGAGCAGATCACCGCACGCCTCATCCGCGCCATCCGCAGCCCACATGTCGATCTGATCGCCCATCCGCGCGGTCAGCTCATCCCTGACCGCGACGGAGCCGACCTCGACATGGAAGCGGTATTCGCCGCCGCTGTCGAGTCCGGCATTGCGCTGGAGATTAACAGCAATCCGCACCGCCTCGACCTGGAGGCGAAGTACGCCCGCCGTGCAGCCGAACTGGGTATCCCGATCGCCATCGATACCGATGCGCACACGATCGCCGAACTGGACTATCTGCGCTACGGCATCATGACCGCCCGTCGCGCCTGGCTGACCGCCCCGCAGGTCATCAACACCTGGTCGGTTGAAGCTTTTCTCGCTCATACCCGCCGTCACGGAGGATGAACCGATGTCTGACCCCCGTTTTGACGACACGCGCGAACTCTACCCCACTCGTCAGATGCCGCCCGCCGCGCCCCCACCAGGCAAACGCAAACGTCGTGGCGAAAGTCCGTTAGCCATCCCGCTGTGGGCGCTGGCGCTCATGCTGCTGCTCGTGCTGGGCATCACGGCGGGCGTGGTCTCGCTGGTGGTACTGCTCGGCGGGCAGACCACGCCCGGCGGAGAACCGCGCGTGATCATCGTCACCGCGCCGCCCACCCCCACGCCTGACCAGCCGCCCACCGCGCCGCCAGACGCCATCGCCGCGCCGACCGATGCGCCTGCCGTGCCCGTGTTTGCGCTGGAGGGTCCGACGCTCGTGCCGATCTACCTGTCGCCCACCCCGCGCATCATCACCATCGGGTCGCCCGTGCTGGTCAACATCGACGGGCTGAATGTGCGCCCATCGCCCGGCATTAGCAATACGCCGGTGTTCAACGCCGCGCTCGGCTCCGGCTTCAATGTCATCGACGGTCCGGTGCAGGCGGACGGGCTGACATGGTGGCTGATCCAGGACCCCGGCAGCGCTGGACGGCGCGGCTGGGCAGCCGCCATCTATCTCGACGTGTTCGCGCCCCCTACCCCCTGAGGACTGTCATGATCGACCCGGCACAGCGTGCAGCCGAACTGCGCGCCCTGCTCACCCGCTACAGCCATCACTATTACGTGCTGAGCGCGCCGCTCGTCTCCGACGCCGAATACGATGCGCTCTTCAACGAACTGCGCGCTATCGAAGCGGCTCACCCTGAGCTGCTCGCGCCGGACTCGCCCACCCAGCGCGCGGGCAGTGATCTGACCGAGAACTGGGTGAAAGTGCGCCACGCCGCCCCCATCCTCAGCCTGTCCAATGCCTATTCGCCCGATGACCTGCTGGCTTGGGAAGAACGCAATCTGCGCCTGCTGCCCAGCGGCACGACGCTCGACTACACCCTCGAACCCAAACTCGACGGGCTCACCATCGTGCTGACCTACGAAAACGGCGTGCTGACCGGGGCAGCCACGCGTGGCGATGGCGAAGTGGGCGATGATGTCACGCCCAACATCCGCACCGTGCGCTCCATCCCGCTGCGTATCCCGGCGACGGGCGACCTGCCCGCCCCGGCGCGGCTGGTGGTGCGCGGGGAAGTGATGTATCTGCGGCGCGACTTTGAGGCGCTCAATCAGCGCCAGATCGACGCCGGGCTGCCGCCGTTCATCAATGCCCGCAACGCTGCCAGCGGCGCGCTCAAGCAGAAAGATTCGCGCATCACTGCGGCACGTCCACTCACCGCCTTCGTCTACCAGATCGTCAGCATCGACGGCGCGGTGCTGGATAAACAGTGGGATATTCTCAATTATCTGCGGGATATGGGTTTTCGCGTCGCACCGGAGTCGGCACATTATCCCACATTATCCCACATTATCCAGCAAATACCCACGTGGGAAAACCGGCGCGATACGCTGGATTACGAGATCGACGGGGTGGTGATCAAGGTCAACGATCAGGCGATCGCCCGCGAACTGGGCGTCGTCGGCAAAGACCCGCGCGCTGCCACCGCCTACAAGTTCGCCGCGCGCGAAGCTTCCACCAGGCTGGAGAGCGTATCGGTCAGCATTGGGCGTACCGGGCGCGTCGCGCCGACGGCGGTACTCAGCCCGGTATTTCTGGGTGGGGTGACGGTGAGCAGCGCCACACTGCACAATTACGACTATGTGGCGCTGCTCGATGTGCGTATCGGCGACACTGTGGTGGTCAAACGCGCGGGCGACGTCATCCCGAATGTGATCGGTGTGCTGGAGGCAGCGCGCACAGGCGCAGAACAGCCGATCACCCCGCCGGAGCGCTGCCCGTTCTGCGATACGCCGATCGTTCGCCCTGAGGGTGCAGTCGATTACTACTGCCCGAATGTGCGCTGCCGGGAACGGGTATATCGGCAGATCGAGTTCTTAGTATCCCGCGCCGGTCTGGACATCGAAGGCTTCGGCGGACAGACGGTACGCCAGTTGATCGACGCCGGGCTGCTGCATGACGAAGCGGATGTGTTCGCGCTGACCGCCGAACAGCTCATCGCGCTCGATCGTTTCGCCGAAAAGAAGGCGAACAAGCTGCTCGCTGCCATCGCTGACGCGCGCAGCCGACCGCTGGCGCGGGTGATCGCGGCGCTGGGCATCGAAGGCGTCGGCGCAACACTCGCTGCTGACCTGGCGAACGCCTTCAAAGACATGGCGGCGCTGCGCGCGGCAGACCCTGAAGCGCTGCTGACCGTCGAGGGAATCGGCGAAGTGCTGGCGAACGCCATTCACGCCTGGTTCCGTGACCCGTATCACGCGGGTGTGCTGGACAAGCTGGTCGCCGCCGGGGTGAACATGCGCGATGACGCTGCCTCGCCCGCCGGGGATGCGTTGGCAGGGCTGACCTTCGTGCTGACGGGCACGCTGCCGACGCTCAGCCGCGATGACGCTGCCGCGCTCATCGAGTCGCATGGCGGCAAGGTGACGGGGAGTGTGAGCAAAAAGACCAGCTATGTGGTGGTCGGTGATGCGCCGGGCAGCAAAGCTGAAAAAGCCGCTGCACTCAACGTGCCCATCCTCGATGAAGCCAGGCTGCTGGCACTCATCGCCGAACGCAGCACCATTGAACCCACTCAGGAGAACCCGTTCTCATGACCCTGCCCCTGCACACACCGCGAGTCATCATCGATCGCGGACGCGAAAAGCCCATCCTCAACCGCCACCCCTGGGTGTTCAGCGGAGCCATCGTCGAGGTGCGCGGCGACCCCGCGCCCGGCGATCTGGTCACGGTGACGACGCAGACTGGGGTATTTCTGGGGCGCGGCTACTGGAATGCCCGATCGCAGATTCAGGTGCGCCTGCTGACGTGGGAAGACGAGCCGATCGACCGGGCATGGTGGGCGCGGATGATCAACCGTGCGATCCGCGCGCGCCGATCGTATGCCCGCACGCACAGCGCGTACCGCCTGATCAACGCCGAAAACGACTTCCTCCCAGGCTTGATCGTCGATCGCTATGGCGACTGGCTGGTCATGCAGGCGCTCACGCTGGGCATCGACGCCCGCAAACACGAGATCGCCGCGCTGCTGCTGGAACACACCGATGCGCGCGGGGTGTTCGAGCGCAGCGACGCCGATGTGCGCGGCAAGGAAGGCTTGCGTGATCACATCGCGCCGCTGGCAGGCGATGAGCCGCCCGCGCTCATCTGGTTTGATGAAGGTGGGTTCGAGATGGCGGTCGATGTGCGGCGTGGGCACAAGACCGGCTATTACCTCGATCAGGCTCCCAGCCGGGCGATCGTGCGCGGCGGCTTGGACTGGCTGACCGATCGCCCGCGCATCCTCAATCTGTTCAGCTATACGGGCAGCTTCGGGCTGAACGCAGCGTCGGCGGGCAGGGCGCATGTCGTCAACCTCGATGCCTCGCGCGAGGCGCTGGAGCTGAGCGAGCAGATCGCCGAGCGCGCCGAATTCGCGGACAGCACATTCGAGTACATCCAGGGCGATGCCTTCGATTTTCTGCGCGATCAGGTAAGCGAAGGGGCGCGGTACGATCTGGTCATCTGCGACCCGCCGAAGTTCGCGCACAACGCCGGGCAGGTGGAACGGGCGGCGCGCGGCTACAAAGACCTCAACCTGCACAGCTTCCGGCTGGTCGAACGTGGGGGCTGGCTGATGACCTATTCGTGTTCCGGGGCGATCTCGCGCGATCTGTTTCAGAAGATCGTCTTTGGCGCGCTGGCGGACAGCGGACGCGAAGCGCAGATCGTCGCGCATCTCGGCGCGGGCGCGGATCACCCGGTGGCGCTCACCTTCCCGGAAGGGGAATACCTCAAGGGGCTGCTGCTTCGGGTATACTGATCACACCCGCGCCGGGCGCGACTTTTCCCACAGCAGTTTGATCTTGGCGAACGTCTCGACCCAGCTGATCTCGCTCAAGCCGAGCCACTGGCGGATCGTATGCGGGTCGTGCCCGGCGGCGTAGGCGCGCACGCCAAACATCCAGCGCAGCATCTCAAACGAGATTTTGTGCGGGCTGCCCGCCTGCCTGCCCAGCCCCTCCAGCACGTATTCAAGGTTGCGCGCCGTGCAGGTGAACAGCGTCGTCTTCGGGGTGTATTGAGCGATGTATTCGTCCAGCGCCGGGAAGATCGCCGGGTCGAGCGGGATCAGCCGCTCACGATAGCGGTCTTTCGCCCCGGCATGGCGGATGTACACCATCGGCGCATCGGGATCATCGCGCTGAATGTCATCCGGCGTCAGGGCGATCGCCTCGCTCTTCTTGATCCCGGTGCTGAGGATCAGCCGGAAGAGCATCTCCGGGCGGGCATCTGGCTTGTCGGCACGGCGGGCGTGCCAGCCCGCCGACAGCACCGCCTCGACCTGATCATCGGTCAGGATGTCCGCCAGCGGCGCCGGACCCGACCGCTGCAAGACCGCCTCCGCCGGGTCATGCGCGATCGCGCCGATCTCTTTCAGCCATTTGAAGAACACCTTGAGCGTGGTCACGCGGCGCGCGTAGGTCTTGCGGCTGCACGGCACGCCCCGGCGGTGTTCCATCCAGCTCAGGAACTCGTTCAGCTTCTGGGTGGTGAAACGCCCGACTCGCTCCCCTTCGCCATGATACTCTACCAGCAGCGCCATGTCCGCCGTGAACGCCGCCAGTGTATGCGCTGTCTTGCCTTGCAGCGCGAGATACTTCTGAAACAGCGGCAGCGCATCGATCAGCCTCGTATGCACGTTGAGGTCGTCCTCGTCGGCGGGCTGAGCGGCGAACAGTGGCATCTGACGCAGATCAGACATGGCGCACCTCGTGGTCTGTAAATGCACGTGTGACTCTACCGTAACATGACTCGTTTTTGAAAGTCAAGCCATTCATGCTTTATAATGACCGCTTAATTCGAGTGTCTGGTGGAAACCACTGTGAAAGAACGACTGCAAAAACTGATCGCTCAGGCGAATGCCGCATCGTCGCGCCGCGCCGCTGAAGCGCTCATCGAACAGCGCCGCGTGCGCGTCAACGGCGAGATCGCCAAACTGGGGGACAGCGCCGACCCCGACGTCGATGTCATCACCGTCGATGGCGCGCGCCTGCAATTCGACGGTGCGAAGAAGATCTATATCGCCCTCAACAAACCCAAAGGTGTGCTGACCACCAGCGCGCCGCACAAAGGTGATGACCGCCGCACCGTGTTCGACCTGGTGGACATCCGGGAAAATCTGTTCTCCATCGGTCGGCTGGATGCGGACAGTGAGGGCTTGGTCGTGCTGACCAATGACGGTGCGCTGACGCAGAAGCTGACGCATCCCCGCTTTCGGCACACCAAAACCTACAAGGTCGAGGTTGAAGGACTGCCGGGGATGGATGTGCTGGACAAATGGCGCAACGGCGTCATCCTCGATGAGGATGAGCGCACCGCACCCTGTTTCGTCGAACTGATGGATGGCGATAAAAAGCTCTCCACCCTGCGGATCATCATGACGGAGGGGAAAAAGCGTCAGATTCGCCGTGTGGGGATGAAGCTGGGGCATCGCGTGCGCCGTCTGCTGCGGACGCACATCGGGATGCTGCCGCTGGGCGAACTGCGCCCAGGTGAATGGCGTGAACTCAGCCCGGCGGATGTGCGCCTGCTTAAGACGCCTTCCCCTGACCTGCGCCGCGTCAAACGTCAGCCGTCGGTCAGAAAAGCCGCTGCGGACGACTCTGCACGTCCTGCCCGTCCGCCGCGCCCCGCCCGCGATGCAGACCCGGAGCGCGGTGATCGCCCTGCCCGCCGCACACGCCTTGTTGATGACGATGAGTCGCCGCGCCGGGAACGCCCGGCACGCCCGGCGCGCCCCACCCGCGATGGCGACTCCCCGCGCGGCGAAAAACCCGCTCGCCCAGGCAAACCTGCGCGTCCGGCGCGTCCCGCCCGCGATGGCGACTCCCCACGCGGCGAAAAACCCGCTCGCCCAGGCAAACCTGCGCGTCCGGCGCGTCCCGCCCGCGATGGCGACTCCCCACGCGGCGAAAAGCCCGCCCGTCCCACATCTCGTCCTGCCCAGCCGCCGCGCCGCCGCACGCCGAAAGGTCGCCCATGAGCAGCATGAAACAGTCCGTTCAGGAATACGTCGCCATGCAGCCGCGCATCGCCTGGCGGCGTCATCTCATGCGCGGGCTGATGCGCCTGATCCTGCCCCTGCTCTTCCGGCTGGAAGTGCGCGGTCTGCACAACATTCCGCCGTCCGGACCCGCTATCCTGATGATCAATCACATCTCGCTGCTTGACCCGGTGCTGTGCATGGCAGTGGTCACCGAGCGCTTCACCATTCCGATGACCAAAGTGGAGAACATGCACAACCCGGTGCTGGCGTTCTTCATCAACTGGTGGGGGTCATACAGCATCGACCGGGATGCGGTCGATCGCAAAGCGCTGATGAACTCGATCGAGCTGATGAAGAGCGGGCAGTTGATCCTGATCGCGCCGGAAGGCACGCGCCAGCGAAACGGGCTGGCGCAGCCCAAAGAGGGGTTTGCCTACATCACCACCAAAGCTGATGCGGTCGTCGTGCCCGTCGGCATCAGCGGGGCGCTGGGCTGGCTCGACTCGCTGAAGCGGCTCAGACGACCGCACATCGTGCTGAATTTCGGCGCACCATTCCGCTTCAGAACTGACGGGCGCGTCCCGCGCGATCTGCTGCCCGTGCTGATGGACGAGGCGATGTATCAGCTTTCCGCGACAATCACCGACCCGGCGCTGCGCGGCGTATACAGCGACCTCAGCCAGGCGACGACCGCACATCTGGAATTCGTCAATCCGCGTCCCTGAGCCGACCCGGAAGGGATGGCTTGTACATCATGCCTGATGAACCGCCCGCCGAGACTGGCTTGATCGCGCGTTCATCGGGCATTAAGATTCACCTGTTTCTCAATACAACAAAGGGCAGACCATGTGCGGCATTGTCGGCTATGTGGGAACACGCAGCGCCACCCCGATCATCGTCGAAGGGCTGGCGAAGCTGGAATATCGCGGGTATGACTCGGCAGGGGTGGCGGTCATCCATGATGGAATAGTGGATGTGCGTCGGGATGTGGGCAAGCTGAGCAACCTGCGGAACAAACTCGTCCTCGACCCGATCGACGGTGCGACCGGGATCGGGCACACGCGCTGGGCGACGCACGGCGCACCCGCCGAGCATAACGCGCATCCGCACGTGAGCATGGACGGCGAATTCGTCGTGGTACATAACGGCATCGTCGAGAACTACATGGAGCTGCGCGAGGAACTGACGGCGGAAGGCGTGCAGTTCACCTCCGAGACCGACACTGAAGTGATCGTCCAGCTTGTGGCGCGCTTCGCCCAGGACGGCGCACACGGCGATGTGGCGGAGGCGACGCGGCTGGCGGTGAAGCATCTGCGTGGGGCGCACGCCATCGTCGTGATGCACCGCCGCCAGCCCGATCGGGTGGTCGCCGTGCGCATCGGCAACGCGGGTGGGGTCGCACTGGGCATCGGTCAGGGAGAGATGTTCGTCGCCTCAGACATCCCGGCGATCCTCGAACACACCCGTAAGATGGTCTTTCTGGAGTCGCGCCAGATGGCAGTCATCAGCGCCGACGGCTTCACCGTGACCGACCTCGACGGCGCGCCCGTCAAAATCGTCATCCATGACATCCCCTACGACCCGGTGAGCGCGGAAAAGGGCGAATTCCGCCACTTCATGCAGAAAGAGATTTTCGAGCAGGCGCGCAGCATCACTGATACGCTGCGCGGGCGGGTCGATTTTGAGCATGAGCGCGTTGTGCTGCCTGACCTCAACCTGACGGAAGAAGCGGCGAGATCGCTGCGGCGGCTAGTGACGGTCGCGTGCGGCACGAGCTATTACAGCGGTTTGGTGGGCAAGTTCTACATCGAGCAGGTGGCGCGGCTGAACGTCGAGGTCGATTACGGCAGCGAATACCGCTACCGCCAGCCCGTGCTGGATACCGACACCGCAGTGCTGGCGATCACCCAGAGCGGTGAAACGGTCGATACCCTGGCAGCCGTCGAAGAGGCGCGCGCGCAGGGTGCGCGGGTGTGGAGCATCGTCAACGCCATCGGCAGTCAGGCGATGCGGATCGCCGACGGCTACATCACGATGAACGCCGGACCGGAGATCGGCGTCGCCTCGACGAAGGCGTTCACCGCCAGCATCGTCGATCAATATCTGCTGGCAGTGTATCTCGGTCAGCTGCGCGGCACACTGAGCGAGGCGGCGCGGCGCGAACATGTGCATCACCTGACGCGCCTGCC
>CAZTLS010000063.1:0-19150 GCA_964614405.1 uncultured Pleurocapsa sp.
CCCTCTCCATCGGAGAGGGGCGGTTGAGCGCAGCGAAACGGGGTGAGGTCAGATCGTATGCCCGGTCAGCGCAGGCGTTCCGCCACCAGTTCCGCCACGTCTTTGACCACTGGTCCGCCCTCGACGCTGCTCGCCGCGCTCTCGAACATCTGCGCGCAGAATGGACAGCCGACCGCCAGCACTTCCGCCCCGGTCGCTTTCGCCTCCTCATAGCGCTCGACATTGACCGCCTTCGCGCCGTGTTCTTCCTCTTTCCAGAACTGTGCCCCGCCCGCGCCGCAGCAGAACGATTTGCGCCCGCTGCGCGGCATCTCGACCAGATCGACGCCGAGATTGTTCAGCACATAGCGCGGCTGTTCGATGACGCCGTTCTGCCGCCCCAGATAGCAGGGGTCGTGGAAGGTGACGTTGGGCTGTTTCGACGGGCGCGCCGTGTCGGGCAGCCTGCCCATGACGATCAGCTCCTCGATGAACTCGGTGTGATGCACCACTGTGTAATTGCCGCCGAACTGGTGATATTCTTTGCCGATGTTGTGGAAGCAGTGCGGGCAGGTGACGACGATGCGGCGCGGCTTGCCCTCGAAGGCGGCGTTGAGCGTCTCGACGTTGGTGGTCGCCAGCTCCTGATAGAGCGCTTCGTTGCCCGCGCGCCGTGCCGAGTCACCGGTGCAGGTTTCCTGTTCGCCCAGCACCGCGTAGTTGACGCCCGCCTTCTCCAGCACTTTGACCAGCGCGCGCGCCGTGAGCTGAGCGCGCGGGTCATAGCTGACGGCGCAGCCCGTCCAGTACAGCACATCGAAATCCGGGTTGTCGTCCACCGTCGGGATGTCCATGTCTTTCGCCCAGGCGAAGCGGCGCTCGCTGCTGCCCCAGGGGTTGCCGCGCCGTTCCATGCCGTTGAAGGCAGTTTGCAGTTCCGCCGGAAACTCGCTCTTCATCAGCACGGCGTCACGGCGAATCTCCAGGATGTCGAGCATCGGCTCGTTGCCGACCGGACAGATGTCGATGCACGCTCCGCACGCCGTACACGCCCACACCGCCGACTCGCTCAGCGCGCCGCCCATGAGCGGCAGCGGACTCGCCGCGCCGCCCGCGAAGCCGCTCAGATCGTCCTTGAGCAGGAAGCGCTTGTTGACCTCATACGCTGCTGGCGAGAGTTCCTTGCCGGTCGTGTATGCCGGGCAGACATCCTGACAGCGGTTGCACATGATGCAGGCGAAGCCGTCGAAGAGGTGCGTTTTGGGCAGGTGTTCCAGCCGTTCCGCGCCGAACTGTTCTGCCGTCTCGTCTTCCAGGTCGAGTTTTTCCATTTCGCCGATCGAGGTGCGCTTCGGGCGGGTGAGGAAGTTGAGCGGAGCCATGAACAGGTGAGCGTGCTTGCTGTAGGGGAAGTAAGGCGTGAAGAGCAGGATGCCGCCCAGCGCCACCCACCAGAAAAGATGCTCCCACAGGCGCAGCGCGTCGGCGTTCGATCCCCAGATCGGGGCGATCAGCGAGGCGAACGGGCGCGCCGCGTCGAACGCGCCGACTTCCGCCACCTGCACCGACTGACCGAGAAAGCGCGCGCCGACGTGCAGCAGGATGAACCCGGCGACGATGAGCGAGTCGGCGCTGATCGCCCCAGCGCGCACCTGCGGATGCAGCAGCACATTGTCGTGATAGGTCAGATCGCGCCTGTTGGGGAGCGCAAAGCGGCGCAGGATGAAGTAGACGACGCCGAGCAGCACCACCACGCTGAGCAGATCGCCCAGCAGCAGGTAGGCGGCGCGCAGCGCGGGCGCATCCGCGAGGAAGTGATAGTCGGCGATGAAGCCTTCCAGCACATCGGCGGCGTTGATGAGGAAATAGAAGGTGAAGCCCAGCACCACGCCCAGATGGATCAGGCTGGTGAGTGTTCGCGCGCGCAGCGTGGTGTACTGCGTGAGGTAGACGCGCGCCGCCTGAAACAGTCGGGCGGGCAGGTTGTCGAGGTACAGTTCGCGCGTGCCACGCCCGATCGCCCCGACCATATCAGCAAAGCTGGCATACGTCGCCCCCAGCGCCAGCAGCGCCAGCAGCACAAAAGCGACCTGTTCAAACGGTGTGAGCATAGTAAAAATCCTGTTTTCCCTGATCCATTCAGCGTTATTCTAACGCGCCCGGTGGATTTGGGGCAAACAGCGGCAAACCCGTTCTGGCCTGATTGCCAGTAAACTGGGCGATGAAGTGGGCGATCGTGAGGGAAGGGACAATCCCTGCCCCAACCTCACCCCGGAAACCTGGCGGTTTCCTGCCCCTCTCCGTTGGAGAGGAGCAGCTGAGCGCGGCGAAACGGGGTGAGGTCAGCAAAGGAGAAGCCACCGAAGGGAATCGAACCCTTAACCATCCGCTTACAAGGCGGGCGCTCTGCCATTGAGCTACGGTGGCGAAAAACTGCACACACTTTAGCACAAATCGCGCCGTCTGAACAGATCGTCTGTTATAATGTTCAGCCGTTCATCACCCCGTTCACAGCCCAGCCATTCCGAGGACAGGTCAACCATGCAGCAGCCCGATGCCCCACCGATCATCGACGCCACCGATGATGCACCGCTCAGCGCGGATGCGCGCAACGCCATGCGCGCCTACCTTCAGCGCACAGAAGTACGCCTCTCCACGCTGCACCGTATCGCGGTGGCGTTCATTGGCGGGGCGGGGCTGCTGCTGCTGCTGCCCACCTTCTTCAAGGAAGAGGTGACGGTGCTGATCCGCATCATCCTGCAAAGCCTGCTGGCGGACGCGGCGACCATATTGGACAACCCACTGCCTCGTCTGCTGCTATACGGATCGGTGCTGTATCCGTTCATCCTGTCTCTATCGATCCCGCTCTATGCGCTGTACACGCTGCTCAAGGACGTGGTGCATTTTTACTACACCATCTACACGCCAGGGTTTCCGGAACGGCTGATCACGCCGTCGTTCGCGCTGTCGGGCGTTGGCTTTTCGCCCGATGAGTCGCCGGAGGCGAAGCGGCGCATCATGGCGTATCAGTATCAGCAGGCGAGCGCGATCAATTTCGCCATCCCGTTCAGTGCGGAGAAACGCCGCGCCTATTTCGACCAGATCATCGAGTCCACTGACGGCGACATCCTGCCGCCCACTCGCCGCTATGAGTCGATCGCCGGGCTGGAGGTGCTGAACGAGACGACCGATCGCGCCACTGTCGAGCATTTCGGCGCAGCGTTCGGTCTGGCGCGCACCCTCGATCGCCGTCTGGTGGAGGAAGTGGCGACCAGCGAGATCGCGCTGGTGCGGCACATCATCTATCTGCGCCGCATGATGCTGCGCTACATCAAGGCGCTGCTGATGTTCATCTGGACGACGCTGGTCACCTTCATCATGCTGCCTTTCCTGCAAACCGAAGCCTTCCCCAACCTGCCCGTGCTGGTCATCGGCTACTTCATCTGGTCGCTGCTGGTCGTGCCGATCATGCGTATCCCCCTCACGTGGATTTACCGCCACCGCCATGCCATGCCCGATACCGGGCAGATCGACACCCAGCTCGTCATCCCGGAAAAGCACATGCAGCGCTGGCTGACGGCGGCGCTGGTGGTGAGCAGCCTCGGCGTGCTGCTGGCGCTGTGGCTGTACCGCTGAACGGGCTGCTCATCGGGCATTCAGGCGGGTGTGCTATCATCTTCCGGCAGATTCACACGAGAGGATACGGGCGATGGCGGATTGGTTCATGATCGTCGGGCTGGGCAACCCCGGCGCGCGTTATGAGAACACGCGCCACAACATCGGCTGGATGGCGATCGATGCGCTGGCACGGCGGCACGGCATCGCCCTGAACAAGGTTGAACACAAGGCACAGACGGGCAGCGGGACGATCGCCGGGGCGCGCGTGCTGCTCGCCAAGCCGATGACCTTCATGAACCTGAGCGGCGACTCGGTCGTGCCGCTGGCGGGCTTCTATAAGGTGACGCCCGATCGTCTGGTGGTGCTGCACGACGACCTCGACATCCCTTTCGGTGTGCTTCGCATCCGCAGGACGGGCAGCAGCGGCGGACAGCGTGGGCTGCGCCACATCATCGAGCGGCTGGGCACGCAGGACATCCCGCGAATGCGGATGGGCATCGGGCGTCCGCCTGGCAGGGTCGATCCGTCCGACTACGTGCTGATGCCTTTCCGGGGCGATGACGCTATCGCCGCGCAGGAACTCGTCACGCGCACCGCCGATGCGGTCGAGGTGTGGCTGCGCGATGGCATCGAGGCTGCCATGAACCGTTACAACCCCCCGCCGGAAGGGAAGAAGCCCAAACCCGCCCAGGCAGTCCCCCCGCAGGACGGCGAAGCGTGAGCGCGACCCTCAACCTCTCCGGGCTGATCGAGACGATACGCCGTGCCCAGGCATTCCGCGAGGCGCTGACGGCGGTACGCGCCGGGGCTGCCCCGGCATTCGGGGCGATGCGCGCCTTTCGCCCGTTTCTGGCGGCGGCGCTGGCGGCGGAGTGGCGCGCGCCCGTCGTGCTGATCACCGCCCGCATCGACCGCGCCTATGCCTTTGCCGAACAGCTTCCGGTGTGGATGGGCACGGCGGCGGGCATCTACCGTTTCGCCGAACCCGCGCCGCTCTTCTATGAACGCGCGCCCTGGGGTGAAAGCGCCACGCGCTCCCGCCTCGAAGCGCTGACTGCGCTCATGCCGCCCGAAGAGATCGACCTGACGCCGCGCCCGCCGATCGTGGTGGCGTCGGCGCGCGCGCTCATGCAGCGCACGCTGCCCGTCGGCACATTTCGCCAGCGATCGCTGGTGCTGCGCGCAGGTGAACGGCACGCGCCGGAAGCGCTGATCGCCCGCTGGGTGGCGCTCGGCTATGAACCCGCCTCGATGGTCATCGAACCTGGCACGTTCAGCAGGCGCGGCGGCATCCTCGACATCTACCCGATCGCTGCTGACCAGCCCGTCCGCATCGACTTCTTCGATGACGAGATCGAGATGCTGCGCGCCTTTTCCCCGCAGACGCAGCGCTCGACGGGCGCGGTCGATCGGCTGGTCATCACCCCGGCGCGCGAAGCCTCCCCCGCCGATGCGCCGTCGATCGCGCCGCTGCTGGCGGAGTGGTTCGCCGGGCTGCCCGCGCACACCGAAAACGTCGTCAGCCCGAAAGCCGACGCCGCCGCGCTGGAGGCGGGCATCGCCTTCCCGTACCTCGAACATTACCTGCCCTGGATGGTGCGCCACCCGATCAGCCTGCTCGACTACGCCCCGCACGACGCGCTCATCGTGATCGAGGACGGCGCAGAACTGCGCGAGACGGTGCTGGGCATCGAAGAAGCGGCGGCGCGCGCCCGCGAAGAGAAGATCGCCGCCGGGCTGCTGCATCCCGATCACCCCGCGCCGTATCTGGGCTGGGACGCGCTGCGCGCCGCGCTCGACGGTCGCCCGGTCGCCTGGCTGAACGACGACCTGCACCCCCATGACGATGACGACCCGCCGCGCCCGCTCCTGGACGGCATGGCAGCCCCGGAGCTGCGCTTCGGCGGGCAGATCAAAACCTTCCTCTCGCACGCCCGCCAGCTGCGCGCCTCCGGCGATGCCGTCGTGGTGCTGACCAATCAGGCGGCGCGCCTGAGCGATCTGTGGGGCGAGACGGAGACGGAGTTCATCGCCCGCATCGACTCGGTGACCGCGCCGCCCGCCCCACGCTCGCTGGTGTTCGTGGACGGCATGATCGGCGAGGGGTGGCGTCTGCGGACTGGCGATGGCGAACTGCACCTGTTCACCGACACCGAGATTTTCGGCTGGAGCCGCCCCGAACCCCGCCGCCGCCGTGCCATCCGCCGGGCGCGCGCGCCAGAGTTCGCCTATGCCGACCTGACCGAGGGCGATCATGTGGTGCATATCGACTACGGCGTCGGGCGCTTCGCCGGGATGCGTCAGCGCACCGTCGAGGGGGTGCAGCGCGAATATCTGGTGGTGGAATACGGTGGCGGCGATACGCTCTACGTCCCGATCCACCAGACCGACCGCCTGACGCGCTACGTCGGCGCGGACGACAAGCCGCCCGCCCTGCATCGGCTGGGTCAGGCGGAATGGACGCGCGTGAGGAGCAAGGCGAAGGAGGCGGTGGAGGAGGAAGCGCGCGAACTGCTGGCGCTGTACGCCCGGCGCGCCTCATCGCCTGGGCACGCCTTTTCGCCAGACGGGTCGTGGCAGCATGAGCTGGAGGCGTCGTTCCCGTTCGTGGAGACGGAAGATCAGCTCCGCGCGGTGCGCGATGTCAAGCACGACATGGAACAGCCGCACCCGATGGATCGGCTGATTTGCGGCGATGTGGGCTATGGCAAGACGGAGGTGGCACTGCGCGCGGCGTTCAAGGCGGTCAATGACGGCAAACAGGTGGCGGTGCTTGTGCCGACCACTATCCTGGCGCAGCAGCACTACCAGACGTTCAGCCGCCGTCTCGCCGCGTTTCCGGTCGCCGTCGAAGTGCTGTCGCGCTTCCGCACCAGAGAGCAGCAGGCGCGCGCGCTGGACAAACTGCGCCAGGGGGAGATCGACATCATCATCGGCACGCATCGTCTGCTGGGCGCGGATGTGCAGATTCCCAATCTCGGCTTGATGATCATCGACGAGGAACAACGCTTCGGCGTCAGACACAAAGAGCATTTCAAGGCACTGCGCGCGTCGATCGACGTGCTGACGCTGACCGCCACGCCCATCCCGCGCACCCTCTACATGGGGCTGACAGGCGTGCGCGACATCAGCATGATCCAGACGCCGCCCGAAGACCGCCTGCCCGTCGTCACGCATGTCGGCGCGTTCGATGAGCGGCTGGTGCGGGCGGCGGTGCTGCGCGAACTCGATCGCGGTGGGCAGGTGTTTGTGGTTCACAACCGCGTCGGCACGATCGACCTGCTGCGCGAACGGCTGGAACAGATCGTGCCGGAAGCGCGCGTCGTGGTCGGGCATGGGCAGATGGATGAGCGCCTGCTGGAAGATGTGATGACCGCATTCGGTTCCGGCGAATACGATATCCTGCTGGCGACCTCGATCATCGAGAGCGGGCTGGACATCCCCAACGCCAACACGCTGATCGTGGATCGTGCCGACTGGTTTGGTCTGGCGCAGCTCTACCAGCTGCGCGGGCGCGTCGGGCGTGGGGCACAGCAGGCATACGCCTATTTCTTCCATCCGGCGCACAATACCCTGACCGACGAAGCGCGCGCCCGTCTGGAGACGCTGACGGAATACCACGCGCTCGGTTCGGGGTATCAGATCGCCATGCGCGATCTGGAACTGCGCGGCGCGGGCGACATCCTCAGCACCCGCCAGAGCGGGCAGGTGGCGGCGATCGGGCTGCACCTGTACACGCAGATGCTCACCGACGCCGTGCAGCGCCTCAAAGCCGGGCAAGGCGATGCCCGCGCCGCCGCCAGCCGCACGATCAGCGAAAGCAGCATCGTCATCGACCTGCCCGTGCCCGCCTATCTGCCGTCGGACTACATTCAGGACATCGCGCAGCGCCTGCATCTCTACCGGCGCATCGGCGGGCTGAGCGACCCCGATGAGGTGGAGTCGCTGCGCGATGAACTGACCGACCGCTTCGGCGCGCTTCCGCCTGCCGTCGATGGGCTGCTCTATCAGATCACCATCAAGCTGCTGGGGCAGGCAGCCGGGGCGACAGCGGTGGTCGGGCGCGGTGTGACCGTCGAGGTTCGCCTGCCTTACCTGGCGGAGATCGATCGCGGGCGGCTGGCGCGTCTGCTTGGGGGGGATGTGCGGGTGACGCGCACCGCCGTCGAGATCGTCAACGACGGTGCGGAGTGGCGTGAGCGGGTGGTCGATGTGCTGCGCGGGCTGGTCGCGCGGCTACCTGCGCCCGTCGGCGTGTGAGGGGTCAGGCGCGCGCTCTGCGCCCGCGTCCGACTCTGCCGTTGGCGTGCGCGGGTTCCGGATCGACCTCGGCTTCGCTGTAGCTCGGTTCAAGCGTCTGAAGCTGGTGGATGACTTCCTGGAAGACCTCGAAATCACGGCTGTCGAACAACTGGCGGACACGCTGGTCGAGGTCTTTCGCGCCGCTCACCAGTTCCGACTTCATCTCCAGCGCCTTATCGGTGAGGAAAATACGCACCGCACGGCGATCCGAACTGTCCGGCTTGCGCTCGACGAAGCCCTTATCCTGAAGCTTGTCCAGATTGGGGGTGAAGGAGGTCGCCGCTCTGCCCACCGCGCGCGCCAGTTCCGAGGCGTGCTGCCCGTCGCGCTCGTACAGCGCGCGCAGGATGTACCATTCGATGATGGTCAAGCCCAGAGGCTGCACCACTCTGCCGAAAAGCTGATCCATGTTCCGCAGCGCGATGTCCAGATTGCACCACACTGAACCGTTGAACTTGAGTTGATTCTGCACCATTGCTCTCGCCACTTCTATTGGATGGATTTGCTGCATCTCAGGTTATATTCAGAATTTTACCACTCTGAACCCAGAAAAAAACAGGGCTGACTAACTTAAGATTAATTTTAAATCTAATGTCCCCAGTCGTATCTCATTCTCCTGTTTCAACGGGTAGGGGCGGTTGGGGATGAGCATCTCCTCGCCCAGAAATGTCCCGTTGACGGAGTGCAGGTCAAGCAGGTGCGGCTTGCCCTGATAGAGGACCAGCGCCGCGTGCCGCCGTGATACCCCTTTTTCCCGCCCGCTGCACAAGGTCAGGTCGATGTCCGGCACAAAGCGGGTGATCTCATCTGCCCGCCCGATCACTGCACCGCCTGCCTCGCTCACCTCGACCATTTCGATGTACTGAAATTCATGTGCGGTAATTGTGCAGCGCATTGTACACCATCTTATACGTAAACGATCTCATGCGAGTTTCATACTTTATCATATCTCACGATCGCCATATGAGTACAGCATTAAAAGCTGCTCCCAGTGATCGTAACAAATCCGTCACGACTGGCAAAATCTCCGGTCGGCGTCAGGCGCAGCCCGGTATCAGCATCGTACCAGCCGGTGCGTAACGCAGCGCTTACGGGTTTTTCTTCGGCTGATTTGGGCAATACCAGTACTTCTGTCACAATTTCGCCGGGCAGCCAGCGGGTGGTGGGATACGTCCAGCTGCGCGGCATGGCGTCGATCTGCCAGGCGATCGATCCATCGGCGTCGTCGAGGAGGTGGACGAAGAAGGTGTAATCGCGGTCGATCGGGCGTTCGGCGCGCCATGCCAGCGTGAGCAGGCGATCGCCGGTCGCAGCGTCGTCGGTCAGCGACCAGCCGATGAGCGCGATCTGTCCGCCGAACACCGCCTCGATCGGGCGCAGACCATCGGGCGGGGTGAACACCCGATCGCCCAGCCGGACGATCAGCGTCGCCAGCGTGACGGCTTGTCGATCGTCCAGCGTGGCGGTCAGCGTGTACGCCCTGTCTGCGAGGGTGATCGGCAGGCGCGGGCGGGCAGCGATCGCCCACAGGTCGCCCGCCCGCCCCGCTGCGAGCGCTACCGTGCCGATGGGCGTCTCGACCGCGCCGTCGCTCAGGCTCAAAGTCAGGTCAGCGGGCGGGGATACATCGCTGAACGCCAGCCAGAGCGTGAAAGGCAGCGCTGCGCCAGGCTCGGACTCGGCGGGCAGGGCGTCCGTCCCCAGCAGACGCACCGACGGGGCAAGCGGCACATCGAGCGGGACGGCGATGGCAGCGGCGCTGAGATCGGGCGGCGCGGCGGGGCGGGTGACGGTCAGCGTGCCGACATCCGCCCAGATGCCCGCCTGCGACCCGTCGGGGTGCAGGAACGGCGCATAGCGGTCGGCGGCGCGCATCACCCACGCGGCGCGCACGCGGTACGCGCCCGGCGGGGCGAACGGCGGCACGGTCAGCGTCACCTGCTGCATGAGCGTCTCCCCAGGTTGCCACAGCGACGCCCCGGCGACGTAGGCGTCACCGCGCGCGATGCGCGTCCCGCCCGCGTCGATGATCTCGATCAGCGGGGTGAAATCGTCGGACGGCGGCGTGGCGCTGATCGACCATGTGACGGTGAGCAGCGCGCGTTCGCCCGCCTGGGTGAGCGGGGCGTCGAGGGCGATGAAGCGCAGGACGGCGCTGCGCGGGGCGTCTGGCGGGCTTTGCATCGCCTGCCCGGTGACGCGGAACGCCTCGAACGCTGTTCGTCCGTCCGGGGCGAGGGGCAGGTCGGTGATGCGTCCGCTCTCCAGTGCGGGCAGGAAGGCGGGCTGAGGCGGTGCGCTGCGCGGAAAAAGGTACACGCCCGATGCGCCTGGTGACGGCAGGATGAGGCTGTCCGTACCGAGCCAGGCTGCGTCGGGGAGGCGGGCGATCTGGGCGGTGGGGTGTCCCTTGTCGCGCGCGGCGATGTACATCCGCTCATCGTCGGCGCGCGCTTCGCCTGCCCAGGCGACCGCCGCCGCGAGGTCGGCGTCTGTCTCGTAGAAGACCGCCGCGCTGGTCGCCCATTCGAGATAGGCGGCGCGCACCGTGAGCGCGCCGATCGCCAGCGCGATCAGCAGCACCGGGACGACTCGTCGGTGGATGAGCGGGGCGCGGGCGACCGCCTCCGTGCCGAAGGCGACCAGCGCGAACAGCGGCGGGATCATGCCGAGCGAGCGCATGTGGCTGGGCGGCAGCCCGCCGACGCTGATCACGCTGGGGATGACCATGAACGGGGAGAGTAGCGCCAGCGCGTAGCCCGCCCGCGCCGCCGGATCGACGCCGCGACGCATCATCCCGGTCAGCGCTGCGCCCAGCCCGATCAGCATCAGCAGCCCTTCGGGCGCGGTCAGGTATGGACGCCCGGACAGGTTGTAGCGGAAATACGGATCGCCTTCGATGAAGAACATGCGCGCGTGCAGGATGAGGCTCTCCGCCAGCGTGACCGACTGACCTGGCTGTGTCACCTCCACCAGCCGCCCGAAGAAGACATCCGGGCGCTGCACCGCGTAGAGCAGCATCGGCGCGGCGGTGACGGTCATCACCACGCCGATGACGATGGCGCGGACGAGCGCACGACGGCTGAAGCGCGCGGCGATCAGCCACACCCCCAGCGCCGCACCGACCCACACCGGAAAGAGGCGTGAGGCGTTGTAGGTGTAGAGCGCGCCTCCGGCGAACACCCCCGCACCGATGGCGAAGGCGATCCACACCCGGCGGCGGGCGCGCAGCGCCAGAAACAGGCACGCCAGCGCCAGCGCCTGCATCATCGGCAGCGAGACGGCGCGGAAAATCTGGCGCGACAGCCAGACGTGATGGAACGAGACCGTCAGCATGACCCCGATCGCCAGCCCGACCAGCCGACCGCGCGCGCCGGGCAGCAGCGCCCGCCCGAAGGTCATCGATGCGGCGATCGTGATCAGGTTGACGAACGTGCTGAGCAGGCGAAAGGCGAACGGGGAATCCTGCACAAAGGCGATGAACGGCGCGCCCAGGTAGAAATAGAGCGGTTCGCGCCCCTGATACGCCTCGATCATCGGGAAGTAGACCGCGCCGTTTTCGACGATCGTGCGCGTCACCAGCAGCTTGACCGCCTCGTCGTAGTGCGGACCGGGCGGCAGATGGGCGATGTCCGCCAGGCGCAGCAGCGCGGCGGTGAACAGGATGATCGCGGCGAGCGCGAGGAATGTGCGTCGGTCGAGTGTGGGCATGATGCGGCAAAGGGTAATGGAGCGGGCAGGGTTGTGCAAGGGCGCGCGGGGCGATGGGTGGGGATGCGGTGTACAATCACAGGCATCGTCACTCTATATGCCCGGAATGCGCTGCGCCATGCCCATCTATGATCTCCTCGACCTGCTGCTGATCGCCGCCGCCCTCTTCTTCGCCGTCTTCACCCAGACGGTGACCGGATTCGGGCTGGGGTTGGTGGCGATGCCGCTGCTCACGCTCGTCACCGACCTCAACAGCGCGCGCCCGCTCGTCTCGATGACCGTGCTGGTCACCGGGGTGACGCTGGTGCTGCGCTATCGCCGCGCCCTGACCTTCGACGCGGTGCGCGGGATGATCGGCGCGGCGGTGGTCGGCGTGCCGGTCGGTTTCATCCTGCTGGAAGTCCTCCCGCGCGACTGGGTGACGCACGGGCTGGGCGTGCTGGTCATCGGCTATGCGCTGTACGCGCTCTTCAGCCCGCATGTGCCGGAATTTCGGGCACGGCTGTGGGCGATGGGCTTCGGCTTCGTGGGCGGGATGCTCTCCGGGGCGTACAACACGGGCGGACCGCCCGCCGTCATCTATTGCAGCGGTCGGGGCTGGTCGCCGCAGACGTTCAAGGGCAACCTGCAAAGCTACAGTCTGGTGATGGGGGTGATGGTGTTTTCGGGGCATCTGGCGACGGGCAACGTCACGCCGCCCGTACTGCTCAGCTTCGGGGCGGCGCTGCCCGCCGTGCTGCTGGCGATCGGGCTGGGCTTCGCGCTCGACGGGCGGATCAATGCGGTGACGTTCCGGCGGATGGTGCTGGTGCTGCTGCTGGCGGCGGGCGCGCGCCTGCTGATGTAGGGTGGGCGGAATTGCGGGTGAAGTGGGCGATGAAGCGAGGATCGGGAGGCGGACGACGCCTGCGTCATCCCTACGGGTAGGGACAATGCCCGCGCCAACCTCACCCCGGAACCTCACCCCGGAAACCTGGCGGTTTCCTGCCCCTCTCCGATGGAGAGGGCGGTTGAGCGCAGCGAAACGGGGTGAGGTTGCCCGTACAGGCGTAGCCAAAGCTCGATTTACTGGCAATCAGGCGTAGGCTGGAGATGCTATAATCGCCGCCAGATCGTCCCATGTCGAAGGCGGGTTGTCCATGTCTGAGCGGCTGTTCATTGTGTGCCTGCTGCTGCTGGCGGCGGGGCTGCGTCTGTTCGGGGTCGCGCATGGGCAGCCCCAGGCTGACCTGTACCCGACCTATACCGCCGCGCGCGCCCTGTCGCCGAACGCTGCCATCCACCCCGACGAATTCCTGTATGTCGCCTACCCGCTGCGCATGGGGGTGAGCGGTCAGCTCAACAGCAAATTCTTTGAAAACCCCTCTTTTCTGATCAACCTGAACTTCTTCATCTTCTGGCTGACGGGCGCGTTTGACGGGCGCAGCGTCGAGGGCTGGCGCGAGGCGGGTTTGGGCGACCGGGAGATCGCCTCGTTTGACCTGTACGTCATCGCTCGTGTCTGTTCGGCGCTGGGCGGGGTGATCGCCGCCGCCGCCGCCTACGCCGCTGCCCGCCGCCTGAACGGACGGTACGCCGCCGCGTGCGCCGGGCTGCTGGTGACGGTGGCGTTTCCGCTGGTGCAGCACGGGCATTACGCCACCACCAGCAGCCTCGCCGCCGGTTTCGCCGCGCTCGCTGTGTGGGCGGGCGTGATGAGCGCGACCAGTGAGGGGCGTCGTGCGCTGCTCTGGTTCGCGCTGGCGGGCGCAGCGGCGGGGCTGGCAGCGGGCAGCCGCTACAACGCGGCGGGCGTGGCGCTGGTCAATCTGGGGATCGGCGTGCTGCTGCTGCGCCGGGGCGCGCCGCCGATCGGCGTGCTGGCGGGTTGGCTGGCAGTGCCAGCGGCGTTCATCCTGACCACGCCGCATGTGCTGTTCGATTTTCAGGAAGTGTGGGCAGATTTCGTGTACATCACCCGACAGTACGGCGCGGGCGCAAGCACCTTCAGCACGGCGTATGGGCTGGCGTATGAGCTGCGCTATCTGGCGCTGTACGGGCTGGGGCTGCCGGCGTGCGCGCTGGCGATCATCGGCGGGCTGCGCGCGCTGACCGTCGAACGGCGTCCGCGCGGAGTGTGGCTCGTCCTGCTCATCTATCTTGCCGCCTACGCGCTGGTCGTGCTGCGGACGACACGCCCGGCGCACGCCGATCAACTGCTCGTGCCGATCATCCCGGCGCTGGCGCTGTTCGTCGGCGCGGGATGGGCGGCGGCGGCGCGACGTCTGAGGCGGATGCCTGTGCGCGCGGGTCTGCTGGTGGCGGTGGCTGCCATGCCGCTCATCCCGGCGGTGCAGTTCGTGGCGTATCTCGGTCAGGAGGACACGCGCTATGCGATGGCGCGCTGGGTGAGCGACTATGTGCCGCGCGGGGCGCACATCCACCTCAACGGACCGTACAACCTGCCGCTCGACCCGGCATGGTACACCGTGACGCAGAATTTCGGCGGGCAGTACCCGACGGTCGATGAGGTGATCGCGTCAGGGGCGCAGTATGTGGTGATCAGCGATGCGTGGGCGTTCGATCTGGCGCGCCAGCAGTCGATCGTCGGCGATGAGGTGCTGCGCGAACTGGCGGCGTATTACGCGGATTGGGAAGCGCGCCTGATCCCGCTGGCGCACATCGCGCGGGCACGCCGCGTGGCAGATGGCGAACCGCCGAACGCCAGCGCCATCTGGCATCACCCTGGGCTGACGGTGTACGCCGTGCGGGAAGAAGTGCCCCTGCCTCCGTGATGGCATCACCGCGAAGGCAGGAAAGCAAGGGGATTAGCGCAAGCCCGCCTTCTGCTGGCTGCGCCGCGACAGCGAGTCGATGATCACCGCCGCCAGCAGCACCAGCCCGGTGATGATGAACTTGATCGACGAGGGCAAGCCTGGGATCAGCCCCAGACCGTTGTCGATACTGGCGACGATCAGTGCGCCCAGCAGCGCACTGCTCACCTTGCCGCGCCCACCGAACAGGCTCGTCCCGCCGATGACCGCCGCCGCGATCGAGTTCAGCAGCAGGTCACCGCCGCCGGCGTTGGTCGCCACAGAACCGAGGCGCGAGGCGAGGATGATGCCGCCCACGCCCGCCATGACGCTGGAGATCATGAACACGATGATGCGGATCGACTCGACGCGGATGCCTGCGCGCCGTGCCGCTTCCTTGTTGCCGCCGATGGCGTAGATGTAGCGCCCCAGCCGCGTGCTTTGGGCGATGTACGTCAGGATAAAAAGTGACACCAGCAGGATGATGCCCACGAACGGCAGCCCGCGATCGAGGTTGCACACGTAGACGATGCCCAGCGTCAGCACGGCGAGGATGACCGTCTCCAGGGCGATGATGCCCAGCGGCTTGTTCGCCAGACCTTTCGCCGCGCGGTTGCGGTAAGAGAGGAACTGCCCGGCGGCGTACAGCACGATCAGCCCGATGCCGATCGCCCAGCCAACCTCGCGCGGGAAGAACGACAGCGAGATGCCGCGAATGATCGGATCGCCGATGATGACCGTGCCCGCGCCGCCGATCAGCCCCAGCACCACGCCGCTCCACGCCAGAAACCCCGCCAGGGTGACGACGAAGGAGGGGAGTTGGAAGAAGGTGATGATCCAGCCATGCAGCGCGCCGATCGCCAGCATCGCGCCGAAGGCGATCGCCAGCGCCACGAACCAGGGCAGTTCATACGGCGGGCGCAGCAGCAGCGCCACGCTCACCCCCGCCACCGCGCTCACGTAGCTGGCGCTCAGGTCGATCTCGCCCAGCAGCAGCACGAACACCACCCCATAGGCGATCGAGGCGATGCCCGCCATTTGCAGGATGAGCTGCACGATGTTGCGCGGGCTGAGGAAATTGGCATTCTGCGATTGAAAGATGACGGCGATGACCACGAAGCCGAGGATGATCGGCAGCGATCCCAGATCGCCGCCCCGGATGCGCCGAATCGAGGCGCTCAGATAATCGCCGAACGACTGCTGCTGCTGGCTGGCAAGCAGCGCGCTTTGCTGCGGAGGGGTGGTTGCGCTCACTGGAGGTCTCCTTCTGCCATGCCAGGCACACTCTTCAGCCGCCCGGCGGTGATGGCGTGGACGACTTCCTGCTGATTGGTGTTTGCCCGTTCATACACGCCGACCATGTGCCCCAGGCGCAGCACCGCGATGCGGTCTGCCACTTCAAAGATGTCATGCAGGTTGTGGCTGATCAGCACCACCGCCAGCCCGCGATCTGCCAGCCGTCTCACCAAATCCAGCACCTGCCGCGTCTGTGCCACGCCCAGCGCCGCCGTCGGCTCGTCGAGGATGACCAGCTTGCTGTTCCACATCACCGCTTTGGCGACGGCGATCGACTGGCGCTGCCCGCCGCTGAGCGACGCCACAGGCAGCCGCACCGAGCGCAGCGTCGTCACCGCCAGGCTGTTGAGCGTCTCGACGGCGCGCTGCTCCATCGCCGCTTCATCCAGCCGTGCGAACGGCACGCCCTTCGGGTTGACCGATTCACGTCCCAGAAACATGTTGGCGACCACATCCAGATTGTCCGCCAGCGCCAAATCCTGATACACCACCTCGATGCCCAGGTGCGACGCATCGCGCGGGCTGGTGATGTTCACCTTCGCCCCGTCGAACAGCACCTCGCCCTCATCGAAGCTGTAAATCCCGGCGATGCCCTTGATCAGCGTGGATTTGCCCGCCCCGTTGTCGCCCACCAGCGCCATCACTTCGCCGGGGCGCACTTCAAAATCGACTTCGGTCAGCGCCTGAATCGCCCCGAAGCGTTTGGTCACTTTCACACAGCGTAACAGCGGTTCGGCTGCCATGAGTGTTCCTTATAGGTAGGGTTCGATGCCTGTATATATGACAAGCGGGGCGCGGTAGCCGGGGACCTGTGCAAGTCCCCGCTGGCGCGCCCCGCCGATCAATGGTGATTGACCGCTGCTTTAGCTGCCGACGGTCTCCGGCGTGCAGAACTGCGCGAACTCGCCCACGCAGATTTCCTCACGGGTGCGGAAGCCGTCCGCGATGACTGTCTCGGCGATGTTGCTGATCGTCACGCCGACCGGGACGAGCAGCACCGACGGGATGTCGTTCGTGCCGTTGTTGACCGTGCCCGTCACCATCATCGACGTATCTTCACCGTTGACCAGCGCGATCGCCAGAGCCGCAGCCGCTTCCGCCTGCGCCTTGATCGCCTTGTACACGGTCATGCTCTGACGCCCGGCGAGGATGTTCTGGATGCCGCCGACCGTCGCGTCCTGCCCCGTCACCGGGATGAACGGCAGACCCTGGTTCTGGAGCGCCGCGATGACCGCGCCCGCCAGACCGTCGTTCGCCGCGATCGCCGCGTCGATGTCGCCGCCCGCCGCCGTCAGCATCTGCTCGAAGATGACCAGCGCTTCCTGGTTGTCCCAGTTCGGTACGGACTGGTCGTCCACGCGCACCCACTCACCGCTGTCGAACTTGGCGCTGATCACGCCGTTGTAGCCGTTGGCGAACAGCGTGGCGTTGTTGTCCGTCGGCGAGCCGTTCAGCACGGCGACGCGCACCGGCGTCTCCAGCCCGGCAGCTTCCACCGCCGCGACCAGACCCTCACCCTGAATGCGACCGACCGACTCGTTGTCGAACGAGACGTAGAAGTCGGCGCCCGGTCCTTCGATGGTCAGGCGGTCATAGTCGATGATCGCCACGCCCGCCGCGCGCGCCAGCTCGATGATCGCCGCGCCGGAGCCGCTGTCGAGGTTGACCATCAGGATGACCTTCGCACCGTTGGTGATCGCCTGTTCCGCCTGCGCGATCTGCGTGGCGGCGCTGCCTTCGGCGTTGACGATGCTGTATTCCACGCCCGCAGCCTCAAACGCCGCAGCCAGGAAACGGCGGTCGTCGGCTTCCCAGCGGGCGGACGACGCGCTGTCCGGCAGCAGCACGGCGATCGAGCCGTCCATCGGCATCATCGGGGTGACGGCGACCATGCCCATCACTTCCGGCGTGCAGAATTCGGCGAATTCGCCGACGCAGATTTCTTCCCACGTGCGGAAACCATCGGCGATGACAGTTTCAGCGATGTTGTCGATCGTCACGCCGACCGGGACGAGCAGCACCGACGGGATGTCGTTCGTGCCGTTGTTGACCGTGCCCGTCACCATCATCGACGTATCTTCACCGTTGACCAGCGCGATCGCCAGAGCCGCAGCCGCTTCCGCCTGCGCCTTGATCGCCTTGTACACGGTCATGCTCTGACGCCCGGCGAGGATGTTCTGGATGCCGCCGACCGTCGCGTCCTGCCCCGTCACCGGGATGAACGGCAGACCCTGGTTCTGGAGCGCCGCGATGACCGCGCCCGCCAGACCGTCGTTCGCCGCGATCGCCGCGTCGATGTCGCCGCCCGCCGCCGTCAGCATCTGCTCGAAGATGACCAGCGCTTCCTGGTTGTCCCAGTTCGGTACGGACTGGTCGTCCACGCGCACCCACTCACCGCTGTCGAACTTGGCGCTGATCACGCCGTTGTAGCCGTTGGCGAACAGCGTGGCGTTGTTGTCCGTCGGCGAGCCGTTCAGCACGGCGACGCGCACCGGCGTCTCCAGCCCGGCAGCTTCCACCGCCGCGACCAGACCCTCACCCTGAATGCGACCGACCGACTCGTTGTCGAACGAGACGTAGAAGTCGGCGCCCGGTCCTTCGATGGTCAGGCGGTCATAGTCGATGATCGCCACGCCCGCCGCGCGCGCCAGCTCGATGATCGCCGCGCCGGAGCCGCTGTCGAGGTTGACCATCAGGATGACCTTCGCACCGTTGGTGATCGCCTGTTCCGCCTGCGCGATCTGCGTGGCGGCGCTGCCTTCGGCGTTGACGATGCTGTAGCTGACGCCCGCTGCATCGAAAGCAGCAGCCAGGAAGCGGCGGTCGTCGGCTTCCCAGCGGGCGGATGAAGCGCTGTCCGGCAGCAGCACAGCGATGTCCGCCGTACCCTGGGCGCTGACGCTCAGCCCCATCGCCAGACTCAGAATGAGAAATACTGTGAGCAACAACGGGTGGAACAACTTACGCATGGGTTTGCAATCCTTTACGTTGAAATAAAGAAGGAAATAGCACATTCGCTTGTGCCGACGGGTACGGCATTTCAAGTATAGCGAGTTTCATGCCGACTGCAAACGTTTGAAGATGAGAATTTTTCCCGTTTTCACACCCGCCCACCCAGAGACGCCACCGCCCGCCTTCCGTTCACCCGCCATGCCGGATCGACCGCATTCAGCGCCGCTGCCGTGCCAGGCAGCAGCCCGACCACCGGGTCGCTCTTGAGGGTGCGAAGCGCCAGCAGCGGCGCGGGGAAATACCCGGTCAGCGCGGCGAAAGGGATGTCGGCATCCCAGAGGGTGTCATCGAGCGCACGGCGGTAGTTGGCGTCGCCCTTCTGGATGACCAGTGCCGCGCCCTCGAAGCGCGCGTAAAGGTCGGGGCGGACGCTGCCGAGATCGCGCAGGAAGCAGCCGCTGTTCCAGAATTCGTCCGCCTGCACCACCAGCCGGCCCTCC
>CAZTLS010000064.1:0-18991 GCA_964614405.1 uncultured Pleurocapsa sp.
TCCGTCGTCAGCAGCTATGCCGCCAGCGGCGCGACTCTGGTGCGCGCGCAGCCGATCGAGATCGCGCAGGGCGCGGGAGAACTGCGCCTTGAACTGGTCCCCCTCAGCCCGCTGGATGTGGCAGCGGCAGTCTGGCAGTACACCAGCCCGCTGGCGAACGCGCGCGATCACACCTTCACCATCCTTGCCGATAGTCCGCTGCCCCCGGCATATGGTGATCTGGCGTTTGTCGAAGGGGTGCTGGGCGCGCTGGTCGATAATGCGGTGCGCTATACCCCGTTCGGCGGCGAAATTCGCCTGACGATCAATGCCCTGGGCGATCATGTGCTGTTCACTGTGGCTGACAGCGGCATCGGCATGAGCGAATCGGATCAGGCACACGCGGGCGAGATGTTCTGGCGCGCGCTGCATCAGCCGCTCGTGCGGGCGCACCCCGGCGCGGGCGTCAGCCTCGCCTGGGCGCGCGGCGTGCTGCCCCTGATGGACGGGGAACTCATCTTCAGCGGCGAACCCGCCGTCGGCAGCACGTTCAGCTTCACCATCCCGGTGTATCGCTGATGGGCGAACACGGCGAAACTCGTCCGCTGACATTCACCGACCGCGCCCGCACCTGGGCATCAGGCATCACCCGCGCAGCCGGGCGGGTGATGGTACGGCTGGGTGTGCATCCTGATACAATCACGCTGATCGGGCTGGGCGTGGTGGCGCTGGGCGCGCTGTGCATCGGCATGGGCTGGCTTCAGATCGGCGGGCTGGTGCTGCTGGTCAGCCTGCCGCTGGATGCGCTCGATGGCGCAACTGGCAGATGACCGCCTTCGGCGGCGTGCTGGACTCCGCGCTCGATCGCTATGCCGACGGGCTGATCTTCGGTGGACTGATCGTGTATCACATGGCTCTGGGCGATCAGGGGGGTGTGCTGCTCGCGCTGGCGGCGCTGACCGGCAGCTTCGCCGTCAGCTACATCCGGGCGCGGGCAGGCGAAGCAGGGCTGGAGGTGAAGATCGGCTGGTTTTCCCGTCTGGAGCGGGTGATCGTGCTGCTGCTGATGCTGCTCATCCCGCCGCTGCTGCCGATCGGCTTGTGGGTGCTGGCAATCGGCACGAACGTGACCGCTGTGCAGCGTTTGTGGTATGCCCGCCGTCACCTCTCATGACGCGCCGACCCCGGCATACAGGATGAGATTGTGGTAAGCTAGGTGACGCGCGGGGCAGCCCGTGCCTGATGCGCGCGACCTGGCATCGCGCCCGCTGTTGTGTGTCGGCATTTCCACTCAAAGAGGCTCAGGTCATGGAGTTTTTGGCAGAATTTATTCAGTTCAGCATCGGCAATCAGCGCCTGCAAATTCGCTATTACGGGCTGATCATCGTGGCGGCGATGCTCGTCGCCGCATGGATCGCCACGCGCCTGGCGAAGCGCGAAGGGCGCGACCCGGATCATGTGTGGGGCGCGCTCACCTGGGCGATCATCCCGGCGATCATCGGTGCGCGTCTGTGGTTCGTGCTGTTCCCGCCTGAAGAGCTGGTGCGGCGCGGGCGTGATACTGCATGGTTCCTTCAGAATTTCTTCGACACCACCGAAGGGGCGATCGCCATCTGGAGCGGCGGCTTGAGCATCTTCGGCGCATTCCTCGGCGGGCTGCTGGGTGCGTACATCTACATGCGCCGCAACCGTCTGCCCATCCCGGCATGGCTGGACATCGCCGGGGTCGCTTTCCCGCTCGGTCAGGCGATCGGGCGCTGGGCGAATGCCGTCAATCAGGAACTGTACGGCATCCCGACCACGCTGCCCTGGGGCATCACGATCGATGCGGGCAAGCGCGTCGCGCCGTACACCTCGCTGATCGAGTTCCCGATCGAGACGCGCTTTCACCCGCTCTTCCTGTACGAGTCGCTGTGGAGCGCGCTGGCGTTCGTCCTGCTGCTGCTGCTCTTCACCCGCAACCGCGATCGGCTGCGCTATGGCGACATCTTTCTGCTGTTCGTGATGCAGTACAGTGTCATCCGCTTCCTGCTGGAGTTCATCCGCGTGGAAGTGGCGCTGGTCGGTGGAGTGAACGTGTCGCAGGTGGTGACAGTCATCGGCTTCGTCATCGCGCTGATCATCTTCCTGATGCGGCGGCGTGCCCCGGCGGTGGCGGAAGCGCGCGAGGCAATGCGCGACCCGGTCAAACCCGCTGCGCCTGCCCGTTCTGCATAAATTTCTCCTGATGTTTCTTTCGGGGGCGTGCTGTGCCGCGCCCCTGCAATACACCAATGACGAAAGTGAAAGGGATCATGGCGTTCAGAGAAGATTTTCTTTGGGGCGCTGCCACCTCGTCTTACCAGATCGAGGGCGCGGCATTTGAGGATGGGCGCGGCGAGTCCGTGTGGGACATGCTGTGCCGTAAGCCAGGCGCGATCTGGCGCGGGCAGAACGGGGCAGTGGCATGTGACCACTATCACCGCTATGCCGAAGATGTGGACATCATGCGCCAGATCGGGTTGAAGGCATACCGCTTCTCGATCAGTTGGTCGCGCGTGCTGCCGGAAGGCACGGGTGCGGTCAGCGAGGCGGGGCTGAGCTTCTACGATCGGCTGGTTGACAGCCTGCTCGAAGCGGGCGTTGCGCCCTGGGCGACGCTCTTCCACTGGGATTACCCGCTGGCGCTCTATCACCGGGGTGGCTGGCTCAACCCCGACAGCCCGGCATGGTTTGCCGATTACACCGCGCTCATCGTCGATCGCCTGTCCGACCGGGTGTCGAACTGGATGACGCTCAACGAGCCGCAGTGCTTCATCGGCTTGGGGCACTTCGATGGTATTCATGCACCCGGCGACAAGCTGGGGATGCGCGAGGTGCTGCGCGCCGGGCATCATGCGCTGCTGGCGCACGGACGTGCTGCGCAGGTGATCCGCGCCCGCGCCAAAACCACGCCTCAGGTTGGCTATGCCCCGGTCGGCGTGATCATCGCCCCGGCAAGCGAGAGCGAGGAAGACATCGCTGCCGCGCGCCTCGCCACCTTCAACCACATCCAGCCCACGCTGTGGAGCAATACCTGGTGGTCAGACCCGGTCGCGTTCGGCGAGTACCCGTCCGACCTGTGGACGCTGTTCGGCGATGCTGTGCCGATCATCCGCGATGGGGATATGGAGACGATCCGCCAGCCGATCGACTTCTACGGCGCGAACATCTATCAGGCGTTCGCCATCGTGCGCGCTGGCGCAGAAGGAATGCCGGAAGTCGTCAATCCGCGCGTCGGTGGGGCGATCACCCTGATGGGCTGGCAGGTCGTGCCGGACTCGCTCTACTGGGGGGCGCGCTTCCTGAGCGAACGCTACAAAGCGCCGATCGTGATCACCGAAAACGGCATCTCCAACATGGACTGGGTGGGTGTGGACGGCTGTGTGCATGACCCGCAGCGCATCGACTACGCTAGCTGGGCGCTGGGCGGGCTATACCGCGCCGCCAGCGAGGGCATCGACGTGCGCGGCTATTTCCACTGGTCACTGCTGGACAACTTCGAGTGGGCGGAAGGCTACAAGCAGCGCTTCGGCCTGGTGCATGTCGATTTCGAGACGCAGCAGCGCACCATCAAAGACTCGGCATGGTGGTATCGGGATGTCATCGCCAGCAACGGGGCGTCGCTGGCGCATGTGCCGCGCAAACCGCGCGATCTGTAACATTCGGCGCGGCGCAGCAGTGGGAGCGCTCTCTGCTGCTGCGCCGTATTTCTATTTCATTACCTCTTTTCCAGCATTGTTCACATGACCTGCAATCCCGTTTTTCATGCAGGATCATGGCTCACCCTTCTCTCAAGACCCTTGAGATTGCATCAAGATGAAACGTTCAATGGACGACTCCTGAAAATGTTGTAAAATCAATGCCAGTCTGCTTTACAAATAGACCGATAGCCGATACATTTATGAAAGATTGGATATGAGCATGTGGAGTTCATCATGCTGGCTGTCTCTGCGCCGGGCAAAATTGTGGAAATGTTCGTGATGTCCCAGACACCCAGAGTGCTGATTGTCGAAGATAACAGCGACCTGCTGCTGCTGTATACCAAAAGCCTGATGAATGCCGGCGTCGAGGTCGATCCGGTGATGACCCTGACGAACGCCCGCGAGATGCTGGCTGTTCACAAATACGACGTCATCATCTGCGATATGCGTCTGGGTGGGGAACATGGAACCGATCTGCTGCGCGACCTGCGCGACCGGGCGCACAGCACGGCGGAAGTCATCATCGTTTCTGGCGAAGACCACTACCGCCGCACCTGCGAACAGCTCGGCTTCGACCTCTTCCTCTCCAAGCCGGTCTCGCTGCGCGAACTGCGCACTCTGGTGGAGCGGCTGATCACCAACCGCCCCAACGCCTGATCGCGCCTACACGCCCGCACGGACGCGGCGCAGCAGTTCTGCGCCCGTCTGCATGGTGGTCGGTGTGTGCCCCTCCAGCGGCAGCATATGTTCGTGGATGGCGTCGATCAGCCACGCTGCCTGTGGGAAGAAATCTTCCTCCATTTCAGCAGGCGGGGTGATCCAGTTGCGCGATCCGATCACCAGCGGCGGCGCATCGAGCGCCCCGAACGCCAGCATCCCTACCTGTGACGCCAGCGTGTGCAGAAATGATCCGCGTTCCACCGCGTCGGACATGAAAGCGATGCGCCCGGTTTTGCGCGCTGAAGCGACGATCGGCTCCAGGTCGAGCGGTGCGAGGAAGCGGGCATCGATGACCTCGGCGTTCAGCCCCCAGCGTGCCCTGAGCGTATCCGCCGCCTCCAGCGCGCGATAGAGCGCCGCCCCGATGGTGACGATGGTCAGGTCGTCGCCCGCCCGCCGTATGACCGGTGCGCCCAGCGGCACAGTGTACGCCTCGGTGGGCACACCGCCTGGCACCAGCGTTTCCGGTTCGCTGTACAGGCGCTGGCTCTCGAAGAAGATGACCGGATCGCTGCCGCTCAGCGCCAGCGCCAGCATCCCCTTCGCGTCGTATGCCGTCGCTGGGAAGAACACCTGCAAACCCGGAATGTGCGCCGCCAGCGATGACCAGTCCTGCGAGTGCTGTGCGCCGTATTTCGCGCCGACGGATACGCGCAGCACCATCGGCATCGGCAGCAAGCCGCCGCTCATCGATCGCCATTTCGCCATCTGGTTGAAGATTTCGTCCCCGGCGCGCCCCATGAAGTCGCAGTACATCAGCTCTGCCACCACGCGCCCGCCGCTCAGAGCATAGCCTACCGCGCTGCCGACGATCGCTGCCTCGCTGATCGGGCTGTTGAACAGGCGGTGATAGGGCAGTGCCTCAGTCAGCCCGCGATACACGCCGAACGCGCCGCCCCAGTCGCGGTTTTCTTCGCCATAGGCGATCATCGTCGGGTCGGTATAAAAGCCTTCGAGCATCGCCTCGAACAGTGCCTCGGCGAACGTCAGGCATTTGGCTTTGGGCAGCGGCGTGCCGTCGGCGTCCAGCCCGAAGCGCGCTTTGGCGTGCGTGGCTGCCCGCCGCGTCGCTTCGATCGGCAGCAGCACCTCCGGCGCGCGGTCGGCAAAACGGACGACGGGGGTGTTGGCGTACATCAGCCCACCGATGACGTCGCGCTCGCCCCACCCGGCGGTGAGGCGCGGCGACTCGTCCAGCGAGACGGCTGCTGCGAGCGCACGACGCAGCCGCGCCAGCACGCCCGCGCGCATCGCATCCAGATCGTTTTCGGTGGTGTGTCCGTTGGCGATCAGGTAATCCCGATAGCCGACCAGCGGATCGACCGCCCGCCACAGGTCGATCTCCGTCCGTTCGCGGTACGAGCTGGCGTCGGACGGCGAGTGCCCGCTGAAGCGGTAGGTGATCGTGTCCAGCAGCACCGGACCGTCTCCCGACTCCAGGGCGCTGATCTTGCGGGAGATGGCATCTGCCACTGCCAGCGGATTGTAGCCATCCACCCGTTCGGCGTGCATCGCTTCCGGGTTGATGCCCAGCCCGGCACGCGCCAGCACGCCCTGACTCATCGTCTCGCCGACGGGCTGCCCGCCCATGCCGTAGAAGTTGTTCATGAAGTTGAAGATGATCGGCAGTCCGCCGCCGAGGTCGGCGTCCCACAGCGTGCGGTACTGATCCATCGCCGCGAAGATCATCGACTCCCACGTGACACCACAGCCGAGCGCGGCATCGCCGATATTGGCGATGACGATCCCTGGCGCGCGGTTGACCCGGCGGAAGAGCGCCGCCCCGGTAGCGATGGGCGCGGAACCGCTGACGATGGCGTTGTTGGGCATGACGCCGAACGGCGGGAAGAATGCGTGCATCGATCCACCCATGCCCCGGTTGAAGCCGGCTGCGCGCCCGAAAATCTCGGCGAATGCGCCGTAGAGGGTGTAGTCGATCGCCAGGTCGTCCGTCCCGGTCGCCTGCGTGAAGCGCTCGACGACGCGCAGTGTCTCACCGCCCCAGTAACCGCGCATGATCCCGTCCAGTGTGATGGCGTCCAGCTTGCGGATGGCGCTCAGGCTCTTGGCGATGATCTCACCGTGACTGCGGTGCGAGCCAAAGATGTGATCGTTTACATCAAGATGAAAAGCTTGCCCGACGACGGTCGCCTCTTGCCCGATCGAGAGGTGTGCCGGTCCCTTGTGGTTGTAGGTGATGCCGTCGTATGTGCCTTCCTTCTTCAGCTTGTCCAGCGCTGTCTCGAATTCGCGGATCAGCAGCATATCGTGGTAGATGCCGACGAGTGCCGCTGACCCATATCGGGCAGCTTCTGCGGCGGGGTCAGGCGTGTAGGCATTGAGCGGGATGTTCGGGGCGCGCAGGATGTCCTGACGGCGCTGGTCGGCGGGGTCGATCACGAGTGATTTGGGCATGGTGGGGTGTCTCCGCTGATTGGCGAACAAATGGGGTAGGATGTCATTTTACGGTAAAAGCTGCATTTTAAACGGGCTGAGAGGTGATCCCGGAAGGATTCGAACCTTCGACACTCCGCTTAAAAGGCGGGTGCTCTGCCACTGAGCTACGGGACCAGAAGATAATCTGATTGTAACCGATCTGGCGGAGATAATTCAACCCGGAAACAGGGCGGGCACAGCCAAATCTGACCGTGCCCGCTCTGCAATCATTCACCCTCGTCTGGCGTCAGCGCCCCAGACGTTCCAGCGTCACTGTGATGGTGACGTTCGTGTAGCTGTATTCGCTGACGATGACCGACAGATCGCCATCGACGGGCACGATGAACTCGAACGACGCACTCGTCGCATTGTAGCTGGACAGGCTGGTCACTTCGTTGTCACCCTGGCGCACGCTTGCACCGAGGGACGATGACGGTGTGCCACCTTCCTGCGTCAGCACGAGGCGGACGCGCTCACCGCCCACGCCGCTGAAAGCGAGCGACTGCTGCTGGACGCTGCTGCTGAAGCGCAGGGTCTGTGCCCCTTCGTCCAGGCTGGGCGGCACGCGGCGCATCAGCGTCACCGTTACATCGCCGACTGCATCACGCATCGTGTCCTGTGCGAACAACTGGATCGTGTACGTACCGGTGTTGTAGATCAGGTAGCCGTTGATCTCCGGGTTGGAACCCGACCCGCTGTCCTGATCGCTGATCACGGTGTAACCCGCCGAATCGAGCAGGTTGAGTGCAGTGTCGATCGGGTTGGTGCGGCTGCTGTCCACGAAGATGTCGATCAGGTCGCCATTGGTGGCGCTGAACGTCAGGAAGTATTCGCGGTTGAACTCGTCAAAACTCAGGGTGACGGGTTCGTTGTAGCTGATCGGCTGGCTGCTGACCACGCGCAGCATCAGGGTGAACGCGCCGGTCGCATTGCCGCGATAGCTGTTCACCAGCAGGCTGTATTCTCCGCTGCTGGGCAGGACGAACGGTCCGATCTGCGAGTTGAGCGATCCCCGGCTGTCATCGTTGTAGGCGATCTGCGAGCCGAACGAGTCGCTCAGCGTCAGGGTGGTGTCAAAGCCGTTGTTCACCGCATCCAGCGTGATCAGCACGGTATCGCCTACACCACCTGTGAAGGTGTAGGAACGGGTGAATGCAGCTTCGGTCAGTTCACCCGTCACCGTCTGCCCATATTCGATCATGCCGCCGTCGGACGTGACGGAGGGAACCGGGGTGGGGAAGAAGGCGAACGGCGTTGGGGTGGGGGTCATCATCATCACGGGCACGCCTTCTTCCAGCGACAGCACGAACGCGCCGGTCTGCCTCCCGCTCAGGCTGGTGGCGACGATGGTGTATTCGCCGGAAGCGGGCAGGACGAAGCCCGCGATCTGCGAATTGAGCGATCCTCGGCTGTCATCGTTGGTGATCAGCGTGCTGCCGTCCGCCGCCAGCAGGCGCAGGAAAGCGTCGAAGCGATTGTCCACTGCATCCAGGGTGATGGTGACCACATCGCCCTCTGTCGCGCTGAAGGTGTAGTTGATCGCCAGGTCTGTCTGAGTCAGCTCGCCGTTGAGCGTCTGCCCGATCTCGATCGTCTGCACCCCGACGGGTTCGGGCACTTCCACCTGCTCCAGCAGCAGGCTGAATGTCCCACGCGCGCTGTTGGCGAAGCCTCCCGCCACGATCGTGTACGTGCCATCGGCGGGCAGGACGAACAACTCGATCTGCGAGCTGAGCGATCCCCGACTGTCATCATTGTAAGCGACTTCCTGCCCCGCTGGGTTCAGAATACGCAGCGTCGTGTCGATGCCGCGATTCCCGTCCAGCGTCACGCGCACACCGTCACCCTGGCTGCCAGTGAAGGTGTACAGCACGCTGGGTGCGATGTCGGTCAGTTCGCCCGTCACCGTGTCGCCGTAAGCGATCGATGTGGCGGGTGCAAGCTGGGTCGGCACGGTGGTGGGGAAGGACGTGGACGTGGGCAGCGCAGTGGGGGTCGGCGGCGCACCTTCGCGCAGCGTCAGGGTGAACGCCCCGGTCTGACGTCCGTTCAGGCTGCTGGCGACGATCGTGTATTCGCCGGCTCTGCCGAGCGTGTAAGCGGTGATCTCTGAATTGCGTGAGCCGCGCCGATCGTCGTTGAAGGCGACCTGCTGCCCGTCGGCGTTGAGCAGACGCAGCACGGCGTCAAAATCGTTGTTCACCGAGTCGAGCGCGATGGTCACCACATCCCCCTCACGGGCGGTGAAGGTGAAGCGCTGCGCCAGCGCGTCGGTGGTGAGCTGCCCGTTGACCGTATCCCCGTAGGCGATCGGCTGGGCGGTGGTCTGTGCGAAAAGCGGTACTGCCATCAGCAGCACCCCAATGATCATCAGAGAAAGCAGTCCAATGCGACGCATGGGCATTCCTGACTCCTGTTTGCGAATTCAACCTGTTGACAGTGTACAACGGCTTTTGGTTTCGCGCGCGCAGTGGTACACTGCACACGGGACAATCATAGGTGAAGAGTAAGGTAAATCGTCATGATCGCGCGGCTGGCACAGCAGATACAGCCCTTTCTGGAGATGCCCTATATTCGCAAAACACGGCGCAATCACGGGCTGGAACACGCCACCATCCATCTGCTGAGCGCGCGCGTGCCGCATTTGCAGATGGCGGGGCGCAGCAATGCCGTCGGTTTTGTGCTGCTGGGCGAAGCGCCCACCGTCCAGATCGAGCGGGCGGCGGCGGACGCGCTGCGACGGATGCGCGCGGGCGAACACGACCTGGCGGTGCATCCCAACTGCGGAACCAATCTGGTCACGACCGCGCTGCTGGTCAGCATCGCGGCGCTGATCGGCGTCGGCGTAGCCGGGCGGCGCGGGGTGCTGGATCGGCTGTCGGCGGTGTTCACGCTGGCGATCGGGGTGCTGCTCTTTTCCCCGTCGATCGGCATGGCATTGCAGCGCCATATCACCACCGAGGGCGATCCCGGCGATCTGGCGATCACGGGTGTCACGCGGCGCGAAGTGCGCCTGTTCTGGAGCGATGCGCCGCTGGTGGTGCATCACGTGCATACGACGGGCGGCTGAAGCGCGATCATGGTGGACGAAGCGACCATCTACCTGTTTCATGGGGACGATGACCTGCGACAGGAGGAGGCGATTGAGGCGCTGATCGCGCCCTGGCGTGCTGAGCCGAATGGCGACATGAACATCAGCACGCTCGACGGCACGACCACGCCCGCCGGGGAGGTCATCGCCACCGTCAGCGCCTATCCGTTCCTGGCGTCACGCCGGGTGGTGCTGGTGCGCGGGCTGATCGCCTGGCTGACGCGCAAAGGCGCGGGCGAAACGGGCAAAAAGCAGTGCGAACTGCTGGAGGCAGACCTGCCCGCCCTGCCCGATTACGCCCGCCTGATCCTCATCGAAGATGGGGAAGTGGATGGCAAAAATCGCCTGCACAAGCTGATCTCCGGGCTGCCCGGCGCGACGATCCGCTACGCTGCCGTCCCCAAAGACAGCACCGACTGGATCATCCGCCGCGCACGCCAGGCGCACGGCGTGACGATCGAGCCAGACGCCGCTGCCGCACTCGCCAGCGTCACGGTCATCGACGGCAAAAGCGACCCGCGCCGCGCCGATAACGAACTGGTCAAGCTGGCGGCATATGCCGACGGACGCCCGATCACCGAAGCGGATGTGGCGCTGCTCACCCCCTATGTCAGCGAGGCGAACCTGTACGCGATGGTCGATGCGCTGGCGGAACGACGCATCCGCACCGCCAGTGCGCTGCTGCACCGCCTGCTCGACCTGCAACATGAAGACCCGTTCGGCTTGTACGGCATGGTGACGCGCCAGTTTCGGCTGCTGCTGCTGGCGCGGGAACATCTGGACAGCGGTGGCAGCCCGCGCGATCTGGCGTCGGTGCTGGGCGTGCAGCCGTTCGTCGCGGACAAGGTGTCGCGGCAGGTGCGCGGCTTTGAACTGGCGCAGCTCGAAGCGCTGTATCAGCAGGTGGGGGAGTATGACTACCAGATCAAGACGGGTGGCATGAAGATCGAACTGGCGCTCGATCTGCTGATCGCGTCGCTGGCGCGCTGATCGCAACCCAGCGCGGCGCGCATCCGTACTATCTCACAGAACTGAACACCATCTGTCACAGAAGGGAAAGACACATGGGAATCGTCATGATCATTCTGGTGATCCTCGGCGCGCTGGTGCTGTTCAGCCTGCTGGGGAATATCGTCGGGCTGCTGATCACGCTGCTGGTGTGGGCGGTCATCGGCTGGCTGGCGGGGCGCGTGCTGCGCGGGCGCGGCTATGAGCCGCTGACCAACATCCTGCTCGGCTTGGGCGGCGGCATCATCGGCGGCATCCTGTTCAGCCTGCTGGGGCTGCCCAGCAGCGGCATCATCTGGACGATCGTCAGCGGGGTGGTCGGCGCGATCGTCGTGGTCTATCTGGGGCGGATGCTGCTGGGCAATCGTTCGTTCCTGCGCTGACCTCAGTGATACCCCTCACGCTGAAGAGGGGTTTGGGGTGAGGTTGATCAGTCCGGCAGGACGCCTCACCCCTCCCACCACAGCGGCGACCCGTCGTCGGACGGCGGATGGATGGCGATCCGGAAGCCGATGTTGGCGCGCGCCTCATCCGGCGCAGCACTCACCTGATGGTCGATGCGGAATGCCGCCGGATCGTCATCGATCCACGACCCGCCCAGCAGCAGACGCGCCTCCGCGCGTATCTCCGGGTCGATCTCGCCCGACCCGGCATCGTCCAGACACCACTCCCACACGTTGCCCGCCATATCGCTCACCCTGAACGGGCTGTCTCCCCCGGCATCGCTGTAGCGCGTTACCGGGGTGGTCAGCAGCGGATCGAACGGCTTGCCGCTGTGCCGACAGCGTTCGCCGTCCCACTCGTCCCCCCAGGGATACACCAGACCGCGCTCGCCGCCCGCCGCCCGCCGCCACATGGCAGCGGTGGGCAGCAGCACATGCTGCCGCGTTTCTTCAGCCAGCCAGTGACAGAACGCCATCGCCTCATACCACGTCACATCGACGACCGGGTGATCGTCCGGCGTGAGGCGGTCGGGAAAGGTCGTGTCCCAGTAGCGGCGGTGCGTCCCCTGGCTGGCGGCGCGCCAGGGTTCGCCGTCCAGCGTCCACCAGCGGTCGGTGGTGTAACCGCCCGCGCGGATGAACAGGTCAAACTGGGCATTGGTGACCGGGTAGCGGGCGATGCTGTAGGCAGGAATTTCGGTGATCCGCCGATTGCTTTCCGGGTCGCGCCGGGTGCGGGCAGGGATTTCGATCAGGGCAAAGGGCTGAGGCATCAGTTCGCGGAATGTCGAAGGCATGGCGGGCATCCATCATGGTTGAAGACAGGCAGCGCCGCCTGTGGGCAGCGAATGGCGATCGTAATCCATCGCGGCGCGGCGGGCAAGGCACGGCTTGCTGTGCTGCTGAGCATCCACTCATGCAGCGCGCCGACGAATCATTTGAGATCACCGGGGCTTTACGATACACTATTGACCATTCATCCGTATCTTTTTTCCATACTCTGCGCGGCACAGCCGCCAGAGAGTGAGAGTGACCCATAACAGGAGGCGTCATGGCGACGAATACCAGATCGCTGGACAAAGTGACCCTGCTCGACTGGTATCGCCAGATCGTGCTGATCCGCCAGTTTGAAGAACGCTGCGACGAGTTGTATCACCAGAAGAAGATCACCGGTGTCTACCTGCATCTGTACAGCGGGCATGAGGCGGTCGGCGTTGGGGCACTGGCGGCGATCGGTCCTGACGATCACGTGATCACCGGTTACCGTGATCATGGGCTGGCGCTGGCGCGCGGCGTGCCCGCCAACCCGATCATGGCGGAGATGATGGGTAAACGCACCGGGGTGAGCGGCGGCAAGGGCGGGTCGATGCACCTGGCATCGCGCGCGCACAATTTCTGGGGTGGATATGCCATCGTCGCCGGGCATCTGCCGCTGGCAGCAGGCATTGCGCTGAAAGAGCGCTACACTGACACGGAAAATGTCGTGCTGTGCTTTATGGGCGACGGCTCGACCAACAACGGCTATTTCCACGAGTCGCTCAACCTGAGCGCGGTGTGGAACCTGCCCGTTGTGTGGATCATCGAGAACAACTTCGTCGGCATGGGCACGCGCATCGAAGACGCCAGCGGGCAGCCGGAACTGGTCAAGCGCGCGGTCGCCTACGGCATGAAGGAAGGCGGGCGCATCGACGGGCAGGACGTGGTGACGGTCTACGACGCGGTGAGCGAAGCCGTCGAATACGCGCGCAAGAAGGGTCCCGTGCTGATCGAGATGCTCACTTACCGCTACAAGGGGCATGGCGTCTCGGACAAGCAGTATGACACCCGCGACGACCTGCGCCGCGAACTGGATGACTGGCAGGCGAACAAAGACCCGATCACGCTGCTGAAGAACCGTCTGCTGGCGGGCTTTGAGGGGGTGGAGGACGAGCTGAAGCGCATCGACGCCGAAGTCCATGCCATTGTCGAGGAATCGGTGCGGTTTGCCGAGGACAGCCCTGTACCGACCTACGAAGACCTGATCAACCATATTGTGGTGGAGTGAGCGAGCCGATGGCAGAGAAAAACGTACCCATGCGTGAGGCGCTGCGCGCCGCGCTGATCGAAGAGATGGAGCGCGACGAGCGCGTGTTCATCATGGGCGAGGAAGTGGGCGCGTGGCAGGGCACGCACCGCGTCACACGCGGCTTGATGGAGATGTTCGGCGAGCGGCGCGTGCGTGACACCCCGATCAGCGAGATGGTTATCGCCGGGGCTGCCGTCGGCGCGGCGATGGCGGGCTTGCGCCCGGTCGCCGAGATCATGACGATCAATTTCGCCTTCCTGTCGATTGACGCGCTGATCAATCACGCCGCCAAAATTCACTACATGTTCAACGGGCAGTTCCGCGTGCCGCTGGTCATCCGCGCCGCGTCGGGGTGGGGCAATCAGGCGACCGCGACGCACTCGCACACGCCAGAGCCGATCTTCGCCCACTTCCCAGGCATGTACGTCGCCTGCCCGTCCAATGCCTATGACGCGAAGGGGATGCTGAAGGCGGCGATCCGCGATGACAACCCGGTGCTGTTCACCGAGTCGATCGCCCTCTACCCCAAGCCCAGCCCGATCCCGGACGAAGAATATCTCATCCCGATCGGCAAAAGCGACGTCAAGCGGCGCGGCGATCATGTCACGCTGGTCAGCTATGCGCGCGGCGTCGAATGGTCGCTGGAGGCGGCGGCGATCCTGGCGAAGGAAGGCATCGAGGCGGAAGTGGTCGATCTGCGCTGGCTGCGCCCTCTCGATCTGGAGCCGGTGTTCGAGAGCTTTAAGAAGACCAACCGCTGCGTGGTCGTGGAGGAGTCGCTGCCGCATTTCAGCTTTGGCAGCGAGATCGCCGCGCAGCTTCAGGAAGCGGCATTCGATTACATGGACGCGCCGATCAAGCGGGTGAGCGCGATGGATGTGCCCCTGCCTTACGCCAAAGAGATCGAGCTGATGGCGCTGCCCAACGCGGATAAAGTGGTCAAGGCTGTCCGGGAGGTATTACGCTGATGGCGCAGGAAATCATCATGCCGGACGTCGGTTCCGGCGTCGAAGAAGGCATTCTGCTGAACTGGACGAAACAGGTCGGTGACAGCATCGCCAGCGGGGATGTGATCGCGGAGATCGAGACGGACAAGGCGACGGTCGAAGTGCCCGTCACGGTGTCTGGCACGATCCTGCAACTGAACGGCACGCCCGGTCAGGCGCTGCGCGTCGGTGCGGTGATCGGCATGGTCGGCGCGGCAGGCGAAAGCGCCGCGCCCGCGCCGTCGGCTGCCCCTGCCGCTAAGACGAACGGTGCAGCACCCGCTGCCGCATCTGCCCCTGCGCCCGCTCCGGTGGAGCAGGAAGCGGACGGCAATCTGCCCGATGGCATCAAGGCGTCCCCCGTCGCCCGCAAGATCGCGGCGGAGCGCGGCATCGACCTGCACGCCGTCCCCGGCACGGGACCTGGCGGGCGTATCGTCAAGGCGGATGTCGAGGGCTACACGCCCGCCGCGCCCGCCCCGGTGACGGTCAGCGCGCCTGCGCCTGCGCCCGCCCCGGCGGTCGCCGCGCCGACTTTCGGCAAACTGCCCGAAGGACCGGATGTCGAGATCATCGAGACGAGCAGAATGCGCTCCCGCATCGCCGCACGCATGGTGGACGCCAAACAGCAGACACCGCACTTCTACGTCACCGTCGAAGTCGATGTCGAGCCGCTGCTGGCGTTCCGCAAGCAGATCAACGCCGCGCTGGACGATGCGCACAAGATCAGCGTCAATGACCTGGTGGTCAAGGCGACGGCGCTGGCGCTGCGCGATTTCCCCAACCTGAACACGCACTACTACGGCGACAGGCTGGCGCGGCACAAGCGCATCCATATCGGCATCGCAGTGGCGCTGCCCAACGGCGGGCTGATCAACGTGGTGGCGAAAGACGCCGATCGCATGTCGCTGAGCGCCATCGCCGCCGCCAACAAAGAGATGATCGCCCGTGCCCGTGACAACAAGGTCAAGCCGGACGACATTCAGGGCAGCACCTTCACCGTCAGCAACCTCGGTCCGTATGATGTCGAGCATTTCCTGGCGATCATCAATCCGCCGGAAGCGGGCATCCTCGCGGTCGGCAGTGCCAAGAAGATTCCCGTCGTGCTGCCGGATGGCACCCTCGGCGTGGGCAATCGCATGAAGATCACCGTCAGCGTCGATCACCGCGTCAGCGATGGGGCGGAGGGCGCGCAGTTCGTGCAGCGCATCAAGACGCTGCTGGAGAACCCCGCCGCGCTGGTCTGATCCTGACGATGGGGCGATCGATCACCGATCGCCCCGTCGTTTTTTCGTGACGATCCATCCATTCATCCCATCCCGATCGTAAAATCCCATGACACGCCACTGCGCGTGCTATAATCGACCCATCTCGTCATCAGGCATGAGAGGCGGCACAGATGGAACTGTTCGGCATCGGCGGCATGGAACTGCTGCTCATCCTGCTGATCACCGTCATCGTGGCGGGTCCGAAGCGGATGATCGCCTGGTCATACACCCTCGGCAAATACGTGGCGACGCTGCGCCGCATGTGGAGCGAAGCAGCGGGCATGATCCAGAAGGAACTCGATCAGGCGGGCGTCGATTTCAAAGTGCCCCAGGAACCCACGCGCGAAAACTTCGCCCGTGAGGTCTCACGCGCGCTCACCCCGGTCACCAAACCGGTGCAGGACTCGCTCAACGAAGTGCAGAAGGATGTCAACAGCCTGCGCCAGGCGACCAACCTCGGCGCGTGGTCGGGCAAGCCGCCGCTGAAGAGCGAACCGGGCGGCACGAGCGCCAGCGCCCCGTATGGCGCGCCCCCGCCGACGCCGCCGGCATCGGGCAATGGCGCGGCACACCCGGCTGAGCCGCCGCCGTCCGAAGGCGGCTTCGGCACATGGTCGAACCCGTCACCGCCCAGCGGCGGCTGACCGGTCAGGCGAGCGCCAGCTCCGCTTCGCGCGCGCGTTCCCGTTCCAGAAACGGCATCAGGATGTCTTCGACATCCGCCAGCGACTCCATATGCACCAGCCGATCGCGGATCGACGCCGCGCCTGGGATGCCGAAGCTGTATTTGGTGAGCTGACCGCGCATCTCCAGAATCGCCTGACGCTGCGCCAGCCGCGTGGACTCCAGTGTCAGCCGCGCGTGGTCGATGCACGCCTGAATCTTCTCTGAGGGCAGCGGTTCGGGCAGCGCTTCGCCCGTCCGCAGTTCGTGCGCGATCTGGCGGAAAATCCAGGGACGCCCCAGCGCTGCCCGCCCGATCATGACTGCATCACAGCCCGTCTCGCGGAACATCCGCAGCGCATCATCGGCGGTTCGCACATCGCCGTTGCCGATGACCGGTATGCTGACCGCTTCTTTGACGCGCCGAATCCACGCCCAGTCCGGCTCACCCGTGAAGCCCTGCACAGCGAAGCGGGCATGGACAGCGATCGCCTGCACCCCGGCATCCTGAGCAGCTTTGGCGAATTCGACACAGGTGGGGTTGTCCGGCTCCCAGCCCGCGCGAATCTTGACGGTGACGGGCACGCGCACCGCATCGACCACCGTTCTGACGACTGACGCCGCCACGCACACATCGCGCATCAGCGCTGCGCCCGCGCCCGTCTTGGCGACTTTGGGGACCCAGCAGCCCATGTTGATGTCCACGATCGCCGCGCCGTCTTCGACCACCATCTGTGCGGCATCCGCCATCTGCTTCAGGTCTGCGCCGAACAACTGCACCGCAAAGGGGTGTTCTTTCGGCTGCCAGTCGAACATGGCGTAGGACTGCGGATTGCGTCGGGTGAGCGCCACACTGCTGAGCAGCTCAGTACACACCAGACCGACATCCCCGTAGCGGCGGCACATGGCGCGCATGGCATGGTTGGTCTGTCCCGCCATCGGGGCGAGGGTGAGCGGTGTGTCGATGGTCAGCCCGCCGATGGTCAGCGGGGAAAGGGTCATGGTTTCAGTCACGGTTTACCTGTACAAGCCTGCCTTGATCAGTCACGATCCTGATGATCGCAAAAAATCGACGGCTTGTCACGCCGGAAATGCTGCGCGCACCGCTGCCAGATGTTCGGCAGAGAGGCTGCCCGCCTCGCCCGTCAGCACGACCCAGCCGTCGAAGCCGATCCCGCTCAGCACGCTCAGTGGCGCACGATCGATCAGGCTGAGGGGCAGCAGCGCCACCGCCGCCCCGCGCCCGTGACGGCGCAGCGCTTCCGCCGGATGGGACTCCGCCAGCAGCGCGGCGAAGTCGATCGCGCCGCGCACATTGGGGTGCTTGATGCGTTTGATGACCGCTTCCGCCTGCTCGACGCGGCTGATGAACGCCGTCTGGTCGGACGGGGCGGTCTGGATGAAGAGCGATGATCCGAGGGCGTAGCAGAAGTCGGACAGGGTGCGCAGGTGCATGTGCAGCAGTTCGGCGTGCAGTTCCCTGCTCGATTTCCAGGGGAAGAGGTCGGGCAGGTGATACGCCCCGTAATGCGGCACGACCAGCACGCCCGCCGCGTCGAGATCGACCGCCGCGCCGATGTTGGCGCGCAGCAGGTCGAGGGCGCGCTCGCGCGTCGGCACGTCGGGGTGCAGCAGCGCACCCTGACGTGCGTAGTCGATGGCGGCGACGCGCAGCCCGTGCGTCCGCGCCGCTGTGATGATCGACTCGATGCGCGCATCCAGCCCGTCTCCGAAGACGGTCACGCCGTCTGCGCCCAGATGAGCGGCGGCGGCGAAGCGCGAGTCGGCATCGTGCCCAGGCAAAAGCGACTCGTGAATGGCGATGTGCATGGTATGTGTCCTCAGTTCAGTGTGTATGTCGATTGAGTGTGCATCATTATGATACACAGTCCGCTCTTTCGTTTACCCCTTCACTTTCCCTTTTGGCAAAATTGATTTACAAATGAGAAAAACTATCACGCAAGCAAGGACGCCAATCATGCAGGTGCAGACCCCCCGCCTGACGCTCATCCCCTGTCCCCCGCAGATGGCGGAGGCGGCGGGCGCGGGCAGACGCCAGATCGAGTCGCTCATCGGGGCGCATATCGATCCCGTCTGGCTGGAAGAGGATGGGCGCGGGCTGCTCAGCTACTACGCCTGGCAGCTTCGGGAAGACAGCGCCGTCGCCGGATTCGGTTTATGGCTGATGCTGCTGCGTAGCCCGCGCACGGTGATCGGCTCGCTCGGCTTCAAGGGCAAACCGGATCGGCGCGGCTGCATCGAGATCGGCTATGGTATCGCCCCGTCCTATCGTCGGCAGGGCTATACGTATGAAGCCGTCAGCGCGCTGGTCGAGTGGGCGTTTCGCCAGCCAGACGTGCTGACGATCACCGCCGAATGCCTGCCCGACAACGAAGGCAGCCGCCGCATCCTGCAAAAACTGGGCATGACCAACAACGGAATGCAGGGAGTGTATCTCAATTGGAGCCTCAGGAAACGATAGCCGCGCCGCTGCTGGCGTGGTATGACGCGCAGGGTGTGGCGCTGCCCTGGCGCGGCGAACGCGACCCGTACCGCGTCTGGCTGAGCGAGATCATGCTCCAGCAGACGCAGGTCGAGACGGTCAAACCG
>CAZTLS010000065.1:0-18212 GCA_964614405.1 uncultured Pleurocapsa sp.
CCCGGCGGGCACTGCCGCCGTGATTGCGATTGCCGCTGCTATTGTTCCCGTTCGGGCGCGACCCGAAACGGCGCGGCGCACCAGGCGCGCCGCCGCGCACCGCCTCCTCATACGCGCTTTGGGGCAGCGCATACGGATGATCGTCAGCGACGGGCACGTCGATGCGGATCAGGCGCTGGATGTCGCGCAGCAGGCGAAACTCTTCCTCGTCACAGAACGAGAAAGCGATGCCCGATGCGCCGGCGCGCGCCGTCCGCCCGATGCGGTGGACGTAGCTCTCCGGTTCGTAGGGCAGGTCGAAATTGATCACGTGCGTCACGTCATCCACGTCGATGCCGCGCGCGGCGATGTCCGTCGCCACCAGCACGCGCGTCATGCCGGATTTGAAGTTGGAGAGCGCCTTTTCGCGCGCGGTCTGCGATTTGTTGCCGTGAATCGCCTCCGCCATGATGTTCGCCTCTTCAAGCTGCTCTGCCAGCTTGTTCGCGCCGTGTTTGGTGCGCGTGAAGACCAGCGCACGACGGATGGCGGCGTCGTCGAGCAGGTGTTCGAGCAGGGCGCGCTTGTTGCGTTTGGCGACGAAGTAGACCGACTGGGCGATCTTCTCCACCGTCGTGGCGGGCGGCGTCACCTCGACGCGCACCGGCTGGTTCAGGATGTCGTCCGCCAGCGCCTGAATCTCGGCGGGCATGGTGGCGGAGAAGAGCAGCGTCTGCCGCTGGGCGGGCAGGGCGGCGATGATCCGGCGCACGTCATGGATGAAGCCCATGTCGAGCATCCGGTCCGCCTCGTCCAGCACGAAGCGTTCGACCGCTTCCAGACGCACGTAGCCCTGCCCCATCAGGTCGAGCAGGCGACCCGGCGTGGCGATCAGCACATCGACCCCGGCGCGCATCGCCTGCACCTGCGGGTTCTGCCCCACACCGCCGTAGATGACGGTCGCCTTCAGCCCGGTGTACCTGCCGTAGGCGTTGAAGCTCTCCAGAATTTGCAGCGCTAGTTCGCGCGTCGGCGACAGCACCAGCGCGCGGATGCGCCGGCGCGGGCGGCGGTCATCACGGCGATCGCCGCGCGCCTGAGCAGGGCGGGCATCCACCGCCCCGCTGCCCTGGCTGAGATGCTGGATGAGCGGCAGCGCGAATGCCGCCGTCTTGCCCGTGCCCGTCTGGGCGCAGGCGATCAGGTCTCGCCCTGCCAGCACATGCGGGATCGCCTGCTGCTGGATGGGCGTGGGGGTGGTGTAGCCTTCCTGCTGCACAGCGCGCAGGATCGGCTCGATCAGATTGAGTTCAGAAAATGTCATGCGACCTCGGAAAGATTGGGAAACGCGAAAAGACAGGGGTGTGTGCAAGCACTTTCCCCTCATGATGCACCAGGCAACATCCGCAGTGGCACGGGACATGCCCGGCGCGGAACGTTGGAGAGGGGTGGAGGTGGCTTGTCAGTAAGGCAGCGCGCGCCGCCTGCATGGTGCGTCAGAATGCGGATATGAGGCGGGGTCACACTTTCGGGCGCGGGATCGCGCAGATACCATATCAGGATAACACAGGTCGGCATGGACGGGCAGGGTGGATTTTGACATGACACAGAAGGGTGTGGCGCTGTACGCCGAACAATGGGGCGAAACGGGCGATCGCGTGGTGCTGATTCACGGTGCGGGTGCGAACGGGGCATCGAGTTTCCGCGCGCAGCAGCCGCTGGCGGCGCGCTGGCGGCTGATCATCCCGGATCGCCCTGGGCACGGGCGATCGCCAGACATCGGCGCGCGCGATTTTGAGCAGGACGCGCCGCACATCGCCGCGCTGTTCGGCGAAGAGGGCGCGCATGTGGTCGGGCACAGCTATGGCGGGGTGGTGGCGCTGTACGCGGCGGCGCTGCGCCCTGGGGCGGTGAAATCGCTGGCGGTCATCGAACCGCCGATCTTCAGCCCGTTATTCCCGCACCCTGCCATCACCGCCATGCGCGCGGCGCTGGAGGAGGTGTGGACGGTGACCGACCGGGAGGCGTTCCTGCGCCGCTTTTTCGCGCTGGCAGCCGGGGAAGAAAACCTGCTGCCCCCGCCGCCCCTGCCCGAACGCCTGCTGGCACTCTCCGACGACATCCGGGCGCTGCGCCCGCCCGCCGAAGCGGTCGTGCCGCCCGCGCTGCTCACCGCCCCGTTCCGCAGGCTGGTGATCAGCGGCGGGCACAGCGCGGCATACGACGCGGTGGCGGATGCGGTTGCCGAGCGGATCGGCGCGGCGCGACTGGTCATCCCAGGCGCGAAACACGCCGTGCAGGAGACAGGCGCGCCGTTCAACGACGCCATCGAGCGCTTCTGGCGCGGCGAAACCCCCTGAACCCCGCTCACGGGCGGGGCGTCACCGTCGCCAGCATCGGCACGGGCGGCATGGAGGGGACGAAATCCGGCAGGGTGGGCATGAGCGCCGGGTCGAGGGTGGGCGTGGGCGGCGCGGGCGTGCTGGTGCGGGTGGGCGGCAGGGTGCGCGTCGGCGTGGCGGTCGGGTTGACGGCGCGGATGACGCTCTCGTGCATGTACGCCAGTTCGATGCGCCGGGTGTTCGGGTTGAGGTCGAGCGTGTACCACTCGCTGCCCGTCTCGCGCCCCAGCACGCACACCGTCGCCCCTTCGTTCAACTGCGTCAGCACCGCGCCGCTGGAGGCGGGGCTGGCGCGCACGATGCCCGCGCGCACGCTGACCCGAAAATCCTGGCACGGCGGGGGCGGGGTGGCGGTGGGGCGCAGGGTGACCGCCGCCGCGATGCCTGATCCGCCGCCCGGCAGCCTGGTGACGCGCTCCGCCGTCGCGCTGGCGATGATCTCCGCCTGGCGCGTCGCCTCCTGCACCCCCAAGCCGCCCGTCCTGAAGAATTCCTGCATCCCCTGGAACAGGTAGAACCCGCCGAAGACCAAGCCGACCGCGATCAGAAATGACAACCACGCGGGAAAATCGCCCCGCCTACCGCGCCGATAGCGTCCCATGCGCGCTCGCACCTCACATGACCGAACGGATTTCAGCCGATCAGGGCGCGCACCTGGGCGATCAACCCCTGCCAGCCATCCGGCTTATGATAGTACACATCCGCGCCAGAGTCTTTGGCACGCCGATAGTCTTCCGGCATTTTCGAGGCGCTCATGATGATCACGGGCAGCGCCGCCGTCTGCGGATTGCCCCTGATCTGCGCGCACACTTCAAAGCCGTCCAGCGTGCCCAGACGCGCGTCGGTGACGACCAGCGCCGGGCTGATCTCGCCGCTGAACAGCGCGGCAAGAGCCTCTTCACCGCTGAAGACACCATGCGGGGTGTAGCCCGCGCGCTTCAGGAATGCCTCGATCAGTTCCCGGTTGGACGGCTCGTCATCGATGACCAGCACCAGTTTGCTCATGTCGTGTCTTTCCACCCTGACAAGGTGTTTCATTTTTGTCGCAAGGGCATTATAAAGTGTGTTGCGGTTCAGCGAAACCGTGATATAGTGCTACCCGCAAACGACCGATCAAACGATGAGAACCGACCATACCCCATGCTGAAAAATCTGCGCTATCTCTCGCTGTGGCAGCGGCGGCTGGTGTTCTTCATGATTTTCGGCGGCATCCTGATGGCGATCGTCGCCGTGACGTGGGTGCTGATCCAGGGCGCGCTGACGGGCGGCGCGCGCGTCCAGGGTGCGCCGCTGATCGACGGCGTGACGGTGCGCCAGTTCGCTACACTGCCTGGCGATGACGCCTACCCCGCCAGCGTGCTGGTCGGGCGCGATGGCACGGTGTTCACGGGCAGCTTCAGCAGCGGCGCGATCTGGCGCATCGCCGCCGATGGCGCGGTCACCGAAATCGCCGGATCGCGCGATGCGATCGGCGCGGTCAGCGCCATCGCCGAAGCGCCCGCGCCAGACCTCGCCCTGCTCGTCCTCGACCAGAGCGACCCCGATCCGCGCACGGCGGGCGGGCGCATCATGCGGCTGGATGCGCGCACCGGGGCGGTCAGCGAATTCGCCATCATCGATGACGAACGTGGCTTCGTCTCGCCCAACGACATGACCGTGACACCAGACGGCGGCATCTTCGTCACTGACCCTGGGCGCAACGAAGTGTGGCGCTTCACGCCGGATCGTCGCGGCGCGGTGTGGTGGGTTCCGCCGCCGATTGACCCGCCCCCCGCCGGGGTGACCCTCCCGACGCGGCGCGGGATCACCGGCATCACCTACGACCCGACCACCGACAGCCTGCTGATCACCGACGCCGAGCTGAACGAAATCTACCGCGTCTCCGTCGCAGCGGGCGAGTCGGCGCTGATCTACCGCCACCCGCTGCGCGAGCGTCCGCCCGGCTTCGACGGCATCACCGTGACGCCGGACGGGACGATCTACGTCGCCGCGCTGGGCACGAACAGCATCGCCCGCATCGACCCGATCGGCACAGAAGCGGGCGGGGCGAACGGCGCGCTCACCTACATCGCCAGCGGCTTTCGCGGGGCGAGCGACGTCAAAGCCACCGCAGACGGTCGGCTGATCGTCGCCAATTTCGATCAGGCGTCGCTTGCGCCGCTGCCCGTGCGCCTGTTCGCGCCGCAGCTTCCGTTCGCGCTGGACGAGATCGCGTTCAGCCCGAACGCCACGCCCTGATGTGTGAAAGGCAAGCCCGATGCGAGATGAACGGTTGGCAAGGCGAGTGGTGAATTGGGGTGGATACGCGCGCATCCTCACCGCGTGCAGCCTGATCGCCCTCACCCTGCTGACGAGTGCGTGCAACTTCTTCGCCCAGCCTTCCGACATTCAGGCGGAAAACCTGCAAAGCGAGATCGCCCGCACGCAGATCGCCGCCATCCGCGCCACCGCCACCACTCACGCCGACCGCCTGGCGGTGACGGCGGAATACGCCATGCGCGCGATGGCGGACGCCGACCTGCAAGGCACGCGCATCGCCGCCACCCTGATCGCGCTCGGCACGCCGTTCGTCGAGGTGCCGTTCATCCCAGGCATGGCGACGGCGCAGCCGCTCCTTCCCACCCCCGCCGCTGCCGAGCCGCTTTTCACCGCTGAAGTGCTGTCACAGGCTTCCCCTCTGTCCGGCGCGGGCATCCCCACCTCCGACCTACCCGTGATCGCCAACCCGCTGATCACGCCCGGCGTCGGCGCGCGCGGCGGGGTGACGCTGGGCGCACCGACGCCGACACCGCTGGCAGGCGTACCCGCCAGCAGCGGCACGCCCGACCCGAACGCCCCGACCGTGACCGACATCGTGGTCACAGCGCGCGTGGGCGCGAACGACTGCGCCATCAACCCCTCGACCTCGTTCAGCCTCGGCGTGGCGGATTTGTACGTGGTGGGCACGGCGCGCAACATCACCCCAGGCACGCGCCTGACCTCCCGCTGGACGCGCGACGGGGCGGAAGTGGCATTTTACGAATGGACGCCCGATTTCGCCATCAACGGCGCGTGCATCTGGTTCCATGCGCCTGGCGCGCAGGTTCCGCTGGCGGCGGGGAGCTGGGCAGTGCAGATGACGGTCAACGGCGCGCCGATCGGCACCGGCACGCCTGTGACGTTCACGATCACGGGCTGAGCAGAGGCGACGCGGTAGGGTTGCCCTGCTGCTGGAGTGTGTCTGCAAACTCGTTTTTGACGTCTGTTTGCCCCAACCTCACCCCGGAAACCTGGATGTTTCCTACCCCTCTCCAAGGCATCTGCGCCTGCGCCGTCCATGACGCGATGGTCGAAGGTCAGCGACACGTAAGCGCACGGGCGGTCGATTTTACGGCTGGGAGATCGTTGGGCGGCGCACCCAGCCTACGGGGATGAGCCGTCCGTTCGTTGACACATCGATGTGCTGCGTCACTCCACTTGCCACGTGATAGAACGCCAGTGTGCTGAGGAATTGTCCGTCAACCGAGACATCGGACCTCATCCAGGCGAGAACTGCGCCGTCCGGTGACCAGTCGAGACCACTGCCATCACCGAGATTTGCCTGTACGGTGAGGGTATTTCCGGCAAAGGTGGCGATCTGGATGCCTGCCTCACGGGAAAGCAGATTCTGAGAGTCGGGCATGAAAGCGCGATAGGCGAGCTGCCCGGTGACTGGATTACGTCTCCAATGCCGCATCATCATCCCGGATAGAGAGGTCATACTTGCGCTGGAAAGATGATAAACGATCGTTTCGCTTTCCACTTCACCACTGGTGACCTGCGTGACGCTGATGAACAGGGTATCGTTGTCGTACCAGAATAAGTCGAAAATCGACGCGACGCTGACATGCTGCTGATTGCTGAGGTAGAAGGGATGGGTGATGTGGGTCACCTGTGTGATGGTATTCGTCTCCGGCTGCCACAGAAAGACATCCGTCGGCAGCCCCGGTACATCACTGCACGACGACAGGAAAGCCAGGTATCTCCCATCAGGCGACCATTGCAGTTCACACGCATTTGAGAAGGGGAGAGGCATACTCGAAAAGTCATTGACGACGACTGACAACTGTGTGTGTGCATCAGTCAGGCGCAGGTCTCCGGAGCAGATTTCCTCGGTGGGACATGTGTAATACATCGAGGCGAACTGTGCCGGGAAATCTCCAGGTCGCCAGGCAATGTGCCAGGGACCCGAATTGTATACACCCGTTCCGATCAGGGGTTTGGTCAATGTGTCGGTTTCCACGAAATAATTCGTCGTGTAATCCCCGGTTGCAACCGAGGAATTCAATCCCAGAATGGTCGAGTCTGGCGACCAGCTTACCATCGGGTCGGCAAGCGGAGCATTCCAGCTTCGGTGAATGGGAAAGGAACCGCTCGGAAGATCGCGAAGCACACTGCCATCCGCCCGAAAAATCCGAAATATCACTCGATAGCGTTCCTGATAGGAATCAGCGAGGAAAGCGGTGAACAGGGTGCGATCCGGACTGAGAAATGTGCTGGAGATCGGACCGTAAAATGCCGGCGCAATATCCAGCCTGGTACGCAGCGGCGGCTGGTCGCCCGCAGCCGGATCGTAGAACGTGAGAGTCGAGAGTTCACCGGAAAAAATCAGTTCGATCTTTGGGACACTTTCAACGACTGCATAGACCCACTCCGATGACGACTGTGCTGCTGCGCTCGACTGCACAGTCACCGAAAGAACAAATGCCGCAAGCAGTACCTTCAGAGAATATGCCAGATGAAGACCGGGCAAATTTGCCTCCTTGTAATCAAATCAACAGCAGTATGGTCAGGCTGGGTGTCAGCCTCGATGACCTCGGTGGACAGATGCAGTTTGCGTCGCTGAGGGCAGTCCACTTCCCCGTTCTTTTCCCATATGATCGAATACATGACAGCATATCGATAATTGCGATCACACGCAAGCGATTACGAAAAGATAAAAATAAATTGGTTTAGTGAACCTTTAAAGACCTTTATGAACAGAATATGCACATGGGGATGCGACTGACATGCACGCGTCCCGGGGCAGTGGGCGGTGACAGGCAGTCAGAACGTGCAGCCTTTCAGGGCAGACATGACACGCACCGCCCACCCACGCATGTCGTGGGCGGTTCACGTCATGTGAGTGACATGCTGCGTGTCATGGTGGATACCGGTATCGCCCTCTCTACCCCACCAGCCAGCCGCCCGTCCACGTCACGCCGACGCGCGCGCCGGGCGGCGGCGCATCGATCGCCCCGGCTCTGGCGCGCAGCACGCCGTGCGCCGTCTCGACGCTCACCTCGTGCGCCTCGCCGAGGAACTGACGGCGCAGCACCGTCGCGTCCAACCAGCCTGCGCCCGCCTCGTGCAGGCGCACCTGTTCCGGGCGCACCACCAGCAGCGGCGCATCCGGCGGCTGGTCGAGGGCGTACCCGGCGCGGACGTGCGCCTCAACGCCCGGCAGGGCGATCTCCGCCTCGCCCGCTGACCAGCCGATCACCCGACAGGGCAGGGTGTTCGCCGCGCCGATGAACCCCGCCACGAACGGATGCGCCGGGCGATGGTACACGTCGGCGGGCGTGCCCACCTGAAGCGCCGCGCCCTGCTGCATGATCACCACCCGGTCAGACATGGCGAGCGCCTCCGCCTGATCATGCGTGACGTACACGACCGTCACCCCGGTGCGGCGGTGCAGGTCGATCAGTTCGCCGCGCATCGCCTCACGGAGCTGCGCGTCGAGATTGCTCAGCGGCTCATCGAGCAGCAGCACCTGCGGTTCGGCGATCAGCGCCCGCGCCAACGCCACGCGCTGCTGCTGACCGCCGGAAAGCTGGCTGGGGTAGCGCCTGGCGAAGCCACCCAAGCCGACCAGCTCCAGCATCGCGCTCACCCGGCGGTCGATGTCGGCGCGGGCGGTGCGGCGCAGCCGGAGCGGGTAGGCGACGTTGGCGGCAACGGTCATGTGGGGCCACACGGCATACGACTGGAAGACCATGCCCATGCCGCGCGCCTCCGGCGGGACGAACGCGCCGTCCGCCGCATTCGCCAGCACGCGCCCGTCCAGCCGGATCAGCCCGCCCGTCGGCTTGATGAACCCGGCGATCATCCGCAGTGTGGTCGTCTTGCCGCATCCCGACGGACCGAGCAGCGTGACGAATTCCCCGCGCGCGATGTTCAGCGTCAGCGCGCGCACGGCGGGCGCGTGCGCGTCAGCATACGCCTTCTCCAGTTGGTGCAGTTCAAGCAGTGTCATGGGGATCGATGTCCTGTTGATCAGATCAATACCCGACCGCGCGTCAGCCGGCTGAGCAGGATGCTGAGCAGCAGCACGCCGATCGTCACGCTGAACGCCAGCGCCGCCGTCAGGTTGAAGCGCCCTTCCTGATACAAGCCGAACACCACCTGCCCGATCGTCTCGTTGCCCACCGAAAAGAGCAGCGCCGAGAGCGTCAGTTCGGTCAGCGCGGGCATGAACGCCAGAAACCACCCGGCGACGATGCTGGCGCGCACCAGCGGGATGACCACATCGCGGAAGGCGCGCACGGGCGACGCCCCTGCGCTGCGCGCCGCCTCCTCCAGCGCCGGGTCGATGTTGCTCAGCGCGCCCGTCACCGCCCGCAGCCCGAACGCCAGGAACGATGCCACATACGCCAGCAGCAGCAGCCAGATGGTGTTGTACAGGCTGATGCCCAGCACCGGGCGGATGAACGCCAGGATGAACGCCAGCGCCGTCACCGTGCCAGGCAGGGCATACGGCGTCATCACCAGCACCTCCAGCAGCCGACGCCCAGGCAGGCGCGTCCGCACCGTCACCCAGGCGATGACCACCGCCAGCAGCGCCACCACCGACGCCGCGCTGAACGCCAGCAGCAGGCTGTTGACGAAGGCGCGCGGCACTTTGGGGATGCCGAAGAAGAGCGTTTCGTAATGGACGAGCGTGGCGTTGGCAGCCGTCAGCCGCACGCCGGGCGCAGGCGTGAGCGAGGTGGCGAGGATCGCCAGCAGCGGCGCGATGACCGCCGCGAACGTCACCAGCGCCAGGAAACCGGCGGCGGCGTATTTCCACACCCCCAGGTCGAGCAGCAGCGCCTGATCGCTCTTGCCCGTGACGATGGCGGCGGTGCGCCCCGTCCCCAGCCGCTGGAGCAGCAGCAGAGGCACGATGCTGAGCAGCACGAGCTGCATCGACATGGCGGCGGCGATTTGCAGGTTGTTCGGCAGGTCGAAATTGAGGATGACGACGTAAATCTCGTTGGTCAGCGTGAAGAAGCGCGCCGGAAAGCCGATCACCGCCGGGATGCCGAAATTCGCCAGCGCTGCCATGAAGATGAGCAGTGCCGCCGCCGCGATGTTCGGCAGCAGCAGCGGCAACGTGATGTCGCGCAGCACGCGCAGCGCCGATGCCCCGCTGATGCGCGCCGCCTCTTCCAGAGCGCTGCTGATCTGGCGCATCGGTCCGAGCATGACCAGGTAGGCGATCGGGTAGCTGTAGAGCGTCATGACCAGGATCGTGCCCGTCTGCCCGTAGATGACGAAGAGCGGCGCGCGCGTCCCGGTCAGGTCCATCCAGAAGCGGTTGATGTAGCCCACCGGGCTGAGCAGGTATACCCACGCGATCGCCCCGATGAACGGCGGGATGAGGTAGGGCACGATGAGCAGCACCCGCCACACCGCCTTGAGCGGCACATCCACCCGCCCGACCAGCCATGCCAGCACCACGCCCAGCGACGTGGCGCACACCGTCGTCACCAGCGCCACGATGAGCGTGTTCCACACCACTGCCCCGCCGCGCCGCTCGAACAGGTAGAGGTAATTCTCGAAGCCGAAGCGCCCGCTCACTGTCAGGCTGTTCTGGATGAGCGCCACCGACGGGTAGACCACCAGCGCGATCAGCACCAGCAGCAGCGCCCCGAACAGCAGCATGAGCGGCGAAAGACGCCGTGAGTGTGCAGCGATCATATGCTTTCTTCCGTCTGTGGCGGGCAAAAACAGCGCGGGGTGATGCGCGCGCACCACCCCGACGCCTGCTGAACAGCGAAATCCGATGCCGTTTTACGACGCGGGCGCGCCGAACAGCGCCTCGAAATCGGCGCGCAGCGTGTCGCGGTTGGCGCGGATGTATTCCAGATCGGGCACGATGATCGTCACGCCGGGCAGCACACCCGTCACGTCCTCAGCCGTCACGTCGAATTCCGGCATTCCCTCCGGCAGTTCGATGCCGGGCACGACCGGGATGTAATTCTGCTGCACGAACAGGTTCTGCGCCGCTTCGGTGTACAGGAAGTCGATGAACGCCTGAGCAGCGGGCAGGTTCTGCGTGCTGTTGAAGATGCCGATCGGCGTCGGCACGAGCATCGCGCCCTCGACCGGGTAGACGTAGGCGACGGGCGACCCCTGACGGGCGGCGTTGCGGGCGAAGAAATCGACCAGCTGCCCGATGGCATATTCGCCGCTGGCGATCTTCTCAGCGACCGCACCGTTGGCGCGCTCGACCACGATGCCGTTGGCGTTCAGCGCGTTGTAGAAGTCGATGCCGAACTCTTCGCGGTTCATGAACGTGCCGAACTGGTTGAACGCCGCGCCGGAGATGAGCGCGCTCGGCATGGTCACACGACCGTTGTACGCCGGATTGAGCATGTCCGCCCAGCCGGTCGGCACTTCTTCGACCAGTTCCGTGTTGTAGGCGACGATGTTGAAGATCAGCCGGACTTCGTGATACAGCCCGCCCTCATAGGTGAACATCTCGTCCACCTCTTCCGTCCCGGCGGGGATATATTCCGCCAGCAGACCATCTTCCGCCAGGCGCGAGAAATAGTCGATGTCGGCGAACCAGAGCAGGTCTGCGCCGATCGCCCCCGCTTCGCGCTCCGCCTGAAGACGCGCCAGCACCTCGCCCGAACCGGCGCGGAAGATGTTGACCGTCACATTCGGGTACGCCTCATTGAACAGCGCGACCATCTCGTTCACCTGCGCCTCGGATTCCGAGGTGTAGAGCGTGATCGACCCACTCGGCGCGTCCTGTGCCATGCCGACGAACGGCACGCACACCATCACCAGCAGCACCAAAACCCAAGCCATGCGCTTCAAGAGATTTGCTCCTCACACTGCCCATTGACACCCAGTCATGCAGCCCGCATCGCGGACATATCGCAAGCCTAGAGCGGTGACGTTAAGTCAACGTGCTGTCTGATTTAAGCGAACTTCACATACACATTGGTGAGAGATGAGAAAAACTCCAGTCGGGAAATGCCGTACTCTGCTCACGCCTCGCCGAGCAGATCGAGGATCATACGGGCGTGAAAGTCGAGGTCGAACGCCGCGCCGCGCTCCATCTCGCTGTGCAGCACCCCTTCGCCGAGTGCCTCGCACAGTATGGGATGCAGCGCTTCGAGCTGTGGATGCAGCAGGCTGGTGTTCAGCGCCGGGTCGAGGCGCAGCGCGCCGAAGAGCTGTGCCGCCCGTCCGTGATCGCCCGTCTGCGCCATCCAGTGCGCCACGCCGAGCAGCGCCCCCTGCACCACGCTGCGTGCGCCGATGCCCCGCCCGCTGGCGAGCGCCTCGACGAGTGCGCGCCGCGCGTCATCCTGACGCTCCTGCGCCAGATAGACGAAGCCGAGGTCGATGTCTGACCAGGCAGCGCCCAGCCGATAGCCAATCTCACGCTGGATGCTCAGGCTGGCGTACAGCCGCGCTTCCGCCTGAGGCAGATGCCCGGCAGCCAGCGCCACCCAACCGAGCAGTTGCAGGCAGGCGGCGATGCCCTTGCGATCGCCCATCGCCTGGCGCATCTCCAGCGCCTGCTCCAGATACAACTGCGCCGCGCCGAGATCGCCCAGCGAGATGAGCGCGCTGCCCAGATCGTGCAGGCTGCGCGCGGCGGATTTGCGATCGCCGATCTCGCGGAACGCCTCCAGGCTTTCCTCGAAATACAGCCGCGCCCGACCGAAATTGCCCATCCCGGCTGCCACCTCGCCCAGCCCGTGCAGCGCGCGGGCGATGGCTGCCGGGTCGTTCAGTTTGCGCGCCAGCGTCAGGCTGCGCGTGTGCTGCGCTTCGGCGTTCGCCCATGCCCCGGTGCGGGCGGCGATCGTGCCCAGGTTGCTCAGCGCTTCGGCTTCCCCGGCGCGGTCGCTGAGCGCCTGAAAGAGCGTCATGGCGGCGGTGTAATAGCTGTGCGCGGCGGTATACGCCCCCTGATTGCCCGCCACACGCCCCAAACCGATCAGCAGATGCGCCTCGAACGCCCGATCGTTCGCCGCGCGCGCCAGCTCCAGCGCCCGTTCATACTGATACGCCGCCTGTCTGTAATCGGCAAGCGCCCGGTGTGCATCGCCCGCCAGCTTGAGGAGGCGCATCACCTGCCCGGAATGCGGTGCGATCTCGATCCCCTCCCGCGCCAGGCGCAGTGCCTCATGATAGGCGCTGGCGCGCTGGGCGAAACGGCTGGCTTCGGCGGCATAGTGTGCGGCGCGATCGCGCCATGTCTGTTCGTCCATCAACCCCGCTCCACAACTCTCGATGACCCAGCACAGGCAGACGACTCAGTTATACCGGACAGTCCGCCCACACTACGGTGAAAGAATACTCACCTGTATGTGAAAGCGACATCACATCGGCTCAATCCTGCTTTAACATGAACCTGACACCCTGTAAGGACATTAAACAGAACGGAGACCCGCCATGACCGACACCGCGCCACCGCTGGAACTGCTCTGCCTGGGGGTGGGCAAAGGCGCAAGCTATGTGCTGCGCGGCATCCCCAGCACGGCGTTCGCCCTGCTGCGTGAGGGTGAGCCGCTGCTGCTGGTCGATTGCGGCGCGGGCGTCGCGCTGTCCTGCCTGCGCCATCTGGGGACGATCCCCAGGCGCATCGTGGTCACCCACAACCATCATGACCACACTGGCGATCTCGGCGTGCTGCTCTACGACTCGCGCACGCCGTATCACCTGTACGGTCATGCCGATGTGCTGACGCTGGTGCAGCAGCATCGGATGCACGATGCGCCGGAAACGCAGGCGGAAGGCATTGCACGGCACGTCTGGCATCCCGCCGACGCCGACGGCAGCATCGACCTCGGCGACAGGCTGGCGCTGACCATCTTCCCGGTACAGCACGGCTATCTGTGCTATGGCTTCATCGTGAGTCTGGACGGTGCGCCGCTGCTGGCGTACAGCGCCGACACGGGCTACGTCCCTGCCATTTATGACCGTCTGTTCACCGCGCCGACGGTCATCGCCGACGGGCGCGAGCGCGGCACGCCGTTCCACGCCGGCTTCGATGAGATCGACGCCCACGCCGCCCGCTGTCCGTCCGTCCGCTGCTGGGTGGTGCATCACGAGAACGCCGAACATACCTTCAGCACGCCCACCGTATCCCTGCTGCGCGAAGGGCAGCGCCTGCCATTGAGGATGACCCACCCATGACGACGCTGTTTCTGGTTCGGCACGGTTCGACCGCTGTCAATGAAGGCGGGGCATTGCAGGGCGCGCATCAGGTCGGCTTGTCGCCGCTCGGTCAGGCGCAGATCGGCGCGATCGCCGCCTGGCTGCGCGACAAGCCGATCGCCGCCATCCACGCCAGTCCGCTGCCCCGCGCCGCCGAAAGCGCTGCCATCCTCGCCGCCGAAACGGGCGCGCCCGTGCATCATGCCCCTGCGCTGGTCGAGCGCGACTACGGGCATTACGATGGGCACACGCTGGCGGAGGTGATCGCCATGCGCGAAGCAGCGGGCGTGCCCAGCATCGACCCGCTGCACGACTGGGAGGGCGTGCCAGGCGTCGAGTCCGATGCGGCGGTGTGGGCGCGGGTGAGCCACTTCCTCATCCCGCTGCTGGAGGCGCACACGGGTGACGACCGGGCGCTGGCGGTGGTGACGCACTCCGGCGTCATTCAGGCGTGCCTGTACGGGGCGCTGGGTGTGCCGCCGACGCGCCGTCTGGCGTTCAAAATCCCGCGCGGCATGTTCTCCGTCTGGGAGTGGGGTCACGCACTGCTCACCCTGCGCGCCTTCTACCCTGACCCGTTCGAGCTGCGGACGGGCTGAGCCGCCCCGTCTTGGTTGACACACCCTCTTTTCGATGTACAATGATTTAACCGATAGAGTTAATCATCTGATTGAGGGATACCGCGTGAACACAGCTTCGGATCGCCTTGTCGATCACACCGCGCTGCGCGTCAACCAGACGAGCATCATCGCCCTGCTCATCGCCGCCTTCATCGTCGATGCCCCGCCGTTGGTGGCGGTGGTGTGCGCGGTCATGCTGATCGGCACGTTCGTGCCGGAGGCAGCGCTGTTCAAACGGCTGTATCTCGATCTGCTCAAGCCGCGCGGCTGGCTGCGCCCGGATGTGCAGGTGGATAACCCCGAACCGCACCAGTTCGCTCAGGCGGTAGGCGGCGGCGTGCTGGCGGTGGCGCTGCTGGCGTTCATCGGCGGGCTGGGCGTGGTCGGCTGGGGACTGGTGTGGCTGGTGGTGGCGCTGGCGGCGCTCAACCTGCTGGCGCGGGTGTGCGTCGGCTGCCTGATGTACTATCAGCTCCATCGGCTGGGCGTGCGCGGTTTCACCCACGCGCCCATCGCAGGAGGACAATCGTGATCGAGCGCGCCGTCATCGCCCTGGCGATCATCGCCGCCGCCGTCATCGGCTGGATCATCTGGAACCGTCTGACGCTGCGCCGTGCGCGGGCGACCGCGCCGATCGACCCGCTGCTGACCGACACCACGCCCGATCTTCCCGTCATCCTCTACTTCACCACGCCGTTCTGCGCCCCCTGCAGGACGCAGCAGCAGCCCGCACTGCACGCCCTCACCCGCGACTGGGCGGGGCGCGTGCAGGTCGTGCAGGTCGATGCCACTGCCGACCCCGCCGCCGCCGACCGCTGGGGCGTCGTCTCTGCACCGACCACCTTCGTGCTGGACGCGGCGCGCACCCCGCGCTTCGTCAATCGCGGCGTCGCCCCGCGTGAGCTGCTGGCGCAGCAGATCGCGGCGATCGCCAGCCCGTGAAACCTGGTGAGACCGCGTATCATTGATATGCGGTCGTAAAACAGGCACACCGACTGACTTGCCAAAATCAGCCGTCCGCGTTATCGTCAGCAGGCATCGTTCGCGGATGGTTTTTCCACTATCACGAGGTGCTGCTATGTGTTCGCCGAAAGTTGCCAAAGCGGTTCATGATCGGGTGCGTGCAGAGGGGCTGCCTGGGGTCAATCGCCGTGATTTTCTCCGTCTGGGCGGGATGACCGCCGCGCTGACGGCGTTGTCGTCGGTGGCGGTGGGGCGCGCCCGCGCACATGGGGACGAGGAACACATGCAGCGGGTGATCGATCTCTCGCACGTGTTCGGCACGACCATCCCCACCTACCTGCCCGATGAGAAGCCGCAGCGCGAGGATTTCGTCACTGTCGAGGCGAACGGGTTCTACATCCAGCGCTGGACGTTCACCGAACACGCGGGCACGCATGTGGACATTCCCGCCCATTTCATCGGCGGGGCAGCGACGGTGGACGCTTACCCGGCTGACCTGCTGGTCGCCCCAGGCGTGGTGATCGACATTTCCGCCAAAACCGCCGACACCGATGACGCCACCCTCGACTTGGCGGACATCGAAGCGTGGGAAGCCGCCAACGGCATGATCCCGGAGGGGGCGATCGTGTTCGCCTATTCCGGCTGGGATGCGCGCTGGGCGACGCCCGACGCCTTCCGCAATGCCGACGCCGACGGCGTGCAGCACTACCCCGGCTTCAGCGCCGAAGCCGCCACCTTCCTGGTGGAGCAGCGCAGCATCAACGGGATCGGGGTGGACACGCTCAGCCTGGACGTGGGCGCGTCCAGCACCTTCGACGTGCATTACATCATCCTCGGCGCGGGCAAATTCGGCATCGAAGGGGTGGCGAACCTGAGCGAACTGCTGGGCAAATCCGCCACCATCGTGGTCGGGCTGCCGCGCTGGGAGGCGGGTTCGGGCGGACCGGCGCGCGTGCTGGCGCTGGTGTAGGCGTTCGCAAAAAAATACCCCGGCAAAAACACCCGTCGGGTCGCTCTCACCGCTGATATGTCATCGATACGTGCATCACCCGTAGGGGCGACCCGGTGGGTCGCCCTCGCGGGGCATATGCGCGACCCACCAGGTCGCCCCTACCGCTCGATCGGCAAGCCGACGCTGTTGCCCCACTCCGTCCACGAGCCATCGTAGTTGCGGACGTTGGAGTAGCCGAGCAGGTAGGTCAGCACGAACCAGGTGTGGCTGCTGCGCTCACCGATGCGGCAGTAGGCGATGATCTCATCATCCGGCTTCAGCCCCTTCTCGACTTCATAGATGGCGCGCAGCGCCTCCGCATTCTTGAACGTGCCGTCTTCGATGTTGGAGGCACGCGCCCAGGGGATGCTCTGTGCGCCGGGGATGTGCCCGCCGCGCAGCGCGCCTTCCTGCGGGTATTCCGGCATGTGCAGCTTTTCGCCCGTGTATTCCTGCGGGCTGCGGACATCGACCAGCGGCTTGCCGGCATTGACGTGCGCCAGCACCTGATCGCGGAAAGCGCGGATTTTGCTGTCATCGCGCTCCGGCGCGATGTACTGGGTGGGCGGGTACTGGGGCACGGTGCGGGTGAGCGGGCGCTCTTCCTTCGTCCACTTCAGCCGACCGCCGTTGAGCAGTTTGGCATTGGTGTGCCCGAACAACTGAAACACCCAGAAGGCATATGCTGCCCACCAGTTGTTCTTGTCGCCGTAGAAGATGACCGTCGTGTGCGGCGTGATGCCGATCTTCGACGCCAGCTTTTCGAACCCTGCGCGGTCGATGTAATCGCGGCTCAGCCGATCGTTCAGGTCCAGCGCCCAATCGACCTGCACCGCGCCTGGGATGTGCCCGGACGGGTAGAGAAGCGGGTCTTCATTGGACTCGATGATGCGGATGCTGGGGTCATCGAGATGGGCGGCGAGCCAGTCCGTCTCGACCAGCACATCAGGGCGGGCATAACCGGAAGTCGTCATCTTGGGCACAATCCTTGTTTGTCTGTATTATGCGTGATCACGGGGCTATGATAACCTGACCGATAGGGATTATCAATCATGATGTGCAGAGCAGGCAGGTGAGCGACCCTGCCGGGTCACCCACCTGTCGTGCGGAGTCAGGGCGTCGGCTGTGCCGGACCTGCCGCCCCGAAGTTGGACGCCAGGATGCTGAAATCGTTGATGTTGACCACCCCGTCGCCGTTGAAATCGGCATTCGGATTGAACGACGGATGGCTCTCCGCCAGCCCGAACGACGCCGCCATGACGGTGAAGTCGCTCACCGTGATCGCGTTGTCGTTATTGGCGTCGCCGCCGCGAAATTCGCCGAACACGATCACCGTCGAGCCTGGCGCGTTGATCGTGGCAGAGATCACCTGCCGCGCCAGTGCGTTGGCGTGCTTGACCCACACGGTGTACGTGCCAGGCAGCACGTTGGTCATCGTCGCCTGACCGTTGTTGTTCGCCGTCACGGTGCGCGTCTGGAACGTGCCGCCGCTGGTCGGCTTGAAGATGACCGTGATCGGCACGGCAAGGCGGGTGCTGGGCGGGGCGGGGCGTCCCTGATAGGTGATGTCAGCGCGCACCGAATTGGCGGCGTACACGTCGAAGCGGTTGGTGCTGTCGTCGGTGATGTTCGGGCCCAGGCTGAACGCCCGCAGGAAGTGATGCTGATTGGCGGTATTGATGACCAGCCCGGTGAACGTCCCTGTGCCGTCGTTCATCAGGATCGTGGTGAAATTAGGATTGTCGTTGATCGTCGAGGTGCACGTCACGGGCGGAGAACAGCGCCACAGTTGCAGGCGCAGCGACACGCCGT
>CAZTLS010000066.1:0-16491 GCA_964614405.1 uncultured Pleurocapsa sp.
GCACCTGGCGGCAGGCGATCCCGACGCAGCGCGCGCCGCATCCGCGCGCGGACGAACGATCGCCGCCGATCTGGAGGGGCGGCTGGCGGTGATCGAGTCAGCGGCGGACGCGCTGGCGCGCCAGCCTGATGAGGCGCGCGCCCGTTTCAGCGCCGCCATGCGCGATCACGCGCTCGCAGCGGGCGCTGCGCCGGATGCCACCGCGCCAGACTTCGTATACGGGGTCAACCTGCCCTACAGCCAATACCTGCATCTGGCGATCCCGCGCATCTTCGTGCCGCAGGCAGATGAAGGCGCGATCGCGGCGGCGCTGGCGGCGGCGAGTCCGCCCTGATCTACCTGCCGAGGATGACGAGATTGGCGAACGACGCGCTCACCACGCGCCGCCCGGCTGTCCCGAACTGAATCTCGACCTCTTCATCGTCGCCGCTCTTTCGGCTGCTCAACACCACACCTTCGCCAAATTTGGGATGAAAGACGCGCATCCCGGCGGTGTAAGTCAATGCCGTTGCCGGGCGGGACGGCATCCCCTGACGCACACCGCTCTCCGGCGGAGGGGCGTATTTGTCACGGATGCGGCTGAGGTCGAGGCGTGAAGCCGCCTCATCGAACGAGATGATTTTGGGCGATCGGGGAGGCGTCGGCGCGGAGTCGCGATCCCAGCGGGTGGCATAGTCGATGGCGGCACGATCGCGCAGCCCGGTCACCTTGAATGAGTTGCCCTCCAGCAGATCAGCCGGGATGTCGCCCAGGAAGCGTGACGGCTCCGCGAGCTGGCTTTCGCCGTACAGCGATCGGCGGAAGGCATACGTCAGATACAGGCGGTCTTTGGCGCGCGTAACGCCGACGTAGAACAGGCGGCGCTCTTCCTGCATCGCCTCCGGTTCGCTGAGCGAGCGGGAATGCGGCAGCAGCCCGTCTTCCACGCCGATGATGAACACGACCGGGTATTCCAACCCTTTGGCGGCGTGCAGCGTGAGCAGCGTCACGCCGTTCTTACCTTCCTCCACCGTGTCGGCTTCGGACGCCAGCGCCGTCTGTTCCAGATAATCGCGCAGGGGCATGTCCCGGCTGTCCGCCAGATAGCCGCGCAGCGCCGCCACGTTGCCCATGCGCTCTTCGGCTTCTTCCATCGTATCGCTGATCTCGCGCAGGTGCAGCCCATAGCCCGTCTCGCTCATCACGATGTCGAACAGCACATCGAGCGGTTCGTTCTGCGCCACGCGCTGCCACACCTCCAACTGCGTGGCAAAGCCGACCAGCGACTTCGCCGCCCGCCCCCCAAAAGGCAGCGACGCCCCGCTCGCCGCCTCGTGCAGCGCGCGGGCATACGACCAGCCGTTATCCGCCGACCACATCCTGAACGCCGCCAGCGATTTTTCGCCGATGCCGCGCGCCGGGACGTTGATCACCCGTTCCAGGCTCGCGCCGTCGTTCGGGTTGTTGATGACGCGCAGATACGCCAGCAGATCGCGCACCTCCCGCCGTTTGTAGAAGCCGACGCCCCCGATCAGCCGGTAGGGCAGGTTGTAGCGGGCGCACATGTCTTCGAGCGCGCGCGACTGGGCGTTGGTGCGGTACATGACGGCGAAATCGCGGTAGCTGTAGCCGTGTTCGCGCATCAGCCCCCGGATCGTCTCCGCCACGAACTGCCCCTCTTCCGCCTCGCTGTACGCCTCGTGCAGCGTCACCTTTGCGCCCGCGCCGCGCTGGGTGAACAACTGCTTGCGCGTGCGGTTGGGGTTGCGGTCGATGACGGCACGGGCGACATCCAGCACGTTCTGGGTGCTGCGATAGTTCTCCTCCAGCAGGATGACCTGCGCGTCCGGGTAATCGCGCCGGAAGGCGGCGACGTTGCGGTAGTCCGCCCCGCGAAAGGCGTAAATGCCCTGATCTTCATCGCCCACCGCGAAGATGTTTCGGCGGGGCGCGCCGAACAGCCGCACGAGCGCATACTGGGCGCTGTTGGTGTCCTGAAATTCGTCCACCAGGATGGTGTGGAAGCGGCGCTGATACTTCTCGCGCACGGCGTCGTTTTCGCGCAGCAGCAGCGCCGTCTGCATGAGCAGATCGTCGAAGTCCATCGCCGAGGCATCGACCAGCGCACGCTGATAGAGCGGATAGACGCGCGCTGCCACCTCAGAGAGGTAATCGCCGCGCGGCATCTCTTCCGGGCGGATCAGCTCGCTTTTGGCGCTGCTGATGGCGTTCAGTACGCTGCCCGGCTTGATGCGTTTGACATCGACGTTGAGTGAGAGCAGGATGGCGCGGATGAGCGCGATCTGGTCGTCGGTGTCGTAGATGGTGTAGTCACGCCCATACGGGATGTGATCGGCTTCGATCCGCAGCAGGCGCGCGCAAATGGCGTGAAATGTGCCGATCTGCGCCCCGTCGAGCGCGCCGCCGAGGATCGTCTCGACGCGGGAACGCATTTCAGCGGCGGCTTTGTTGGTGAAGGTGACCGCCATGATCGCGTGCGGCGGGATGCCCCGTTCGCGCACCAGCCAGGCGATGCGGTGCGTCAGCACCCGCGTCTTGCCGCTGCCCGGACCCGCCAGCACCAGCACGGGTCCATCGCCCGCGCTGACCGCCTGCTGCTGCGGCGGGTTGAGCGAAGAGAGCAGATCGGATGAAGTCATCAGGCGCGCCTCGAATGCATGTGCAGGATTGCCCTGCATTGTACACCAATCCTGGCAGATGGCGGGGGAAAAGCGGGGCTGGTCGCCGCCTCATTAACCCACCGTGATCAAAATTTGCATGTTTGATTAACGCGATGTATAGTCGATCACGTGGTCTAGTCCACACCAGACCACGTGATCGATTTCTTCTTTTTTTGAGGAGACGCGCCCCTATGAAACGCCTTCTTCTGGCATTCGTCCTGCTGCTCACCCTCATCGTCGCGGTGGCTCCGGCTGCTGCAACCGACGCGCCCGTCGGCACGTGGCTGGGAACCTGGCCCTATGCCGCGCCCGGCACGCACAATCTCAACAGCTTCGCGGCGGGGGGTCTGAACGACAACCTCGGTCTGGTCTATCGTCCGCTGGTCGAACTCACCCCGGCGTACTACCTGTGGGCGACCAATGAATATATCGGCATCCTCGCCGAGTCATGGGGCTTCAACGACGACTTCAGCGCCTTTGAATACACGATTAAAGACGGCGCGATGTGGTCGAACGGTGACCCGATCACCGCGCAGGATGTGGTGGATACTTTCTCGATCGGGCGCATCCTCAACTGGGCGCAGTGGGGCTTCCTGAGCAGCGTGGAAGCGGTCGATGCGCGCACCGTGCGCTTCAACTTCCAGGAAGGGCGTGCTTCGTACAACGCCGAGCGCCAGATCCTCAAGGAACACGTCACCGCCAGCGCCAACTACGGTGAACTGGCGGCGCAGGCGCGCCAGATCGTCACCGATGGCAAGACGCGCGATGATCAGGAATGGAAAGACCTCGCTACCGCCATCGCCGAATTCCGCCCGGAGACGCTGATCGCCTCTGGTCCGTACACCTACAGCCTGAGCGATGTGGGCGAAGCCTTCATGACGCTGCGCTGGCAGCCCAACAGCCTCTACAGCGGTTCGGTGCGCTTCGGCGAACTCAAGCTGTGGTCGGGCGAGACGGAAGTGACCACCCCGCTGGTGCTGAGCGGCGAACTGGCGCACTCCACCAACGTCTACCCGCCCGCCACGATCGACTCCTTCGACGCCGCTGGCATCCGTCTGGTGACCACCCCGCGCGGCTACGGTCCTGCCCTGCTGTTCAACTTCACCGTCCCGGCGTTCCAGGATGTGCGCGTCCGTCAGGCAATGGCGCACGCCATCAACCGCGACCAGAGCGCGCTGCTGACCAACGGCTTGGGCGCGACGGGCACGGTCTACTTCTCCGGCATCCTCGACTCGATCACCCCCAGCATCCTGAGCGCCGAGACGATCGCCTCGCTCAACGGTTATGAGTACAACCTCGAAGGCGCAGCCGCGCTGATGGAAGAGGCGGGCTACACCCGCAATGCGCAGGGCAAGTGGGCGAACGCGGCAGGCGAAACCCTGTCGTTCGAGTACACCTTCCCGGCGGACTTTGCCGACTTCAGCGCCGCAGCACGTGACGCCACCGCCCAGCTCAACGAGTTCGGCTTCGACATCACCGAGCGCGCCCTGCCCTGGCAGCAGGCTGCCGAGTCCATCCGCCTGGGCGATTATCAGCTCTCCGTGTGGAGCTGGGGCGCGGGTTCGCCGTTCGCCTTCCAGAACATGAACAACCCGATCCGCCGCTGGAACCGCCCGGTGCTGGCGGAAGACCGCCCCGGCATGAGCCTGCCGCTCCAGTTTGAGTATCAGGGCGAGATGATCGACCTGAACGCCCTGATTCTGGACGTGAGCAACGGGACCGACCCGGCAGCGCTTCAGGCAAAGGCGGACTTCCTGGCGCGCGTCATCAACGAGATGATGTTCTACATCCCGCTCAGCGAGATGCTCAGCGTCGAGCCGCTCAACGAAGCGTCGATCGCTGGCGCGCCCGCCGATGGCGACCCGATCTACGGCAACCCGTCCAGCGATCACTTCATCATCAAGCTGATCCTCGACGGCACGCTCGGACCGGCTGGCTGAATTGATGCCCGCCCCGGTTTCCAAAGTAAGGAAACCGGGGCGGGTGAAAAAGCAGTTGTTATTTCTCACCTCACCCCGTTTCGCTGCGCTCAACCGCCCCTCTCCATCGGAGAGGGGCAGGAAACCGCCAGGTTTCCAGGGTGAGGTTCCGGGGGGAGGTTGGGGCAAACATACTCCTGCTCCCTATCCCTTTTTGCAAAAACAAATGCCACAGGGAAACACCATGACCACCCTCACCCAATCCACCGCTCCGCCCGAGGCAACCTCGCAGCCGCGCCCTACACTGTGGGATCGCTGGCGGGCGCTGCGCCGCAATTATCTGTTTCGGGTCATCCTCAGCGGGCTGATCACGATCTGGGCGGTCACCACCCTGACTTTTTTCATGATCCGGCAAATGCCCGGCAGCCCGTTCGAGGTCGCCATCGATGGTCTGATGACCCGCCAGTCGATGACCTACGAGGAAGCGTACCGCGCTGCTGCCAGTATTTACAATTTCGACCCCGACCGCCCAGTGCTGCTGCAATATGTCGATTTTCTGGGCGACCTGCTGCGCGGCAACCTCGGTTTGTCGATCACGCGCGGCAACACCCCGGTGCTGGATGTCATCCTGCGCTACCTGCCCTGGACGCTCTTCTGCGTCGGGCTGGCGCTCATCATCAGCTTCACGCTCGGCACGATCATCGGGCTGGCGATCGGCTACTGGCGCGGCTCGTGGTTCGATAACCTCGTCACGCTGCTGGCGTCGCTCATCAGCGGCATCCCGGATTACATCCTGGCGCTGCTCATCATCCTCATCTTCGGCGTGCAGCTTCAGTGGTTTCAGGTCGGGGCGACGCGCGGCGGCGTCGATCCGACAATCAACGCCGGCTTCACCCTCGAATACATCCTCAGCCTGCTGCAATACGCTGCCCTGCCCATCCTGATCTACGTGCTGTCATCCGTCGGCTCATGGATTCTGGCGATGAAGAGCAGCACGCTCGGCACGCTCGGCGAAGATTACATCACGGTGGCGCAGGCGCGCGGCTTGTCGCAGCGCCGCATCCTGACGGGCTACGTCGGGCGCAACGCCATGCTCCCGCTCATCACCCGGCTGGCGATCAGCGTCGGTTTCGTGGTCAGCGGCAGCATCATCATCGAAGAGATGTTCCAGTATCCCGGACTGGGGCGCAACCTGTTCATCGCCATCGGCGGGCGTGACTACACCGTCATGCAGGGCATCTTCCTGGTGATCACCTCAGCAGTGGTGTTCTCCAACATCCTGTCAGACATCGCCATCGGCTGGCTCGACCCGCGCGTGCGCCTGGGAGACGAGGGAGGATCATGATCGGCTTCGACACCATCGCCACGCCCACCGGGCTGCTGATCGGGGCGCTGTGCGGCATCGTCCCGCTGGCGGCGGGCATCTACTACCGTCAGGTCGGCGTGGGCATCTACGGCGCGATCGCCTGCCTGATCAGCGGCTTCGCGTGCGGATTCCTCGGCGGGCTGCCGATGATCCTGATCACCTACGCCGTCGTCCTCAGCTATGCCTACGTCAACCGTGCCGACCCGTTCACCTCGCGCGCGGCGCTCAGCGAGGTCACCTTCGAGGTGACGCGCGTCGAGCAGTTCCAGCGGGCGATGGCGAATTTCGGCACGAGTGTGCGCGGGGCATGGCGCGCCCTGACGCGCAACCGCGCCGGGTTCATCGGCTTCCTGGGGCTGCTCTTCTTCTTCGTCATGACGGTGTTCGGTCCGCTCTTCATCCCGTATGAAGGGGCGGCACGCATGGATCGCCGTCAGCCTGGGGCGCGCGCGCTCATCGCCCCGCCCAGCCTCGAACACCCGCTGGGGTTGGACTGGAAAGGACGCGACGTGCTGTCGCACATCGTGCATGGCGGGCAGCGCCTCATCGTCACCTCAATCATGGCGGGCGTGCTGGCGACGGCGCTGGCGGTGGCGATCGGCGCGCTGGCGGGGCTGCTGGGCGGCTTCGTCGATCAGGCGCTCAGCACCATCGCCAATTTCATCCTGACCATCCCAGCCTTTCCGCTGCTCATCGTGCTGGCGGCGCTCATCAAACTGGACAGCGAATTCCTGCTGGCACTGCTCTTCGCCGCGCTCAACTGGCCCACGCTCATGCGGGCGGTGCGGGCGCAGGTGCTGAGCCTGCGCGAGCGCGATTACGTGCAGGCGGCGATCTCGCTCGACCTGGGCTTGTGGCACATCATCACCCGCGAGGTCTTCCCCAACCTCGTCAGCTACATCGCCGTCAACCTCATCTTCACCATCCGCGTCGCCATGTATTCCATCGTCGGGCTGGTCTTCCTGGGGTTGGTCCCGCTGCGCGAGCCAGACTGGGGCGTGATGATCTTCACCGGGCGGCAGCAGGGCGTGCTGTTCCTGCCGCAGGCGGCGGGGATGCTGCTCTCGCCGATCGTCGCCATCGCGCTGTTCCAGCTTTCGCTGGTGCTGTTCAGCCGTTCGCTTGAGGAAATTTTCAACCCACGCCTGAGGACGGGTATATGAGCGACTCTTCGATCGTTCTGGCAGTGCGCGATCTGTCAGTGAGCTATCTGGCGCGGCGCGGGCGTGTGCGCGCGGTGCAGAACGTCTCGTTTGAACTGCACGCGGGCGAAACCCTGGCGCTCATCGGCGAGTCGGGGTGTGGCAAATCGACCCTCAACCTGGCGCTCATCCGCCAGCTCCCCAAAACGGGGCGCATCGACACCGGGTACGTCACCTACACCTACCGCGATGGGCGGCAGGCGGAGATTTTGCAGTACAGCAAAAACGAGATGCGCCATTGGCTGTGGTCGGAATGCGCGATGGTGTTTCAGGGCGCGCTCAATTCGCTCAACCCGGTCATTCGCATCAGCGACATGGTGTACGACACCGCAGCAGCACACGGCATGGGCAGGCTGGAGGCGCGCACCCGCGCGCTTGACCTGTTCGAGAAGGTGCGCCTCGACGCGGCGCGGGTGTTCAGCAGCTACCCGCACGAGCTGAGCGGCGGGATGCGCCAGCGCGTGCTGCTGGCGCTCAGCCTGCTGCTGCGCCCGCAGATCGTCATCATGGACGAGCCGACGACGGCGGTGGACATCCTCACCCAGCGATCGATCCTCGATGTGCTGAAGGAACTGCGCGCCGAACTCAATTTCAGCGTCATCTTCATCAGCCATGACCTCGCCGTCGCCGCTGAGATCGCCGATACCGTCGCCACGATGTACGCCGGGGAGATCGTCGAGATCGGCTCGGTCGATGACGTGTTCTATCGATCACGCCACGCTTACACGCTCAGCCTGCTCAATGCCGCCCCGCGCCTGAGCGTGGGCGCAGAGACGCTGATGAGCATCCCAGGCAGTCCGCCCGATCTGATCGAGCCGCCGCCGGGCTGCAAATTTCACCCGCGCTGCCCCTACGCCGCTGACGCCTGTTTGACCCAGGTCCCGCGGCTGGTCGCCTACCCCGGTTTCAGCAATACCACGCGCCTCGCTGCCTGCCACGAGTCTGACCGGGTGCAGCAGGACGCCAAAGCCAGCCGCCCCGCCCCCGCTGCCGTCGTGAAAGCGAGAGAGACATGAGCCAGCCGATCGTCGAACTGGACAACATCGGGCGCACCTTCCTCAAGGATCGCACCGTCATCCCGGTGCTGCAAAATATCGATCTGGCGGTCATGCCGGATGAAATCCTGTGCATCGTCGGCGAGTCCGGCTGTGGCAAGACGACCACCGGCAAGATCATCGCCGGCTTGCTGGAGCCGACCAGCGGCGAGATGCGCGTCGAGGGTCGCCCGATGGCGGCGTATCGCGGGGCGGAACGGGCACAGCTTCGCCGTCACCTGCAAATCGTACATCAGGACCCGTTCGCCTCGCTCAACCCGGCGCACACCATCGGCGATATCCTGAGCTTTCCGCTGCGCCGCCACCGGATGACCGAAGGAGGCGCGGCGCTCAAGCGGCGCATCTGGGAACTGCTGACGATGGTCGATCTCACCCCACCAGGCGACATGGTGAACAAATTCCCGCATCAGCTCAGCGGCGGGCAGCGCCAGCGCGTCAGCATCGCCCGCGCGCTGACGGTGCAGCCGCGCCTGATCGTGGCGGATGAGGCGGTGAGCATGGTCGATGTCAGCATCCGCATCACCCTGCTCAAGATGCTCATGCGCCTGCGCGAGGAACTGGGGCTGACGATCGTCTTCATCACCCACGACCTGGCGCTGGCGAAATACTTTGCGTGGGAGGGGCGCATCGCGGTCATGTATCTGGGGCGCATCGTCGAGATCGGGCGGACGCAGGATGTGATCATGCACCCCGCCCACCCCTACACCCGCGCCCTGCTCTCCGCCGTGCCGGAAGCCGACCCGGAGATCACCCGGCACAAGACGCCGCTGCGCCTGCGCTCTGACGACATCCCGCGCCTGACCGACATCCCGCCCGGCTGCGCCTTCCACCCGCGCTGCCCGTTCCACCAGCCAGGCGTGTGCGATCAGGATGTGCCCAGGCTGGCGGACGTGCCGGGCTTCGGGCAGCAGGTGGCGTGCGCACGGCTGGCGGCGGGCGATGTGCTGCGCGTCGATCGCGCGACCGGGCTGCCCGTCGCAGTGGGGTAGCTGCCGATGATCAGCGCCAGCGGGTTGAGCGGATTTCTGCGCCTGGGATTTTTCGTCGGCGGGTGTGGGCTGATCATGGCGTTCATGCAGCCGCGCGAATCGGCAGAGTTCGTGCTGAGCGTGTGCAGCGCGGCGATGGGGGCGGCGCTGATCGCTGGCGTGGTGCTGATCGTCCGCCTGACGCGCCGAAAGGAAACGACGCTGTGATCGACCTTGAATCCGCCAAGCCGCTCTATGAGCAGATCAAGACGTACATCCTGAACAACATCCAGGCGGGGGTTTTCGCGCCCGATCAGCGCATCCCGTCGGAGCGGGCGCTGAGCGAGCAGTTCGGCGTCAACCGCCAGACGGTCAAGCGGGCGATCGACGAACTGACGCAGAGCGGCGTGCTGTACGTGCAGATCGGCAAAGGCACATACATCAGCCGTCCGAAAATCGCTCAGCAGCTGGAACAGCTCACCAGCTTCAGCGAGGACATGGCGCTGCGCGGTCAGCGCGCCTCCAGCCGGGTGCTGGAGTGCGCCGTCATGCCTGCCCCGGCGGAGATCGCCCGTGCGCTGCGCCAGCCGCCCGGCACGCTCATCGTCCGGCTGGTGCGCCTGCGCCTGGCGGACAGCACGCCGATGGCGATCGAACGATCGCACCTGCTGGCGGAACGGCTGCCCGGTATCGCCGAACGGCACGACTTCGCGCGCGAGTCGCTCTACCGTGTGCTGCGCGAAACTTACTGCATCCGCCTGACCCACGCCGAACAGTCGATCGAAGCGCGGCTGGCGACGGACGATGAAGCGGCGCTGCTGAGCATCGCGCCGGGCGCGCCTATCCTGCACATGGTGCGCCTGACCTACGTCGAAAGCGGTGACCTGTTCGAGTATGCCCTGTCGGCCTACTGCGGATCGCGCTATCGCTTTCAGGCGATCCTGCGCGGGGTATGACCCGCTCATATCCCCCAACTCACCCCCCGCTCACCCGGACAGGCGGGCGGGGGAAAATCCGCCGCGCTGCACATCGCATGTGCTGTTTGCGCATACATACTATTCACAGTATAACCTATGCAGCATGGCAGGTGTGATTGCACACCAGCACATCACAGGAGGGAAGGCAACATGGACATCGGCGGCGTTATTGGTGGCATTCTCGCGGCTCCGTTCATCTGCATCGGCTGGCTGATCGTCGGCGCAATCGCGGGGGGCATCGCCCACAACGTGATGAAGACCAATCAGCCTATCGTCGTGGACATCATTGTCGGTCTGCTGGGCGCGGTCGTCGGCGGCTTTCTCGTCAGCCTGCTGGGGATTTACCGCGCGGAAGGCGGCATTGAAGGGGTGATCGTCAGTCTGATCGTCTCGACGATCGGCGCGATCGTACTGCTGTACGTCATCAAGCTCGTCCGGCGTTAGAGCCTGACCGCGCATCAAGGCAGGAGGTGCGTCCATCCGCGCCCCCTGCACCGACCTCACACTGTCACGCGCGACACCAACGCCTCGCTCACCTCCCACAGACGCCGCGCTGCATCCGCATCCCGCCCCGCCGGGCTGACCGGAGCAGGCTTGCGCTTTTCGTAATATCCCCCCGTTTTCCCTTCCATTTCCGGCGCAGCTGCCAGCCATACCAGCGTATCCGCTCCCTGTTCCGGCGACAGGATGAACGGGCGCAGCATCTGCATCCCCAGTTTCATCAGCCCGCCGTTGTTGGTCGCAAAGCCTGTACCGACGAAGCCTGGGTGCATGGCGTTGGCGGTCACGTTCGCGCCCTGCGCCGCCATGCGCCGCGCCAGTTCGGTCGTGAAGGCGATGTTCATCAGCTTGGAACTGCTGTATGCGCCAAACCCGCTGTACCCGCGTTCGCCCTGCAGATTGTCGAAGTCGAGTTTGCCGCCCCAGTGCGCGCCCGATGACACGCTCACCACGCGCGTCGGCGCGCTGGCGATCAGCACGGGCAGCAGCTCGGTCGTCAGCACGAAATAGCTCAGGTGGTTGAGGGCGAAGGTGCGCTCGAAGCCCTCTGCGGTCACTTCACGGCTGTTGAAGAGCGCCCCGGCGTTGTTGACCAGCACGTCGATCCGGCTGAAGCGATCGCGCAGTTCCGCCGCCAGCCGCCGCACCTGCGCCACCAGCGACAGGTCAGCCAGCGCGACCTCGGCGCTGCCCGCCCCGCCCGCCCGGATCGCGTCTGCCACTGCCTGCGCCTTGTCCAGGCTGCGCCCCACCACGACCACCCGCGCACCCGCCGACGCCAGCGCCAGCGCTGCCGCCTTGCCGATGCCGTTGGTCGCCCCGGTGATCACGACTGTTTTGCCCTGCATGGAATTGAGAGAATTGGGGATCATCTGCACTCACGATGCTTGTCTGACGATGCGAATGCAGCGATTGTACGCGCGCAGGATGAGCGGCAGATGATGTGTGGCGGGGGAAACATTGCCAGAAACAGCGCAGCGGGTCATACTTGCGCTGCGCTGTGAAAACGTTTTACGTCAGGAGGCACAGATCATGACCGACTCTCTGCGCTGGGGTATCCTCAGCACCGCGCGCATCAACGGCGCGCTCATCCCCGCCATCCGCAACGCCCGCAACGGGACGCTCGTCGCTGTCGCCAGCCGCGATGCCGACCGCGCCCGCGCCTATGCCGACGCCAACGGCATCCCCGTCTCGCATGGCAGCTATGAAGACCTGCTGGCAGACCCGAACATCGACGCCATCTACAACCCGCTGCCCAACTCGATGCACGCCGAATGGAGCATCCGCGCCGCCGAAGCAGGCAAGCATGTGCTGTGCGAGAAGCCGCTCGCCAGCAACGCCGCCGAAGCCGAACGCATGGCGCACGCCTTTGCCGCGCGCGGGCTGACGCTGATGGAGGCATTCATGTACCGCTATCATCCGCAGACGCAGACCGTCAAACGGCTGCTGCTGGACGGCACAGTCGGCACAGTGCATACCGTCAACGCCAGCTTCAGCTTCTCGATCGGCAGCGAGGACGACATCCGCCTGAACAGCGAGCTGGCGGGCGGCGCGCTGATGGACGTGGGCTGCTACTGCGTCAACGTCACCCGCTACCTGCTGGGAGAGGAACCGGTCGAAGTGCGGGCGATCGCCGACATCGGCGCGCGTTCCGGCGTGGACGAACGGCTGGCGGCGGTGATGCGCTTTCCAGGCGGGGCGATCACCCACTTCGATTGCAGTATGCGGACGCACTTCACCCAGACGTATGATGTGCGCGGGTCACACGGGCGCATCTTCGTCGAGAAGGCGTTCGTCCCCTTCCGCCCCGACCCGGCAGAGGACATCATCGTGCGCGTGTGGCGCAGCACGCCTGGCATCGAGGTGCATACCTACGAAGAGATCACCATCGAAAAGCGCGATCAGTATCAGCTGATGGTCGAGGATTTTGGCGACGCGGTGATGAACAAACGCGCGCCGATGTACACGATCGATGACGCGATCGCTCAGATGCGCGCCATCGATATGCTGTACGCGGCGGTCCGCTGACCCTAATCAGCAGGGGCGCACCCGGCGGGTACGCCCCTGTCCGCGTCGATCACGCCGGGCAGGTCAGGCGGCTGGCATCCGGGACGCGCGCCTCGGCGAAACGGCGGTCGAATTCCTCGACGTACAGCCGCGCCAGCACCGGGTCTTCGATGATGACCAGGTTTTCGTCGTTGCTGCGCGTGGCATTGGCGGAAAAGTTGAACGACCCGGTGATGACGATGCGCGAGTCGATGATGAACACCTTGTGATGCAGGGTGAACGGGTTGCCGTCCTGCCGCACATCCATCCCGGCGCAGAACAGCTTGGTCAGCTCGCTGAAGCGCGTCTCACTGCCTGTGCGCTCGAAGATGCCGGTGATCGTCACGCCAGGCGCGCGCTCGCGCTTGGCGACCAGCGCATCGCCGATCGTCACCTCGGTGAACGAGAACGCCATGAAGCGGATCGAGCTGCGCGCTGAGCCGATGGCGTTGATGATCCGGTCCAGCACGGGGTCATCGGGCGAGAAGTAAATCTCCACCCGTGTCCCGTCCACCGTGAACACGTTGTCAGTGGTGGGCAGTGATGCGCTCGGACCGAACCGCCCCAGCAGGAACATCTCGTTGAACTCCGCCTGATACACCGCCACCGCTTCCGGCGACCGCATGTAGAGGGCATTGTTGTTATTGCGGTAGGTGTCATTGATCGTGAAGTTCCATGACCCGGTGATGACCATCGCGCTGTCGAGGATCATGAATTTGTTGTGCATGAACGCCGAACGGTTATCCCGGCGGATGCGCGCCCCGGCGCTCTCCAGCAGGCGCATGGTGCTTTCCGCATCGTCATAGCCATGCACATCGTCTGCCACGATCCGCACCACCACGCCCCGGCGCAGCGCATCCAGCACGGCGCTGGTCAGCAGCGGGTTGTTGAACTCGAACGCCGCAATGTCCAGCGTGCGCTGCGTCGCGGCGATCGCCCGCGCTGCGGGCACGTCGATGCCGCCAACATACGTCCTGGCGTCACGGCTGCCGGACGGTGCGGTGAAGAAGACATCCCAGAAGCCGCGCGTCGCGCCGGAACCGAGCGGCAGCACATAGCGCGTCAGCCCGTCCGCGCCTGGGGTCGCTGCCAGAGTGGGCAGCACGCCCAGCGTGGGGAAAGCGGTCGGCACGGGCGTACTGCTGGCGGCGGAAGTCGGGGTGACGGGCAGCACGGTCGGCGGGGGCGGGAAAGTGTTCGTCGGCGGGATGGGCGTGGCGCTCGCTGGGCGCGCGGTGTTCGTCGGGCGGATGGTGCTGGTCGGCGGGATGACGGCGATCGGCGTATTCGAGGCGGCGGGGAGGGGCGTGGCACTCGGACGCGGCGTGTTGGTGGGGATGATGATGCTGGCAGGCGTGGTAGCGACCGCCGCCTGGCGCGTCGGCGTGGGCGTCGGGTCGGCAGTGCAGCCGACCACGACGAGCAGGGCACACGCCAGCAGCAGCGCAGCGCGGGCGGGACGGGGCAAACGGATCATCGGGCAGGCTCCTTCAGTTATCGGGGTCAATGAGGTGCAGGTCGTCATCCGCGCCGACGATCGGGTGCGGGTCAGGCTGCTCATCCGCGTCAGCAGCCCCGGCGATCAGGCGGCTGATCTGCATACCGAGCGCCGCCGCCGCCGAGGGCGATTTGTCCGTGCCGGGGATCGGCAGTTCGGGCGCAGGGGCGGGCGCATCCCGGTCTGCCAGCAGCTGATCGATCAGCGCCAACTCATCGATGGGTGCTGCCTGCGCGCTGAAATCAGCGGCAGCAGCGGTGGCGAACGCCGCGCCGACATCCCGATTGACGCCGAGCAGCGTCTCGATGAGCGCCCGCTCTCCAGCAGCGAAGGCGGCATCGTCCGGCGCGGCGGCGTCGAGAGCGGTCAGGCGATCTTCCGCCCAGCGCAGCAGGCGATCGGCGGCGGCGTCGGTCAGTTCGCCGCGCAGCGACTCATCTTCATACAGGCGCATGATCGCCTCTTCCAAACGGCTCATCGGCGCATCCCTCCTTGATGTTCCGGTCGGTATCCCCTGCACAGTGTACCCGAAAGCGGCGGAGCGCGCATCGCCATGTGAAAAAATCCCCATATTTACATCGTTTTGATCGGTTTCGCGGTACACTGAATGTCATCCATTCGCGTGTGACAGGAAAAATGCCATGTCCATCCTCAACCGCCGCCTCAACGACCAGGGCGGGCAGCCGCCCGAAAAGAAGCCCGATCCCGCGCCCGCAGCGCGCCCGTCTCAGCCTGCCGCCGCGCCGCCCGCGCCGCCCAAAGAAGCCAGCGGGGAACGGATGAACCACCTCAGCGCGCAGAAGCTGCGCACCCCACCGAAGATCGCCCAGCTTCGCAAGATGCTGCGTCCGCGCCTGCTCAAGACGCCGGACGAAGCCGATCAGTGGCATCGGCACGACGAGGACAAGATCGCCCTGCTGACCGAGCGGCTGCGCGGCGTGCTGGAAAAACTCGCCGCCGAGAAGCCGGAATTCCGCCTCAACCGCGAAGAATTTGCCGAACTGCGCGAGGCGCTGCTCGACGACCTGCTCGGCTACGGCGGCATCCAGGCGCTCGTCGAAGACAAGACCTGCTCAGAGATCATGGTCAACGGACCGGACGTGATTTTCGCTGAACTGCGCGGCAAACTGCTGGAGACGGCGCACGTCTTCGACGATGACGACCACGCCATCTGGACGGCGCAGCGCATCGTGCGCCCGCTCATGCGCACCCTTGACCGCAACAACCCGATGGTGGACGCCCGCCTGCCAGACGGGTCGCGCGTGCATGTGGTGATCAAGCCTTCGGCGCTGCTGGGGACCACCATGTCGATCCGAAAGTTCCCCGAAAAACGCCTGACCATTCAGGACCTGATCAACTTCGGGTCGCTGACTCAGGAAGTAGGCGATTTTCTGGAAGCGTGCGTCAATTCGCGCCTGAACATCGTGGTGAGCGGCGGCACGGGGTCTGGTAAAACCACGCTGCTGAACGTGCTGAGCGGCTTCATTCCCAACGATGAGCGCATCGTCACCATCGAAGACTCGGCAGAGCTGCAGCTCAACCAGCGCCATGTGGTGCGGCTGGAGACTTCGCCGCCCATCCCAGGCACGACCAACATCGGTCAGCTGACCATCCGCGATCTGGTGCGCGGGTCGCTGCGTATGCGCCCGGATCGCATCGTGGTCGGCGAGTGCCGCGCGGGTGAAGCGCTCGACATGCTCCAGGCGATGAACACTGGTCACGACGGGTCGCTGACCACCGTCCACAGCAACAACCCGCGCGACTGCATCGCCCGTCTGGAGACGCTGTGCCTGATGAGCGGCATGGACTTGCCCGTGCCCGTCATCCGCCGTCAGATCACCAGCGCGGTCGATCTGATCATCCAGATCGCCCGTCTGAAGGACGGCAGCCGCAAGATCACCCAGATCACCGAAGTGCAGGGCATGGAAGGTGAGCAGGTGACGCTTCAGGACATCTTCATCTACAAGCTGCCAGGTCAGCGCGGCAACGAACCTGCCGCCGTCGGTGGGGGCAAACTGGAAGCAACCGGCTTCCGCCCCAACTTCTACGACAAGCTGGAAGAGAACGGCTTCCGGCTGGGCGGGCGCATCTTCGGCGCCGGGCAGACGCGCATCGGGGAGCGCAACTGACCGACGCGGTGCGATAGCAGATATGTGCCCCGATGAGATACTATCGGGGCATAACAGATTTAACAATTCGACCCCAATTCTTCCCTCGAAAAGCCCGTAAGCGCCACGTCAAGCACCCCGGTGTACGCTGGTCACGTGCGCGAATGAACGAAAGGGGTTCCCATGCGCCG
>CAZTLS010000067.1:0-16417 GCA_964614405.1 uncultured Pleurocapsa sp.
AGACGGCGCACCTCGGCGCGCGCCGCAGCGACGTCCGGCGCGGGCGCGGGCGGGAGCCCGTAGTGGATGGTGTGGATCGCCTCCGGGCGTGCCCTCTCGACGCGGATGCAGAACTGGCGGATCGCCTCGCTGATGGCGATGCCCGCGCTCGCCATGCCCCACAGCGCGCGGTGCAGCCCGGCGATCGGGGCGCGCCGCCGGAACGGGTCATCGTTGTGGCGGGTGCTGACCACGCGCTTCGCCCCTGCCCAGCGCGCCGCCGCCATGCCGAATACGTCGGCGTGGATCAGATGGGTATGCACGATGTGCGGGGCGGCGGCGCGCAGTCGATCGCGCAGCGCGGCGATGGCGCGCCCGTCGGCGTGATGGGCGATCGGCACGCGCTCGACAGGCACGTCCGCCACCGTCAGCGCCTCGACGAAATCGGTCACCGGGTTGGCAGGCGGATGCAGCAGCAGCAGGCGCGCATCGATGCCCGCCGCGCGCAAGCCCGGCAGCAGGATGGTCAGATGCCGCTCCGCCCCGGCGATGCGCGTCGCCTTGATCAGGTGGACGATGCGCGTCGTCATCATGAGCGCCTGAGCTGCACAGTGCGGCGGATGGTCATCATCAGGGCGAACAGGGCGATCAGCGCGGCGATCGCCCCTGCGCCGATCCAGAAGGCGATCTCCGGCGGCTGGCGGCTGACCAGTACAGCGACACCACCGAAGGTGATGCACGCACCGTACAGCACGCCGAGGGTCTGGCGCTGCGACAGCCCCAGCGCCAGCAGGCGGTGCGAGGTGTGGTCTTTGCCCGCCTGTCCTGGCGATCGCCCCTCGCTGATGCGGGTGAACACCACCAGACAGATGTCGAAGATGGGCAGCGCCAGCACCAGCACCGGGACCATCCACGACACGCTGAGCGGCTGCTCGAAGCGCAGCTCGATGCCCAGCACCGCCAGAACGAAGCCCAGCACCAGCGCACCCATATCGCCCATGAAGGTGCTGGCGGGGTTGAAATTGTAGATCAGAAAGCCGATGGCGCTGCCCGCCAGCGCCGCCGCCAGCGCGCTGATCAGCCCCAGCCCCTCGCTGTATGCCAGGATGGTGAAGAACAGCCCGGCGATGGCGCTCAGCCCGGCGGACAAGCCGTCCATGTTGTCCAGAAAGTTGACGGCGTTGCTCAGCGCGACGATCCACACGATCGTGACGGGCACATCGAGCAGCGGCGTCCCGAACAGGCGGATCTGCACCCCGGCGGCGATCACGATCAGCGCGGCGATCGTCTGGGCGATCATCTTGGCGCGGATGCCCAGTTCAAAGCGGTCGTCGATCAAGCCGACGATCGCCAGAAAGCCGACGCCGAACAGCACCGCGCTCACCTCGACCGCGTGATCGGGCAGCACGAACAGCGCCACCGCGATGACGAAGCCGGACACGATCGCCAGCCCACCCATCAGCGGCTTATGATCGGTATGGATTTTGCGCTGATTGGGCTTATCGACCACGCCCAGGCGCATGGCGATCGCCCGCGAGAGCGGCGTCATGCCCAGCGCTGTCGCAAAGCCCACCACCATGACCGGGACAAAAATGAGCGGGTCCATCCGCATCCTTTCCACCGCGTGCATCGTGCGCCGGGGTCATGCCCGGCGCTTTGCCCTCACTGTTTATCAGTGTAGCCGACGGCGGGCGCGCGCAACATAGCGAGTCTCTAGCCGCCGTCCGCCGCCTGAGCGGATGCCAGCGCCGCCCATTCCGCGAGGCTGAGCGTCTCGGCGCGGCGCGTCGGGTCGATGCCCGCCCTGCCCAGCAGCGTCAACGCGCCCGCCTGCCCGATGCCCAGCCCGCCCGCCAGCGTATTCTTCAACTGTTTGCGCTTCTGGCTGAATCCGGCGCGCACCAGCCGGAAGAACGCCGTTTCATCGGGCACGGGGTGCGGGAGCGCTTCGTAGCCGTCCAGCCTTAGGATGGCGCTGTCCACATCCGGGCGGGGGTAGAAGACCGACGCGCTCACCCGCCCCGCCAGTGATGGGCGTGCGTAGAACTGCACGCTGACCGCCAGCAGGCTCATGTCGCCCGGCCGCGCCATGATGCGCTGTGCCACCTCAAGCTGGATCAGCAGCACCATCCGCCTCGGTCGGCGCGCCGCCTCCAGCAGGTGGCGCAGGATGGCGCTGGTGATGTAGTACGGCACGTTGGCGACGACGTAAAACGGCACGTCTTCACCGACCAGCGCGATCGGATCGAGCGACAGGATGTCGGCATACACCACCTCGACATTGCCCGCATCGTCGGCAAGTCGGCTCAGGACGGGCTGCATCCGCTGATCGATCTCGACGGCGATCACCCGCCTGGCACGCCGCGCCAGCCGCGCCGTCAGCGCGCCCGTGCCCGCGCCGATCTCCAGCACCAGCGCGTCGGGCGGCAGGTCTGCTGCGCTGACGATCTTGTCGAGGATGTTCGGGTCGAGCAGGAAATTCTGACCCAGGCTCTTTTTCGGGTCGATGCCCAACTGGTCGAGCAGGGTTTTCGGATTGATCATCATCGGGCAAGCCCTCCGGCGGACGACACTGCGGGGTACGGTACGCGCCCGCGCCGGGTTTGTCAACCGGGGCGCATCGTCAACCCAGCAGGCGGGCGTATAGCCAGCGTCGTTTGACCTGAACAGAGGATCGGCTGTACAGTGATGACGGATGTGCGGGCGCTGATACGTTTTCTGATACGCTGCTGATCCATCTGAGCGGCTATTCTTGGGAAATGATCGTCCCTTACCGCGTATTTTCGTCTTTTCGGATTGCAAGGAGATGCCATGTCTGTACGTCGTATCACCACACTGCTGCTCGTCATCATCCTGGCGCTGGGTGCATCCGTCGCCAGCGCCCAGACGACCGCGCCGCTTCGCACGGAAGTGCCGGAGAGCGGCGAGTTCGCCATCAACATCCTGCAAAGCGGGGCGCGCATCACCGACTCGTTCAGCGGCTTCGTCGGCACGAAGCTGTACGGTTTTCAGGGTGTGGAGGGGGATGTGGTCAGCGTGACCATGACCCAGATCACCGACGGACTCGATCCGTTCCTGGTCATCCTCGGACCGAACGGCGAAGTGGTCGCCAGCGATGACGACAGCGGTTCACCCTTCCTGGCGTCCGCCATCGAAGGCGCGATACTGCCCGCCACCGGCAGCTACTTCATCATCGCTTCCAGCTACGTCAACATCGACGCCATCCTCGAAGACCCGCTGCTGGAAGAGCAGGAATACACCCTCACGCTGGACGGCAACAGTGACGTCAGCGCGCAGGGCGTTGACCCGAACCTGCTGAACATCACCGCCACCGAGGTCGATTTCGGGCAGCGCTACAACGGCACAAGCACGGTGGAGACCCCGGCGACCTACTACCTGATCGGCGCGAACGCCGGGCAGGTTCTCGATTTCGCGCTCTCGTCGAATTTCGACTCGATCATCCACCTGTTCGATGCGGTGGGCAACCGCATCGGCGTCAGCATCGACCCGGAGCGCACGGGGCGCAACAATCTGTTCGACTTCGAGATGCCCTATACGGGCGGCTATCTGCTCATCGTCACCGACATCTTCTTCTACAGCGCGCCGGAAGGCGAGGATGCCACGCTGCCTTTCACGGGCGGTGACTATACCCTGACCATCAGCGCCCGCTGATCGGCTTCAACCCTGCCCCGTTCCCCCTTCTTCTGCAGAGAAGGGGGTTCAGGGCGATGCGGTCAGCGCGTATGCCGCTGCCTCGCGCACTGTCTGGGTGTGAATATCGACAATATCGGTCACATCCGGCGCGTATCCCCCCGCCATCGCCACTGCGACGGGCAGCCCCGCCGCCCGGCACAGGCTGAACACCAGCCGATCCCGCTCCGCCAGGCCCGCCTTGCTCACCTTCATCCGACCGAAACGATCGCGCTCGAACGGGTCTGCCCCTGCCAGGTAGATCGCCAGGTCTGCCCCGCTGACTGCGAGAGCGCGGCGCACCCCTTCCTCGACCGCCAGCAGGTAAGCATCATCGGTCGTGCCGTCCGGCAGTTCGATGTCCAGGTCGCTCACTTCCTTGTGGAAAGGGAAATTCTTCGCCCCGTGTACGGAGAAGGTGAAGATGGTCGGGTCGTCGCGCAGGATGGCGGCTGTGCCGTTGCCCTGATGCACATCGCAGTCGAGGATGACCACCCGGCGGACGCGCCGCTCATCCTGCATGGCGCGCGCGGCGATGGCGGCGTCGTTGAAGACGCAGTAGCCCTCGCCGCGATCGCGGAAGGCGTGATGTGTGCCGCCCGCGAGGTTGACGCTCGCCCCGTCGGTGAGCGCGGCGCGGCAGGCGGCGATGGTCGCCCCGGATGAACGACGTGAGCGCTCGACCATCGCGGGCGACCAGGGGAAGCCGATGCGCCGCATTTCGGCGTCGGTCATCAGCCCGTGCTGCACGCGGTGCAGATACTCGGCGTCGTGGGCGCGCAGGATGTGCGCGTCGGTGGCGGCGTCTGCCTCGATCAGGTCGTGGGCGGCGACGATGCCCTCCGCCAGCACGCGCTCGCGCAGCAGGCGATATTTGCTCATCGGGAAGCGGTGTTCAGGGGGTAAAGGCAGCACAAAGGTATCGGAGTAGAAAGCGCGCATGAGGCGGATGCTCTGGCATAGTGAACGAATTCCCTCGCATGATAGCACATCTCCAGCAAAGGGCACTGCGTGCATGATGTCCGGCTGAAGCCGATCATTGTGCAGGTTGCCCATATCAGAGAGAGAACGGTTGGCAAACGATTCCAGTTCGCGGTATAGTCATGTGTGCAAGGCGCACTTAGGTTTCTGGTTTGCCCTATTGCTGCTCTAAGGAGATTTACCAATGAAACGTGTATTGACTTTGGCGCTCGTCGCCGTGCTGCTCGTCTCGATGATGAGCGTGGGCATGGTGGGCGCACAGGCGTCCGGCTGTCCGGAGGGGATTTTCCCGATGGCGTCGGCGGAACTGACCCGTGCGTGCGCGGGCGAGCTGGCGGGCACGGTCGTGACGATGACCGGTCCATTCGTGGATGCCGACGAAGTGAAGTTCAACCAGGCGATCGCCGAGTTCGAGGCGTGGACGGGTATCGACATCCGCTACACCGGTTCGCGCGAATTTGAAGCGGTCATCCGCGCGGCAGTGGAAGGCGGGGCTCCGCCGGACATCGTGGACTTCCCGCAGCCCGGTCTGCTGCGCGACCTGGTGCTGGGCGGCTATGTCATCGACGTCAGCACCTTCCTGAACGCCGAATGGCTGGAGATGAACTATCTCGAAAGCTGGCGCGATATGGCGAACATCAACGGCATCACCGCCGGGGTGTGGAACCGCTTCAACGGCAAGAGTCTGGTGTGGTATCCGCTTCAGGCGTTTGAAGCCGCCGGCTACGAAATCCCCACCACGTGGGAAGAACTGATGGCGCTCAGCGATCAGATCGTCGAAGATGGCGCTTCGCCCTGGTGTGTCGGCATCGAGTCCGGCGCGGCGACGGGCTGGGCTGCCACCGACTGGATGGAAGAGATCATGCTGCGCACCACCTCGCTGGAGAACTACGACCGCTGGTCGTTCCCGGCGACCCTGGAAGAGCGCCTGCCCTTCACCTCACCGGAAGTCCGCAATGCGGCTGAGGTGCTGGCGAGCGTCTGGTTCGCTGACAACTACGTGCTGGGCGGGCGTCAGTCGATCGCCGCGACCTCGTTCGGCGATGCACCCAGCGGCATGTTCACCGACCCGCCCGGCTGCTACATGCACAAGCAGGGCAACTTCATCACCAGCTTCTTCCCGGATGGTGTGGAAGCCGGCGTCGATTACGGCGTCTTCTACCTGCCGCCGATCGATGAGGAATTCGGGCGTCCGTTCCTGGTCGCGGGCGACATCTACAGCATGTTCAACGATCGTCCTGAAGTGCGCGCGGTCATGGACTTCTTCTCGCGCGGCGAGTCGGTGCGCGGCTGGCTGGCGGCTGGCGGCGCGCTCAGCCCGCACAACGATGCCGACCTGAGCTGGTATGGCAGCGACCTGGAACGCGAGATCGCCTCGCTCGTGGCAGGCGCGACCAGCGTGCGCTTCGACGGCAGCGACCTGATGCCGGGCGCGGTCGGTGCGGGGTCGTTCTGGAAGGCGATGACCGACTGGGTGAGCGGTGTGGTCGATCTCGACACCGCCCTGGCGGAAGCCGACGCGGCTTGGCCCAGCAACTAATCGTGTTTGGGGCATGATCCATCATGTCCCCTGCTCACCCCTGTTCGCTCTCCAGCGGAGAAAGACCTGGGGTGAGGGGTGAGGAGTATGGCGAGAGGCAGGGCAGCAGGCAGAAACAGCGCTGCCCTGCCTCTCTTTTTTCGCAAAGCATGTTTTTTTATCAGAAGGCTGAATCATGGAAAATATCCGCACGCGCAGTGACGATACCTTCAGCCCGCCCGACTTTCTGCTGGCGCTGGGGCTGGTCGCCGTCACATTCGCCGCGCTCTACGGCGGGTTCGTCTACCTCCGCAGTGCGCCCATCTCGCCCATCTTCACTGCCCTGTTCGCCATTGTGTGGGGTGTGGGTGGAGTGGCGGCGCTGTATTTCGTCGGCAACCAGCTTGTCGAAAAACTACCCAACGGCTGGACGGCACGGATGCAGCCGTTCATCTTCATCGGTCCGGCTGTGGCGCTGCTGGCGTGGTATCTGGCAGTGCCGACGGTTCGCACCCTCTACCTGAGCTTCTTCGACCGCAACTCGGTCAATTTCGTCGGTCTGGCGAATTATCAGGCGGTGTTCTCCGAGCGCCGGATGATCGAGGCGTTCACCAACAACCTGCTCTGGATGGTGGTGGGCACGTCACTGGTGGTCGGCTTCGGGCTGCTGATCGCTATCCTCGCCGACCGCAGCCGGTTCGAGCGCGTCGCCAAGTCGTTCATCTTCCTGCCGATGGCGATCTCGATGGTCGGCGCGGGCGTCATCTGGCGGTTCGTGTATGACTTCAACCCGGATATCGGCTTCCTGAACGCCATCGTCACGTCGCTGGGCGGGCAACCGCAGGACTGGCTGCGCGGCGTCCAGCCCTGGAACAACCTCTTCCTGATCATCGTCATGGTGTGGCTGCAAACCGGCTACGCGATGGTGCTGATCTCAGCGGCGATCAAGAGCATTCCTGATGAGCTGCTGGAGGCGGCGCGCGTGGATGGCGCAAACGAGATCACCATCTTCACGCGCATCATCGTCCCCAACATCGCGGGCACACTGCTGACGGTGATCACGACAGTGGTCATCTTCACGCTCAAGATTTTCGACATCGTGATGGTGATGACGGGCGGCAACTTCGGCACAGACGTGATCGGCGTGCGCTTCTACCGCGAGATGTTCACCAATGGCAATGCGGGCTATGCCAGCGCCATCGCCATCGTGCTGCTGCTGGCGGTCATCCCGGTCATGATCTACAACCTGCGTGAATTCGGCAAGCGCCGGGCATTTTAGACAACGGAGCGCATCAATCTCATGAACCGAAGCAAACGCAATGCGCTCATCGTGGTCAACGGCGTGCTGCTGCTGATCGTCATCGTGTGGACGCTGCCCACGTTCGGGCTGTTCATCTCATCCTTCCGGGAACGCAATGACATCCGTTCCACCGGCTGGTGGACGACCTTCCCCCACCTCGGCTGGGTGCGCCAGGATGAGACACTCCCCATCCCCGAAGGACAGACGCGCAGCGAACCGATCACCATCGAAGGCGTGACACGCCTGTTCGACGAGTGGACGCGCGGCGTCGAGATGCCCGATGGGCGGCGCTTCGTCTGGCGCGGCACGCTGCGTAATGGGCAGATCGAGGTATTTGAACGTGAGCTGACCAACAACGCCCGCTTCACCCTGGGCAATTACGAACAGGTGCTTGCCGGGCGCAGCTATGAGGTGCGTCAGGCGGATGGCAGCATCCGCAACGAACAGGGTGAAAACCTGACCAACGCCTTCATCAACTCGCTCACTGTCACCATCCCCGCGACCATCATCCCCATCCTGGTGGCGGCATTCGCGGCATACGGCTTCGCCTGGATGCGCTTTCCTGGGCGGCGCATCCTGTTCATCGGCGTCATCGCCCTGCTGGTCGTGCCGCTGCAAATCGCCATCGTGCCCATCCTGCGCGATTACGTCAGCCTGCAGCTCAACGGCACATACCTGGGCATCTGGCTGGCACATACCGGGTTCGGGCTGCCGCTGGCGACCTACCTGCTCTACAACTACATCAGCGGGCTGCCGCGTGAACTGCTGGAGTCGGCATTCATCGACGGCGCATCGCACTTCACCGTCTTCATCCGGCTGGTGCTGCCGCTCTCCGTGCCAGCACTGGCATCGTTCGCCATCTTCCAGTTCCTGTGGGTGTGGAATGACTATCTGGTCAGCTTCATCTTCCTGGGGCTGAACAATGACGTGCAGGTGCTGACGACGCGCATCGCCGACCTGGTCGGTCAGCGCGGGCAGGACTGGCATCTGCTCACTGCCGGGGCGTTCGTCTCGATGATCGTGCCGATCATCGTCTTCTTCGCGCTTCAGCGCTACTTCGTGCGCGGGCTGATGGCGGGGTCGGTCAAGGGGTGATTCAAACCGAATCATAACAGTCTGAAGGGCTGAATTATCCCAAATTTGCGATATATTTGGGATATAATCCGGCGGTTGAGGGAAGAATCGATGTGGGATAACTGCCGCACGCCCCTCAACCGTTTTTGTTTGTGCGGGCTAATCGAGCGCGTCGAGCATGGCACGCAGCGTTTCGACGGGCAAGCCGACCACGTTGGTGTAGCTGCCGTCGATCCGGGCGACCGGGGCAAATCCTGGGTGCTGAATGGCGTATGCCCCTGCCTTGTCGAACGGATCGCCCGTCGCAATGTAGGCGGCGATCTCTTCGTCGGTGTAATCGCGCATGGTGACGACGGTGCGTGTGAGCTGGGTATACAGGCGCTGAACCCCATCGCGCTGGTGCAGCAGGGTGAGCGCGGTGCAGACGATGTGGTCGCGCCCGCGCAGCGCGGTGAGCATCCGCCTGGCGTCATCGGCATCGGCGGGCTTGCCGAGGATGACTCCACCGGGCGCGACGCCAATCGTGTCCGCTGCCAGCACGACGATGGTATCGGCAGCGGCGATGGTGGCGTCCACCACGCCCAGCCGCCCGGCAACAGCAGCGGCTTTCTCGCGGCTGAGGCGGGCGGCATAGTCGAACGGGTCTTCACCGGGGTGCTGCGTCTCGTCGATGTTGGCAGGCATGACGGTGAAGGCGATGCCCAGCGACGCCAGAATTTCCCGGCGGCGCGGAGAGCCGGAAGCGAGGATGACGGTCACGGCTTACGCCTTGCCGTCGTCCTCATCGTCATAGCCATCCCACTCATCGTCATCGTCGCTGTGGGCGTGCCCATGCTTCAACTCTTCCTCGGTCGCGTCGCGGATCGCCAGCACTTCCACCGTGTAGGTGAGCGTCTTGCCAGCCAGCGGCGGGTTGAAATCGAGCGTGACCACACCATCGCTGATGTCGGCAACGGTGGCGGTGTAGCTGTAGCCTTCTTCGTCTTCGACCTCGACCATCATGCCGACTTCCAGGCTCTCGCCATCGGGGATGTCGCTGATGTCGATCTCTTCAAAATCTTCGTCATCATAATCGCCGTAGGCATCTTCCGGGGCGAGTGTGACCGTCAGCTTGTCGCCGACCTGTTTGCCAGTCAGCGCTTCTTCCAGACCGGGGAGGATCTCCTCCGCGCCGTGCAGGTAATCCATCGGATCACCGGGTTCGGTGCGGGCGACGACCTCGCCGTCCACCGTCAGGGTGTAATCGAGGCTGACGACCTTGCCATCCGCAATTTGCATGGGATTGTTTTCTCCACATCAGAGACCCGCAAAACGGGGTCATACGAACGCATAATTATAGCGGGTATGGTCAGGACGGACAGGGTGAAATCGGGCGCGGATCGTGTTTTCAGCGCCGCGCGTGGTGTACAATCAGGCGTGCAGAACGAATGCAACTTCGATCACAGGACAGGAGCGGCTGAACATGGCGAAAGCATACGATGTCGTCGTCGTTGGTGCAGGACCGGGCGGTTATGTGGCGGCGATCCGCGCCAGCCAACTGGGGCTGAAAACGGCGATCATCGAGAAGAAATATTGGGGCGGGGTGTGCCTGAATGTCGGCTGCATTCCGTCGAAGGCGCTGCTGCGCAATGCGGAGCTTGCCAGCATCATCCGCAACGACGCCGACAAGTTCGGCATCCGAATTGAGGGCACGGTCACGTTCGACTACACCCAGGCATACCGCCGCAGCCGCAGCGTGGCGGATGGGCGCGTCAAAGGCGTGCATTACCTGATGCGCAAGAACAAGATCGACGAGTTCGACGGCTGGGGCACGTTCACCGACGCCCACACCATCGAGGTGGCGCTGAACGACGGCAAGACGGAGACGATCAGCTTCAAGCACTGCATTCTGGCGACAGGCGCGGATACCCGCCTGATCCCAGGCACGGCGCTGAGCGCCAACGTCGTGACCTACGAAGAGCAGATCATGCAGGAGACGCTGCCCAAATCGATCATCATCGCGGGCGGCGGAGCGATCGGCTGCGAATTCGCCTACGTGATGCACAACTACGGCGTCCACGTCACCATCGTCGAGTTCCTCGATCATCTGCTGCCGCTGGAAGATGAGGATGTCTCGGCAGAGCTGGAGAAGCACTACCGCCGCATGGGGGTGGATGTGCAGACGAAGACGCGCGTCGATAAGATCGAGGACAAGGGCGATCACGTCGAGGTGACCATCACCCCGCCCGAAGGTGGGCAGCGCGTGCTGAAGGCGGATCGCGTCATGCAGGCGATCGGCTTCAAGCCGCGCACGACCGGGTACGGGCTGGAGAAGACCGGCGTGGCGCTGACCGAGCGCGGCGCAGTCGCCATCGACTCGCACATGCGGACGAGCGTGCCGCACATCTATGCCATCGGCGACGTGACGGCGAAGCTGATGCTGGCGCACGTCGCTGAAGCGATGGGCGTCATCGCCGCCGAGAACATCGCCGGGGCGCACAGCATCGAACTCGATTTCGACATGATGCCGCGCGCCACCTACTGCCAGCCTCAGGTCGCCAGCTTCGGCTATACCGAGAAACAGGCGCGCGAGAAGGGCTATGACATCAACGTCGCCAAATTCCCCTTCCAGGCGAACGGCAAGGCGCACGGGCTGGGCGATGCGACCGGCTTCGTCAAGCTGATCAGCGATCGCAAGTATGGCGAAATCCTCGGCGCGCATCTGATCGGTCCCGACGTGACCGAGCTGCTGCCCGAACTGACGCTGGCGCGCAGCGCCGAGCTGACGCCGGAGGAGATCGCCCGCAACGTCCACGCTCACCCCACCCTGAGCGAGGCGATCAAGGAAGCGGCGCATGGTCTGGAAGGACAGATGATTAACTTCTGATCGGCGCGGCTCTGCTGCACCCCTCACCCCGAACCCGGCGGCGACAGAGCGTGGTTTGGGGTGAGGTGTTCATCGACTCGATTTGCCATCCCATTCCCGTCCCTCAGGAGCTTTTTCTGTGACCGAGACCTCCGCGCGCCCTGTTCGCGTCCGTTTTGCCCCCAGCCCGACCGGGTCGCTGCACATCGGCGGGCTGCGTACCGCGCTGTTCAACTGGCTGTTCGCCAGGCATCACAACGGCGTGTTCATCCTGCGGATCGAGGATACCGACCAGAAGCGCTATGACCCGGAAGCGCTGCGTATCCTCACCGAATCGCTGCGCTGGGCAGGGCTGAACTGGGATGAGGGACCCGAAGTGGGCGGCGCGTTCGGACCGTATGTGCAGTCGGAACGATTGGCGCTGTATCAGCAGTGGGCGGGCTGGCTGGTCGAACACGGTCATGCCTACCCCGCCTATGAGACGCCGGAGGAACTGGACGCCATGCGGAAAGAGCAGGAAGCGCGCGGCGACTCGCGCCGGGGCTACAACCGCGCCCACCGCGACCTGACGCCCGAACAGCGCGCGGCGTTCGAGGCGGAAGGACGCCCGAAGGTCATCCGTCTGAAGATGCCGCTGGACGGCGAGACGGCGATCGATGACGCCATTCAGGGGCGTGTGACGTTCGACAACAGCGTGCTTCAGGACATGGTGCTGCTCAAGGCAGACGGCTTTCCGACCTATCACCTGGCACACGTGGTCGATGACCATCTGATGCAGATTTCGCACGTCATCCGCGCCGTCGAGTGGCAGTCGTCGCTGCCCATCCACTGGCAGTTGTGGCAGGCGTTCGGCTGGGAACCCCCCGTCTACGCGCACGTGCCCGTCATGCTCAACCCGAACGGCAAGGGCAAGATGAGCAAGCGCAATCCCCCCAAAGACGCTCAGGGGCGGGTCGTGCCCGTGCTGGTGCATGATTACATCGAAGCGGGCTATCTGCCCGAAGCGGTGATCAACTTCCTGACCAATAACAGCTGGCACTTCGGCGACGATCGGGAGGTATACACCCCGGCAGAGGCGATCGCGCGCTTCGACCTGTCCGGGATCAATCCGACCAACGCCGCCCATCAGCCGGACAAGCTCGACTGGTACAACGGACAGTACATCCGCGCGCTCGACCCGGACGATCTGGCGGAGCGGCTGCTGCCGGTCATGGCGCGGGCGGGCTATCCGGCGGATCGGGCGCTGCTACGCGCCGTCGCGCCGCTGGTGCAGGAACGGCTGAAGCGGCTGAGCGCCGATGAGGTCATGGAGTTCGCGGGCTTCCTCTTCCGCCCAACATTTATCCCCGCTCCGCGCGCACTGCTGCTCAAGGGGTTCAAGGGAGAGCCTGCTGCTGCTGCGGACATGCTGCGCGCCGCCGCCGATGCGCTGGCGTCCGTCGAGCCGTTCGACCGGGACGGCGTGGAGGCAGCACTGCGCGGGCTCGTCGAGGCGGCTGGGCTGAAGGCGAAAGAGGTGTTCGGGCTGGTGCGCGCGGCGGTGACCGGGCAGGAAGTCAGCACGCCCCTCTTCGAGACGCTGGCGATCATCGGTCAGGCGGCGTGCGTGGAGCGGCTGCGATCCGCCGCGCAGACCGCCGAAACGGACGCTTGATCTGAGCGGGCATGTTTGTTATCATTGCGCCGTATAGTGTGGGATAGTTCAACGGTAGAACCGCGGACTCTGGATCCGTTAATCCTGGTTCGAATCCAGGTCCCACAGAGAAGTTGGATCCAAGTCGAACATTGCTCTGCAAGGCTGGCGAGGGAAGTTTCCTCGCCAGTTTTGTTTTCCGCCCCCGATACTCTGCTGCGCCCGCTCATCGTGCGTACCTCGTCGGTGAGGTCTTTCAGATACGCAAATGGCGCTCGCAGTTCCAACCGCACGATGCCCTCGTGACTGACAACAACCCGTTCTACCATCTGGCGCAGCAGTTCTTTCTGATCCTGCTGTTGAAGCCCATTATACAGCGTTCCAATCCTTGCGATAATTTGCAGTGCCGCGTCCAGGTTGTCGATGTGAAAAGCGCGATCCTGGTCGAGCGTTTCGAGTGACTGGCGAAGCTGCTTACGGCGATCTTGCCACTCCGTCCACAGCCCATCCCACACTGCTTCGGTGATCTTGCCAGCAGCGAGCAGGCGCACGGTTCGTGCTTCTTCATCGTCAATCGCCTTGAGCGCCGCCTGAATCTGTTCTTTTTCGTCCGGGCGCAGATAACCAAGCTTCGCTGCCAGCTCATGCGTGTATGCGCTGCGGATGATGGGCATCAGGTCGGGATCGACCTGAATGCAGATCATCTCCTGTGCAACCTGGGCATCAATGTCCCGACAGAGGAAGCTGACCTCACCCGCTCCAGATACGCGGTAGTAAGGCGTGCCTCGTCCTGAACGACCCGCATTGGAGGTCGAGCAGGTCAGACGCACCTCTTTCTGACGGTTCTTTCCCGCATAGAAAATCATCCCTTGCAGCAGATACATTTGCTTACGCCGAACGCTGCGATGCGCGATCCGTCGGGCAAGGATTTCCTGACCGCGCTCCATCTCTTCGGTCGTGATGATCGGCTCCCAGTTCCCGCGAATGGTCTTGGGGGCGATCTGATTCGGCTTGCTCACGACCCATCCGGCATACGTCCAGCAGTGAAACATATTGGACAGACTGCTGATATTGGTTTTGCGCTTGCCAGTGGCGGTGATCTCGACGAACGGTCGCCCGGTGCGATGGCGATAGCCTTTTGCGTGCAGCGCTTCGGCAATTTCGGGCAGCGTCAGCTTGTCCGTGAGCAGCAGATTCCAGGCTTCGCGGACAACAGGCAGGCGCTCCGGGTCGATCTCGATGCGCCGCGAGAACTTACCCATCAGCCTTTTGACATCGGCTGTCGTTCGTTCTTCGACATTGTGATAACCGTCCGGCGCTGGACCGACATGACCGCCGCTTTCGCGTTTTGCGCGCAGCCCGCCCTTGACGCGAATGCCGAGCAGTGAGGTTTCACGGCGTGCCAGCGTGAAGGAAAGGGTGACGATCACCCGGTCGTCCGGGTCCATCGGGTCGAGGTCGGGTGAGTTGGCAAACCGCACCGCAACGCCAAGTTCGTGCAGCTCGTCGATAGCGCGCAGCGCCTCGGTGTCACTGCGCCCAAAGCGATCCGCCCGCTCAACGATGACATGCGAAAACTTTCCGGTGCGGGCATCCGCCAGCATCCGCTGATAGCCTTCGCGGTTCGGAGTCTTCCCGCTCAGCACGTCGATGTACTCGTTGAATACGGTCATCGTTGAACGCTTCAATACGTTCTCTTCAATCGTAAATCGCTGACGCGCACGCGACATTTCCGGCTTCTGGTTCTCGTCGCTGCTCGTTCGCAGATAGACCGCCCACCCCGGTTGAGGTGGGCAGGTCGGCGGCTTCTTTCTTGGATGGCGCGGCATTGCAACTGTCCTCAGCTTTCAGATTTGGACATTTCCAGTTCACGATACCGCAGTTCGGGCGACGGACGATTTTCAGGCTCATTTTTTGCAATTTCTGTTTCACAATGGCGCGCCAGAATTTCCGCGACCGATAGAATGCGCCTGACCAGCGCCTCGGACTGCGGCGCTGTCGGATACTCCGATGTCCGTGTATCGAAGCTCATGCAGGCACTCCGATTATGAACGGCTCGCTCGGTTCAGGATCGACCCCCGACATCCACTCACCAGCTCCACCATCGCATGGATACCCGCTCAGGCACTTGTACTCGTCCGCCGAGACCATGAGCAGCGCATGGCGTTCGGGTGGGCAGACTGGACAGCGCCACAATGCTGCCTGTGTGCTGGCAGCAAGCGGCTTGCCCAAGTGGGCTTCAACCAGATCGCGCAGATCGGTCGTGGTCAGATCACAGTGGGTCATCGTTTGGTCTCCTGATGGGTATCTACAACGCGCAGTTCGCGCTCGTGTTCGGTCGCTGCCTGCTTGACGATGGTGTAAACAAGATTGGCGAGCGGACGGTCTTCCTGTTCCGCCCACAACACGAGACGGTCATACAAAGACTGGGGCAGTCGAAAGGCGATCTTTGCCGCGAATGGCGCATCCCGATTCATCGTTGGCACTCCTTATGCATTCGTGTGCCACCAGCCTAACTGAAAACAGGGCTGTGCTGAGCGAGAAATAATTACATTTGTTCGATTTTCTTTTGCATCGACAAGCGCATTTTTTGCGCCATGCGAATCTTTTGCACGGCAGTGAGAAATATTTACATGGTTTGAGCGGAGAAAACATCTGTTCTGCAAAAGTAGGGAAGTTCTAACTCTAGCTTGTTGACTCAAGGTTGAGGTTTTGTAATACAATGTGCATTTCAGTGGTAGACCATCTGTTCTGATGGTCTCCGCTCAATCACGTGAAGGAAATTCATGAAAAGGAGGACTGGAACATGGCAAAGATCCAGGTGGTTATCGTCTCTAAAAACGCCCTGATTCGGGGAGGCTTGAGAGACATCATCAACCAGGCAGCTACACAGACTGTCGTCGCAGGGCTGTTTGAAAGTCTCGCTGAGGCAGATGCTTTTTTGAACAGTCATGAGGCACGGGTGCTGATTACGGATGACTCGCCGCACACGGCGAACCTGCTGAAGGCATTGAAGCGGCTGATGGAGATTCACCCAGGACTTGTGATCATCATGGTCATGCAGCATCCCACCGCGAGCGTCACGCAAAAGCTGTTGGCGTTGGGAGTCCGGGCATTGCTGCACAAGGATGATGATCTGGAAATAACGTTGAACCCCACGATTCAGAATGCCGTGAAGGGCAGCATGACTATCTCGCCGCTCATTGCAGAATTTCTGGATCAGGCGGTCACGCTGCCAGCCAACATCACCCAGCGCGACCTGGACATTCTGCAGCTTCTGACGGAAGGAATGGAAGCAAAAGCTATCGCTGTTCATCTGGGGGTGACCTACAGCGTGGTTAACCGTGCGATCAACCGGATGCTGCGGACTTACAACGTGCAAAACGTCGCTCAACT
>CAZTLS010000068.1:0-16381 GCA_964614405.1 uncultured Pleurocapsa sp.
GGTAGAGCGCGCTGAAGGCATATGCGCCCATCGCCGCGCGCCGCTCTGCCAGCGCCTCGACCGGGTAACGCGCCGTCCACAGCGCTTCGCCTGGGGCGCGCCCCAGCGGATCATCGGCTTCCGCCAGAGCAGGCAGGCGCAGCACATGCCAGCGATCGCCTTCGCGCGCCAGCAGCCGCCCGCCGAGGTCATCGGTATGCCAGCGGGTCATGATCAGCGCGATCGCCCCGCCCGGCTCGACGCGGGTAAGCAGATCGTCGGTGTACGCCTCCCAGATGTGCTGACGGCTGGCGGCAGACTCCGCCTGCTGACGGTTCTTGACCGGGTCGTCGATGATCAGCAGGTGCGCGCCCTTGCCCGTCACCGCGCCGCCGATGCCCATCGCATCCATGCCGCCTTCGTGCCCGGCGATGTCCCACGAGGCGCGCGCCGCGCTGTCCGCTGCCACCTGCACCTGCGGGAAGATGCGGGCGAAAGGCGCGCTCCGCACGGCGTTTCGCACCGCGCGGCTGTGCTTTTCCACCAGCGACGCGCCGTACCCGGTCAGGATGACGCGCGCATCCGGGGCGCGCCCCAGAAACCAGGCGGGGAACAGACGCGCCACCGTCTGCGATTTGCCATGCCGGGGCGGGATGAAGACCGCCAGCCGCGCGATGCCTTCCGCGCCGCCCGTCTCGACATGGCGCATGACGCGCATGAGCGCGGCGTCGATCAGCGCCAGATGCGGCGCGTGATCATATCCGCGCCACAGCGCCCGTTTGAACGACGTGAAGTCGTCCACTTCCGTCCGTATGATTTGGAACGCATGTTCAGTCATGGTACAGGCATGATATGGCGGAAATGCGGTCTGTCAAGCGATCGTGGGCGGGGGTGTACGCTGTGCCGCCGACTCCAGACTGTCCGTATGATGGTCATGTGCGTTATCATGCACGCACGCGGGCTGACAGGCACGATGCACCCCCGGCGCACCGAGGCGAAGCATGTTCGACTTCACAACTTTTCCGGTCATCGAGACGGAACGGCTCATCCTGCGCGCCATCACTCAGGATGATGCGCGCGCGCTGCTGCTCATCCGGGGTGACCCGCGCGTCACCCGCTACAACACCGTGCCCGTGCTGCGCAGCCTGGAAGACGCGCAGGACCTGATCACGCGTGTGCAGCAGGCGTATGAAGAGCAGTACCGCATCGACTGGGGGATCACGTGGCGCGAACAGCCGCACATCGGGCTGATCGGGCGCATCGGCTACAACTACCTGCTGCACGACGAAGCGCGCTCCAGCGTCGGCTATGATGTGGCGTTCGCCTACTGGCGGCGCGGCATTGCGACCGAGGCGCTGCGGGCGATCGTCGGCTTCGGCTTCAGCGAATTGTGCCTGCGCGAAGTCAATGCCGACGCCTTCCGCCAGAATCGGGCGTCATGCCGCGTGCTGGAAAAGGTCGGCTTTCGCTTCGTGGGCATGGAGAGCGAGTATGACACCGGGGTGCTGCGCCACCGGATGCACTATACGCTGACGGCGCGCATGTGGCAGCGCGCGCGCAGCGGGTGATCAACCCGCCCCACTCTCTTGCCCGTGCGATCGATCCTCTGCTAGAATAATCAAATCGCCATTCGATTATTTTTGGAGAAAAATGGATCATGTCCCTCAAAGAGATGCACGCCAGCGGCGTCAGTTTCACCCTGAGCGAGGAACAGCTCGCCCTGCAGAAGATGGCGCGCGAATTCGCCGCGCGCGAGATCATCCCGGTCGCTGAGCATTACGATCGCACCGGGGAATTCCCGATTGACGTGATCAGCAAGGGGCGCGAGGTCGGGCTGGTCAACCTGAACATCCCGCTGGAATACGGCGGACCTGGCGCGTCGGTGCTGGAAGAGGCGATCGTGGCTGAAGAACTGGCATATGGCTGTTCGGGCATCAGCACGGCGATGAGCGTGAACAACCTGTCGTCGCTGCCGATCATGCTGGCGGGCACAGACGCGCAGAAGGAACACTGGCTGGGCGAGCGCATGGTGGGGCGGGGCGAACTCGCCGCCTACTGCGTGACCGAGCCGGGCGCGGGGTCGAACGTGGTCGGGATGCAGACGCGCGCCGAGCGGGTGGAGGGCGGGTATCGCGTCACGGGGTCGAAGATCTTCATCAGCAACGTCAATTACGCCCGTTTCTACACCGTGTTCGCCGTGACCGACCCGGCGGCGCGGCACAAAGGCATCTCGTGTTTCGTCATCGACCGCGACACGCCCGGCATCACCGTCAGCCGCCACTTCGACAAGCTGGGGCAGCGGGCGGCGGACACGGCGGAGATCACGTTCGAGAACGTGTTCGTGCCGGAAGAGAACCGCATCGGCGCGGAGGGGATGGGCTTCCTGCTGGCGATGAAGGTGTTCGACCACAGCCGACCGGGTGTGGCAGCCGGGGCGGTCGGCGTGGCGCGGCGGGCGCTGGAAGAATGCGTCAGATACGCCAAAGAGCGCGAGACGTTCGGGCAGCCGATCTGGCAGCATCAGGCGATCGGGCACAAGATCGCGGACATGGCGATCCACATCGAGGCGGCACGGCTGCTGGTGTATCAGGCGGCGTGGATGGTCGATCACGGGGTGGAAAACCCGAAGCTGATCGCCATGGCGAAGGCGTTCGCGGCGGACATGGCGATGCAGGTGACGGTGGACGCGGTGCAGGTGTTCGGCGGCTATGGCTACATGCGCGAATACCCGGTCGAGAAGCTGATGCGCGATGTGAAGGTGTTCCAGATTTACGAGGGCACGAGCGAGATTCAGCGCAACGTGATCGTGCGCGAACTGTTCCGCTGAGCGAACGGGAACGATCGACCAGAGGGGCGAGTCCGGCGGATCGCCCCTGTTTGTGTGCCGCGCGCCCATATAACAGAAAACTTATATTTCATTTTCGCCAATCTGTCGGCAAGGGCGGACAAATCCGGTATGATTGTGCATGGGCGGCTTTGATGATCGGCTTGCACACCGCCGGATACCTGAGGAAGCGACCGCGCTGCCATGCTGAAAGAACTGGGTTCGGGATCATCCAGCTATGCGCTGGAGCATTTCTATTATGGTCAGCTTTTCTATCAGGGCAGACCTCAGGGTGAACTGCGCCTGCTGGCGTCGTCGCCTGGGGTGACGCCCGAACAGGTTGAGGAGGCGCTCAACGCCTCACGCATCCCGCCGATGCCAGGCGTGCCGACCGGTTCGTGGGCGCTCACACGCGGCAAGGCGCTGCCGCTGCTGCTGGCGCAGGCGCAGATCGGCAGCAAGGGGCAGTCGATGCGTCATGTCATCCTCACCCCGCCGGAAGCGCTGCGCGTGCTGGGCGGCAACCTGACCGCGTTGAGCAGCCTGATCGAACCCGCTATGCCCACCTATGAACAGGTCGGCAACACCATCCCGCCCATCCCATTCACGCCTGCCCCGCCCGACCGCGAAACGCAGCAGCGGGCGCTGCTGTCGCTGCTGGACGCCACGCGCGACCGTCTGGAACACGTCGAGGCGCTGCTTTCGGCGCTGATTCAGGGCGTGCAGATCATCGTGCGCGGCGCGCCGAACGTGCTGCAAACGCGCATCCGCTTCGTCGAAGGGCTGCTGGCGCTGCTGCCTCCCCCCGCCCGCTTCGGGCTGACCTTCGCCACGCACACGCTGCCTTCGACGCGCATCGAGGCGCAGATTCGCTTCTACACCGATGAGCCGCTGCCCCAGAACGCCCTGATCTACGACTGGTCGAAAGGCACGGTGGAGGGCAAGCGCACCGCCGACGAATACAGCCGTTACATCAAGAGCCAGCTTCGGCTGGATACCGATCTCGTCATCCAGCAGACGGCGGCGCTCACCCCGATCGCCAACTGGCGCATCAAGCGCGGCGAGTCGGCGTCGGAAGCGCTCACCTATGCGGCGCGGCGCATGGCGGTGGACAGCGCCATCGCCAACAATCAGCCCGTCGAGGCAGCGGAAGTGGCGCGCATTCTGGCGGAAGACCCGACGCTCGACGACGACACCAGCGCCGCCTATGTGCGCCATCTGCTGGCGTTCGCGCTGGTGCTGGAAGAGATCGAACAGACCGACCTGCTGTCGGTGGTGGTGCGCGGCAAACCGAACCTGGAGCGGGTCATCCTCCAGCAGATGGACGACGGACTCGCCAATGGCAAGGCAGACCGGGTGTATCGCGTGCTGGCGCGCTGGCTTTCCAACCCGTTCGGCTTCAACGGCATGTACTGGGTGGAGATGACACAGAAGGCGGCGCTGGCGTATGCTGAGCAGCTCGCCCGCAAGGGGCAGGTCGATACGCTCAACGCCTTTCTGCGCCATGTGCGTAAGAATCAGTGGAACATCGAGGTTTCCGGCATCATCCCCAGGCTGATCGAGGTGGCGCTGCCGATGGTGCTGCACAGCGAGGCGCTGGCGGCGAACATCTTCGCGCTGGGCGCAAGCGCGCTGCCAGGCGATCGCTGGCGGCGCTTCATCACGCTCAAGCCGCTGCTGGCACAGCTTCCCGAAAGCCTGTCCCGGCTGGCGGGATACCTGAACAATGACGATCGCACTGCGCCGCCGCTCGGCTTGCTGGCGCAGATCGCCACCGAATTCGGCGAGGAGTGGCGTCCGCTGATGATCACCCGTCTGATCGAGGCGGCGCTGCTGGCGGAACGGCGTGACCTGATCGATGCCCCGGCGCTGGCACTGCTGGCGCGCGCCGCTACCGCCCCGCTGGGCGAACAGGAAAGCACCTTCAACTGGGTCATCCGCGCCATCGGCGATGACGCCACCATCCAGCGGCTGGGCGCGGGCGCGTCGCACCATCTGCTGCGCATCCTGCTGCTGCGCGGGCGTTATGAGGAACTGGCGTTCGAGATCATCCGTCAGGGGCGGCTGATCTACCCCGCCGACAAACAGCTTCAGTTCGCCGCCATGCTGCGCGCCCTGTTCCACGATACGCCGCTGGCGATCGAAGCGATCGCCCCGGCGCTGCGCGCGCTGAGCAGCGGCGGCGTCAAACCGCTGCCGCTGGCGATGGCGTATTTCGGCGCGCTGGAGCAGCACGGCTGGTCGCCTGGGTTGGATGAGGTGGCGGCGGAACTGACGCGGCTGGTGTTCAGCAATCGCCTGATCCTGGAGGCGATCCAGCTCGACCTGATCGTCGAACTGCTCGACCACCACATCCGCAGGCGCGACGAAGCCTACATCACGCGCGTGAGCAGCCTGATCCCGCCCGCTGCGGTGCGCCGGGGCGAAGCGGCACTGGACAGCATGATCCGCATCTACAAATCGCTCGACTGGAAAGCCGATGTGCAGGCGACCGGGCTGGATATGCTGCGCCGCTATGTGCGCCTGTGCGGAGACGCCTTCGCCACGAAGGTGATCGCCAGGCTGCGCACCGAACTGGGCGAGAACGTCGGCGCGGCGCTCGATGCGACGCTGGCGCTGCGGCGGCTGATGGGCGGGGAAGAACTGGCGGATTACGCCTATTCGCTGCACACCGCCGCCAAATTCCTGTACGACACCGGGCTGACCTATGTCGATCGCAACAATCTGCCCAGCGTGCCCTCGCTGCTGGGCGACCTCGACAGCCTGAACGGGCATCTGACCGACGCCGAACGCCGCGCCATCGCCAACGCCATCCTCGATGTGGGACGGGTGCTGGTCACGCTGTGCGAACGCCACCGCCGTGTGCGCCCGCGTGAGGCGGACGAGACGACGCAGGCGCTGCTCGACGGGTCGATGCAGGCGGAGACGGTGCTGGACATGCTGCGGGTGATGTCCGGCTATTTCGGGCGCGGGCGGCGTCTGAGCGCGCGCACCGACCGCGTGATGTCCAACCACCCGCTGGGCGACCGGGCGGCGCTGGCGCTGATGCGTGAGGTGCAGCAGATCAACCGCCTGCTCAAGACGGCGCTGCGCGCGTTTGGCGAAAACGAGAAAATCGCGCTCACCCCAGCGGCGATTCGCGGCGAACTGGAAAGCCTGTGGGAGACGATCTCGCTGTATGAGCGGCGCGCGCTGGTCAAAGACCTGGCGATCGACCTCCAGCGCATCCCCGAACTGGCGCTGATGATCACCGACAAGGTGGACATTCGGATGCTTCAGGACAGCGGCGCGGCGAAACGGCTGGACATGAACCGTCAGCGCCCGGAAAACACGCTGGAGCTGTACCGCTTCATTCACGGCTATTTCAAGATGCGCGTGCGCGGCGGGGAGTGAACTGCTGACGCACAGGCGCACCGAACGCGGTACAATCATGGGGTAAGGTTTCGCACAGCACATGAGGACACCCCATGACACAGGGATACACGGCAGATGTGGTGATCGTCGGCGCGGGCTTGGCGGGCATGATGGCGGCGCACACCCTCCAGAATGCCGGCAGGCAGGTCATGCTCATCGACAAGGGCTACAGCGTGGGCGGGCGCATGGCGACGCGGCGCATTGGAGGCGGTGTCGCTGATCACGGCGCACAGTTCTTCACCGTTCGCAGCCCGGAATTCGGCGCACATGTCGAACGCTGGCTGGCGAACGGCTGGGTGTTCGAGTGGTCGCGTGGGTGGACGGACGCCAGCCTGCAATACACCCGTGACGGGCACGCGCGGTATGCCGCGCATGGCGGCATGAACGCGCTGGCGAAGCGGCTTGCTGAAGGATTGAACATCACCACCGATACGCGCGTCACAGCGGTATATCGCCACCTGGACGGATGGGGGGTGGACATCGAAGGGCGTGACCCGGTGACCGCGCGCGCTGTGCTGCTGACCGCGCCCGTGCCCCAGTCGCTCGCCCTGCTTGAAGCGGGCAAGGCTGCGCTGGCAGAGGCAGACCTGACCGCGCTGCGGGCGATCGAATACGAGATGTGCCTGACGGCGCTCGTCCTGCTCGACCGCCCCGCCGGGCTGCCCGCGCCAGGCGGCATTCAGCGCGAGGGCGCAAACATCCAGTGGATCGCCGACAACCGCACCAAAGGCATCTCACCCGATGCCGCCGTCCTGACGATGCAGGCGAGTGGGGCATACAGCCGTCAGCTGTGGGAACAGCCGGATGACGTCATCCTGAACGCCTTCCGCGTCGATGTCATGCCGCTGCTGGGCGAAAGCCGCATCGTCGAGATGCAGCTCAAGCGCTGGCGCTACAGCCGCCCCACCGTTATCCACCCGGAACGGACGCTGCTGGCGCGCGATTTGCCGCCGCTGGCATTCGCCGGAGACGCTTTCGGCGGCGCGCGCGTCGAGGGAGCGGTACTGTCGGGCTTGGCAGCAGGGGAAACACTGCTGAAATCTTAAGCAAACATGAAGCGTACTGAATACCTATAAGCCGCTATACTGAATTGAGATAAGATTGTCATACGCATGAGTGACAACTCATGCGTATGATCTCATCACACCCGCTTATGGGTTATTCGCAAGTCTATACGAACTGATTTGTGGAGAGTGCGTTATGTCGCCGGATGAAGCACGCCGCGTCACCACCCGACATCTGGATGTTGCACCGGAGGCGGTGGCGGTGGCTGCACCACCAAGACAAGAGACCAGCCTGCTGGATACGCTGCTGCCCTGGGTGGTCGAGTTTCGCATCGTCGGCACGGCGACGACGGTTCAGGCGCAGGTGCGCGAGGCGATGGTGATCGGGCGCAGCGACATGAACAGCGGCTTTCGCCCGGAGATCGACCTGATGCCGTTCGACGCCTTCAACAAGGGGGTCTCGCGGCGGCACGCGCTGATCACGGTCAAGAACAACCGCCTGTTCCTGCGCGACCTGAACAGCACCAATGGCACATTCATCAACGGTGCGCCCTGCCTTTCGGGGCAGGAGACGCGCCTGCGGCATGGCGATGAGCTGCAACTGGGGCATCTGCGGATGCAGATGACCTTTGCCGTTGTGCCGACGGTCGGTGTGGATCAGACGACGGAGATGGCAAAGCTGCCGCCGGAACCGGATGCGGTGCGCGGAGCCGGGCAGCGTGTGCTGATCGTCGAGTCTGATCCGGAGGTCGGCGCGGTGTTCAAGGCGGCGCTGGCGGAAGCGGGCTACACCCCCATCCTGACTCAGGACGTGACCAGAGGCTTGGGCGTGCTGTTTCAGGCGATGCCCGATGCCATCATCCTGGACATGATGCTGCCGGAGATGAACGGGCTTGACCTGCTGCATTACGTGCGCCGGCAGAAGGCGGGGCATGTGCCGGTGCTGGTCATCGATCACGGGTCGGCGGGCGGGTATCAGCAAAGTCAGGCGATCGGCGCGGGCGCGGATGTCATCCTCAGCAAGCCCGTCCCGGTGGCGACGCTGCTGGGAGCGCTGGCGGGCGTGTTCACCTCGGCAGAGTGACGCGGCTGAGGACGAGACGGACCAGACGGCAGATGACAAAAAACGCCCCTCAGCCTGTAACCGGGCTGAGGGGCGTCTGCTGATCAGGAGGCTGTGCTGTGCCGCTCAGTCACCCGCCGCCGACGATGCGGGCTTGGCGACTGCGCCAGTCGGGATGCGGCTCAGCGTGGGCATGTCCGCCGGGGGAGGCATCAGGTCAGGCATGACCGTCTGACCGTGTTCGTAGTTGTCGATGAAGTTGCCGTCGATCTCGGCTTTGGCGTTGACGCGCAGCCGATTGACGACCTTCAGCGCGCCGAACATGACCAGCGAGGTCGCCGCCGTCCAGCCGATGACTGCTGCCACGCCCAGCACCTGCGTCACGAGAATGTCGATGCCGCCGCCTGCCAGCAGACCTGCCATGCCGTCCCGCGCGCCGCCTGCCAGCAGCGTCCCATCCGCGAACAGACCGATCGCCACCGTGCCCCACACGCCGCACGCCAGATGCACGGAGGACGCGCCGACCGCATCGTCGATTTTGATGATCTCCAGCAGGTCCGTCCACAGCAGCACGATGAAGCCGGCGACCACGCCGATGATGACCGCCGAGAGCGGGCTGACGAAGGCGCACCCCGCCGTGATGCCGACCAAGCCCGCCAGCGACCCGTTGAGCGTCGAGGGCAGGTCCCAGCGCCCGGTGCGCGCCAGGGCGAAGAACATCGCCGTGAGCGCCGCCGCTGCTGCCGCCAGGGTGGTGTTCAGCACGACCACACCGATCAGCCCGGTGACGCCGACCGCGCCCAGCGTCGAACCGGGGTTGAAGCCGAACCAGCCGAGCCACAGGATGAGCGTGCCCGTCAGCGCCAGGCTGAGGTTGTGCGGCTCGATCGCCTTGCCCCACTGCTTGCCCTTGCGCGCCCCGACCATGCCCGCGCCGACCAGAGCGATGACGCCGCCGACGGCGTGAACGACCGTGCTGCCCGCGAAGTCGAGGAAGCCATAGGTGCTGAGCCAGCCGCCGCCCCACACCCAGTGGACGACGATCGGGTAGATGAAGCCGACGATGACGATGGTGTAGATCAGATGCCCGATGAAGTCGGTGCGCTCCGCCATCGCCCCGGTGGTGATGGTGCTGGCGGTGGCGGCGAAGGCGAACTGGAAGAAGAACATCGTCAGGATGCTGATGTTGCCGTAGAAGATGGTGTCGGCGCTGTCGATGCCGACCATGAACAGCGATGTGCCGAACAAGCCGCTGCCGTTATCGACGCCGAACGCCAGCCCGAAACCGACCACCCACCACACCAGCGCGCCGATACACGCCTCAAGGAAGTTCTCCAGCAGCGCATTGACCGCCCCGGTCTGGCGGATCATGCCGGTTTCGAGCAGCGCGAAGCCGAGCTGCATGAAGAAGACCAGGAAACCACTCACCAGCACCCAAACGGTGTCGATGCTGATCTTGATCGCGGCGATGTCATCCATCATGGCGGCGACATCGGCGATTTCGGTATCCTGCGCCTGCACGACTGTGCCAAAGGCGACCATGATCAAGGCGGCGATCGCAAAGATCGCCAAACGACCAAAGAGACGGGTTTTCCTGGACATGACTGCTCCCTCATTGATGACGGCATGGAACCGAAAATCTGCGCTGTGTGTGCGCTTATGCAGGTAGTCTAGCCGTTGTATGGGGTCAGAATTTACGTGTACACACCATGAATTATCAGCACGCCTTTTGTGAAAAAGTGACAAACCGCCATTTTTGCACAAAAAAGGGATTGCCCGCCGAAGCGTTCGCCACGCCGAAAATGAGCGATGTGCCGTCTGTGTGAGATCGTCGAGAGCGGATTGTGCAGGATGAACAGGGGAGATGGGGAGGGATGACGGGGTAGACAAAAGGGGCGGGAGACCGCCCCTTCGTTGTTTGTCAGTTTATGCTATTCCTCGACGACCTGCACACCCTTCCAGAAGGCGATGTAGCCGGTGATGTGCTTTGCGGCGTCTTTGGGAGTGGGGTAGTACCAGGCAGCATCCTTGTTCTGAAGCCCATCCACCGAGAGGGTGTAATAGCTGGCTGTGCCCTTCCAGGGACACACGGTATGCGCCGTCGAGTCGTGAAAATACTGGCGATCGATGGCGTCGGGCGGAAAGTAATGATTGCCTTCGACGACGATCGTCCTGTCGCTCTGTGCCAGAACCGCACCATTCCAGATGGCTTTCATCATGGCGTCTTCACCTCCTGATATGCCGAATGCTGGGGGTACAGACGATGCGGCGCGGAGCGGGCTTACACGCGGCTCATGCCCCGCTCAGTTTGTCGATCCCTGGCGCTGGCGATCGTCACGCTCGGCGACGGGCAGCACCTGAAACTGCTGCTCGCGGATGATGCGCCGCACATAGGGCGTGGTGATGACGGGCATGGTCATCAGTTCTTCGCCGCGCCGCAGGTCGAAATGATAGGCGGTGACGAGGCGCGTGCCCGCCAGCCAGTATTCCTGAAGGTAGCAAACCCGGCTGACTTCCCAGCCGTCATCCAGGGCGGTGAGCAGCGCATCGCCGCCGGCAAACTTTTCCGAACCGCTGTGCCAGTGGCGGTGAAAGGCGGGGTAGCTGGTATGCCAGTTCGCGCTGTACTGCTGCATGGTCTCTGCTCCCTGAATGAGTGAACGGATCAATTTTGATGTTCAGTATAACGCGCGCGCCGGGCGGTATGCAACTGACGGATGAGTGAGCGGGCACGTCACGTCACGCCGCTGGCGGTGTTATACTATGCAGAACAGATCATCCAGCGAGTGACGCGCGCCCTATGTCCAATGAATCGCTTTTCGGGCTGAACCAACCCAGCCCGCCGACCTATCAGCCGCAGTTCAGTCTGTGGGTTCGCCAGCTGCTCACGGTGCTGCTCATCCTGGGGGCGATCCTGCTGCTCACGCTGATCGCGCCTGTGCTGCCCATGCTCACCATCGCCTTTCTGCTGGCGTTCGTCATGTTCCTGCCCAGCCGCAGCATCGCCCGCAACACGCCCATCCCCTATCCGCTGGCGGTGATCATCCTGTATCTGGTGCTGATCAGCGCCCTGGTGGTCGGGATGCTGGTCATCATCCCGACGCTCACCTCCGCCGCGCGCAGCCTGGCGACGACGCTGGAGAACGGCTACGTGCAGTTCACCACCAACCTCGCCGCCTACAACCCGGAAGACGCAGTATTCGACGTGCTGGGCACGCGCGTCGATCTGTCTGACCTGGCGAGTACGCTCAAGACCACGCTGGTGCAGACGACCGAAGCGGCTGCGGTTGCCGCTGCCGCCGCCGCCGAAGGCTCGACCAGTGTGCCGAATGCCCCGGTCGAAGGGCTGCCGCCGTCTCTGGTGGAGAACGGGGCGTCCACCAGCGGCGGCATCCGCGTGCCGCAGGGCGAACTGGGCACGCTGATCAACCAGTTTTTGTCGCTGTTCGGCTCCGTCACCCAGACGCTGACCATCGCCATCGGCAGTGTGACGGGGTTCGTGGTCAGCCTGCTGCTGGCGGTGTTCATCTCGTTTCTGGTGCTGCTGGACATTCCGCATACGCACAGCGCCATCGCCTCGCGCATCCCGCCCGCCTATCAGCGGGAGTTTGCCCTGCTGGTGCAGCGGATGGTGCGGGTGTGGAACGGCTTCTTTCGCGGGCAGGTGCTGATCGGCATCATGATCGGCGTGCTGACGTGGGTGCAGCTTTCGGCGATGGGGATCAGCAGCGCGGTCATCCTGGCGGTTATCACCGGGGTGATCTCGCTCATCCCGACGATCGGCGGCATCATCGCGCTGTTCCCGCTGGCGCTCGTGCCGCTCATCTCCGGCTCGACGGTGTTCGATCAACTGCCGTATGGGGTGGTCTCGCTGCTGGTGGTGGGCGTCAACCTGACGATGAATCAGGTCATCTGGAACTTTCTCGCCCCGAAAATTCTGGGCGATGCGCTCGATCTGCCGCTGCCGCTGATCATCGTCGGCGTGTTCATCGGCGCGGCGGCGGGCGGGGTGCTGGGCGCGTTTCTGGTCGCGCCGATCATGGCAACGCTGCGCGTGCTGGTGTCGTATCTGTGGCACAAGATCAATCTGGAAGACCCGTATCCAGGCGAAGAAGCGCCGTTCGAGTGGGGCAGCAGTCTGTTCGACCGCGAAAGCCGCCTCAAACGGTGGATCACGCGCCTGAGAGAGCGCGGGACGATCTCGCAGCCTGACCCGGCACACAGCACGTAGGGGCGACCCGGTGGGTCTCGCACATGCCCAGCGCGGGACGCTCTCCCAGCCTGACCCGGCACACAGCACGTAGGGGCGACCCGGTGGGTCGCCCACATGCCCAGCGCGGGACGATCCGCCTGGTCGCCCCTACGCGACGGGCAGCGTCAGGGCAAAGCGTGCGCCGCTCATGCCGTTATCGGCATCGCGCACCGTCAGCATCCCGCCCTGCGCTTCGGCAGCCAGACGGCAGAAGGGCAGCCCCCAGCCATATCCCTTGCGCCCACCCCCCGCCGCCCGATAGCCGAGCGTGAAGATCGTCTCACGGGTGTCCGGTGACACACCCTTCCCATTGTCATCGATGCACAGCTCGACCCAGCCTGGCGCGGTGCGATACAGGCTGATGCGGATCAGCCGCGCCCCCCCGACGTGCTGCACAGCGTTGTCCAGCAGGTTGACCAGGATGCGGCGTGTCAGGTCAGGGTCGATCAGCACATCCGGCAGGTCAGGCGAGAGGGCGCGCTCAACCGCGATCTGCATATGGCGCAGCGTATTGCTGATCGTGCCCAACGCCTCGTCCAGAATGGGCAGCAGCGGATGCGCGGCAAGGGAGATCGGCAGCCGCGCGCCTTCCATCCGTTCGATGTCCAGCAGCGCCTCGACCTGACGCAGCAGGCGCGATGTGCTGTCTCGGCACAGCCGCAGCACCCGTTCGGAGTCTTCAGGCGACATGCCAGGCTCCAGCGCGATGTCGATGCCGCTCAGGATCGAGCTGAGCGGTGCGCGCAGATCGTGGATCGCCATGTGGATCAGGATTTGGCTGAACGCCCCGGAGTCGCTGGATGGCTGCGTCATGTTCATCAACAGACCTCACCGATAAGGCTCTTATCTCACAAATATATCACATTTGTTATATGGCGGAACGCTCAAAGGCAAATTGAGGGTCATCCCATATTTACCCTGGTCATTTGCCGATCGCGGCGATCGCTGTTACCCTGATCGGCATATCTGCCACAGGGGAAACGCGCCATGCCGTTCACACCTGCACAGCACGCCGCCATCCACACGCGCGACCGCGATCTTGCCGTCATCGCCGGGGCAGGCAGCGGTAAGACATTCGTCCTGGTCAGCCGCTTCATCGCCCTGCTCGATGCCGAGCCCGACCTGCCGCTCAACGCCATCGCCGCCATCACCTTCACCGAAAAAGCCGCCGCCGAAATGCGCGAGCGCGTCCGCAGCGCCATTGCCGACCGCGCCGTCGTGCCCGATGCCGACCCGCGCTGGCTCGCCAGGCTGAACGCGCTCGACTCGCTGCGGATCGGCACGATCCACAGCCTGTGCAGCGCGCTGCTGCGCGCCTCCGCCGCTGAAGCGGGGATCGACCCGGCTTTCGGCGTGCTGGACGAGATCGCGGCAGCGCTGCTGGCTCGGCGTGCCATCGACGATGCGCTGCGCGATGACCCTGACGAGTCGGCGGCGGCACTGCTGGCTGCCTATCCAGGCGGGGCGGTCATCAAAACGCTGGAGTCGCTCGTCGGCAGAGAGACGGCGCGTCTGGACGATGCGCAGGCGGTGCGCGCGGCCTGGATGACGACCTGGCGCGCGGCTGCCGGGCGCGCGCTGACCGCCTTTCACGCCGCGTATGCCGACATGCCCTTCGCCACCCTGCCCACGCCGCCCAAAGACAAGCTGGGCGAGATGATCGGCATGGTGCGCCCAACGCTGGAGTCGCTGGCTGTGCTGACTCAGGAATGGGAGGCGCTGACCGATGACCAGTGCGCTGAGGCGTTGGCGCATTACCGTGAGGCGCGCGCGCTCATGAAGATCACTATCGGTTCGGCAAAGACATGGGGCAGCCCTGAAGCGCTTGCAGAAGCCAAAGCTGCGGTCACGGCGGTGCGCGATCGGCTGGATGCTGTGTTCAGACAGGTGGGCGACCCGCCGCTGACGCCACACGATAACGAAGCCGCACGGCTGGTCGTCGCCTGGTCGCGCGTGGCGGCGCGGGCGACGGCGCGCTACACCGCGCTCAAAGCGGCGCAGTCGGCGCTCGATTTCGATGACCTTGAGGCACGCGCCGCCCGTCTGCTCGATCAGCCGGAGGTGCGGGCGCGCTTTGCCGGGCGCGCCATCCGCCACGTCATGGTGGACGAATTTCAGGATACCAACGCCAGGCAGTGGCAGATCGCCCGCGCGCTGACGCAGGGCACGACGGGCGCGCTGTTTGTGGTCGGCGATCCGAAGCAGAGCATCTACGGCTTTCGCGGGGCGGATGTGCGCGTCTTCCGCGATGTGGTAGGGGCGATCGGCGGCGAGCCGATCGCGCTGGCGCAGTCGTTCCGGGCGCATCAGCCGCTTGTGGAACAGTTCAACGCCCTGTTCGCAGCGCTGCTGACCGAGACGGACGAGAACGCCTATGCCGTGGGTTTCGGCGAAGCGATGACCGCCGAGCGCCCCGCCCCGTCCGACGCGCCGCCGATCACCCTGCTGCTGACCGTCAGGGCGGCGGCAGACGACGACGATGAGGACGATGACCCGCCTGAAGCCCGCGAAAGCGAAGCGCACGCCATTGCCGGACATATCGCCGGGCTGATCGCCGAAGGTCGCCCGGTGTATGACCGCGCCGCCGGGCAGGTCCGCCAGGTCGGGTATGGCGATGTGGCGGTGCTGTTTCAGTCGATGACTCACATCGGGCTGTACGAAGATGCGCTGGCACGCGCCGGCATCCCGTATGTGACGGTGGCGGGGCGCGGCTTTTACGACCGTCAGGAAGTGTGGGACATGCTCAACCTGCTGCGCGCGCTTTACGCCCCGGCGGACGATCTGGCGCTGGCGTCGGCGCTGCGTTCACCGCTGTTCGCCGTCAGCGACGAGGGGCTGCTGCGCCTCAGGCTGCATCAGCCGCGCGCGAGAGCGGGCTGGCTGTGGGCGGCGCTGACCGACCAGGCATTTCCGCTCGCTGACGGCACGCCCGCCGATGCCGAAGCGATCGCCTTCGCGCGTGATGCGCTGATGCGGCTGCGCGCCGATACCGGGCGCGTGCCGATCGGCGATCTGCTGCGCGCGGCGTGCGATGCGACGGGCTGGCTGGCGCTGCTGGAGGCGCTGCCAGGCGGGACGCGCCTGCGCGCCAACGCCGAAAAGCTGATCGCCATCGCCGACGAGCGCGCAGGATTCGCCCTAGGCGCATTTCTGGAGCAGATCGACGCGCTGCGCGCGGCAGAAGCGCGCGAAGGCGAAGCCCTGCTCGACGCGCAGGGCGCGGTTCGGCTGATGACCGTCCACAGGAGCAAGGGGCTGGAGTTCCCGGTCGTGGTGCTGGCGGACTGCGGCTACGTGCGCAATCGCAAAGATGAGACGAAAGCGGTGTACGACCCCGACGGCGGCTGGGCGTGCCGCGTGTATGCGCCCGACGAAGCGGAAGAGGTCGCGCCCTGGGCGATGCGCATTGCCAGACAGCGCGACGCTGACCAGCGCGATGCAGAAAAACGCCGCCTGCTCTACGTCGCTGCCACCCGCGCCGCCGACCTGCTGGTATGCAGCAGCGGTGTCTCCCGGAATAAAAAAGGGGTGCTGAAGCTGCCTCCGCACAGCTGGCTGAACTGGCTGTGGTCAGTGCTGGAGCTGGATGGGAGCGAAATGGGCAGCGCCGTCATCGACACGCCGATCGGCGAAGTAGCGGTCAGCGTGCTGCCCGCGCCGGAGATCGCCCCGTCTGATGGAGGTCAGGCTGACCCGTTCGCGGACGCGCTCGCCGCGCTCACCGCCGCCGACGCCGACCCGCCGCGCCTGATGGCGTCCGTCGCTGCCCCGCCGCGCGAAGCGCGCGAATTTGCCGCCAACCAGCTCGCCGACCTCGGCGCGGCGCTGGAGGCGCTGCCCGTTGA
>CAZTLS010000069.1:0-15801 GCA_964614405.1 uncultured Pleurocapsa sp.
TATGACCCCACTGAGGGGCGCATTACGCTCGACGGGCATGATCTGCGCGATCTGACGCTGGACTCGCTGACAGCGCACATCGGCATGGTGACGCAGGAGACGTACCTGTTCCACGACACCATCCTGACCAACCTGCTCTATGCGCGCATGGACGCGACGCCGGAACAGGTGCAGGCTGCCGCCAAAGCCGCCAACATCCACGATTTCATCATCGGGCTGCCGGACGGGTATAACACCATCGTCGGCGAGCGCGGCTATCGGCTGAGCGGGGGCGAAAAGCAGCGCATCGCCATCGCCCGCGTCATCCTCAAAGACCCGCGCGTGCTGGTGCTGGATGAGGCGACCAGCCACCTCGACAGCCAGTCGGAGGCGCTCATTCAGCAGGCGCTGGAGACGATCATGACCAACCGCACCAGCATCGTGATCGCCCATCGGCTCAGCACCATCCTCGCCGCCGACCAGATTCTCGTCATGGATCGCGGGCGCATCGTCGAGCGCGGCACGCACGCCGAACTGCTGGCGCAGGGCGGGCTGTATGCCGAATTGTATGAGACGCAGTTTCGCGGACAGCGCGAGGCGGTGTAGCAGCGCCCCGGCGTCTGCCACCTCACCCCGGAAACCTGCCACCTCATCCCGGAAACCTGCCGGTTTCCTGCCCCTCTCCATCGGAGAGGGGCGGTTGAGCGGGGCGAAACGGGGTGAGGTCAAAGGCTCGACAGGCCTAGAAAAATCCCCGGCGGCTGAAGCGTTCTTCAGCGAACGGTTCGGCGTTGTTGTGATACCCGCCCTGCTCCCAGAAGCCTGGCTTGTCCACCGTCGAAAATTCGAGCGCCCGCACCCATTTGGCGCTCTTCCAGAAATAGCGCTTGGGCACGAGCGTCCGCAGCGGGAAGCCGTGATCCGGCTCCAGCCATTTGCCGTCGTATTTGTAGGTGAGCAGTACGTCGTCGTCCATCATGACATCGAGCGGGACGTTGGTGGTGTAGCCGTATTCGCAGTGGGCGATGACGTGCTTCGCCTTGTCCGTCACGCCGAACAGGGCGACAAAATCGCGGAAGCGCACACCCTCCCACACCGTGTCGAATTTGCTCCACTTCGTCACACAGTGAATGTCGCAGGTGATGGTGACGGTGGGCAGGGCGAGGAACTGCTCCCACGTCCAGCGCATTTCCTGCTGAACTTCGCCGAACACGCGCAAATCCCACGTATCCAGGCGGACGGGTGGGGTCGGTCCATACGTCAGCACCGGAAATTTGAGGGTGAGCGACTGCCCAGGCGGCAGGCGTCCCTCACGGCGCATCCGGTCTTCAGCGCGCTTGCGTTCCATCACCTCATCAAAAACGCTCATGCCGTCCTCTTTTCTGGTCTCTGCACATGTGGAATTGATGGATTCGTCAGCATCAATCATACCCCCGGATCATGAGAATTGACCCAGCATCATGCCCTGTATCCGCCGGGTATTTTGCACTATACTGACCAGCCATAATGTTCCATCACACAGGCTGACTGTACAGCATGAAACTTGGCATCATCGGCTTACCCAACAGCGGCAAGACCACCATCTTCAACGCCCTCACGCGCGGCAATCTGCCCACCGGCGCGGCGACCAGCGGTCAGTTTGAGGTGAACACCGCCACCGTCAACGTGCCCGATCTGCGCGTGGAAAAGATGAAGGCGATGTACAAGCCGAAGAAGACCACCTACGCCCAGGTGACCTACGTGGACATCGGCGGGCTGGACAAGGGCATCGGCGAAGGCGGTTTGAGCGGGCAGTTCCGCAATCAGCTCTCGCAGCTCGACGGCTTCCTGCACGTGGTGCGCGTCTTTCAGGATGACAACGTGCCGCACCCCTATGACTCGATCGACCCGGCGCGCGATGTCGCCATCCTCGACAGCGAGTTCACCCTGACCGATCTCGTCTCCGTCGAGGCGCGGCTGGAGAAGATCGAAGCCGACCTGAAGCGCAAGGGCAAGGCGGGCGACAAGGCGCTGAGCGACGAAAAGGAACTCATGCTGCGCCTCAAAGAGGCGCTGGAGGCGGATCGTCCGCTGCGTGACCTGGGCTTGACCGACGAAGAGACCAAACCGCTGCGCGGATACGGTTTCCTCACCCTCAAGCCGGTGCTGATCGTGCTGAACGCCGACGATGCGAGCAAGGACGCCACACTGACCTACGACCACCAGTCGAGCGCCGTCACCACGCTGCAGGGGCGCATCGAGGCAGAGCTGAGCCAGCTTGACGCCGAAGATGCTGAGGTGTTCATGGCGGAATACGGCATCAGCGAACTGAGCGCCGAGAAGGTCATCCGCCTGTCGTATGCCCTGATGCACATCCAGACGTTCCTGACGGTGGGCGAAGACGAAGTGCGCGCCTGGAGCGTGCGGATCGGCGCGACCGCCCCTGAAGCGGCGGGCGTCATCCACAGCGACCTGCAAAAAGGCTTCATCCGCGCCGAAGTCATGGCGTATGACGATCTGGTTGCCGGGGGCAGTGAAGCTGCGCTCAAAGCCAGCGGCAAGTTCCGGCTGGAAGGCAAAGACTACATCGTCAAAGACGGCGACATCGTACACATCCGCTTCAACGTGTGACCCGCCACACCCCCGCATCCACCCGCACCCTGGGCGGGCACGCGCGTCGTGCCCGTCCCTGACGAAGGGACTGCAACGCCATGAAACTCGCCGTCGCCAGCGGCATCGTCCATCCTGAACCAGGCGGACCCGCCACCTATCTGTACCGCGTGCTGCCCGAACTGATGGCGCGCGGCTGGCAGGTGCGCGTGGTCAGCTACAGCGACGATACCCCCGTCGAGACGCCTCCCTACCCGGTGGAGCGCGTCCCCAGACGGGCGCTGCCGGTTCGTCTGTTCGAGTACGCCCGTGCTGCACGCCCGCTGCTCGCGTGGGCGGATGTGATTTACCTGCATACGCTCGGTTTGCCGCTCACCCCGGTGGCGGGACGGCGCGCGCCGCGCGTCGCCAAGATCGTCGGCGACCCAGGCTGGGAGCGGGCGATGCGGAAAGGCTGGATTGCGCCTGACCTGACGGTGGACGCCTACCAGACCACCGACCTGCCGCCGATCGCCGCCGCCGACCGCGCAGCGCGCACGCGCGAGGCGCGCGGGCTGGACGCGGTGATCGTCCCCAGCGCGTATCTGGGGCGCATGGTGATCGGCTGGGGCGTCAACCCGGATCGCGTGCAGGTGATCTACAATGCACCGCCGCCCAGCGCCCCGGTCACGCTCAGCCAGGCGGAAGCGCGTGCCGCCTTCGACATCCGGGATGACGGCGCGCCCGTGCTGGTCTACGTCGGTCGGCTGGCGGGGTGGAAAGGGGTCGATGCGGCGATCGAGGCACTGCGCCGCCTGTCCGATGTGCAGCTGCTCATCGCCGGAGACGGTCCTGGCATGGAGGGGCTGCGCGCGCGGGCAGCCGGGCTGGAGGCGCGCGTGCGTTTTCTCGGTCGGGTGAGCGGGGCGCGCACCCCGATCCTGATGCGCGCTGCCGATTATCTGGTGCTGTATTCGGGCTATGAGGGTTTGTCGCACACGCTGCTGGAGGCGCTGCACGTCGGCACGCCTGTCATCGCCAGCCAGCAGGGGGGCAACCCGGAAGTGGTCGTCCACGACCGGAACGGACTGCTCGTCCCGTATTCGCCCGACCCGCTGATCGGCGCGGAAGCGCTCAGAGCGGCGCTGGTGGAGGCGCTGCGCCCGGAAGTGCGCGCCAGGCTTGCCGCTGGTGCGCACATCGACCGCGCCCGTTTCGACTTCGCCCGTATGATCGACCAGACGGACGCCGCGCTGCGCCGCTTCGTGCGCCCGGCAGGGGAGGGATGATATGGCGGGTGAGATCGAACCGATCGCCCCGGAGCAGGCGCGCGCCATCCTCGACGCCGCCATCGCCGAACGGCTGGGCGCGAACTGGCGCGATGAGGCGAGCGGCTGGCAGCTCGTCACCGGGCACGACTACATGGCACGGCTGACGCGCGGAGAGGTCAATATCGATTTCTACGTAGACCTGCTCGGCGGCGTGACGGTCGAGGAAAAGCCGATCACCACCGCTCAGGACAGCGGACGGCTCATCGCCTGGGTGTTCCTGGGCGTCTCGCTGGCGATCGCCTTTCTGCTGGCGCGCATCGTCGGCTGGCTGTGATGCGCGTCCGCCCCGCTCTGCTGCTGGTGATCGCGCTCGTGCTGATCGCCGCGCTGCCCATCCTCACCTATCCGCTGGGGCGCGATCAGGGTGAGTTCGCCGTCATCGGGCGTGGGCTGCTGGAAGGGCGTGCGCCGTATGTCGATCTGTGGAACCCCAAACCGCCCGCCGTGTTCGCGGTCTACGCTGGGGCGATCGCCATCTTCGGCGGGGCGGTCGCCGGGCTGCGGGCGCTCGACCTGATCCTGTTCGTCCTGATCGCGCCGCCGCTGACCGGGCTGGCGCGGCGCATGGCGGGCGATCGCGCCGCGCTGCTGGCGGTCGCCCTGTTCGCGCTGGCATATTTCACTGAAAGCTTCTGGACGCTGACGCAGAACGATGGCATCGCCATGCTGCCGATGGTCTGGGCGGTGTATGCCGCCGTGCGCGCCGGAGAAGAGCGGGGCGCAGCGTGGACGTTCGCGTGTGGGGCGCTGCTGGGCGTGAGCGTGTGGTTCAAATATCCATTTGCGCTCATGCTCATCCCGGTCATCGCGGCATGGTGGGTGGCGCGCGGGCACGTCACACTGCGCACAGCGATCGCCCCGGCACTGGCAGCGGGCGCAGGCGGCATCATCGTCATCGCGCTGGGCGCGGCGTGGCTGATGGCGATCGGCGCGTGGGACGCCTTCATCGAGAGCGCGCTCGTCACCGGGCAGTACACCGTACTCGGCGTGACCGAGGCGGGCAACCTGTTTGCCGAAGGGATCAGCACACGGCTGGCGCACTGGGCGGGGCTGTGGGTGCTGACAGGGGCAGCGTGCATGGCGGCATTCCGGCGCGGCGGCAGCGCCCTGACGCGCGTCGCTGTGCTTTGGCTGGTGTGCGGTCTGGCGATCATGGGCGTGCAGTTGAAGGGGTATGACTATCACTGGCTGCCTGCCCTGCCACCGCTGGTGCTGCTGGCGGCGTATGCGCTCGACAAGGGGATCGCTCTGGTGGGGCGCGCCGCGCGCCCGCTCGGTCTGGCGGTCGTCGGCGGGGCGATCGGGCTGCTGGCGCTGCACACCTGGGGCGGGGCGCTGCCTTATCTCAGCGGACAGATCGATGAACGGGCGTATGCCGCGCGCTTCGTGGCGGGCGATTTTCACGCCGACGAGTCGCTGGCGGTGGCGTCGCTGCTGCGCGAGCGCGTCGCACCCGGCAATTCGCTCTTCATCTGGGGGTTCCGCCCGGAAGTCTACTTTCTGGCAGACCTGCGCCCGGCGACGCGCTTCATCTTCAATTTCCCGCTGGTCGCGCCCTGGTATCCCCCCGGCTGGCGCGATGAAGCGGTGGCGGTGCTGTGGGCGGCGCTGCCGCCGTATGCCCTGGTGCTGGAGGCGGACTATCTGCCCTGGGTGACCGGATCGGACGAGGATTCCCATACGCTGTTGTTGGAGTATACTGAATTACGCAACTGGCTTGAATACAATTACACCCGCGAGACCGAGAAGACAGGATCATTTTTATTATGGCGACGCACAACGCCACCTCCGTGACCGAACCCACTGACCAGCCGATCATCATCCGCGCCGCCCGCCGTGAAGACATCCCGGCGATCGCCGCGCTCATCCGCCCGTATGTCGAACGCGGCGTGCTGCTGGCGCGCACGCTGGATGAGCTGGAGGAACTGCTGCCCGGCTTCATCGTCGCTGCCATGCCTGACGAATCAGGGGGAGAGCGGCTTGTCGGCTGTGTGACGCTGGAGGTGTATTCGCGCAAACTGGCGGAAGTCCGCAGCCTGGCGGTCGATGCGGCGATGCAGGGGATGGGCATCGGTCGGCGGCTGGTCGAGGCGTGCATCGCCCGCGCGCGCGAACTGCACATCTTCGAGGTGATGGCGGTCACCTCTGAAGACGCTTTTTTCCAGAGCTGCGGCTTCGACTACACGCTCAACAAGGTCAAGCGCGCGCTGTTCATCCAGACGCGCGATCACTATCTGGATGAGTGATTTCCTACTCACACCCGAAGGACTCCCATGCGTTCGATCATCCCGTTCAACCACGACTGGCTGTACGCCCCGCACGATGTGGCATACAGCGCCCCGGACGACGGCTTCACGCCAGTGGTGCTGCCGCACACCAACATCGTCCTGCCGATGCGGAATTTCGACAATCACGAATACCAGTTCGTCTCTACCTACCGCAAACGTTTCACGCTGCCCGAAGACCGCGCCGGGCGGCAGGTGTTCATCGACTTTGAAGGCGCGATGACCGCCAGCACCGTGCTGATCAACGGCGTCTCGCTGGGCGATCATGACGGCGGCTACGTCCCGTTCAGCTTCGACCTGACGCCCTATCTGCGCGATGGCGAAAATGTCATTCAGGTGCGTCTCGACTCGACTGAGCGTCCCGATATCCCGCCGAACGGCGCGCTGGTCGATTACCTGACCTTCGGCGGCATCTACCGCGAAGTGGCGCTGCGCCTCGTCGAGCCGCTGCACATCGAGCGGATTTTCGCCATCCCGCGCGATGTGCTGACCAGCCCGGCGCTGGACGTGCAGGTGACGCTCTCCGGCGATCTGCCCGCCGACCACGCGCTGCACGCCGCGCTGCTCGACGCCGATGGCGTGGTGATCGCCCGTGCCGAAAGCCGCACGACCGCGATCGCCTTCGGTGTGCTGCCGCCGATCAGCCTGTGGTCGCCCGATGCGCCGCACCTGTACACTGTCGAGGTGACGCTGGCGCGCGGCGATGCGCCGATCGACCGGGTGCGCGACCGGATCGGCTTCCGCCATGCCGTGTTCCAGCGGGACGGCTTCTACATCAACGGGCAGAAGCTCAAACTGGTCGGCTTGAACCGCCACCAGACGTACCCGTACATCGGTGCGGCTGCCCCGGCGCGCCTCCAGCGCAAAGATGCCGACATCCTGAAGGATGAGATCGGCGTCAACATGGCGCGCACCTCGCACTACCCGCAGTCGCGCCATTTCCTCGACCGCTGTGACGAGATCGGGCTGCTGGTGATGGAGGAAATCCCCGGCTGGCAGTTCATCGGCGACAGCGACTGGCAGGCGCTCAGCCTGCGCGATGTGCGCGTGATGATCGAGCGCGACCGCAACCGCCCGTCGGTCATCCTGTGGGGCGTGCGGATCAACGAGTCGATGGACAACCACGCTCTGTACAGCGCCACCAACGCGCTGGCGCGTCAGCTCGACCCGACGCGCCAGACCGGGGGCGTGCGCTTCTTTCAGGAGAGCGAATTTCTCGAAGACGTGTTCACCTACAACGACTTCTCCGATACTGTCGTCGCACCGCTGCACAGCCCGCATCTGATCACCGAATATGCCGGGCATCGCTACTCGACCAAGACGAGCGATAACGAAGATCGGCAGATCGCCCATGCCCTGCTGCACGCCCACATTCAGGATCGGCAGCGCGGACGCGATGACGTGTGCGGCGCGATCGGCTGGTGCTTCTTCGACTACAACACGCACCGCGAGTTCGGCAGTGGCGACCGGGTGTGCTATCACGGCGTGACCGACATGTTCCGTCTGCCCAAACTGGCGGCGTATGTGTACGAGTCGCAGCTTCCGCCCAGTGTGCGCCCGGTGCTGCGTCCGCTCACGCTGTGGGCGGCGGGCGACCGCGCCGGGGGCGGCTTCGACCCGCTGTACGTGTTCACCAACTGCGACCGGGTGGAGCTGTTCGTCGGCGATACGCCGTTCATCGGAGAGCGCGCCGTCGATGAATATCCGCACCTGCCCTATCCGCCGTTCCGCTTCGGGCGTGGGCTGAAGCTGGAAGATGGGCTGCTTTACAACTACCACGACCTGAAGGTGATCGGCTACATCGGCGACCAGCCCGTTGCCGCCGCGCAGATGCGCGCCGACGGGCTGCCGCACCGCCTGACGCTGGAGCCGGACGACGCCGAACTGATCGCTGACGGATCGGACATGACCCGTCTGGTGCTGAAAGTGGTGGACAGCTATGGCAACCGTCTGGCACATGCCGACCCGATCGTCTCGCTGAGCATCGAGGGGGAGGGCGAGCTGATCGGCGATAACCCGTTCGTCCTGATCGGCGGGCAGGGGGCACTGTACGTCCGCAGCACGCGCCGGGCAGGGACGATCCGGGTGCGCGCCAGTGCGCCGCGCTGCCCGTCCGTCGAGGCGGTCATCGTCACGGGCTGACGACGAAGAAGAGTCGTTACTTTCGTCCTCATCCTGCTGTGCAGAAGGTCATAAGGCTGAGGCAGCGCTGCCTCAGCCTTTTTACAATCAGGGGTCGATCAGCAGGACGCCCGTCCTGCACTTTTTGCGTCATGGAGGAATACCCCGATGCAGACCGCTTCTTCCGGCTCCGTCACACCCCGCGCGTTCATCGTCCCCGTCCTGCTGGCGTTCGTCGCCGCCCTTGCCACCCAGATCATCCATGAAGCCACACACGCCCTCGCCATGCTGCTGGTGGGGAACGGCGTACAGGTGATCCAGTTGTTCGCCGTCGCAGGCAACCCGGTCGCGGATGCGGGCGCGCAGATGGTGATCAGCGGCAGTGCCGCCATCCTCAACATCCTGATCGGTGGGCTGGCGGTGCTGGCATTCTACCTGCCCGCTGTGCGCGCAGCCGCCCGCGCGCGGCTGCTGGTGATGTATCTGGCGGGATACATGCTGATGACCGGCTTCGGCTACTTCATGGTCGATGCGCTCTTCTACGCCCCTGATGCGCCGTTCTTCCCGGACTGGCAGCAGATCATTTACACGCTGGGCGGTGGCTGGGAGGTGCGCGCGCCGCTGCTGGTGATCGGCGTGGTGGGGCTGCTGGGCGTGTTCTTCTGGCTGCCCAGTGCGGCGCTGCGCTTCGTCAGCGTCCCGACGGATAAAGTGGTGCGCGGGGGGGAGATGCTGGCGCTGACGCTCGTGCCCTACATCACCATCAACATCCTCTTCACGCTGCTCAGCCTGTCGCATCCGCTCGGCGTCCAGGGGGTGGTGCTGGCGGTGTTCCAGTACTGGTTCGGCTACATCGCGCTTTTCTGGGCGTATTTCATCGGGGGGATGTGGACGGATGTGAAACAGTCGTATGGGGATGCCAGCGCGCTGCCTGCGCCCGCTTTCCCGCTGTGGCTGATCGGGCTGGCGGCGGTGTGGGCGGCGATTGCTTTTCTGATGCTGCCGGGAATCTCTTTCACGGCGTAGTCACGCTCGCACAAAGGGGGAGACGCCGCCGTCATCCCCTTCTGCATCATGCGTCGTCATCTCCGGCACGATCGCCCGTGCCACATGCCTCGCAAATGCCGTACAATTCCAGCAGGTGACCGGTGATCTGCACGCCGTAGCGTTTTTCCAGTTCACAGGTGAGCGCGCTCAAGCCGCACTCATCAAATTCGATCACCCGGTTGCAGTTCATGCAGATGATATGATGGTGATGTCCATCCGGCATCAGCACGTAGGTGGGGGTGATGCTGCTGCCGATGTACGTCGGGCGGATGATCGACAGGCGGGTGAACAGATCGAGGGTGCGAAACACGCTCGCCCGCCCGATCGACGGATCGATCTGGCTGACGGCATCGAGCAGTTCGCTGGAGGTGATGTGCCCGCCGCCGGATTCGAGCGCGTGCAGCACCGTCAGCCTGGCGGTGGTCAACTTGTAACCAGCATCGCGCAGACGGTGAGCGCGCGGGCTGTAGGCATGTGCCGAGTCGTGACTCATGATGGTATCAAACGAGACCTTTAATCCGATGAATACACCTATTGTACACCAGACCGAGAGCAGCGTGCCGATCATTCGCCCGTTCGTCATCGACGGGGCACTGCCTTACTGGGCACGCCGTTCTCACCCGATCGTGCGCCGTCATCTGGGCAGCGCATGGAAGACATTCGTCCCCAATTTTCGCCTGCTGGGGCGCTTGTACATCGTCAACCTGCTGGTGGTGGCGCTGTCACTCGCCACGCCCGGCGTATTCGCCCTGCTCATGCCGACGGTGACGGTCGGGCTGACGCTGGCAGTGCCTGGGCTGCTGCTCTACGGCGGCGCTCTGGCGCAGATCGCCCGCTGGTCGGCGGTGTACTGGGCGGATGAACGGCGCAACGATACGCTGGCGCTGACGCTGGCGCTGCCTCAGCCCGTGCGCCACACGATCTACGCCAAAATGAGCGCCGCGCTGTGGCGGCAGACGGAAAACCTGATGAGCATCTCGGTCGGGGTGGCGCTCTTCAGCCTCCCGATCATGGTCATCCTGCTCGATTTCGCCGTCGGCTTCGACCGCTACCCGGCACTCACGCGCGTCTGGCTGGCGCTGGGCGTGGGCGCGTCGCTCGTCCGGCTGTGGCTGGAGCCGATCATGATCGCGGCGCTGGGCGCACTGTGCGGCGCGCTGAACACCACACGGGCGGCGGCGGTGACGGCGGCGCTGTGCGCGACAGGGGCATACTACATCCTGATCACCCTGCCCCGCTACATCGCCATGCCCGTCGAGATGCTGTTCGTGGTCGAGACGATCGTGCCCGTCGTCCTGCCGATCGCCCTGACGCTGCTGGCGATCCGCCTGACGGAGCGGGCACTCACACGCGGGGCGTAACCCGGCGCGCTCAGTTCAGGTTCTCAAAGATGCCCGCCGCGCCCATGCCGCCGCCAATGCACATCGTCACCATGCCATAACGCGATCCGCGCCGCGCCATCTCGTTGATCAGGCTGACAGTCAGCTTCGTGCCCGTCGCGCCGAGCGGATGCCCCAGCGCGATCGCCCCGCCGTTGACGTTGACGCGCTCCGGGTTCATCTCCAGATGGCGGATGACCGCCAGCGCCTGCGCCGCGAACGCCTCGTTCAGCTCGATCAGGTCGATGTCGTCCAGCTTCAAGCCCGTGCGCGTCAGCAGCCTGGGGATGGCGTAGATCGGTCCGACGCCCATGATCTCCGGGCGCACCCCGGCGACGTTGAAGCCGACGAACCGCGCCAGCGGCTTCAGCCCAAGCTGCGCCGCGCGCCCCGCCTCCATAACGATGACTGCCGCCGCGCCGTCGCTGAGCGGGCTGCTGTTGCCCGCCGTCACGCGCCCGCCTTCCGCTCGGAAGACGGGCTTGAGCTTCGCCAGCCCCTCCAGCGTGGTCTCGCGCCGCAGATGCTCATCCTCGGTCAGGGTGACGCTCTCGGTGATCGGTTCGCCTTCGCTGCCGATGCGCGTCTCCTGCACGGTGAAGGGGACGATCTCATGGCGGAAGACGCCCGCGTCGGTGGCGCGCGCCGCCTTCATGTGGCTCTCCAGCGCGAACTGATCCATATCCTCACGGCTGACGCCGAACTCATCCGCCACGTGTTCGGCGGTGTGCCCCATGCTCATGTACACTTCCGGGGCGTGTTCCGCCAGGTAGGGGTTGGGGCTGATGCGGAAGCCGCTCATCGGCACGAGCGACATGGTTTCCGCGCCGCCCGCGACGATCGTGTCCGCACCGCCCGCGATGATCCGTTCGGCGGCGATGGCGATGCTCTGCAAGCCGCTGGCGCAGAAACGGTTGACCGTCTGCCCGGCGATCTCGACGGGCAGCCCGGCGCGCAGCGCGATGGCGCGGGCGAAATTCAGCCCCTGCGATCCTTCGGGCATGGCACAGCCGATCACCACATCGTCGATGGTGTACGGGTCGAGTTTGCCGCCCGTCTGCGCCAGCGCCGCTTCGATGGCGGCGGCTGCCATATCATCGCTGCGGACGGCGCGCGTCACGCCCTTTTTCGCCTTGCCGACGGCGGTGCGTGCGGCGGCGACGATCACAGCTTCACGTGTCATAATCATTTTCCCTCTCGTATGTGATTTTCGATCCCAAAGGACTGCATCTATTCGGACGGTGCGACGATCTCATAGGCGCGCAGCTTTTCCCGCCACAGTTCGGGCATCGGGGTGGAGCGCAGCGTGCTGTAATCATACACCACCAGGATGATCCTGGACTGGGCGGCGACCTCGCTGCCGCCATCGCGCAGGCGGGTGATGAGCTGTTCGGTGTCGAAACTGCGCGTGCCCAGCCGGGTGCAGCGTGTGTAGACGATCACCTGATCGGCTGCGACCAGCGGCAGGCGATAGTCGATCTCGCAGCGCGCCATGATCGGACCGACTTTGCCCGTCAGCCCGTCCCACAAGCCGAGTGCCTGAAAATAGGTGACGCGCGCCTGTTCGAGGTAGGTGAGGTAGGTGGCATTGTTGACGTGTCCCAGAGCATCGACGTCACCCCAGCGGATTTGGATAGGGGTAGCATGGCGGAAACCTTCGGGCGGGATAATGGCGGTTTGGGTCACAGGCGGGGAGTCCTTTCTTCAGCGGCAAAGTTTTCAGGGTCTGTCTGCAAATAATCTTACCTCACCCCGTTTCGCTGCGCTCAACCGCCCCTCTCCCTCGGAGAGGGGCAGGAAACCGCCCGGTTTCCGGGGTGAGGTTGGGGCAAACAGATGCCAAAACAGTTTGGCGGACACCACTGCATGGTCACGGTGGAGCAGTTCGACGATGTTTTCACATCTATTGTACCGCCTTGTGCGGCGCGGGCATACAAAAGATACGATGGGATCGCGCGCGGCAAATGTGCCCGGCGTACAGTACAATCATGCGTGCTGTGCCACATGCAGACGGATGGATGAAGAGATATGCGCTTTCATGATGAAGGGGACGCCATCACCTATATCTTTCGCTCGATCAGCCGCGTGCGCGACATTCCGCGCGGACCGGACGAGTTCTCGCGCGATGTCACCCCGACGCGCCAGCTTCTCACCGCCATCGGGCTGCCTTCCGCCGCCACTCCGCGCGAATACATGGTGGTCACGGGCAGCAAGGGCAAGGGATCGACGGCGGCGATCAGCGCCAGGCTGCTGCATACCCTGGGGCACACCGTCGGCTTGGTCACCAGCCCGCATCTGGTCGAATACCGCGAACGCATCCGCGTGAACGGGCGGATGATCCCGGAGGCGGATTTTCTGCGTATCCTCGACGACCTCGCCCCGGAGATCGATCGCATCGAGGCGGGCTTCACCGGGACGCAGTACTTCAGCCCGCAGGGGATTTTTCTGGCGATCGCGCTGAGCTGGTTCGAGGAACAGGGCGTCACGGCGATGGTGCTGGAGGTGGGGCGCGGGGGGCGCTTCGACGATATGGCGGTCGTCCCTAACCGCCTGTCGCTCTTCACGCCGATCATGCTCGAACATACCGCCCAGCTCGGCAGCACGCTGGAGCGCATCGCGTGGCACAAAGCGGGGATCATCAAGCCGCGCAGCTATGCCTACAGCGTGCCGCAAGCCAGCGAAGTGCTGGCGATCCTGCAAGCCGAAGCCGACGCGCAGGATGCCGAGTTCGCGTGGATTCCGCCGACGGACATCGCCCGTTTTGTCGCGCATACCGAGGACGGGATGCGGATCGCGCTGGGACGGTATGGCGAATTCACCCTCTCGATGCACGGGTTGTATGAACTGGAAAATGTCACGCTGGCGGTGCAGGGGGTGGGCAACATGCACGCACGTCTGCCAGGCGTGCCGCATCAGTCGGCGGAGTATGTCGAGGCGATCCGCGCCGGGTGCGCTTCGGTCTCGTGGGCGGGCAGGATGCAGCGCCTGCAGGAGTCGCCCACCGTGTGGGTGGACGGGGCGACCACGCCGCGCGCCGCCCGCGCCATGCTCGACAGTCTGGCGTTCGAGCGCCAGCCTGGGCGCAGGGTGGTCGCCATCATCGGCACGCCGGTCGATCGCGATTTTCCGGGGGTGTACGCCACATTTGCGCCGCACGTCGATCGCCTCATCCTGACGGAGACCGCCATCAACCCCAACATCCGTTTCCCCGCGCGCGATGCCGCCCTGAGCGCGGCGCGCGCTGTGCATGGACATGTGGGGTATGCGCCCAATCTGGCGACCGCCCTCGACGAGGCGCGCGCCGCTGCGGGCAAGGACGGGCTGGTGCTGATGGCGCTCACCCTACCGCTGATGGGCGAGGCGATGCTGCTCTACGGGCTGCGCTTTGAGGTGATCTGATCGCCTGGCGGCGTGACCCCACCACGCCGCCAGACGACCTGCACTCACCCGACCGCGAGCATCATCGGGTCAACGCCCAGCAGGATGATCTGATCGGCGGTGACCAGCACCAGCAGCGTGCCATCCGGGCTGAAATCGAAATCCTCGACCAGTTCGTACCCCGTTCCGTACAGCACATCGCCCGTCTCGGCATCGAAGATGGTCAGCACCGACGGCACAGGCGGACCGTCCGGCTGGAGGTTGACCGCCGCGATCAGCGTCGCATCCGGGCTGTAGCGGATGACGCCAGGGAAGAATGCCGGGGCGGACTCGTAAGCGCCCGCTGCGCCGCCGAACACCACTGTGCGGATCAGGTTGTTGTCAGCATACGCCAGCACGTTGCGTTCCCCTTCTGTCTGCGGCGGACGCCACGCGATGCCGCGTCTGCCTGGGATGCTGATCGGCTGGTTGAGCAGCGGCGCGCCGTCCGAGACGTTGACCACGTGCAGCGCGGTATCGACCCAGGCAAACAGCGTCCCATCCGGGCTGAAGGCGACATCGCGCACCGCTGCGTCGGTCGGGCTGCTGACGAGCAGTCGCTCTCCGGGGATGTCGTACACCGCCCACAGCCTTTCCACATCCGGCGCGCCGAAAATGTCTCCCCCGCCGACCGCCAGCAGGTTGTCGATGCTGAACGCCAGCGCGTTGATCTGCGTATTCGGCGCGTCGGTCGGCGTGATCACGCTGCTGTCGGTGGTATCCGCCACGTACAGCACATCGTTCGGCGTGGCGAATGCCAGATAGCGCCCATCAGGACTCCACGCAAGGCGCTTGACGGGCGGGTTGATCGGCAGTTGCAGATCGAGCTGCACCCCGGTCAGCAGGTCGTAGAAGACCAGCCCGCCCTGCCCGCCGACCGCCATGCGCGATCCGCTGAAGGCGATCGCCAGCCCGTCGAACACCGGGGCGCTGGTCAGCGTCTCCAGCGCATCAACCGAAGCGGGCGCGATCCGGTCGCGTTCCATGATCAGGGCGAGGGGCGCGCCGATGCCTGGGCGCAGGAAGTAGTTGTCTCCCTGGCTTTCCGCCGTCCAGCCGATCGTCCCGTTGTCGTCGATGCGCCACCACACCACGCGGCTGCTCACCTCGCACGACGGACCCTCCAGCACGCGCACGGTCGTCCCCGGCTGGATGACGCCGATCTGTTCGGCATCGACCGACGGGCGCGCGCGCAGGCGGTTGGGCGTGCCGCCTTCGGCGATGCGCGCCGTGCCGCCCGTCACGATGCGCGGACGCAGGAAGCCGGCAAAATCGATTGGGCAGTTGGAGAGCGGGTCAGGCGTGGGCGCGGCGGGCGCGCCAGGGGTGAGCGCCAGCAGTACCGCCTCGCATGGGAAAGCGTCGGTCAGGTCTTCACGCACGCGGAACTCATAGCGCACGCCCTGATAGAACAGTTCGATGATGAAGACCGAGACGGGCAGCGGCAGCGCTGCCGGATTGGGGCGCAGCGGGCAGCCCAGCGACGAGTCCTGAATCAGCACCTGCTGGAAGGCGTAGCGATCCAGCTCCGTCAGCAGCACCGGGCGACCGACCGCCTGGCTGAGCAGGGTGAGCGCCGTCGAGACCTGAGGTGGCACGGGTGTCTGAGCGTAGCTGGTCGCCCCGGCAAACCCCAGCAGCACGAGGCACACGGCGAAGATGGACAAGACACGG
>CAZTLS010000070.1:0-15697 GCA_964614405.1 uncultured Pleurocapsa sp.
GGAACATCCGCAGCAGCAGCCCGATCAGCCCGCCCAGCCCGCCGCCTCCGCCCCGGCTGAGCAGCAGCACGACCACGATCACGATGCACAGCAGCGGCAGCAGCCCCTCCAGCGAGATGCCGAGTTCCTGCGCGCCTGGCGCGGGCGTGCTGGCTGCCGGGCGCGGCGTGGGCACGACCGGGCGGGCGGTCGGCACGGCGCTCTGGCTGTTCGACGCTGCGCCCACTTCACCGAACGGCATCTGGACGTAGAGCGGTTCGCCGTCCTGTAATGCGCGCGTGCTGGTGACCGTCACTGTGCGCCCGCTGATGCTCAGGCTGGCATTGTTCGAGACCACACGCGCCAACCCCTCCGGCGGCGGCTCAGCATCGGTGAAGTTGATGCGCACCACCGCCCGTTCGACTCGCGCGCCGCGCGTCTCCGGCACGGCGTACCAGTCCACCAGATTGCGGGTGGTGAGCGGCGTGGTGTAGTTGATCTGCACGGTGAAGCGTTCGCCGCCGCGCGCGGCGCGGGGCAGATAGGCACGCAGCAGCGTTTCATCGCCGCTGGCGCTGACGGTGTACGTGCCGGGCGACTCGCCGCTGGTGGTGCGGCGCAGCTCGACCAGTTCGCCGCCCGCGAGATTGACGAACACCGAAGCGACGCTCACCGGGTCTGCCCATGAGCGGGAAGCGCGGCGCACCTGCCCGCTCTCCAGGACGAAGGTCTGCGCTTCAGCGATGGTGATCGTCTGGTCCGCCTCGCTGACGTTCAGCGTGCTGTTCCAGCTCTCCCAGTAAAACACGATGTCCTGCGCCCGCAGCGGCAGCGCCGCCAGCAGCAGCAGCAGCGCCACGCCCAGCCCAGCCAGCCGACTCCGAATCATCATCTTTTCGCCTTTTCGTATGAATGAGCGGCGAGCGCCATACCCGCCCGTGTGCATCCTGAGTCGATTGTAGCCGGGTTGGGTCAGCGGCGCGATCTGCCAGGTGGGGGATTTTGCGGGGACGTGCGCTATACTGATGGCATGAGCGAACGCGAACTGTTCATGGCGTTTCCGGCGGTGTTCGGCGGGGTGCTGATCACCGGGGGATTGCTGTTCCTGTTTTCGCGCTTCCTGCTCATCCGGAGGCGCGTCGGCGGCGGGACATTTCTGGCGCGTCGGCGCGCGGGCGAACGCGGCGGCTGCCTGTTTGTGCTGGCGGTCGGCGTGCTGGCGATCGGCGTGATCATGGCGCTGGGCTGGGGCGGTGTGGCAATCATCTTCCGCGATCAGCTCTACCGCCCGATCGATCGCGGTGACAATGACCTGTACGGCATCGCCATCCCGCGCGAAACGCTCACCGCCGCCGTCTGGACGCTCACCCCATCGCTGACCGCCACGCCCACCGCCACAGCGACCGCCAGCCTCACGCCGACCAGCACGTTCACCGCCACACGCACCCCCATCCCCAGCGTGACAGCGACTGCCACCGCCACGCCGACGGCGACCGTGCCGCTCGCCACCAACACCCGCCCACCCGCCCGCACCCCGCTCCCCAGCCGCACGCCCGACCTGACGCAGATCGCCGGGTAGGGCTATTCTCTCTCCGCTCGTCGTGCGTCCTCCAGCGCGAACTGCGCCAGCAGGTATCTGTCTTCCTCGCTCAGCGGCGCTGTCCGCAGCAGATCGGGGCGGCTGCGCCAGGTGCGCCGCAGCCCATCCTCGCGCCGCCAGCGCGCGACCGCCGCATGATCACCAGACATCAGGACCTCTGGAACGCCCAGACCACGCACGATCGGCGGGCGCGTGTAATGCCCGCCCTCCAGCACGCCATCGACATGGCTCTCGCGTTCTGCCCCGCCCTCCGCGCCCAGCACGCCGGGAATCTGACGCACGACCGCATCGACGATGACCATCGCCGCCAGTTCGCCGTTGGTCAGCACGTAATCGCCGATGCTCAGTTCGTCGGTGAAGCAAAGCTGGCGTGCCCGGTCGTCGATGCCCTCGTAATGCCCGCATACCAGCAGCAGGCGCGGCTGCTGAGACAGCCGCACCGCCCAGTCATGCCCGAACAGCTTCCCGGCGGGCGACATGCCGTATACCGGGGCGGGATCGCCCTCCGCCAGCACATCCTCAACCGCGCGCACCACGATGTCGGCGCGCATGACCATGCCGCCGCCGCCGCCATACGGCGTGTCGTCGATGGTGCGGTGGCGGTCGATCGTCCAGTCCCGAAGCTGGTGCAGGTGCAGGTCGAGGTAACCGTGCGCCTGCGCCTTCCACATCATGCTGACGTTCATCACCCCGGCGAACATCTCCGGGAACAGGGTGAGGATGTCGATCCGCATAGCGCGCTCAGGATGCGGTGCTGGGCTGCGCCTCAGCCGTCGCATCGAGGTCCTGCAGCAGCCCCTGCCCTTCGCGTTCGCCGATCCAGTTGATCGCCATCAGCGCGGCAGAGCAGCCCTGCCCGGCGGCAGTGATCGCCTGACGGAACAGGTCATCGTGAATCTCACCGCCCGCGAACACCCCTTCGACGCTGGTCATCATGTGATCATCGACCACCACATAGCCCGTCGGCGTCATGGCGAGCTGATCGCCGAATACCGCGCTGTTCGGGTCGTAGCCGATGAAGATGAATACGCCGTCGGTCGGGCGTTCGGTCACTTCGCCCGTCTGCACGTTGCGCAGGGTCGCCCCGGTCACGCGCTGATCCGCGCCCTGGATCGAGTCGATCACCGTGTCGTACAGGAAGCTGATCTTCGGGTTGCTCATGGCGCGCGTCTGAAGTGCGACGCTGGCGCGCAGTTCGGCACGACGGTGAACGATCGTCACCCTGTCGGCGAATTTGGTCAGGAAGATCGCTTCCTGAAGCGCCGAGTCGCCGCCGCCCACCACCAGAATATCCTTGCCCCGGAAGAACCAGCCGTCACAGGTGGCGCACCAGCTCACGCCGCGCCCGGTGAACTCGTTTTCGCCCGGCACGCCCAGCTTGCGCGGGCTGGCGCCGATCGTGACGATGACCGAATCCGCCAGATATTCCGACCCATACGTTTTGACGCGGAACGGGCTGCCGGCGGTAAAATCGACTTCGGTGACGAGATCGTAGTCGAACTGCGCGCCGAACCGCTCTGCCTGTGCGCGCATCTTCTCCGTCAGGTCGGGACCGGTCACGCCATCCGGGAAGCCTGGAAAATTGTCCACGTCGTGGGTGGTGCTGATCTGCCCGCCGACCTGGTTGCCGGTGATCACGACGGTGCTGAGCTGGGCGCGGGCGGTGTAGATGGCAGCCGTCAACCCGGCGGGACCTGATCCGATGATGGCGACACGGATACGTTTCATGATAGTTCTCCCTGCGGCTGTGGACCGCTGTTCTGCGCTGCGATCATCGTCAGCAGCGCCTGAAATTCCTCATTGCATTCCGGGCAGCACGCCAGATGGTGTTCGACTTCGGGCAGCAGCACATGCACATCTGCGCCCGCCTGCACCAGTTCGGCAAGTCGGCAGAAGTGCTGCTCACACTGTTCGCAGTCGATGGTGTCCTCGTCGATATGCTGATCGAAGATACAGGCGATCAGCCTGTGCAGTTCCTCATTCACGATTTGGGTCTTCCCGTTTTTCTGGCGCGTGTTGTCCATTCAGACGCGCGCGCACGGCGGCGTCTTACAGCCTTCAGCGGTCCTCGAAAAGGCGCATCATGTACTCCATCGACAAGCCCTGCGCTTCGAGGTGGGCGCGCAGCTTGCGCCTGGCGTCATGCACCAGCTTGTACAGGGCATTGCGGTTCGTGCCCATGCGTTCCGCCACGATCTCCATCGGCACGTCATCGACGGCGACGGCGACGAGTGCCTGATACTGGCGCGGCGTCAGCGCATCGCGGATCGAGGCGCTCACCCGTGCCATGACCTCATCCTGTTCGGCGGCGCGTTCGGGGTTGGGGGGCTTGTCCCCGGCGACCGGGTTGCTGCCGAGCCAGGCGGGTTCGCGGTCGGTCGTCAGGGCATCGAGGCTGTAATCGCGGTAGCGGGCGCGGCGCAGATCGCTGATCGCCACGCGCACCGCCACGCGCATCGCCCAGGTCGTGAAGAGACTGTCGCCACGAAAGCTGTCGAGGTTTGCCAGCACGCGCATAAGCGCGTCCTGCGCCATGTCCTGTGCCATCTGCGTCAGGTCATGCGCTGAGAGGCTGCTCAGGTCGCTGCGTTCGCGGCTGAGATAGTAGAAGATGGCACGTTGCAGACGGGCGCGCAGGTCTTCGAGCGCGTCTGCCTGATCCGGCGTCTCGCCACGCAGCGCAGCGACCCAGGCGTCATTGGTGCGATCGGACATGGCAGTGGTCACTCACCCTCAAGCGGGACGAACGCCACCCGCAGGATGAGCCGACCCACGCGCACCTCGTCATCGTCGCGCAGGATGCGCGGCTGGTGAGGGATGAGACGCTGTCCGTTGAGATATGTGCCGTTGACGCTGCCCTGATCGAGGATGTTGAGCGAGTTGTTCTCCATCAGGCGGATGTGCGCGTGGCGGCGTGAAACGCCCAGTTCATCTCCGTTGTGCGGTTCGAGATCGAGCGTGGGCAGTTCGCTGGTGCGCGGATCGCGCCGCCCCAGGCTGATGACCTCGATCTGCGTCGGGTCGAAGGCGTAGACAGCATTGTCGTGCATGACGCGCAGCACGAGCTGCATCCGCTGCCCCAGGCGGGAATTGCCCCAGCGCGATGCGCGCATCTCGGCAGTGTCCTGATCTTCCAATGATCGGGTCGTGGCGACCGGGGTGGTGAGGAAGACATGCCCGCAGTACGGGCAGATGAGCGTCGTCACATCTACACGGCGCGCGCAATCCGGGCACTGTTTCTGTGTCTCTGTCGTGGTCGCCAAGCTGATCGCCTCGCTTCAACCTGTCTGGAATTTGTCGCCACTATAACAACGGGTTGTATCGCACCGTTATTTTAGCACAGTTTTTTCAGCCGGGCATCGCAGTCGATGGATGGTATCGGCACATGGACGCATTTCCCTCAACGAATACTGCACTTAAGAACAGCCCCCATTCGTAATTAAAAACTTTATAATGCGCTTAAGTAATGTAAAGGAGGTGCGCCCTCTTGCATCAGGGCACTGACAGTCATCTGATCCACTGTTTTCCGACGTATTTTTCATTGCCCTCTGTAATCTGCTTGAACCGTGCAGGGACTTTTCCCACAGGAAAGAAGATCATGAAGTTCTTTCGTATCGTGTCCACCCTCGCTCTCGTTGCTCTGTTCGTCTTCAGCACAGCCGCCTTCGCACAGGACATGCCGCCGCTGCCTGGTGAGCTGATCCTCGGCGACCTGCACGCCCCGCGCGGGGTGACGGTCGATTCCTCCGGCACTATGTATGTCGTCGATGCCGGGCGCGGTGGGGATGTCACTGTGGACATGCCCGCCATCGACGACCCCTCTGCCACCGTCCCCGTCAGCCTGGGGTTGAGCGGCGTGGTCTGGGCAGTGAACAGCGATGGTACAGCGACCCCTGCCTTGCAGGGGATGCCCAGTTACGCCATGCCCACCGAAACCGTCGGCTTGTACCGTGCCATCCCGCGTGGCGACTCGTGGTGGCTGGTCATGTCCAGCGCCGGGCGCGGCGCATACTGGGGATCGTCGGTTGTCGAGCTGGACGCAGCCGGCATGACCTCGCGCGTCATCAGCCTGTATCCGTATGAAGCCGCCAACAACCCGGACGGCAACGAGATCGACAGCAACGCCGCCGACATCGCGTGGACGGACGACGGTACGCTGCTCATCGTCGATGCCGGAGCGAACGCACTGCTCTCGTGGACGGAAGCCGATGGGCTGGCGACCGTCGTGACATGGCCCGGCAACGATGTGCCAACCTCGATCGAGATCGGCGCGAACGGCGACATCTACATCGGCTTCCTCGGCGCGGGGATTGCACCGGGCGCGGGCAAGGTTGAGCGCTGGTCGAACGGCGAACTGGTCGAGACCTTCGGCGGGCTGACGGGCGTGACCGACATCGCGCTGGATGGCGACACGGTGTATGCCGTGCAGTTGTTCCTGTTCGGCGAAGCCGGTCCCGGACCGGGCAGCGTCGTCCGCATTGATGCCGACGGGACGATGACCCCGGTCGCCGAGGGGCTGCTCGCGCCGTTCGGCATCGCAGTTGGGTCAGATGGGGCGCTGTATGTCAGCTACGGCACGATCGCTTTTGCGCCGGGCATGACGGGCGGCGTCATCCGCGTGCCAGGGATGTAGCCCCGCCCGATGCAGAGATGATCCGGCTGGGCATTTGCCGGATCATCTCTGATCACAGGTCGAGCATCCCCGTTTCACCACCCTCGAAGCGGGCGATGATCGCCTCCGCCACTGCTTCCGGCGTCAGGGCATTTTTCGGCAGCGGGATGGGCAGCCCATCCCAGAAGCGGCTCGCCACAGCGGGCGGGCGCACCAGCGTGAATTTGAGTTTGCGCTGTTCGCGCGTCAGCACCGCCGTGAGCGGCTCCAAGCCCGCTTTGGCGGCGGCATAGGCGGCGAAACGCGGAAAACTGATCTTGTCCACATACGCGCCGATGAGCATGACGTGCCCGCCCTCGCGCAGCAGGGGCAGGCTGGCGCGGACGGCGCGCGCCGCGCCCGTCAGATTGATGGTGAGCATGTGCGCCCAGGCAGGGTCGTCCAGTTCCTCCACCGTCGCCAGGCGCGCCCCACCCGCCGCGTAGACCACCAGATCGAGCGGGTTCGCCTGCTGCGCGATGACGCTGGCAGCGGTGGAGATGCTGAACGCATCGCCCGCGTCGAAAGCGACCGCGCCGTCGGCTTCGGCGGGCACGCGCCGTTCATCGCGCGCCGCGCCGTACACCGCCCAGCCGCGCCCCTTGAGCGCGCGCACCAGCGCCCCGCCAATTCCCCCCGATGCACCCCAGATCAACGCCTCAGGCATAATCATCCTCTTTGTGTGTGATGGGCTGAGTTTTGTCCTGTTTCAGTACGCCGAACGCCGTCAGCGCGCGCTGACGGGCGAAAGCGTGTTCGACGATCGGCGGCGGATAATCGCGCGGCGGGTTGTCGAGCGTCCAGGGCTGGTGAATTGCCCGGTTATCACTCACTGCCCGCAGTTCGGGAACCCAGCGCCGGATGTATGCCCCGTCGGGGTCGAACTTCTGCGACTGCGCCACCGGGTTGAAGATGCGGAAGTACGGCTGCGCGTCCGTCCCTGTGCCTGCCGACCACTGCCAGCCGCCGTTGTTCGCCGCCGGGTCGCCGTCGATCAGGTGGCGCATGAAATGCACATCGCCCGCCCGCCAGTAGATGAGCAGGTGTTTGGTCAGGAAGCTGGCGACGATCATGCGCGCGCGGTTGTGCATCCAGCCGATCGCCATCAGTTGGCGCATGGCGGCATCGACCACCGGGTAGCCGGTGCGTCCCTCCGCCCACGCCGCCAGTTCGCCAGGCGCATCGCGGAACGGGACGCGCTCGTATTCCTGGCGGAAGCTGGTGTCGAGCGCCTGCGGGAAGTGGAACAGGATGGTCATGTAGAATTCGCGCCACGCCAGCTCGCTCACCCACACCTCGACGGCGTGGCGCGCGCCCTCGTCAGCGGTGGCGCGCCAGGCGTCGGCAGCAGCAGCACGCGCCTGACGCGGCGAGATCATGCCGAAGCGGAAATACGGCGACAAGCCCGATGTGCCTGGCGCGTCGTCGCTGAACGGGTCGATCGCCATCAGGTCACGCTGGGCGTCGTATACGCCGATCGCCCGCTCGATGAAGCGGCGCAGCCGACGCGACGCTTCCGCCTCGCCAGCGGTCGGCACAGCGATCGTCTCTCCGACGCCGAGATCGCTCAGCGACGGCACGGGCGGCGCATCCAGCCCGTCCAGCGGGTGCAGCGCGCCTGGCGGCGGAGTCGAGTCCACCGGGGCGGGTTTGGGCAGCGACAGCCAGTGTCGTTTGAACGGCGTGTAGACCAGAAACGGCGTGCCATTCGCCTTGAGCGTCGCTTCCGGCGAGTGCAGCACAGCGTCGTCGATCAGGTGCAGCGGCGCGGGCAGCGATCCGCGCAGCGCCCGATCGCGCCGCACCGCATACGGCGTGTAGTCGCGCACCGCGTACACCGCCTGTGCCCCGGTCTCGGCAATCAGGGCGGGCAGCGCGGCGCGCGGGTCGCCATGCCGGATGAGCAAGCCGCTGCCCCGCGCGCGCAGATCGTCGTGCAGGGCGCGCAGCCCATCGAGCATGAAGCGCAGCCGCGCCGGGCTGAAGCGTTCGCCGCGCAGCAGCGCCGGGTCGAAGATGAAGACGGGCAGCACGCGCGCCCCGCTTTGCAGCGCCGCCGCCAGCGCCAGATTGTCCGTCAGGCGCAGATCGCGCCGCACCCACCACAGGACGACGCGATCAGCCATGTTCGCGCTCGCCTGGCAGGGCGGGTTGGCGCATCGGCATCCGGCGCATCACATCTTCCGCCACGCGCAGCGCCCCCAGCGAGACGCCCGCCGTCGATTGACCTGGGAAGATCGAGTCGCCGACCAGCCGGATGTTGGGCACGCCCGTGAGCGGCGTGCGCGCCCTGAAGAGCGAGGTCTGCGGGAAGCCGCCGACCATGCCCAGATGACGCCCGGTGTAGAACTGATAGGTGACGGGCGTACCTGGCATGTTCAGGGCGATGGCGGCGCGGAAGCCAGGGATGGCGCGTTCGATGTTCGCCAGCATCCGGTCGGCGTATTCGTCCTTGCGCGCGCCGTAGGCGGCTTTGTCCTGCGCCAGCAGGTCCCACCAGGGCTGGACGCGGGTGTGCGTGGTGACGGTGACGGCGCGGTGTCCGGCGGGGGCACGCGTGGTGTCCCACGTCGGCGACATCGACAGGAAAACGCTGCGCGTTTCGCCCAACGCGCCGTCATAGGACTCGATGACCTGATGGTGATCGGGCAGATCGGGCGGCACGGCGTCGGCGCGCACGCCCAGATGCAGCACGAACGCGCCCCAGCCAGCGGCACGGGTCTGCGTCTCGCGCTTCAGCCCGCGCGGGCTGGCGTCGCCCAGCAGCGCATCGAGCGACCAGGGGGTGAGGTTCGCCAGCAGCACATCGCACGGGAACTCATGCCCCTTTCTGGTCGTCACGCTCACAGCGCGCCCGTCGCGCACAGTGATGCGCGTGACCTGTTCGCGGTAGTGGACTTCGCCGCCCAGTTCGCGCACCTTCTCGACCAGCTGCTCCGCGATGCCGCCCATGCCGCCGGGCGCGTGATACACGCCTTGCCGCGCCAGGTCGAGAGCGGTGGCGCTGTAGATGGCGTTCGCCCCGCGCGAGGTGGTCTGCGACGAGATGAGCAGCTGCGCGTCGATGAAACGCACGAACGCCGGGTCATCCGCCAGCCGGCTGAGCTGGAGCCAGTTGTAGGCGGACATGAGCGCATACGGCGCAAGTTCGAGATCGCCTGGCAGGTTGCGGATCGCCACGCGCATGAGCTGCGCCAGTTCCGCAGCGCTGGTCGGCAGCCAGGGCAGCCCCTGCGCCGAAAGCGACCAGCCGAGCGCCGCCAGCCGCGACTGAGCATCCCAGAAGCGGGCGGTGCGCGGGAACGCCTCGACGACCGCTTGATTGTCGCGGGTGAGCGGCACGACGCGATCCGGCAGATGCACCACCCATGCCGGGTCGTGCTGGCGCACCTGCCATGTCAGGTCGAGCATCCGCCCGATGACGGCGTGCGGACCGTTAGGCTGGAAGCCGCCCGCCACCGTCGCTCCGGCGTCGAAGCGGTAGCCCTTGTGGAAGAACGTGCCCGCCGAACCGCCGGGATACACCTGCCCTTCCAGCACGGTGACGCGGTAGCCGACGTTCGCCAGCAGCGCCGCCGCCGTCAGCCCGCCCACGCCCGCGCCGATGACCACCACGCGCGCGCTCATGCCCGTTCCTTCGTCGTCTGACGGCGGTTCATGGCGGCGACGGCGGCGCGCGTCCGCAGCGTGCGGTAGATGAACAGGAAGCGCAGCGGCAGACCATCGAAGAACAGACGGGTGAACAGCCCGGTCAGACCACTGCCGTGTTCGATCTCGATGCGGTCGATCACCTCCACCCCGCCGGGCACATCGCGTGCGGCGTGTTCATGCACCCACACCTTAAGCGGTCCGCTGATCATCCGGTCGATGAAGGCGGTCGGGCTGGCAGCAGGTTCGTGGCGCGAGACCCACCGGAACGGGATCGGACCGAACCACAGCGTGAAGTGCAGTTCGCCATTCGTCAGGCTGGTTCGGCGGTCGTCGCGGATTTGAAAGAAGATCGGCGGTGGCGTGAGCAGAGACGGGGCGTTGGGCAGGCTGTAGAATGCCATCACCTGCTCGGCGGTTCCTGGAAAGGTGGAGCGATGCTCGAAGATTTTCATGGTCGGCGCGATCCCTGTGCAATACTGGAGATCAGCATAGCGCCGCCGGGTGATTCGCCGCTCATGCACCGCTGAATGTTGGATGAGAAGGAATTTGCTGACACGCCAGGTGCAAAACAGGAGTAAGATGGTTTGCAATTATTCGGTGCCGCTTCGTGCGACTGCGCCCCATCCCGGAGTTCCAGCCATGCCGCGTATCCTTACCCTGCTGATTGCCGCCTGCCTCGCTTTGACAGGCTGCACCGCCCTGACCCGCGCCACCCCCGTCGCTGACCCAGCGCATGGGGAAGTCATCTTTCGGGAGGGGGTGAACGGCTCACCTCCGTGCATCACCTGCCATGCGCTTGCGCCGGGCGGTTTCGCGCTCGCCCCGCCCATCCCAGGCATCGCCGGGCGCGCCGCCCAGCGCGTTGCCGGGCTGAGCGCCGAAGCCTACCTGACGCAGAGTGTGCGCGATCCGTCTGCCTACCTCGTGCCGGGCTACCGCAACCTGATGTACCCAGGCTATGCCGACCATTTCACCGATCAGGACATGCGCGACCTGATCGCGTTCATGCTGGCTCAGTGAGCCTGACGCCGACGCTGAAGCTCCGTCACCACCAGCAGGCTGATCACCCCGTTCAGCACCACGATCACTGTGCTGCCTTCGTGCCCCAGCACGCCCAGCGGCAGCGGCAGGTTAATGAAGAACGCCCCGGCGACCAGCATGACGATCACCGCGATGGCGAAGGCGATGTTCTGCCACACCACCCGCCGCGCCTTGCGGCTGAGCGCAATGGCGAACGGCAGCAGCGCCAGCCGATCGCCCATCAGCACCACGTCGGCGGTCTCCAGCGCCACGTCCGACCCCGCCCCGCCCATCGCCACGCCGATCGCCGCGCTCGCCAGTGCCGGAGCGTCGTTCACGCCGTCGCCGATCATCGCCGTCGCGCCAAACTGACGTTCGATCTCCGCCAGCGCGCGCACCTTGTCCTCCGGCAGCAGTTCGGCATACACATGTGTGATGCCCATCCCGGCGGCGATCGTGCGCGCCACGCGCGCGTTATCGCCCGTCAGCATCGCCACCTCGATGCCCATCGCCCGCAGCTGTGCCACCACCGACGCCGACTCCGGGCGGGGCGCATCCGCCAGCGCCAGCACGCCCAGCCAGCGCCCGGCGCGCAGCACGCCGATCGCCGTCTTTCCCGCCTCGGTCAGCCTGTCCAGAGCGGCGCGCGCGGCGTCGGTGGGCGGTGTGATGGCGCTCAGATACGCCGGGCTGCCAACCTGCACCGTCTCGCCCGCGATCTGCGCGGTGATGCCGCGCCCGGCGACCGCCTCAAAGCCCTCGATCGGCAGATGCGTCAGTCCGCGCTCCGCCGCCGCGCGCACGATCGCCGTCGCCAGCGGATGCTCTGAGCTTGCCTCGACCGACGCCGCCACGCGCAGCAGGTCATCGGCGTCTGCGCCATCCACCGGGATCACATCGGTCAGGACGGGTGTGCCGCGCGTGAGCGTGCCCGTCTTGTCGAATGCCACCGCCCGGACGTGCGCCAGCCCCTCCAGATACGCCCCACCCTTGAACAGCACACCGCTGCGCGCCGCTGCCGCGATCGCTGAGATGAACGTCGCAGGGGTGCTGATCACCAGCGCGCACGGCGACGCCACCGTCAGCAGCACCATCGCGCGGTAGAAGTTGTCCTGAAAATCGACGTTCAGCAGCAGCGGCGGCAGGACGATGAACAGCGCCACCGCGCCGAGAATGGCGCGCGCGTACACCTCCTCGAAGCGTTCGAGAAAACGCTCGGTCGGCGCTTTGCTGTCCTGTGCCTGCTCGACCAGCGTGATGATGCGCGCCAGCATCGTGTCTGACGCAGCAGCGGTCGCCTCGATGTCGATCGCCCCGCTGGTGTTCAGAGTCCCGGCGAAGACGGTATCGCCGACGCCTTTCTCGACCGGGATCGACTCGCCGGTGATCGCCGCCTGATCGATGGCGGTCTGCCCGGCGCGCACCACCCCGTCGGCGGGGATGCGGTCGCCGGGCTGGATGACGATCAGGTCACCTGGGCGGATGGCGCTGATGGCGATCGTCTCGACCGCCTCGCCGCGCCGCACCTTCGCCTCGGTCGGGTAGAGTTTGAACAGCGCGCGGATCGCCTGACGGCTGCGCCCGATGGCGTAATCCTGCAGGACGTTGCTCAGCGAGAACAGGAAAAGCAGCAGCGCCCCTTCATGCCACTGGTCGATCAGCGCCGCGCCCAGCGCCGCCGCGATCATCAGCAGGTCGATGTCCAGCTTACCCTCACGCAGGCTGGTCAGGGCGTGCTTCAGCCCGAATGCCCCACCCGCCGCGTATGCCGTCAGGTTGGCGATCAGGATCAGGATGCCAGGCGCATCGGCGCGCTCCAGCAGCAGGCTGGCGATCAGCGCGAGCAGCGTCACAACCACCAGGCGCGGCTCCAGCCATGCCGCGCTGGGCAGGCGCAGCATCGGCTTGCCGGGTTCAGGCACATTTTGGATGTGAGTCATAGATGACATCGGTTCATTCTCCATTTTTGCAGCATCACGGATAATTTTAACCCAGGTTAATCTAAAGATCAACTGCCTTTCTTCCCGATTCTGATCAACAATGGTCATATTGTGCATTCACCGCCTGTAATGGGAGCCGTTTTCCGCCCATGACCACACTGACCGACCTGACGCTGAGCGAGGCGCGCGCGCGCCTTGATGAGGGGACGATCTCCGCCGTCGAGCTGACGCGCGCCTGCCTCGACCGCATCGCCGCCACCGACGAGTCGCTGCATGCCTTCCTGACGGTGAGCAGCGAGCGTGCGCTGACGGCGGCTGCCGCTGCGGACGCGGCGCTGAAGGCGGGCGAACGACGTCCGCTGCTGGGCATCCCGATCGCGCTCAAGGACATCCTCTCCACAGAAGGGGTGGAGACGACCTGCGGTTCACGCATCCTGAAGGGATACGTGCCCGTCTTCAGCGCCACCTGCGTGCGCCGCCTGGAAGACGCCGGGGCGATCGTGGTCGGCAAGACCAATCTGGACGAATTTGCGATGGGGTCGAGTACCGAAAATTCGGCGTTCGGCGCATCGCGCAATCCCTGGGATCAGGCGCGCGTGCCGGGTGGCAGCAGCGGCGGCAGCGCGGTGGCGGTGGCAGCACGGCAGGTGATCGGCGCGCTGGGCACAGACACGGGCGGCAGCATCCGCCTGCCCGCGTCGTACTGCGGCATCGTGGGCATCAAGCCGAGTTACGGGCGCGTCTCGCGCTATGGGTTGATCGCTTTCGGTTCGTCGCTGGACTGCCCAGGTCCGCTGGCGCGCACGGTGGAAGACGCTGCCCATCTGCTGGACGCCATCGCCGGGCACGACCCGCTCGACTCGACCAGCATGAGCCTGCCCGCGCCGAACACGGTGGCTGCACTGCGCGAGGGCGTCGCCGGGCTGCGCGTCGGCGTGCCGCGCGAATATTTCCGCGAGGGGATTCAGCCGGAAGTCGAGACGGCGATCCGCACGGCGATCGACTGGCTGCGTTCCGCCGGGGCGGAGATCGTCGAGATCAGCCTGCCGCACACCGACGACGCGCTGTCGGTGTACTACATCATCGCCCCGGCAGAGGCGAGCGCCAACCTCGCCCGCTTCGACGGCATCCGCTTCGGTCCGCGCACGCCGCGCGGCGACCTGTGGACGACGACCAAAGCGACGCGCGGCGAAGGCTTCGGCGCGGAGGTCAAGCGGCGCATCATGCTGGGGACATATGCCCTCTCCGCCGGCTATTACGACGCCTACTATGGCAAGGCGCAGCAGGTCCGCACGCTCATCCGCGACGATTTCGATCAGGCATTCAGGCAGGTGGATGTGATCGCTGCGCCCGTCGCGCCGACGACGGCGTTCCGCTTCGGCGAGAATGTCGATGACCCGATCAAGATGTACCTGCAGGACGTGTTCACGCTGCCCGCCAGCCTCGCCGGGGTATGTGGGGTGAGCGTGCCGTGCGGCTTCGACTCCGCCGGGCTGCCGATCGGTTTGCAGCTCATCGGCGGGGCGTTTCAGGAAGCGACGGTGCTGCGCGCGGCATATGCCTATGAACAGGCGCACGACTGGCACACCCGCGCGCCAGTCGTGTGAGGCGAACACAAAACGACTCATTCAGGAGTGCATCTATGCTTTCCCCAGAAGTCCGTACTTTTCTCGTCATTGCCGGGGTGCTGGGCGCGCTGGGCGTGGCGCTGGGCGCGTTCGGCGCGCACGCCCTGAGCGCGCACTTCGCCCAGTACCCCAACCGCCGTCCGACCTACGAGACCGCCGTGATGTATCACCTGCTGCACACCGCTGCGCTGTTCGGCACGGCACTGCTGCTGCATCTGCTGGCGGGCAGCGACGCCGCAGCCTGGGTGCGCGCGGCGGGCTGGCTGTTCACCGCCGGGGTGCTGCTGTTCAGCGGCAGCCTGTACCTGCTGGCGATCTTCAATCTGTCGTTCATGGGCGCGATCGCCCCACTGGGCGGCACGGCGCTGATCGCGGGCTGGGCGCTGCTGGTGATCGGCGCGCTGCGCGCCTGACCATTTGACCAGCCGACCCGCCCGTTCGGTCAGGCTGGCGCAACACCCTGCACTGCGCTGCGTACCTGATCACAACGACAGCATACGGATTTGTGAACGGAGCAGCGATCATGCAGAGCGAAGGTCAGCACGAGTGCGGCAGTGCGGGCGGCTGGACGGGGAGCGGCTGGCATCATCACCATCATCACGGCTGGGGCGGGCATCGGGGCGGGTGGGGCGGCAGACCGCTGTTCTTCTTCCCCTTCTTCATGTTCCCGCTGTTCGCGCTGGGCGCGTTCTTCTTCCTGTTCTGGCTGCTCAAATGGGCGGCTGTGCCGCTGCTCATCGTGGGCGGGCTGGCGCTGGCGTTCGCGGCGTTCAACCGCTGGAACGACGGCGATGACTGGCAGGCACGCCGCGCGATGTGGCGCGCGCGCTGGCAGGCGGCGCGTGATGCCTGGGAAGCAGCCGGGGCGGACATGCCCGATGGCGAAAAGCCCAAGCGCGATGATACCCAGGCTGACAAGCCGAAGCGCGACGACTCGCCGTATATCTGACCCCTGACATTTCACCGCAAACCGCACCCTCAGCCCTTCTCGCACAGAGAGGGGCTTTTTTTCTGCCCCACCTGCACGCATCAACTTAGTCTGGGGTGAAGAAAACTTAGTACTTATAGCCTAATCTTGCAAAATTTGTTATCATAGCACTCAATTGATTTAACCGGGTTAAAACCATGATCGCTCAATCTTGTCTGGTCAGTGTCGTGCTGCCAGTCAGGGATGGTGCATCTTTCCTCAGGGATGCGCTGGACAGCCTGGCAGGGCAGACGCACCGCC
>CAZTLS010000071.1:0-15315 GCA_964614405.1 uncultured Pleurocapsa sp.
AAACCTCACCCCGGAAACCTGGCGGTTTCCTGCCCTAAACCTCACCCCGGAAACCTGGCGGTTTCCTGCCCCTCTCCGATGGAGAGGGGCGGTTGAGCGCAGCGAAACGGGGTGAGGTTGCCTGTTCAGGTAGGGCAGAATGCGTGGAGGCGGCGATCACCCGTGCCGCGCCATGAAACGGCGGATGCGCTCCAGCGCCTGCTCGATGTTCTCATAGCTGTTGGTATAGCTGGCGCGCACGAAGCCCGCGCCGCTCGCGCCGAAGGCGCTGCCAGGCACGACGGCGACGCGCTCCTCACGCAGCAGCGACTCGCAGAACTGCTCATCGCTCATCCTGGTGACGGCGATGCTGGGGAAGGCGTAGAATGCCCCGCGCGGCTCAAAGCAGCTCAGCCCCAGTTCGTTGAAGCCATCGACGATCAGCCGCCGTCGGCGGTCGTAATCGATGCGCATCTGCTCCACGTCCTGCTCGCCGTACAGGATCGCCTCCAGCGCGGCAGCCTGCCCCATCGTCGGCGCGGACATGATCAGGTACTGGTGCAGCTTCGCCATCGCGCCCATCAGGTGCGCCGGGGCGGTGATGTAGCCGATGCGCCAGCCCGTCATGGCATAGCTCTTGCTCATGCCGCTCAGCACGATCGTCCGCTCGAACATGCCTGGCAGGGTGGCAAAGGCGATGTGTTCGGCGTCGTAGACCAGCCGCTCGTAAATCTCATCGCTGATCACCAGCAGGTCGTATTTTTCCGCCACCGCCGCCACCTGAAGCATATGTTCGCGCGTCAGGATTGCCCCGGTCGGGTTGTTCGGATAGCTGATCAGGATGGCTTTGGTGCGGGGGGTGATCTTCGCCTCCAGCGCCGCGCCCGTCACCTGAAAATCCGTCTCGGCATGGGCATCGACGGCGACGGGCACGCCGCCCGCCATCGTCACAGCGGCGGCATTGGCGACGAAACAGGGCTGCACGACCAGCACCTCGTCGCCCGGATCGACGATCGCCCTGAGCGCCAGCCACAGCGCCTCGCTCACGCCGACCGTCACCAGCACCTCGTCTTCCGGGCGATAGCGCAGCCCGTACAGCCGCGCGATGTGCGCAGCGATCGCCCGGCGCAGCTCGATCGTCCCGGCATTGCTGGTGTAGGCGGTCTGCCCGCACGCGATCGACTCGATGCCCTTGTGGGCGATGTGCGCCGGGGTGGTGAAGTTCGGTTCACCGATCCCCAGGGTGATCACATCTTCCATCGTGGCGGCGATGTCGAAATAGCGGCGGATGCCGGAGGGCGGCATGGCTTGCACGGTCTGGGCGATGAAGTTACGCATGAGAAAGGTACGCTCGCTGTCTGAACTCGTGAAAACTGAACAATCGGGTATCGATGACCCTTCGTCATTATCGCCCAGAGGGGCGCGGCTGAGAATGGACAGGGCACATCAAAAGCCGGGCGCGGCGTGCGTCAGTGTGTCGGAAAATGGCGGGCAGCGCTACAATGCAGCATGAATGCACGCAATGTCAATGGATGCGGAGGCGGAACACAGTGGAAGAACAGAATCTCCTGATGCTGCTGGCGCTGGGCGGGCTGGCGCTGGTCTGCCTGGTGGGGCTGGGCGGGCTGCTGCTGCTCGTGCTGCGGCTGGCGCGCGGACCGATCGCCGCCTTCTTCGGGCTGCTGGCGCGCAATGTCGATGAGGCAGATGATCCGGACTCGATCACGTCTGTGCCGCGCCGCCCCAAGCCTGACCTGCGCGCCATCGCCCGCCAGCAGGATTTCGATGCGCTGGTGGCAGCACGCGAACGCGATCAGCGCAACCCGATGCCTGGGGGCGGCACGGGCGGCGTGATCACCCCGTCCGAGCGGGCGCAGTCGCCATTCGGTGCAGATCGCAACGCGCCCCCAGGCACGCGCCTGAGCGACCGCGACGTGCCACCGCCGCCTTTCGCCAGGCGCGATCGCCGCCGCCGTGATGAGCGCCCCCACAACGAGGATGAAATCTTCGGCGGGATGCTCGATTTCGACGGTGACGGCAGACCGGACGTGTGAGCGATCAGCCTGCCCCGGTCACGGCGGCGATCACATCGGGCAGAAGCTGCTTCTTGCGCGACATGACGCCGGGCGCGTCGAGCGTGCCATCGGGCAGCACGGTATAGGGCAGCGCGCTGATGAAACGCGCCTCGCCCGCCGCCAGCAGACGGGTATTGCCCGCCGTCACGTCGGTGACCATGACCAGCGCCAGCGGCACGCCGTTCTCGGCTGCCGACTGCGCCAGCGCTGCCTGAAGCTCACTCAGGCGGTCGGGCAGGTCGGCAAGGCTGGTCACCTCGACCTGAGCGATGCTGAAGCGGATGCCGCCTTCCTCGAAGAACTTCATATCGCTGCTGACGATCTCCGCTGCCGGGCGCTTCCCGATGCCGCCGCCCGATGCCAGCAGCGCTGCGCCGTATTCGGCGATCGCCGTGCTGATCGCTTCCGGCGCGGCGTCGGCGTCCGCCAGCCCCGCCAGCACGACCAGATGCTTCGCCGCTTCTTCCTCACGCGCGGTCGAGGTGGGCGATTTGAAGACCAGCGTATCGGCGAGGATGGCGCTGAGCAGCAGCCCGGCGATGTGCGGCGGGATGGTCAGCCCGTGCGCCAGCGCCCGCTCGGTGATGAGCGTGGCGGTGCAGCCGACCGGCTCGATCTGTACGCGCACGGGCAGCGGGGTGTTGAAGGTGCTGAGACGATGGTGATCGACGATCTCCAGCAGCTCCGCCCCGGTCATGCCGGGCAGCGATTGTTCGGGCGCGTTGTGATCGACCAGGATGACGCGGCGCGGTTCGGGCAGGTCGGCAGCGCTGGCGACGATCGACGGCGCGGGGACGGCGAAGCGGTCGAGGACGAACTGCGTCTGCGCGCCGATCGCGCCCAGGGCGATCGGGCGGGCAGCTTCCGCCCCGGCGAGGGCGTTGTACAGCCAGGCGTATCCGATGGCGCTGGCGATGGCGTCGGTGTCCGGGCTTTGATGCCCGGTGACGACGATAGCGGGCTGATTGTCCATATGTGTGACAGTCCTTTACGTGTGACGGGCGCAAACCGGGCTGAATCATACCGCAAACCGGGGCGTCATCTCAACCGCATCGGATGGATTGTTTCATATGTGATGCTGCGACGAAATTGTCATATGTGCTGAAATCGATATACTCATGAATGGAAAGGTACTTTTGTCCCGCTTCAATTCGTGAGGTATGCCTTATGCGCCTGATCGCCCCAATCCTGCTGCTGATGCTGCTCGCCATCGGCATCGATGCGCGTGAAAGCATCGCCCAGACGCCGTCGCAGCAGGTCTGTTCGACATTCATTCAGGAAGCCATCCGCACTGTCGGCGACAACTGCGGCTTGCTTGACCGAAACAGCGCCTGTTACGGCTATCAGGCGGTCAGCGCGACCTTTACCGAAGCACAGGCAAATGACTTCTTCAGCCAGCCCAATCAGCGCTCGCCCATCCGCATCCTGAGCAGCATCAGCACCAGCCCGCTGCGGACCGCCCTCGACCAGTGGGGCATCGCCCTGCTCAGCGTGCAGGCGAACCTGCCCGAAACGCTGCCTGGGCAGAGCGTCATCTTCATGCTGCTGGGCGATACCGAAGTCGAAAATGATGTCGAAGAACCGGATGTGTATCAGCCGGGCGAGATCATCAGCGTGACCACCGCCCGTGCCGACTCGCTGATCTACCTGCCGCGTCCGAACGCCGATGTGCTGGCGTCCGTCCCGGCGGGAACGCTGCTTCAGGCAGATGCCATCAGCAGCGACGGGCAGTACGTGCGCGTTGCCTATCAGGGCGTGCCGGGCTGGGTGACAGTGGCGTCGCTGGCGGGCGGCGTCGATCTCGCGCCGCTCGCGGTCATCACGCCGGACACGCGCACGCCTGGGCAGGCATTCTACCTCCGCACCAACATCGGGCAGACGGAGTGCGTGCAGGCTCCGGACTCGCTGCTGGTGCAGGGACCGCAGAACATTCAGATCGACCTGCGCGCCAACAATGCTGACATCCGCATCGGCTCAACGGTCGTGCTGCGCGTCATCCCGGTTATCCCGCGTCTCATCGATTTCGCCCGGCGGCAGTTCAACATCACCGAGCAGGTCTTTGCTCTGCTGGAGATGACCGTGCTGGACGGCAAAGGCATCGTTGACCCGGATACCGACCGTGAACAGATCGTGCTGCCTGGGCAGCGCATCTATCGCTGCCTGGGCGCGGCGGATAACATCGCCCTCGATGGTGAGAGCAACGACAACCCAGTGATCGACTCCTGCCCCTGGTTCGGCTTGGAGACGCTCACCCGCGAGCAGATCGCCGAATTTGCGGGCTTTGAGGGCATCGAGCTGAATTACCCGGTCACCCTGCCCGAAGTGCCCGACCCCACGCCCACGCCCATCCCGACCAACACGCCCGGCGTCCCTGGCGTCTTCTTCCCCACCAATACGCCGCGCCCACTGCCGACCAATACGCCGTCTATCCCGCTGGCGACCAACACGCCCCTCCCCCCTGTGACACCGGTCGAGCCGACGACGACCTACGTCCCGCCGACCAACCCGCCAACGGCGACCTTCACGCCGACCAGCACGCCGCCCAGCTGCCCGACGACCATCCCCGGTGTGGTCAGCACCATTCCAGAGCTGATCTGCGCCATCGAGCTGGCGAATGCCACGCCAGGCACAGATACGATCACGCTGGCAGCCATGACGTGGACATTCCTCACCCAGCATAACCCAGGCAACGCCCTGCCCGTCATCACCGACTCGCTGATCATCAATGGCAGCGGCAGCACCTTCACCACCAGCACCGCTTCAGACCCGATGCGTTTCTTTGAAACCGCACCAGGCGTCGAGCTGACGATCAACGTGCTCAATCTGAACGGGGGCACAGCCAGCAGCCCAGGCGGGGCGATCCTCAGCCGGGGTGTGCTGAACGTCAATGACGCCATCTTCACCAATAATCGCTCGCCAGACGGCAATGGCGGGGCGATCTGGCACAGCAATGGCGGATCGCTGACCCTCATCCGCACCCTGTTCAGCAGCAACTTCGCCTCCGGCGCAGGTGCGGGGGTATACAGCGAGGGTTTGACCACCATCGAGAACAGTTTCTTCGCCAGCAACCTTGCCGGCGAAGGCGCGGGACTGTACATCTGCGGCACGGCGAACATCAGCGGCTCGACCTTCCTGAGCAATAACAACCACGCGGTCAAAGGCTGTACAGACTCGTCGATCCGCATGGTCAACAGCACGGTGAGCAATAACAGCAACGGCGTGATCAGCGATGGCTTCGTCACGCTCTCGTTCGTCACCATGTACGGCAACGATGGTGTCGCCTTCAGCCCGGCGGATGGTGTGCTGAAGAACAGCATCATCGCCGCCAACGATGCCAACTGCCTGGGGACGTTCTCCAGCGAGGGGATCAACTTCAGCGCCGTCAATGTCCCCTGTCCCGGAACCCTGTTCGTCCCGCTGGCTGATCTGCAATTCCTCTCCGCCGTGCCAACGAACAACGGCGGCAATACGCCGACGCACGCACTCGGCACGGGCAGCGTGGCGCTGAACACGGTGGAAGACTGCACCGACGCGAGTGGAAAAGCAGCGGCGCAGGATCAGCGTGGGTTCGTGCGCCCTGCCCCAGCAGGCAGCCTGTGCGATGCCGGCAGCTTTGAAGAGCAGCTTTTCGCGGGTGCGACGCCGACGAACACCCACACGCCGACGCACACCGCCACCCACACGCCGACGTTTACGCCCACCTTCACGCCGACCCATACGCCCACGAATACGCCGACGTTTACGCCCACCTTCACACCGACGTTTACGCCTACCTTCACGCCCACGAACACACCCACGTTTACGCCCACCTTCACGCCGACGAACACGCCCCCATCCAGCCTGTGCGCGGCGAGCATCCCGAACCCGGCGGCGACGGTCGAAGAACTGATCTGCGCCATCGAACTGGCGAACGACGAGATCAATTTCCCCGGTCCGAACACGATCAATCTGTCGTCGAGTGGCTCCTACATCTTCACTGTTCCATATCTGCCCGGCGGCAAGACAGCGCTGCCCGACATCACCTCGACGATCACGATCAACGGGAACCTGTCGGTACTCTCGCCCGCCAGTGGGCTGGATTTGCGCCTGTTCTTCGTCACAGCGACGGGCAACCTGACGCTCAACCAGATGAATATCAACAACTGGTACAGCAGCGAGGCAGGCGGGGCGATCTTCAGCCGGGGCGGGCTGAACATCAACGCCACCGTGCTGGCGGGCAATGAGAGCGACAGCAATGACAGCGGCGGCGCGATCTACGTCGATGCCGGCACGCTGAACATCACCAACAGCAGCCTGAACAACAATACCACCATCGGTGATGGTGGGGCGATCGCCTTCAAAGCGGGCAGCGGCACTGGCACGATCAGCGGCACAGACTTCACCTCGAACAACGCCAACCGGGGCGGGGCGATTTATGCCGGGACGGGCGGGACGCTCAACATCAGCTTCAGCCGCTTCATCACCAACAGCGCCGTCGAGGGCGGCGGCATTTACACCAGCCGCGCAACCGACATCAATCACAGTACCTTCCGTCAGGGCGGCACAGAGGTAGGCGGAACGCACATCTATGTGGAAGATAATAAGACAGTGGTGTATGCCTCCACGCTGAGCAATGGAGCCTCTCGTCCATCCATTCTGGTTGACAGTGCCGGTGAGATGCACCTGTTCAACAGCACCGTCAGCAGCAACGGCGGCGGCGCAGCCAGGGTATTCGGGCGGCTGGATGTGCTGTTCAGCACCATCGCCTATAACGGCAATTTCGGCACGAACCGTGAGAGCAGCGGCATCGTCACGCTGCGCCATAGCCTGCTGGTCGCCAACGGCACAGCCAATTGTGTCGGCGGGTTGAGTACGGTCACCGGCGTCAACTACGCGACTGACACAACCTGCGGCGCGGGCGTCACCGTATCGTCGGAACCGAACATCTCGCTTACCTCGCTGGCGAACAACGGCGGCGTCACCTTCACCCACTACCCGGATGACGACAGCGTGATCCTCGGCACGATCAATCCTGCCGACTGCACCGACGGCACAAACCCCGTCACCAGCGATCAGCGCGGCGTCGATCGCCCTGCCGGAACGAACTGCGACCCAGGCGCAGTCGAGAACGACACAGCGAGCGGTGGCGGGCTGGGCGAGCCCGACCTGCACGCCATCCCGGTCGAACAGCCAGAGACCGACCCGCTGGAGCCGGGTGACATCGAAGTGCTGCCCGAACCCGAACTGACGCCAGAGGCGACGATCGACCCGGAAAGCACGCCTGAAGCCACCACCGACCCGGAGCTGACTCCTGAAGCCACCACTGATCCGGAAAGCACGCCGGAGATCATCATGCCGACCGACGACGCGCCGATCGCGGTCACGCTGCCTGCCCCGGCGACAATCGCGCCTACCGCGACCGAGACGCCGCAGGGCGGGGAAGGGCTGGGGGGCAACTTCGTCACCCCCACCCCCAGCCTGACCGCTTCACCGACCTTCGCGCCGACCCCAGTCTCGACGCTGGAGGCGGCAGCACGCGCCCTCGACTTCACCGCCTGGGTCATCCGGCGGTAAGGGGCGGTCAGCAGAACCGCTGACATCGGCTTCACCCGCAGAGGCGATCTAGTGGATCGCCTCTACTGCTTCTGACCGACCTGAGCAAGCAGCTGCGACTCGCGTTCACGGCTCAGGCTGCCTCCGTGCAGATCGCTGCCCAGACGTTCGTCCTGCCACCACTCCCAGATGCCGGCAATCGTGTCAGCGATGGGGCGGGGTGTCAGCCCGGCTTTCAGGGCTTTCCGGATGTTCTTCTGGTGAACACCGTTATCCGCCTGTGGCATCCAGATCGGGAAATCCTGCCAGGGTCGAACATCACGTTCGAGCAGAAACGCATCGTCTGCCCACACGAAGCGCGTATCTGCCTGTGTGAGCCGGCGTGCCGCGTCCAGAATGTCACCCAGTGGTGTACCGTGCCCGGTCACGTTGAAGATGCCGGTTGCCTGCTTTTCCGTCATCGTCACGGTAAATTCAGCCAGATCCCGCGCATCGATGACCTGCATCGGGCGGTCTGGCGATCCGGGAGCCAGCATGTCGCCGCCGTATGAAGTGCGAACCACCCAGTATGTCCAGCGGTCAGTGTGATCGTGCGGTCCCACCACCAGCCCAGGACGAATGATCAGTGCGCGATCGGGCAGCTGCGTCTGCACCACCTGCTCGCAGGCTGTCTTGAGCGGTCCGTATGTCTCGCCCGTCACCTGAGTTTGATCAGCCCCATCAGGCATAGAGGCGAGCGGCGCGCTTTCGTCATCACCAGGGTGATGTTCGGCATACACCGAAATGGTCGAGATGAAGGTGTAATGCGATGTCGTCAGCACGTCCAGCACGCGAGCTGGTTCGTCAGGCAGATAAGCGTTGACATCGATGACGGCATCCCACACTGTGCCAGTCAGGGCGCTCACATCCGTTTTGCGGTCGCCAGTGAGCGTTCTGACGTTCGGGAACAGATCGGCATGGGTTCTGCCCCGGTTGAACAGGGTCACTTCATGCCCGTGCGCCAGTGCTGCCTCGGTGATATGCCGTCCAACAAACTTTGTACCGCCCAGAATGAGCAGGTTCATCATTATTCCTCTCACCGTCATATGCTGAGGCGAATGAGTCGGGTCACATGCCCTTCGTCGTGTCCGTCACCTGGCTGACCATCGTATTCACCTCATCTGCGCGCCCGCCCTCCAGCACGCCGCGCATCTGCTCAGCAGACATGCCCGTGTAATCGATCGGTTTCGTTCCGCTGACGCGCACACTGCGGATCAGGCGGGTCATGTCGGATGAGCCGCAGTGTGGGCAGCGCACCTCTCCCGACTCCTGCGCCGCAGCATAGGCGGCGATCGAGCGGTAGGTCAGCGTACTTTCGCGCGTGCAGGCATTGCAGCGAAATTCGTATACTGCCATTGCGGACCCTCCTTTCAGGTCAGGGCGTTGTAGAGCGTCTGTTTCCAGCGGGGGATGTCGATCGACCAGCACACATCGACCTGCCCGGTACGCGCGTGCGCCCACACATCGGCATTGCGCCCGTCCGCCGTGATGTCGAAGGCATCCACGACGGTCATGCCGCGCGTGTATGTGCCGTACAGCTCCACCGCGACGGCATGGCGGCTCATGCGCGTACAGACCGCCTGATCGAGCGCGATCGCCATCGCCACCGGGTCGGGCAGTGCCAGCCCGTCATCGCCGGACTGTTCGTGGTTCGCCCGGATCGCCCGTTCGTTGCAGTCGAGGCTGAAATGCGCCAGCGGGGTATCCATCGCGCGGATGTGCGCCTGTTCCGCCGCGTTCAGGTTCGCCTCCAGACGGCACAACTCCCAGCCGACCATCTCGATCGGCAGCCCGGAACGAAACACGATGTCCGCCGCTTCGGGGTCGCACCAGATGTTGTATTCCGCTGCCGGGGTGACGTTGCCGATGGTGTTCGCTGCGCCGCCCATCACCACGCAGCGGCTGACCATCCCGGCGATCGCCGGGTCGCGCGCCACCGCCAGCGCCACATTGGTGAGTGGACCGAGCGTCACCAGCACTGCGCCTGGGTTAGCGCGGATGTGGTGGATGAGCGCATCGACGGCATGACCGTCTGACGGCGTGCGGCGGGCGGGCGCAAAGCCCTTGTCGCTCAAACCGTCGCGCCCGTGAAACCAGTGGGCATGTTCGGCGGGGCGCATGAGCGGGCGCGCCGCGCCCACATAGACGGGCACATCGTCCGCGCCGCACAGCTCGGCGACGAACAGGGCATTGCGCGCCCCCTGCTCAACGCTGACGTTGCCGCTGACGACGGTGATGGCAGCCACGCGCACATCGGGCGCGCGCAGCGCCATGATCAGCGCAACCGCATCGTCAGAGGCGGTATCGGTATCGATGATAAAGGTACGACTCATAAGGCAGGTCTGCACTTTCTCTGTGAGATTGGGAAAGGTTGTTTGAAATTTAACATATGCCTCGTATATTTTACCTCATCATGTCTGCAGACAGACATTCGACCTGCACCAACAAAGGAGACTCATCATGGCAAAGACCAACCTGTTCCGCCACGCCACCAAAACCGTCGAGTACAAGGCGGGCGAGTCGATCTTCACCGAAGGCGATGCGGGCGACCAGATGTATGTGATCGTCAGCGGCACAGTCGATATTCACCTCAAAGGGCGGCACATGATCCGCCTGGGCGAGGGAGAAATCTTCGGAGAGATGGCGCTCATCGAGCAGGATCATCGCCGCACTGCCACCGCCATCGCCGAGACGGATGTGGTGCTGGCGAACATCGACCGGGTGCGCTTCACCTTCCTGGTTCACGAGTCGCCATTCTTCGCGCTGGATGTGATGCGCACCCTGTCCGAGCGGCTGCGGCTGGCGAATACCATGATCTCTGAAGACCATCCCGGCGTGGAATAAATCGCAGCAAAGCCGGATGACAAAAAAACACCCCCGCCCGGCACGTGCCAGACGGGGGTGTTTGTCTGCCTGTGTGATCGCGATCCGGCGTCAGCGACCGAGCGCGCGGTTGACGATCGCCTGCTGCTCGCGGGTCAGGTTGCCAGTGGCGGGCAGCGGTTCGCCGTTCCACGGACCATCGAAGGTCGGGGACATCCACTCACCAGGAACCCACAGGTAGTTGCACGAGATGTAGATCATGTACCACAGATCACCATCTTCATCGAGCGCCGCGCCGACGACCCAGTAGCGACCGGGGTTGATGACCACTTCAGGCGTGATCTTGTTGGGCGCCCAGTAGCCGCGACCGCCGAACGGCAGCTCGCCGACGACCGACCCAGGCGGCAGCACCGCACGGGCGTTGCACGCGCGTTCCGCAGCGGCGGACTGGAGCGCCAGGCGGCAGGCGTTGCCCACATCATCGCTGTAGAAGATCGGGTCAGCGCCCGCAACGAACGAGCCGTTGCGATAGATGGCAATGGCGATACCTGCCGCGCCGGGCAGCGCGGGACCGGTGATCGGGTAGCTGGCAGTGAACGTGCCGCCCATGCCTGCGCTGGTGTTAAAGTCGAACATAGTGATACCGTCGTCAAGGACGACCACGCGGAAAGCGCCGTCCTGAGCATGGTTGACCTTGATGTCCAGGAAACAGCCATTGACCGTCACTGTATCGATAAAAGTGTTTCCACCATCGAGCGAAAAACCGACCATGGCGAACACCGGCAGCGCGATCATCAAGACCGCCACAACAACAGCGAACCTCACCCAACTTCTCATGAGAAACTTCCTCCTGCGAAATGCCAAAACGATGACCACGCGCTAAATCAGGGCATAGTGCTTTCGTACCAAGACACAGTATAGCCTGATTTGCCAATTAGAAAAATACAATCTTCCTGACGATTCATGTGCGATCGCTCAGATTTTACGAAATAAGGCATCCACCCGGTTCGGGAGGATGTAGAGCAGCGGAACCAGCACATCGACGGCGCGGGCGATGTCGGTATTGAACAGCCCGACGAAGATGGCAATCGTGTACAGGATGGGCGGGATGAGGATGCGAACCACGACCAGACGGCGTATCTCCGGCGGGATGTCCTCATTGAGCAGATGGTTGTCGCGCGTGCCATACCACCAGTGGAAGAACAGCGCCGCGCTCGCCGCGATCAGGTTGAGATTGTAAATGGCATCCGCCAGAGGTTCGGCGCGCCCATAACGCGCCAGCAGCCCGGCAGAGAACGGGACGAGGGCGATCGCCATCAGAAAGGCGATGTTCGTCCACAGCAGTGTTCGGTCTGCCCGGCGGATGTAGAAGAACTGGTTGTGATGCCCCACCCACAGCACGCCCAGGATCAGGAAGCTGAGGATGTAGGTGACGATGTTCGGCAGCACCTCGCTCAGCGCCGTCGCAAAGCCGATTTCCGCCACCCGCTCAGGCGTCGGGACGCGGATGTCGAACACCAGCAGCGTCATCACGATGGCGAATACCCCATCGGCGAGCGTCTCGATGCGCGTGGTGGTGATGGCGGAAAAACGGCGGATGCGGCGCTGTTCGCTGGTCGTGGTCGGGTCGGTCATCGTGTCGACTTCCATGCCTCATCAGGGTGCGATGCAGCTCACTCGATCGGGCGGCGCGCCTCGATGACCACCCAATCCCCCTGCTGACGGCGCGCCGTCGGCGTCAGCCCGGTGGTCCGCAGCGCGGCTTCCACTTCGTCCGCCTGCGTATTGAGGATGCCGCTGAAGATGCCGACCCCGCCAGGGCGGATGACCTCGCCGAGGCGCTGGCTGCACATCGCCACGATGACGCGCGCCAGGATGTTCGCCAGCAGCACATCGAAACGCCGCGCCGACGCCAGCACGCTCTCCAGGCTTCCTTCCTGCACAATGATTCGGTCATCCACCCCGCTGAGCGCGACGTTCTGCTGTGCCACCGCCACTGCGACCGGGTCGTTGTCCACTGCCAGGATGTGTCCCGCACCCAGCTTCGCCGCCGCGATCGCCAAAATGCCCGACCCCGTGCCGAGGTCGAGGACAGTATGACCAGGCTGAATGTGATCTTCGACTGCTTCAAGGCAGAGCTGGGTCGTGGGATGCGTGCCCGTGCCGAACGCCATGCCTGGGTCGAGGGCGATCACGATATCGTCAGGCGCAGTCTCCATCTCCACCCAGATCGGGCGGATGACGATGCGCCGCCCCAGCCGGATCGGATGGTAATATGCTTTCCATGCCTCTGCCCAGTCTTCCTCGGCGACAGTGCGGTATTCCGGTTCGGGGAAGGGGTACATCAGGCGCATGTACGCCAGCGCCTCGGCGAACTGGCGCTGAGTTTCGACGGCGCGGTCGTCGTCGGGCAGATAGGCGCGCACCGCCAGCGTGGTGGCGGAGGGAACCTGATCCTCGTCAAGCTTGTCCGGCGGGATACCCTCGTGTTCGACGGCGACGCCCTGATAGCCATAGCGGTTGAGCAGTTCGGCGGCGGCTTCAGCGGCTTCGCCGTCCACACGCAGCGTGATTTCGATCCATCGGGACACAGTTTGTCTCACAGTGGAAAGTCAGGTCTGATCTGCTCCTGATTATAGCACAGCCCGGTTTGCCCGCTCTGCCAGGTCGATCTACAATGAGCGTACATCGTTCAGACACGAGAGACCACCCCACATGCCCCGCCACACCGTCCTGCTCTACAACCCGGTCAGCACCTCCCCAGGCAAGCAGCGCCTGCCGATGTCGCTGCTGGCGATCGCCTCGGTCATCGCCGCCGACTATGATGTCGAGTTCATCGACGGCAACCTGACGGCTGACCCCGCTGCGGCGATCATCGCCCGCGCTCAGGCGACCGGGGCACGGCTGCTGGGCGTCACCGTCATGCCCGGTCCGCAGCTTCAGCAAGCCGTCCCGGTGTGCAGGCGCGTCAGGGCGGCGCTGCCTGGGCTGACCATCCTCTGGGGCGGCTACTTCCCCACCCAGCATCACGATGTGGTGCTGCGAAGCGACTGTGTGGATTACGTCATCGCCGGGCAGGGCGAAGCGCCCTTCCGCCAGTTCGTCGATGCGCTGCACACGGGCGGTGCGCTGGAGAGCATCCCGTCGCTGGGGCATGTGCGGAACGGTGAAGTGGTCATGAACCCACGCGCGCCATTCGTACCGCTCAACAACCTGCCCTGGTATCCGTATGACCGCATCGACGTGCCGCGCTACATCGGCAAAAGCTATCTGGGCAGCCGGGTGCTGGCGCACAACACCTCGTTCGGCTGCCCGTTCGCCTGCAACTTCTGCGCAGTGGTGGCGCTGGCGAATCGCCGCTGGCTGCCCGAAAGCGCGGAACGGGTGGCGGCGATCGTGCAGCACATGCACAAAACCTGGGCGATCGACGGCATGGAATTCCACGACATGGACTTCTTCGTCTCCGAGAGCCGGGCGGCAGAGTTCGCGGAGCGCATGATCGCCTATGGCGCGCCCATCGCCTGGTGGGGGTTAGGGCGCGTCGATACCCTGATGACCTATGCCGACTCGACCTGGGCGAAGCTGCGCGACAGCGGGCTGAAGATGCTGTTCGTCGGCGCGGAGACGGGCGATGACGCCATGCTCCAGCGGATGAACAAGGGCGGCAACAGCAGCACCGAGGCAACGCTGGCATTCGTCGAAAAGATGCGCCACTACGGGATCGTGCCGGAACTGTCGTTCGTCATGGGCAACCCGCCCGACCCGATGGCGGACATCGACGCCACGCTGCGCTTCATCCGCAGGGTCAAGCGCGTCAACCCGGCGTCAGAGCTGATCCTGTACATCTACACGCCTGTGCCGCAGGATCACAGCGAACTGCTCGACGAAGCGACGCGCCTCGGCTTCGCCTTTCCGCAGACGCTCGAAGAGTGGGCGGGCGACGAGTGGTCACAGCGCTCACTGCGCCGCGATCCCGGCACGCCCTGGTTCAAGGACAACGTGCGCCGCCGCGTGCGCGATTTTGAGGCGGTGGTCAATGCCTACTACCCCACCGTGACCGACATGCGGCTGCGCGGGGGGATGCGTCTGCTGCTCAAAGCGCTGAGCGGCTGGCGCTACACGCTGAAAGTGTACGACGCGCCATATGAACTCAAGCTGCTTCAGCGCGTCATCGGCTACCGCCGACCGGAGACGACCGGCTTCTGAGGGGAATCAACGCGGGCGACCCCATCGATGGGTCGCCCGCGCTGTTTGTGAGGGGATGAGGGGACTAGTCGGCGGCGGTGTCGGCAGGGGTGCTGGCTGCCATCGCCGCGCTGGACAGGTCGAGGCGCACACCGGGACTCATGGTGCTGCACAGCACGACCTTCTTCATGTACACGCCCTTGACGGCGGATGGCTTGACGCGATTGAGCGCATCGATGACCGCGATCGCGTTCTCCTGAAGGCGGGTGACATCGAAACTCGCCTTGCCGACCGGGACATGGACGTTGCCCGTCTTGTCATTGCGGAACTCGACACGACCCGCCTTGAGTTCTCTGACGGCGCGCGCCAGATCGCTGGCATCGACCACCGTGCCCGCCTTCGGGTTGGGCATCAACCCGCGCGGACCGAGGATACGACCGATACGGCTGACCTTCGCCATCATCGACGGGACGGCGAGCGCAGCGTCGAACTCCATCCAGTTCTCTTTCTGGATGCGGTTGATCGTCTCTTCGCCCGCCACGTAATCCGCGCCGGCGGCTTCTGCCAGACGGGTATCGTCGCCTTCGGCGAAGATCAGCACGCGCACCGTCTTGCCCAGCCCATGCGGCAGCAGCACCGTGCTGCGGACCTGCTGGTCGCTGTGGCGCGGGTCGATGCCCAG
>CAZTLS010000072.1:0-15083 GCA_964614405.1 uncultured Pleurocapsa sp.
TGGACAGTGCGGCGCAGCGCGGCTTTGCCGACGTCACCTGCCTGCGCCGCTCGCTGGCGCTGTGGTGGATCATGCGCTGGCTGCGCCTGCCCGCTGACGTTCGCCTCGCCTTTCGCCTGACGGACGGGCGAGCTGACGGGCACGCCTGGGTCGAACATCACGGGCGCGTCGTCAACGACCAGCCCGACATCGCCGGGCGCTATCCTGTCCTGTATCACGATCAGCTCTCCCCGGAGACCCTCGCCCGACTATGAGCGGCTTGCTGGCTGTCCTCTCCCTTGATGGTCGCCCGATCGACCGCGCTGCGCTCACCCCGTGCATCGACCGTCTGGCGTATCGCGGGCGCGACGGCGGCGGCACATGGCTGAGCGATGAGGGCGGCGTGCTGCTCAGCGTCGCTCACAGGCACGTCACCCGCACCGACGCGCGCGATCACCAGCCTGCCACACGCAGTGGCGTCACCCTCATCAGCGACTCGCTGCTGCTGGCGCGCGCCGATCTGGTCACTGCGCTGCGCGCCGCCGGACAGCCTGCCGCCATCGATCACCCGGACAGCGCGCTGCTCCTCAGCGCCTGGCACGCCTGGGGTGAGCGCTGCGTCGAACACCTGACCGGAGAATTTTCCTTCGTGCTGTGGGATGCCCGGCGGCGCAGCCTGTTCGCCGCCACCGATCGCCTGCGCGTGCGCGAGCTGGTCTACGCCGCGCTGCCCGGCGTGGTCATCATCGCCAACGAACTCATGTCCGTCCTGCTGCACCCGGCGGTCAGCGGCGCGCTCGATGAGGGCACGGTCGGCGATTTCCTGCTCTTCGGCTTGGTCGAACGGCACAACAAAGCCGCCACCCTGTTCCGCGACCTGCGCCGCCTGCTGCCGGCACACTGGCTGCGCGCCGATGCCGACGCCGGACTGGTGACGCTGCACCGATACTGGGACTTTCCCCTCGACCTGCCGATGCGCCGCCTGAGCAAGCCGGAAGACTATGTGATCGAGTTCCGCGCGCTCTTCCGTCAGGTCATGCGCGAGCGCGTGCAGGATGTCGATCGCGTCATGGTCATGATGAGCGGCGGCATGGACTCGACCAGCACTGCTGCCATGATCGCTGACCTGATCCGCAGCGGCGAGGTCAGCACCAGGCTGAGCGCGCACACGCTGGGCTATCGGCGCATCGTGCCGGACAGCGAGCCGCTTTTCGTCGAAAAGACGGCGCGCTTCCTCGACGACATGCCCGTCTACTACATGTACGGCGACGACTACGCCATGACCGAGCCGCCGCCCACCCGCCTCGACCCGGTGCAGGATTTCTCCGGTCGGCTCATCCTCGATGTCGAGCGCACGATGGCGGAACTGGGGACGCTGGGCGTCTCTGGCAACGGCGGCGACGAAATTTTCACCAACACGCCGTTCTACAAGGTGCTGCTCCAGCACAGCCTGCCGGAAGCGGCGCGCCTCTACCTGTGGCTGTGGCGCATGACCGGGCGCAGACCGCATTTCGATGGTGTGCAGCATTACGTGCGCGGTCTGCTGCGCTTCGGCAGACCGGAAGGCAATGAACAGCCCAGTTACGGCTATCCCGTCTGGCTCAACCCGGATTTCGAGCGCCGTGCCGACCTCAGGACGCGCTGGCAGACGCCCTGGTCGTACACGCTCAAAGGATCGCACCGCACCCAGCCGGAAGTGCCCCTCTATGTCGGCTTAGGGTCGTGGTGCGAGCGCACCGAGTTCACCTTCGCCAAACCTTACACCCCCATCGACTTCACCGAGCCATTCATCGACCTGCGCCTGATCGAGTTCGCCATGTCGCTGCCACCCTTCCCCTGGAACAAGCGCAAGCTGCTCCTGCGTCAGGCGATGACCGGGCTGCTGCCGCCGGAAGTGCTGGCGCGCCCCAAAACCCCCGCCCCGCGCACCATGCTGGCGCTGGTCAACATGCCCGGCGTCGAGTGGATCGACACCTGGCAGCCCTTCCCGGAGGCGGAGGCGTACATCCGGCGTGATGCCGTGCCGCCCATCTTCGGCACACAGAACCCCCAGCGCGTCGGCGTCGATACCCGCCCGCTCTTCTTCAGCGAATGGCTGCGCGGGATGCGCGCCGCGCTGGGCAAGTGACCGCGCTCACGCCGCCCCGTGCCGGAAACAGTCGATCGTGTGGTCATCGACCATGCCGACCGCCTGCATGAGCGCGTAGCAGGTCGTCGGACCGACGAAGGCGAAGCCTCGTGCCTTGAGCGCCTTGCTCATCGCCCGCGACTCGGCAGTGTGCGCCGGCACTTCCGCCAGCATCGTCCACTGGTTGACGCGCCGCACCCCGCCCACGAACCCCCACAGGAAATCGGCAAAGCCGACCCCCGCTTCGCGCATCCGCAGCACGGCGCGGGCGTTGGCGATGGCGGCGGCGATCTTGGAGCGGTTGCGGACGATGCCTGCGTCCCGCAGCAGGGCGGCGGCTTTGGCGTCGTCGTAGTGCGCGACGATCGCCGGGTCGAACCCGTCGAAGACGCGGCGGTAGTGGTCGCGCTTGCGGAGGATGGTGATCCAGCTCAACCCCGCCTGTGCCCCCTCCAGGCACAGCCGCTCGAACAGGCGGACGTCGGCATCGGGCGAGTCGGGCGGGATCGGCACGCCCCATTCGGTATCGTGATAGTGAACGTAGAGCGCGTCCGCCAGATTGACCCACGCGCAGCGGGCACGCCCGTCGCTGTGCGTCATGAGTGGGTGTGAGCGTCGAGGAACGCCTTGAGCGCCGGATTGGTCGCATCCGGGTTGACGAGGTTGGCGGCGTGCGTGCCGCCAGGGATCAGGTGCATCCCCTTGACGTTGGGCAGCACTTTGAAGAGCGTCGTCTCCGCCATGACCGGGTAAATGCCCTGGTCGGCATCGCCGTGCATCACGTAGGTCGGCATGGTGATCTGCGCCACGTCCGACGCGGGCACGTCTTCACGGTCGATCAGGGCGTTCATGCCGTGAAAGACATTCGTGTCGGGCGTCGCCTGCCAGCGCGGAACCCAGTAATCGCGCAGCGCCTGATCCGCGCCGAGGAAGAGGTGCGCGAATGTGCCGATCACGCCTTCTTTGGCGTCGCTGGCGAAGCCGTCGCGCATCGAGCGGTACACCTCTTTGACATCATCGGTGTCCACCCCGTTATAGGTGCTGAGGAAGACCGCTGCCGTGACGCGATCCGGATAGCGTCTGGCGATCCGCACCAGCGCGTAGCCCCCCTGCGACATACCGACGAATGCTGCCCGCGCGATGCCCAGATGGTCAAGCAGGGCGATCGCATCGGCGGCGGTGTCGTTGAGCGTGAACGGCTTCCCATCCCAGCGCGTCTGACCCAGCGCACGCGCATCGAAACGCACACAGCGATACGCATCCTTCAGATACGCCACCTGTGGATCGAACATCGTGTGGTCGAACAGGAAGCCATGCAGGAACATCACCGCCGGCTTGTCGCCGCCGCTGTCCTCGTAATAAATCCCCTGTCCGTTGATCTCGGCGATCGGCATGGCGTTCTGCTCCTTAAGTGTGATGCAGGACACAGTAAAGAGTATGTCTGTGATCGTAAGCAGCTTAATTATACCGCATGTGGGATAGCGGACGTGTAACAATTCCGAATGCCGCGCGCCGCATCCCCCGTGACATTTGTGAGGCGGATCGGTAGAATCAGGCGCATGGACATTCACGTACTGATGATCAGCCTCGACACCAGCATTGCCACCCAGCCGGAAGGCGACGCCCGGCGGCGGCACGCTGCCTATGCTCAGCGTGCCGGCGCGCTCACCCTGATCGTGTATACTCCGCCGGGCGTGGGCGCGCCGATCACCCCCGCGCCAGGCTTCCGCATCATCCCCAGCAACAGCGCCAGCAAGCTCACTTTTCCCACCGACGCGCTGCGTCTGGCGCGCCAGTATGCCCCTGACTCGCCTGTTGACCTGATCACCACACAGGACCCGTTCGTCACCGGGGTGATCGGCTGGTGGCTGCGCCGCCTGCTGCGCGCGCCGCTGCTGGTGCAGAATCACAGCTACTTCTTCAACAACCGCGCCTGGCTGAGCGAGCGCCCAGGCATCAACCACGTCCTGCACGCCATCGGGCGCTTCGTCGTGGCGCGCGCTGACATGTACCGCACCGTCAACCGCCGCGAGCGTGATGCTTACCTCGCTGCGGGGGGGGACCGCCAGCGGTCGGTGGCGCTGCCTCTGGCGACCGCTTCCGAAGCGTTCGCCGCCCTGCCTGACGAGCGCGCCCTCGCCGACCTGCGCCGCAAACTCGACCTCAAGCCGGAACATCAGGTGGTGCTGTGGGTGGGCTATCCGGTCGCCTTCAAGCGTGTGCCGCTGCTCTTTCAGGTCTTCCGGCGTGTGGCGGATGCGCTGCCCAACGCGCGGCTGGTGCTGATCGGCGACATGCGAAAATCGCCGGACGACCTGCGCGCCGTCGCCCGTGACTGCGGCATCAGCGACCGGGTGACGATGTACGGCCCGGTCGCGCATGACGATCTGCCGATCTACTACGCGCTGGGTGAGGTGTACGCCCACACCTCCAGCTATGAGGGCGTGCCCCGCGTGCTGTTCGAGGCGTCGGCGTCGGGGCTGCCGCTGGTGGCGTTCGATGTGGTCGGCGTCAACGAGGTCGTCATCAACGGGGTCAACGGCTACCTTGCGCCTGACCTGGACGTGGACGGCATGGCGGGGCGCATCATCCACCTGCTCAGCAGCCCGGCGCAGGCGCAGCAGATGGGCGCGGAAGCGCAGCGGCGCGCTCTGGAACAGTACAGCTTCGACAGCTACGTCGAGGCGTGGGTCGAGGTGATGCGCCGTGCGGTGCAGTTGGGCATGAAACCGTGAGCCGCCTGCTGCTCTTCAATCTGGCGACCGACGCCGATGATCCCATCCTCGGCTTCGCGCACCTGTGGGTCGCCAGGCTTGCCGCCCGCTTCGACGCCATCGAGGTGATCACCATGCGTGCCGGGCGGGTCGATCTGCCCGCCAACGTCCGCGTCGAGTCGGTCGGCAAAGAGCAGGGGCACAGCGAGGCGGCGCGGGCGCTCACTTTCTACCGTCTGCTGGCTGACCGGCTGGCGCGCGGGCGCTTCGCTGCCTGCTTCGCCCATATGATGCCGCTCTTCGCCGTCATGGGCGCGCCGCTGCTGCTGCCCGCACGCATCCCGATCACGCTCTGGTACACCCACCGCCAGGATCACCGGATGCTGCGGCTGGCGGCGCGCGTCAGCCGACGGGTGGTCACCGCCGCGCCGGACAGCTTCCCGTTCGCCACGCCGAAGCTGCGCGCCATCGGGCACGGGGTCGATACCGACTTCTTCGCGCCCGCGCGCGCCGCAGTCCAGGACGACCCGCCGCTGATCGTGCAGGTGGCGCGGCTGATGCCGATCAAGCATCAGGCGACGCTCATCCGCGCGCTGGCGGGCATGACACAGCCCGCACAGGTGCTGTTCATCGGCGGCGTGCCGCCCGAACAGGACACGCGCTATCAGGATGGGCTGATCGCGCTGGCGAGCGATCTCGGCGTGCGCGACCGGGTGACGTTCGCGGGCGATCAACCGCGCGAGGCGGTGCGCGCCGCGTATCAGCGCGCCAGCGTCGCCGTCAACCTCAGCCCGGTCGGGCTGTTCGACAAGGCGGCGCTGGAGTCGATGGCGTGCGCTGTGCCGGCGCTGACCGCCAACCCCGCCTTCGACCCGCTGGCGGGTGCGGACGCCGACGCGCTGCGCCTGCCCGCCCCTGACGATGACCGCGCCCTCGCCGCCAGGCTGGACGCCCTGCTTGCGCTGCCCGATGAACGCCGCGCCGCGATCGGCGCGCGCCAGCGGGAGGGCGTGTGCGCCGCGCACGGGCTGGACGGGCTGATCGACCGCCTGACCGCCGTGCTGCTCAACGGAGAGACGACGCCATGAGCGCGCCTGAGACGTTCCCCCGAACGCTGGTGATCATCCCGGCGCTCAACGAGTCCGAAAGTATCGCCCATGTCATCGCGCTCATCCGCCAGCATGTGCCCTGGGCGGACATCGCGGTGATCAACGACGGCTCGACCGACGACACCGGGCGCATCGCCGAAGCGTGCGGGGCATTCGTGCTGCACATGCCGCACAACGTCGGCATCGGCGCGGCGGTGCAGACGGGCTTTCTGTTCGCCCATCGGCGCGGCTACGCCGTCACGGTGCAGAACGATGGTGACGGGCAGCACGACCCGCGCGAAATCCCGGCGCTGGTGCGCGAACTGCTCACCAGTGGGGCAGACCTGGTGATCGGCTCGCGCTACATCGAGGATCGCGGCTACGTCACCCCGTTCGCCAGGCGGGTGGGCATCGTCATCCTGTCGCGGGTGATCTCGTTCATCACCCGCCAGCGTTTTACCGACCCGACCAGCGGCTTTCGCGCTTCCGGCGCGCGCGCCATCGCCCTGTGCGCCCGCGCCTACCCGCACGATTACCCGGAGCCGGAGGCGGTGGTGCTGCTGCACCGCGCCGGGCTGAGGCTGCGCGAAATGCCCGTCACGATGAACCCGCGCTACGGCGGCGTGTCGTCGATCACCCCGCTCAAATCCGGCATGTACATGTTCAAGGTGCTGCTGGCGATCGGGATCGGGCTGCTGCGCCCGCCGCTGCGCCTCGATACCCCGGCGGAGTGAGCGCGTGCGCGTCCTGATGATCTCGAAGGCGCTGGTCGCCGGGCTGTATCAGCGCAAGCTGGAGTGCATCGCCGCGCACGGCATCGACCTGCTGGCGCTCACCCCGCCCGCCTGGAAGGACGAGCGCGGCGTGCAGCCCCTCGAACGCGCCTTCACGCGCGGCTATCGGCTGGAGATCACCCCGATCTGGCTGAACGGGCATTTTCACCTGCACGTCTATCCTGCGCTGGGGCGGGCGATGCGCGCCTTTCGCCCGGATGTGGTGCATATCGACGAGGAACCGTACAACGCCGCCACATGGGGCGCGCTCTACGCCGCGCGCCGCGCCGGGGCGAAAGCGCTCTTCTTCACGTGGCAGAACATCGACCGGACGTATCCGCCGCCGTTCCGCTGGGGCGAACGCTGGGTGCTGGATCACGCCGACGCCGCCATCGCCGGGACGGAAGGCGCGGCGTCGGTGTGGCGGGGCAAGGGCTTCGCGCGCCCGCTGGCGGTCATCCCGCAGTTCGGCATCGATCCGGAGGTGTTCGCGCCCGCGCCCGCCCGCCCGGATCGCCCGTTCACCATCGGCGCGGTGGCGCGGCTCGTGCCGGAGAAGGGCATCGACCTGCTGCTGCGCGCGGCGGCGCAGATCGACGGCGCGCACGTGCGGGTGATCGGCGGCGGACCGGAACGCGCGGCGCTCGTCCGGCTGGCAGAGGCGCTGGGCATCGCCGATCGGGTGACGTTCATCGATCAGCAGCCGTCCACCGCCATGCCTGAGCATTTTCGCGCCTTCGATGTGCTTGCCGTGCCCTCGCGCACGCTGCCCAACTGGAAAGAGCAGTTCGGTCCGCGCGCCAGCGTCGAGGCGATGGCGTCGGGCGTGCCTGTCGTCGGCGCGGACAGCGGGGCGATCCCCGATGTGCTGGGCGCTGCCGGGCTGATCGTGCCGGAAGGCGATGCCGACGCGCTGGCGGCGGCGCTGCGCCGCGTGCGCGATGATCCCGATCTGGCGCGTCATCTGGCACAGGCGGGGCGGGCGCGCGCGCTGGCGCACTACACGCATGAGCAGGTCGCCGCTGCGACGGTGGCAGTCTACCGCGCGCTGTCAGGCGGGTGAGGGAAAAAACAGAAAACCCGCTCGCATGGAGCGGGTCGGTGAGAGGCGACGACCGGATTTGAACCGGTGATCAAGCTTTTGCAGAGCTTTGCCTTACCCCTTGGCCACGTCGCCGTATAGTCATGATTATATGTGTTTAACATGCCCCTTGCAAGCCTCACCCGCGACCAGTCCCATGCGCCTCTGTGCGATTGCGCTATAATGGGCGTATCTTTTCGCCGGAATGCGTGAGAATGGACGCGGACACATGCGACGTTCAGTGATCTGGGGTGTGCTGCTGGCGGCGATCGTCGGCGTGATCGGCTTGGCGGGCGGCGGGCGCGGCGTCACCGCGCAGACCAACCCGTTCGAGGCGCAGGTGTTCGACACCCGTGCCGACCTTGAAGTGCTGGCAGACGAAGTGCTGGGCGCGGGCATCCGCCCCCCAACCTGGCTCGGTACGACCGACCTGCGCGCGCCTTCCGTCGTCACCGACCTGTGGTATGACGGCGAACAGCTCGCCAACGCCATCTTCGGACCGGGGGTGCGCCCGCCTGGGTGGATCGGCGTCTCCACGCCCGTCGTCGAGGTCATCGCCCGCAACGCCCGCCACGACCTCGAACTCTCCGCCGACGAGGTGTTCGGCATCGGCGTGCGCCCGGATCAGTGGCGCGGGACGCGGGCGATCGTGCGCTGCAACCGCACCCTGCAGAATACCCTGACCGTGCTGGATCGCTTCTACAACGTCCGCCCCACCACGCCGGAGTCGGCGCTCAACTACTGCTTCAGCGTGCAGGCGGAGATCGAAGACGACCTGATCAACATCGTCTTCGGCACGCCCGATGAACAGGGGCGGCTGGCGAACCCGTTCGACCTGCTGGGCGGGACGCGCGGCGACCTGGAGCGGCTGGCGGATGAACTGCTCGGCTTGCAGACGCGCCCGGCAGGGTGGATCGGCGAGCGCGACCCCAACGCCCCTAACTTCATCGGCAACGTCCGCCTCGACCTCGAACGGCTGGCGGATGACCGCCTGGGCATCGGCAATCGTCCGGCGGGCTACATCGGGCTGAACGCCGCCGACCCCGCCACCAGCTACCTCAACCTGCGTTTCGACCTCGAACTGCTCAGCGACGTGACCCTCGGTCGCCGCCCGACCGGGTGGCAGGGCATCAACCCGATCGAGCGCTGCGAGCCGCTCACGCGCAGCCTGGCGTTCATCGTCGGGCAGTCGTTCGAGTTCTCCATCGCCGAGTTCGACCCCGACGCGCCCGGCTACTGCGCCACCGTGGCTGAAGCCGTCAACAGCCTGGTGGAAAATCCGCCCGTGCTGGACGTGGTGGAGCAGGAAGTGCTGTTCACCGCCGAGTCGCGTTTCGCCTTCAGCTACCTCGATGTCGCCGCCACGCAGTACATGGGCATCATGCCCGCCGGGACGCGCTTCCGCGCCCTCTACCGCAACTTCAACGACTCGACCATGATGTTCGTGCAGGGGACGGACTTCGCCCTGTACGTCGATCGGCGCTTCACCACCCTGCCCGAAACGACCTTCCGGGGCTTGCCCGCGCTGAACAACGTCAACCCGCTCTCCTTCTGCGACGCGCGCTGGTGCAACGGTCCCGGACCGACCCCCACGCCGACGGGCAGCGGTCCGCTGCTCTCCATCCTGGTGCAGGCGAACCCGGTCGCCCCGCCCGATCAGCGCGAGATCGTCGATACCAAACGGCAGGTGTCGTGGAACAATGTGCGCGTGACGTATGTCTTCGACAATCTGGGCACGCGCACCGCTCAGGTGACGCTGGAGCTGTGCCCGGAGGCAGCGCGCCCAGGCATCTCGTGCGAGCCGGTCATCGAGGTGTTCGACAACAACACGAACACGCTGCGCCAGGTGCTGTCGGTGTTCAACGGGCTGAACGTGTACGAATTCCGCTATGGCTATGCCACCAACCTGCTCATCCAGAGCCAGACGCTCTTCTCGCAGGATGTGTGGATCAGCGACCCGACGATCCGCTGAGCGCGATCTGACCTCAACTGCCAGCCTCACCCCACACCCTTTCATGATGGAAGGGTGTGGGGTGAGGTGTGCTTTTTCAGGAGCATTCACCCCATGACGTTCGATTCTGCCTTCGTCCGCCTTTTCCCCAACGTCGAACTGCCCGATGACGCGCAGATCGACGATTTCGTCGTGCTGGGCAAGCCGCCGCGCGGTGCAGCCCCAGGCGACCTGCCGCTGCGCTTCGGCGGCGCGCCGATCATCCGCTCGCACACCGTCATCTACGCGGGCAACGTCATCGGCGCGCGCTTTCAGACCGGGCATGGCGCGCTCATCCGTGAAGCGAATACCATCGGCGACGACGTGAGCATCGGCTCGATGAGCGTCGTCGAACACCACGTCACCATCGGCGATGGCGCGCGCCTGCACACCCGCGTCTTCGTGCCGGAATTTTCGGTGCTGGAGGCGGGCTGCTGGCTGGGACCGGGCGTCATGGTGACCAACGCGCGCTACCCGATCAGCCGGGGGTCGAAAGACCGGCTGGAGGGCGTCCGCATCGGCGCAGGGGCGATCATCGGGGCGTGCGCCGTGCTGCTGCCGGGCGTGCAGATCGGGGCGCGCGCGCTGATCGGCGCGGGCGCGGTGGTGACGAAGGATGTGCCGCCTGGCGCGGTCGTCGTTGGCAACCCGGCGCGCGCCCTCAAACGCATCGACGACATCGAATATTACGACTGAGACGGAGTATGCCCATGAAAGCGGTTCGGCTGCACAGTTATGGCGGCAATGAGGTGCTGCGCATGGATGACCTGCCCGTGCCGCAGGTGAGCGCGGCGGATGACATCGTGGTGCGCGTCCGTTCCAGCAGCATCAACCCGGTGGACTGGAAGACGCGCAACGGCTGGCTGAGCGACGTGGTGCGCCTGCCTTACACGCTGGGATGGGACGTGGCGGGCGTGGTCGAGGCGGTCGGCGTGGGCGTTGAAGGCTTCGTGCCGGGCGATGCAGTCTATGGCATGATCCCGCTCATCGGCGGCGGCTATGCCGAATACGCGCGCGTCAAGCCCGGCTGGATCGCCCGCGCGCCGCACACGCTGCCCCTCGATCAGGCGGGGGGCGTGCCCGCCGGGGCGCTCACGGCATGGCAGGCGCTCGACGGGGCGAACGTCCGCGCGGGCGAGACGGTGCTGATCACGGGCGGGGCGGGCGGGGGCGGCACGTTCGCGGTGCAGCTCGCGGCGGCGCGCGGGGCGCATGTCATCGCCACTGCGTCGGCGCGCAACCACGATCTGGTGCGCGGGCTGGGCGCGCAGCAGGTGATCGACTACACCACCACCCGTCTGGCGGAAGTGCTGCGCGATGTGCCGTGCGTGATCGATACCGTCGGCGTGACCACCGCGACCGAGGCGCTGGGCGTCATGGCGCGCGGCGGGGCGCTGGCGGGCATCGCGGGTGTGCCGGATGCACGGGCGGCAGAAAAGGCGGGCGTGACGCTGGCGGACATCGGCGTCGAGCCGGACAGCGGGCAGCTTGCCGAGATCGCCGCGCTGATCGACGCCGGGGCGGTGCGCCTGATCATCGACCGCACCGTCACGCTGGAGACGATCGCCGACGGGTTCGCCCACAGCGAGACGGGGCGCACGCGCGGCAAAATCGTGATAGCGATTCCGTGAGTCATCGCCTAAACTAGGGCGCGCACGCATAAAAGATGACAGGACTGTCTGCAATGGCAAAGATTCCGTTGGTCGATCTCAAAGCGCAGTACCACACCATCCAGCCGGAGATCGATGCCGCGATCGCCCGCGTGATCGCCAACACCAGCTTCATCGGCGGCAAAGAGGTGAGCGATTTTGAAGCCGCCTTCGCCCGTTTTCAGCGCACCGAGCGCTGCGTCGGCGTCGCCAGCGGCACAGCGGCGCTGTTTCTGGCGCTGGAAGCGGTCGGCGTCGGTTTCGGCGATGAGGTGATCACCACCCCGCACACCTTCATCGCCACCGTCGAGCCGATCGAACAACTGGGCGCGCGCCCGGTGTTCGTCGATATTGACCCCGCCACCTACAACCTCGATCCGCAGCAGGTCGAAGCCGCCATCACCGACCGCACCAAAGCGATCGTCCCGGTGCATCTGTACGGGCAGATCGCGGCGATGGACGCCATCATGCAGATCGCCCGACGGCACGGGCTGCGCGTCATCGAAGATGCGGCGCAGGCGCACGGCGCAGAGCGCGACGGCAAACGCGCCGGGGCATGGGGCGATGCCGCCTGTTTCAGCTTCTACCCTGGCAAGAACCTGGGCGGCTATGGCGACGGCGGAGCCGTCTGCACCAACGACCCGCACATCGCCGACACGATCGCCAAACGGCGCGATCACGGGCGCACGAGCAAATACAGCCACGACGAGATCGGCTATGGCGAACGGCTGGATGCGCTGCAAGCCGCCATCCTGGGCGCGAAGCTGCCTCACCTCGACGACTGGAACGACGCGCGCCGCCGTCACGCTGCCTTCTACGACGCCGCGCTCAGCGGGATCGAAGGCGTGTGTACGCCCTACCGTGACCCGCGCGGCGCACACATCTACCACATCTACTGCATCAGCGTGGCGGGCGACCGTGACGCCATCCTCAAAGACCTGAACGCGCGCGGCATCGGCGCGGGCATCCATTACCCGATCCCCTGCCACCTGCAACCCGCGCTGCGCCACCACCGTCTGCGCCCAGGTATGTTCCCCTACAGCGAACAGGCGGCGCAGCACATCATCAGCCTGCCCATTTACCCGGAGATGACCGAAGCGGACACCGCCGCCGTCGTGGAAACGCTGGCGGAGGTCATGGAGATGCACCGATGAACAGCAGCAGCGAATGGACGATCATCGTCGGCTTGGAGATTCACGCCGAATTACGCACGCGCAGCAAGATGTTCAGCGCCTGCCCGGTGGTGGACAGTGTGACCGCACCCCCGAATACCGCCGTCGATCCCGTCTCGCTGGGGCTGCCCGGCACGCTGCCTGTCATCAACCGTGAGGCGATCGAGATGGCGATGCGCGTCGGGCTGGCGCTGCACTGCGAGATTCCGCCGATCAACCAGTTCGCCCGCAAGAGCTATTTCTACCCCGACCTGCCTAAGGGCTACCAGATCAGCCAGTACGACCGCCCGATCAACCGCAACGGCTACCTCGATATCGACCTGGCGGACGGCACGCGCAAGCGCATCCGCATCCGCCGCGCCCATCTGGAAGAGGACACGGGTAAACTCGTCCACACCAGCGAGGGCAGCCTGATCGATTACAACCGCGCTGGCGTGCCGCTGCTGGAGATCGTCACCGAGCCGGACATCAACAGCCCGGAAGAGGCAGAGGTGTTCGCCCGCACCCTGCGCGCCATCCTGCGCTATCTGGGCGTCAACGACGGCGATATGTCCAAAGGCGTCATGCGCGTCGAGCCGAACATCAGCGTCAGACACCGCGACGACATCGGCTTTCGCACGCGCACCGAGGTCAAGAACCTGAACAGCATCCGCAGCCTCTACCGCGCCATCGAATACGAAGCCGCCCGCCAGATCGCTGCCTGGGAGGACAACGAGGGCGTCCGTCAGGCGACGATGGGCTGGGACGAGGTGCGCGGGCGCACTGTGCTTCAGCGCCTCAAGGAGAGCAGCGAGGAATACCGCTACTTCCCCGAACCCGACCTGCCGATCGTCGAGGTGAGCGAGGCTTGGATCGCCGAAGTGCGCGCCTCGCTGCCCGAACTGCCCGACGCCCGCCGCGAACGCTTCATGCGCGAATACGCCCTGAGCGCCTATGACGCTGGCGTGCTGACCGCCGATCGCCCGATCGCCGACTATTACGAGGCGGTCATCGCCGCCGGAGCCGCCCCCAAAAGCGCTGCCAACTGGATCGTCGGCGCGCTCTTCGCGCTGGTCAACCGCGATGGCGTCGAAGCGGAGGCGATCGCCGCGCGCATCGCTCCCTCGCGCATGGCGGCGCTGGTCCGGCTGGTGGACGGGCGCACGATCAACAAGGCGACCGCCACCGACCTGCTGTCGGAGATGTGGTCAGACGGCATCGATCCCGAAGAGGCGGTGGCGGCGCGCGGCTTGGCACAGGTCTCAGACGGCGGGGCGATCGCGGCAGCGGTGGCGTCGGTGCTGGACGCCGACCCCAAATCGGTCGCCGATTACCTGGGCGGCAAAGACAAGGTGTTCGGCGCGCTCATGGGGCAGGTGATGAAAGCGCTGGGCGGCAAGGGCGATCCGGCAGCCGCGCGTGAGGCGCTTCAGGCGGCGCTGGCGGCGAAACGGGTCGAGTAAGGCGTCCCGGCGGGTGTGTGCCCGAACCTCACCCCGCCAACCTCACCCCGCCAACCTGGCGGTTTGCTGCCCCTCTCCATCGGAGAGGGGCGGTTGAGCGCAGCGAAACGGGGTGAGGTTGCCCGTTCAGATGCCGACGGGTTCGTGATACACGCCGAACACAGCGCGCATCACATCGACCATTTCGCCCAGTGTGCAGTAGGTACGGGCGCACTCCAGCAGGTAAGGCATGGTGTTCTCGCTGCCCTGGCACGCCCGGCGCAGCGCATCGAGGGCAGCGCTGGCGGCGTCGTTGTCGCGTTCGGCGCGCAGCCGCGCCAGCCGCGCGCACTGGCGTTCAAAGCCCTGCGGGTCCATCTCCAGAATCGGGATGGCGGGCGGAGTCGGGTCGGCATATCTGTTCACGCCGACGATGTGGCGCAGCCCGCGATCGACCTCCAGCTGATGGCGGTAGCTGGCATCGGCGATCTCGCCCTGGATGAAGCCGATCTCCAGCGCCGGCAGCACCCCGCCCAGCTCGTCGATGCGGCGGAAGTACGCCAGCACCTCCGCCTCGATCTGGTTGGTCAGCGCCTCGACGAAATAGCTGCCGCCCAGCGGATCGACCGTGTTGATCACGCCAGTCTCTTCGGCGATCACCTGCTGCGTCCGCAGCGCCAGCGTCACAGCGTGTTCGCTGGGCAGCGCCAGCGCCTCATCCATGCTGTTGGTGTGCAGCGAGTTCGCCCCGCCGATGACCGCCGCCAGCGCCTGGATCGCCACGCGCACCAGATTGACCTCTGGCTGCTGCGCCGTCAGGCTGACGCCCGCCGTCTGGCAGTGGAAGCGCATCCACCACGAACGCGGGTCTTTGGCTCCGAACTGTTCGCGCATCACCCGCGCCCAGATGCGCCGTGCCGCGCGCAGTTTGGCGATCTCTTCAAAGAAGTCGTTATGCACGTTGAAGAAAAAGCTGATGCGCGGCGCGAACGAGTCGATGTCCAGCCCGCGTTCGAGCGCCCACCGGACGTATTCGATGCCGTCCGCCAGGGTGAAGGCGAGTTCCTGCACGGCGGTGCTGCCCGCCT
>CAZTLS010000073.1:0-14809 GCA_964614405.1 uncultured Pleurocapsa sp.
GAGGGGCGGTTGAGCGCAGCGAAACGGGGTGAGGTTGGGGTACGGCTTCAATCTAATCGACCCGCTTGACAAGACTGTGTGCCATACAGTATATTGATGCTGTGCGCGATACAGTATCGTGTGCTGCACAGTGTCATCTGGAGTATTCTGTATGGAGAAGAAAAGCATCATGCCCGACACACGTATTCTGCTCAGCGGCATCTGGGTCACGGTCATGCTCATCTACCTGCTGGGGGATGTGCTGCGGATTTACAGCGGCGATTTTGCGCGCATGGCGGAGGTGCAGACGGCGGGCAGCGCCATGTGGATGGGTGCGGCGGTGCTGATGCTCATCCCGATCATGATGGTCTTCCTCAGCCTGGTGCTGCCGCAGCCGGTCAACCGCTGGGCGAACATCATCGTGGCGGTCGGCTTTGCGCTGTTCAATCTGCTCAGCCTCGGCGGTTATCCCTCAGCTTATGACAAATTCCTGCTGCTGGTGAGCGTGGTGTTCAACGGCGCGACGGTCATCTACGCCCTCGACTGGTCGTGAGCTGCGCGCGCAGGGTGTTCTTTGTGTATGGACAGATTTTCGACTATACTATCCATACATTCTGATATGTCTTTGAAAAAAGCGCCCAGGCGCGCACGCAGGAGCAACTTTTCAACCATGCGTATCTCCATTTTGCAGGATCAGCTCGCCAGGGGCTTGAGCATTGTCAGCCGCGCCGTCGATTCTCGCCCTACCCTGCCCGTGCTGGCGAACGTGCTGCTTTCCGCCGACGACTCGCGCCTCAAGCTGGCGGCGACCAATCTGGAACTGACGATCATCACCAGCATCGGCGCGAAGGTGGACGAACCGGGCACAATCACCCTGCCCGCCAAAACGTTCAGCGAGCTGGTGAGCAACCTGACGCCGGATCGCGTCGATCTGGCGCTCAACAGCGCTACCCTCGCCGTCAACGTGCGCAGCGGCATGACCAACTCCAATATCAAAGGGATCAGCGGCGCGGAGTTTCCCCCGCTCAACGAGGCGTTCGAGCCGGATGTGTTCATGCCCGCGCGCACGCTCAAAGAGATGATCGTGCAGACGGTGTTCGCCGCCGCCAAAGAGGAAACCCGCCCGACGCTGACGGGCATCTACACCGAATTCAACGGCGATGTGCTGACGCTGGCGGCTGCTGATGGCTTCCGTCTGGCGGTGCGGACGGCGCGTGTGCAGAATGGGCTTTCCGGCAAACACGACATGATCATCCCCGCCAAAACGCTCAGCGAAGTGGCGCGCATCATCGGCGATGAGGAGAAGGAAGTCGGCATTGCGCTGCCAGGCGAAGACCGCGATCGCGTCGTCTTCCAGTACGAGAATACCCTGATCAGCACCTCGCTGATCGACGGCAGGTTCCCCAATTTCAACGACATCATCCCGAAAAGCTACAGCACCGCCGTCACCCTCTACACGGCTGACCTGCTGCGCCAGTGCAAGCGCGCTGAGATTTTCGCCCGCGACAGCAACTACAGCACCCGCATTTTCGTCAAGCCTGCCCGCGACGCCAGCACCCCTGGCGAGGTGATGCTGGTCGGAAAAAGCGCGGAGCGCGGCGATAACGAGGGGGTGCTGGACGCCGCCGTCGAGGGCAGCCCGCTGGAGGTGTCGTTCAACATCCGCTTCCTGATTGACGCGCTCAGCGTCATGTCCGATGAGCAGGTGGTGCTGCAAAGCAATGGCGCGGCGCACCCAGGCGTACTGCGCCCGCGTGACCGCGACGACTTCATCTGCGTCGTCATGCCGATGTCGAGCAATCGCTGAAAAAATGCCCGACCTCACCCCGAACGCCTCTCGTCTGGAGAGGGAGTCGGGGTGAAGTCAGACGGAGGGAGCGCGGGGATCAGGGAAGGGAAACAGAGGCGGTCAGCCCGCCTGATAAGCGTCGATCATCACCCGCACTTTGGTGATCAGGTCGTTGTGCAGGATCGGCTTGGTCAGGTAATCGTTCGCCCCGGCGTCGATACCCGCGATGATGCTGTTGGCGTCATCTTTGGCGGAAAGCATCAGCACCGGGATGCGGTGTGTCTCCGGGCGTTCGCGGATGCGCCGGCACAGCGTGATCCCGTCCATCTCCGGCATCATCACATCCAGGATGATCAGATCGGGCGTCTCCTGCTCCAGCAGGTCAAGCGCGCTGAACGCATCTGATGCCTTGAGGGTCGCAAACCCCCCTTTGTCCAGCATAATGCCGATCAGCATCAACGCGCCTGCTTCGTCATCCACCACCAGAATTTTGCGCTTCACGATGTCATCCTCGTCACTATCCCACGTCACGTAGTGTATCACACAAAGCAAATCTGCACCTGCGCTCCGGGCGATCTTTCCCAGCGTAAGCTGTCCTGTGCTGGCGGCGTCACATAGCGATAGTGACGCAACTGCCGCTTGACTCTGTACCTCGATACAGGGTTTACACTGTCTGGTAAAAGGATCACTGATGCTGAACGAACTGCTTTCACGGGGAGAACTGGCAAAACGCTGCGGCATCAACCCGGAAACGCTGCGCTTTTACGAGCGCGAACGGCTGCTGCCCCTGCCCGCGCGCCGCGCCAACGGCTACCGCCAGTATACGGAAGAGACGGCGGCGCGTGTGCGTTTCATCCGCCGATCGCAGTCGGTCGGCTTCACGCTGGATGAAATTCGTGAACTGCTGGCGCTTCAGGATGGCGTGCGTGAGGGCGTGTGCGGCGATGTGCGCGGCATGGTGCAGGACAAGCTGCACCACATCGAACGCCAGATGGCGCACCTGCACACCTTGCAGCGCGTCCTGAGCGCCTACCTTGAAGATTGTCCGGGGGGCGATGAGCCGCTCACCTGCTGCCCGATCCTCGCTGCCTTCAGCGATGGTGATCCTGAGTGACCCCTGTACATCTGTATAATGAGGAGTGTTCCCATGCGCTGGCTGATGTTCGTGTGCGTCCTGCTGCTGACCGCGCTGCCCGCTGTGGCAGACAGCCCGCTCGACGGGCGTGCCGGGCGCGCCGAAGTCCGGTTTCTCGAAGGCATGATCGATCATCACATGATGGCGATCGACATGGCGGGGCACTGCCTCGTCCATGCACAAGCCAATGATGTGCGCGCCCTGTGCGAGTCGATCGCCGCTGCCCAGCGTGCCGAGGTCGATCAGATGACTGCCTGGCTGCTCGACTGGTACGGCATCACCTATACCCCGATGTCGATGCTGGAGATGCTGCCGACCACGCCGACCACGCCAGGGCACGCCGGGCATGGGGGGCATGCCGGGCACGCCATGCCGCCCGCCCCGGTCACTGACCCGCCGATGATGATGGGCATGATGGCGGGGCTGACGCGCCTGAGCGGACGCGAGTACGACATCGCCTGGCTGGAGGCGATGATCGACCATCACGATGATGCGCTGCACATGAGCGCGCGCATCCTGCGCCAGCCCGTCCACCCGCAAACCCGCGCCCTGGCAGAGGCGATCCTCAGCGCGCAGACGGACGAGATCGCCCGCATGGAAGCCCTGATCGTCACTTTGAGTGAAAGCTGACTCCTGATGAATGACATCCGTACCGCCGACCTGATCGATCTGCCGATCACCGGCATGACCTGCGCGTCGTGCGTCCGCAACGTCGAGCGCGCCATCGCCAGACAGCCAGGCGTGCTGAGCGTAAGCGTCAACCTCGCCACCGAAAAAGCCAGCGTGCAGTACGCCCCTGATCTCGTCCGACGCGGCGATCTGGTGCGCGCCGTCGAAGATGCGGGCTACGGCGTCATCGACCTGACCGACGCCGCCGCCCCGGAAGACGCCGAACGCGCCGCCCGCGCTGCCGAGATCGACCGCCAGCGGCGGCTGGTGGCGATCGGCGCGCTCTTCACCCTCCCCCTCTTCATCCTGAGCATGACGCGCGACCTGATCATGGCGGTGGCGATGCCTGGCATGGCGATGACCGACATGTCGCCGGACATGCTGCGGCTGCACGGCGTGCCCGATGCGCTCGGCTGGCTCTTCTGGTCGGGGATGCCGATCGTGCTGTTCGCTCTGGCGACCCCGGTGCAGCTCATCGTCGGGCGGCAGTATACCATCGGCGCGTGGAAAGCCGCGCGGCGCGGCTCAGCGGGCATGGACACGCTCATCGCCCTCGGTTCATGGGCGGCGTATCTGTACAGCGTGGTCGTCATGGTCGCCCTGTTCGGCGGTTTCACGGAGGCGGTGGGCGATCACGTCTATTTCGAGACCGCCGCCGTCATCCTGACGCTGATCACGCTGGGCAAGCTGCTGGAGGCGCGCGCCAAAGGGCAGACGAGCGCCGCCATTCGCGCGCTGATCGGCTTGTCGCCCAAAACCGCCGTTCGGCTGGTCGGTGACGCCGAACGCCCGGTCGCCATTGCGGATGTGCGCGTCGGCGATCTGCTGGTGGTGCGCCCAGGCGAGCGCATCCCGGTCGATGGCGCGGTCGTCGAGGGCGAGTCGGCGGTGGACGAGTCGATGCTGACGGGAGAAAGCCTGCCCGTGAACAAGCGCCCAGGCGACCCGGTGATCGGCGCGACGCTCAACCGTCAGGGCAGGCTGATCGTGCGTGCGGAGCGGGTGGGCGCGGAGACGGCGCTGGCGCAGATCGTGCGGCTGGTCGAGGCGGCGCAGGCGTCCAAAGCGCCCATTCAGCGGCTGGCGGATCGCGTATCGGGGGTGTTCGTGCCGATTGTGCTGGTGCTGGCGGCGCTGACGTTCATCGGCTGGCTGGTGGTCGGCGGCATCGGGCTGACGGGCGCGCTGGTCAATGCGGTGGCGGTGCTGGTGATCGCCTGCCCGTGCGCGCTCGGCTTGGCGACGCCGACGGCGATCATGGTGGGCACGGGGCGCGGTGCGGGCATGGGCGTGCTGTTCCGCAGCAGCGAGGCGCTGGAAGAGGCGCGGCGGGTCAGCGTGGTGGCGCTGGACAAGACGGGGACGCTCACACGCGGCGAACCGTCGGTGACGGCGGTCGTCCCGCTGGGCGATAGGATCGATGAAGCGCGGCTGCTTTATCTGGCGGGCACAGCAGAGCGGGGCAGCGAGCATCCGCTGGGTGCGGCGGTGGTGCGGGCGGCGCAGGCGCGCAGGCTGGCGCTGGGTCAGCCGACCGGGTTCGCCGCCGACTCCGGTCGCGGGGTGCGCGCGACGGTGGACGGTCATGCCGTGCTGGTGGGCAGCCCACGCCTGATGCGCGAGAGCGGGTATGACCTGTCGGCGTATGAGGGGCGCATCGCCGAGATGCAGTCGGCGGGCGGCACAGTGGTGGGCGTGGCGGTCGATGGAGCGCTGGCGGGGCTGATCGGCATTGCGGATACGGTCAAGCCGGGCGCGGCGGAAGCGGTGGCGTCGCTGCGGGCGCTGGGGCTGGAGGTGGTGATGATCACCGGGGACAATGCTCGCACCGCTGAAGCGATCGCTGAACAGGTGGGCATCACGCGCGTGCTGGCGGAGGTGCTGCCTGGCGGCAAGGCGGAGGCGGTGGAGGGGCTGCGCGCCGGGGGGAGGCGCGTGGCGATGGTTGGTGACGGGATCAACGACGCCCCGGCGCTGGCGGCAGCGGACGTGGGCATCGCCATCGGCACAGGGGCGGATGTGGCGATGGAGGCGAGCGATGTGACGCTGGTGAGCGGCGATCTGGCGGGGATCGCGCGGGCGATCGCGCTCAGCCGGGCGACGATGCGGACGATCCGGCAGAATCTCTTCTGGGCGTTCGCCTACAACGTGCTGCTCATCCCGGTGGCGATGGCGGGCGCGCTCGTGCCGATGCTGGCGGCAGCGGCGATGGCGACCAGTTCGGTGTTCGTGGTGGGCAACAGTCTGCGGCTGGCACGGGGGAAAGTGTAAGGGCGACCCCGCGCGAGGTCGCCCCTGCACGTGGGGGGAAGGATTACGCGGGCATTTCCGTCATCAGGGCGAAGGGCACGCCGGGCATGTCATAGCCGATCATCTCGGCTTCGGCGCGCACGGCAGCGATCTGCTCAGCAGTGGGCGGCGCGACCGGACCGACGAAGCCCTCGCCCGACCCGTCGAGGAACGGCTGAAGCACCGGCACGGCGCTGGAGACGTTGCGCAGCGTGTACTGGGCGTAGCTGGTGTTGTTCGCCAGGCGGTTCATGCCGATCTGACGGACGAGGACGCGGTGCGTTTCCTCGACGGCGGCGATCTGCGCGCAGGTCACCGCAAAAGCGGTGGTCTCCGCCGACTGGGAGAAGATGCGTACGGCAGCCAGATACGCCCCGGTGAACGCCGTCTCCGCCACTTCGGTGATGGCGCTGAAGGTGGTGCGATCGCTGAACAGGGTCGGCGGGACGTAGAATTCGGTCACCACCGGGGTCGCGCCGAGGCTCTGGAGCAGTTCGAGATGATCCTGCTCGGCGATGAAGCCTGCCTTCATGTATGCCAGTTCGGGACCGGTCAGCCCCAGATCAGCCGCGCCATTGATGGCAGCCAGATAGTGCGTGGTGGCGAAGAGTTCCGCCGTTGCCGCCAGATTGATGATCGTCTGCAGATCGTCATCCGCCATTTCCTGACCGAACACGCGGCTCGCGCCGAAAATCTGAGTGAAGCTGAGCAGCGACGCGCCACCCACCGCCAAACCGCCTTTGAGGATATTGCGACGAGAAACCATGTTGCCGTTCACCTTTGCTCTGCATCATGCCCGCTCAACCGGGGCATTCATCACCATATTCGGCAGGGCGGATGAGATTGGATCACAGACGGTGAAAAGTGTGAAAATTGTAATCGCATGGTCGCTGACAGACAGGGTATGACCGCCCGGCGCTGCCCTGCCCGCCTGACGCACCCTTGACGTAAAGGGGTGCGAATGCTACCATGCTGACCAGCATGTGCGGTACACATCCTCTGCGGAGGCGCTGGCGTACCGAACTGAGCGATAGTGGCGAAAGCGTTCCGCGCGGCGGAGATTGCTCGCCACCCGGCAAGCGACATAGGGCGTTCTGTTCAGATCGCCTTTTTGCGTGCCTGGTGCATGTCGAGTGGTGCATAATTTTGAGTGGAGTGTTTTATGCCAACGATCAATCAGTTGGTGCGTAAGGGACGCAAGGCGAAGAAGAGCAAGAGCAAAGCCCCGGCTTTGCAGTACACGCTGAACGTCTACGAGCAGCGGCGTACCCGCCGTGCGAAGGGCGCACCTCAGAAACGTGGGGTCTGCACCGTCGTCAAGACGATGACCCCCAAGAAGCCGAACTCGGCGCTGCGCAAGGTGGCGCGTGTGCGTCTGTCGAACGGGATCGAAGTCACCGCCTACATCCCCGGCGAGGGGCACAGCCTCCAGGAACACAGCGTGGTGCTGGTGCGCGGCGGGCGTGTGCGCGACCTGCCGGGCGTGCGCTATCACATCGTGCGCGGCACGCTGGACACCGACGGCGTGAAGAATCGGCTGCAATCGCGCAGCAAGTACGGTTCGAAGCGCCCGAAGCCGGGTCAGCCCGCCACTGCCGGTAAAGGCAAGGGCGCACCCGCCAAGAAGAAGTGAAACTGAGGACAGATCATGCCAAGACGTAAAAGCCCGCCCAAGCGGATCACGCCGGTGGATAACCGCTACAACAGCCTGCACATCGCCATGATCATCAACCGCATGATGATCGGCGGCAAGAAAAGCACCGCGCAGAGCATCATGTACCGCGCGATGGAGATCATCGAGGAAAAGCTGAAGCGCAACCCGGTCGAAGTGCTGGAGCAGGCGCTGCGCAACGTCACCCCCGCCATCGAAGTCAAGCCGATGCGCGTCGGCGGTGCGACCTACCAGGTCCCCGTCGAGGTCGCCTCCGAACGCGGCGTGACGCTGGCGATGCGCTGGATTCTGGACAATGCCCGCGCGCGCGGCGGGCGCAGCATGGCGGACAAGCTGGCGAACGAACTGCTGGACGCCTTCAACGGACAGGGTGCGTCGGTCAAGCGCAAAGACGACACGCACAAGATGGCGGAAGCCAACCGCGCCTTTGCCCACTTCCGTTAAACCACGACGGGAACCAGGGCTGCCTGTGATGCAGCCCGACCCCGCGCCGGGAACAGGTTCCGGCGCGGCACAGTGAAAGCGGAGCCAAGCGACGAAAGACAATGGCGAAAAAGACAGAGCAAGCATACGACATCAGCAAGGTTCGCAACATCGGCATCATCGCCCACATCGACGCCGGCAAGACGACCACCACCGAGCGCGTGCTGTACTACACCGGCATGGTTCACAAGATCGGTGAGGTGCATGACGGCGCGGCGACCACCGACTACATGGAGCAGGAACGCGAGCGCGGCATCACCATCACCGCCGCCGCCGTCACCGCTTCGTGGAAGGGGCATCAGATCAACGTCATCGACACCCCAGGTCACGTAGACTTCACCGCCGAAGTGCAGCGCAGCCTGCGCGTGCTGGACGGCGGCGTGGTGGTGTTCGACGGCGTGGCGGGTGTCGAGCCGCAGTCGGAGACGGTGTGGCGTCAGGCGAACACCTACGGCGTGCCGCGCATGTGCTTCATCAACAAGATGGACCGCACCGGGGCGAACTTCCAGCGCTGCGTCGATATGATCGTCGATCGCCTGCGCGGGAACCCCGTCCCGCTTCAGTTCCCGTATGGGGAAGGCGCGGATTTCGCGGGCATCGTCGATCTGCTGACGATGGAGCTGGTGACGTATGGCAATGACCTGGGCACGGACATCCAGCGCGTGGCGATCCCCGAAAGCCTGCGCGAGGAAGCGGAGACGCGCCGCGCCGAGATGATCGAGAAGATCGTCGAAAATGACGACTTCCTGACCGAGAAATACCTGAGCGGTGAGGAGATCACCGACGACGAACTGGTTGGTGCGCTGCGCGCTGCGACCATCGCGGGCAAGGTGCATCCGGTGCTGTGCGGTTCGGCGCTGAAGAACAAGGGCGTGCAGCTGATGCTGGACAAGGTGGTCGAGCTGCTGCCTTCGCCGATCGACATCCCTGCCGTCAAGGGGCTTGACCCGAAGACGGAGCAGGAGATCGTCCGCACCGCCTCCGACGACGAACCTGTCGCCGCGCTGGTGTTCAAAATCCTGACCGACCCGTATGTCGGGCGTCTGGCGTTCTTCCGCGTGTATTCCGGCGTGGTTCGCACGGGCACGACGCTGATGAACACCACGAAGGGATCGCGCGAGCGCATCGGTCGTATCGTGCGTATGTTCGCTTCCAACCGTGAAGACGTGGAGGAAGTGCGCGCGGGCGACATCGCTGCGGTGCTGGCGCTGAAGGAAAGCTTCACCGGGGATACGCTGAGCGACCCCGATAACCAGATCGTGCTGGAGAAGATCAGCTTCCCTGAGCCGGTCATCGAAGTGGCGATCGAGCCGAACACCAAAGGCGACCAGGACAAGATGGGCATCGCCCTGCGCCGTCTGGCGGAGGAAGACCCCACTTTCCGCATCGAGGTGGACTCGAAACTCGGTCAGACGAAGATCAAGGGGATGGGCGAGCTGCATCTGGAGATCATCGTCGATCGCATGATGCGCGAGTTCGGGGTGCAGGCGACGGTCGGTCGTCCGCGTGTGGCATACCGCGAGGCGATCACCAAGCCGGTGAAGATCGATACGACGTTCAAGCGTCAGACTGGTGGTTCGGGTCAGTATGCCCGCATCGTCGTCGAGTTCGAGCCGCTCACGGATGAAGAGCTGCCGCTGGCGAAGGATGGGCTGCTGTTCGTGGACGAAATTCGCGGCGGGGCGATCCCGCGCGAGTTCATCCGCCCGGCTGAAGCTGGCATCCGCGAGGCGATGAGCGGCGGCGTGCTGGCAGGGTATCCGGTGGTGGGCTTGAAGGCACGCCTGGTGGACGGTGCATACCACGACGTGGACTCCAGCGAAATGGCGTTCAAGGTCGCCGGGTCGATGTGCCTGAAGGAAGGCGTGCAGAAGGGCAAGCCCGTGCTGCTGGAGCCGACGATGAAGGTCGAGGTGAACGTGCCGGATGACTACACGGGCACGATCGTGGGCGACCTGTCGTCGCGGCGCGGCATCATCGCCGGCATGGAACCGCGCGGCGGCGGCTCAACTGCCATCCGCGCCAATGTGCCGCTGGGCGAGATGTTCGGCTATGCGACGCAAGTGCGTAACATGACTCAGGGGCGCGGCAGCTTCACGATGGAATTCGAGAAGTACAGCATCGCGCCGCAGGCAATCGCCGATGAAGTGATCAAGGGCGCCAGCTAGTTTTTCCGGTCGCTGTGACCAGCGCGCCGGGGGGGGCTCCCCCGGCGCGACACACACAACACGAGTTGAAACGCAAAGGTAAGAGGACTACAAATGGCTGACAAGTTCGAGCGCAGCAAACCGCACGTCAACATCGGCACGATCGGTCACGTTGACCACGGCAAGACGACGCTGACGGCGGCGATCACCAAGACTCTCGCCCTCAAGGGCAAGGCGCAGCGCATGGCGTATGGCGACATCGACAACGCGCCGGAAGAGCGCGCGCGCGGCATCACCATCAACATCCGTCACGTGGAATACGAGACTGACGCGCGCCACTACGCGCACGTGGACTGCCCCGGTCACCGTGACTACATCAAGAACATGATCACCGGTGCGGCGCAGATGGACGGCGCGATCCTCGTCGTCAGCGCGCCGGACGGTCCCATGCCCCAGACGCGCGAACACGTGCTGCTCGCCCGTCAGGTGGAAGTGCCCGCGATGGTCATCTTCCTGAACAAGATCGACCAGCTTGACGACCCGGAACTGCTGGAACTGGTCGAGCTGGAACTGCACGAGCTGCTGAGCAGCTATGGCTTCAGCGATGAAACCCCGATCGTGCGCGGTTCGGCGCTGGCTGCCAACGAATCCGCCAGCAATGACCCCAACGCGCCGGAATACGCGCCCATCCTGGCGCTGATGGACGCGGTGGACTCCTGGATTCCCACGCCGGAACGTGAGAAGGACAAGCCGTTCCTGATGCCCGTCGAAGACGTGTTCACCATCAAGGGGCGTGGTACGGTGGTGACGGGGCGTGTCGAGCGCGGCACGCTGAAGAAGGGCGAGGAAATCTCGATCATCGGTCTGCGTGAAGAGACGATGAACACGATCGTGACCGGCATCGAAATGTTCCACAAGGAACTCGATCAGGCGGAAGCGGGCGACAACGCCGGTATCCTCCTGCGCGGCATCGAGCGCACCGACGTGGAGCGCGGCATGGTGCTGGCGAAGCCGAAGAGCATCACCCCGCACCGCAAGTTCATGAGCGAAGTGTACGTCCTGAAGAAGGACGAGGGTGGGCGTCACAAGGCGTTCTTCAGCGGCTATCGCCCGCAGTTCTACATCCGCACGATGGACGTGACCGGCACGGTCACCCTGCCGGAAGGCGTCGAGATGGTCATGCCTGGTGACAGCGTGAACCTCCAGGTGGAACTGATCACCCCGGTCGCGCTGGAAAAAGGCTCGAAGTTCGCCATCCGTGAGGGTGGTCTGACGGTCGGCGCGGGCGTCATCACCGAAATTCTCGAATAAGGTCGTTCGCGTCGGTCATCCCGGCGCGTGTTCGGGAAGTGCCGAGTGCCGGGTGGCTCGTGGTGTGCAGGGGACGTCAATTGCCCCTGCCCCACTGCGACCACACCCGGCACTCTTTTCCGAAACAGGCGGGATGGACGAAGCGCAGCAGAGGCGAAAAGAAGATGTTCAAAGACAAGATTCGCATCCGCCTGAAGGCATATGATCACCGCGTGCTGGATCAGGCAGCGCAGAGCATCGTGCAGACGGCGGAACGCACGGGCGCGCGGGTCGTGGGTCCCGTCCCGCTGCCCACCCGCCTGGAGCGGTTCACGGTGCGGCGCTCATCGTTCATCGATAAAGACTCGCAGGAGCATTTCGAGATTCGCACGCACAAGCGCCTTCTCGATGTGCTTGACCCGGATGCCAAGACGATCGACACGCTGATGCGGCTGAATCTGCCGGCGGGCGTGGACATCGAGATCAAAATCTGAAGCAGCGCGCACGCGGGTCGATTTCAAGCCTACCCGCCACTGTGCAGCGAAAAGTACCAGCGCGCGGCGCTGGCAGTTGGGCAAGACTGGAAGGAACGAGAAAAGGCATGAAGGGCATCATCGGTCGTAAAGTGGGCATGACCCAGATTTTCGATGATCGGGGCAATGCGATCCCGGTCACCGTCATCCAGGCAGGACCCTGCTACGTCACCCAGGTGCGGACGGTGGACAACGATGGCTACACGGCAGTGCAGCTCGGCTTTGGGGAAACCAAGCCCGCGCGCCTGAGCCGGGGGCATCTGGGACACCTGAAGCGCAACAACCTCCCCGCGCTGCGCGTGCTGCGCGAATTCCGCATCAAGGGGGGCGAGGTGGATGTGCAGGAGGGGCAGGAGCTGAAGTGCGACGTGTTCGCCGTCGGCGAGCGCGTCGATGTGGTCGGCACGAGTAAAGGGCGTGGTTTTACGGGCACGATCAAGCGGCATGGCTTCAACCGCCAGCCGAAGACGCACGGTCAGTCTGACCGTGAGCGCGCGCCCGGTTCGGTGGGCGCGGGTTCGACGCCAGGGCGCACCTACATGGGCACGCGCATGAGCGGGCGTTCGGGCACAGCGCGCGTGACATCGCAGAATCTGGAAGTGGTGGTGGTAGACAGCACGCGCAACCTGCTGGCAGTGCGCGGGTCGATCCCCGGAGCCAATGGCGGGGTGGTCGTCGTGAAGCCGACGACGCGCACCAAGCGAGGAGGGCGCAAATGAGTTTGCAGGTTCCAGTCCTGAACATGAGCGGTCAGCAGGTCGGCACGGTGGACCTGCCAGCCGATATTTTCGGCGTGGACGTGAACAAAGGGCTGATGCACCAGGCGTTCGTGCGGCAGATGCGCGGTTTGCGTCTGGGCACGCACAAGGTGCAGCGCCGCGCCGATGTGAGCGTGACGACGGCGAAGATGTATCGCCAGAAGGGGACGGGGCGCGCCCGTCACGGGTCGTTCAGCGCTACGCAGTTCGTGGGCGGCGGTCGCCCGATGGGTCCGCAGCCGCGCAAATATTTTCTGGATATGCCCAAAAAGATGCGGCGCGGGGCGATCCGCAGCGCGCTGACAGCGCTGCTGAACGACAACCAGCTGGTGTTCGTCGATCGGCTGGAGATGGCGCAGCCGAAGACGAAGGAAGCCAACGCCATGCTGAACGCGCTGGCGGGCAAAGATCAGAGCAAGCTGGTGCTGGTGGCCGACCGCAACGAGAACGTGCAGCGCAGCGTGAACAACCTGCCCGACGCCAAAACCCTGCGTGCCAGCTACCTGAACATCCGCGATCTGCTGTATTTCGACCGGGTGATCGTGCCGCTGGACGCGCTGGATGTCATCAAGGGCATCTGGGGCAGCGACAAAGCGGCGAAGGGAGCGGAATGAGATGGCAGGGCTGCATCTGTACGATGTGATCATCCGCCCGGTGGTGACTGAAAAGTCCAACGCGATGATCGACGACAACAGCCAGTATGTGTTCGAGGTCGCTCCGAATGCCAACAAGCAGCAGATTCGGGAAGCGGTGGAGATCATCTTCGAGAAGCGCGTGAAGAAGGTCAACACGATGATCATGCCCGCCAAGCGCGGGATGCGCGGGCGGCACGAATACTGGCGCTCGAAACAGTGGAAGAAAGCGATCGTGACGCTGGAAGCGGGCGAGCGCATCGAGTTGTTTGACGTGTAAGGGCGGATCAGAAAAATCATGCCAGTCAAAGTATACAAGCCCACATCGGCGGGGCGGCGCGGGATGACCGGGCACTCCTTCGACGAGATCACCAAGAGCAGACCCGAACGCGCACTGACGGAAGCACTCCGCAAGCGCGGCGGGCGCAACAACATGGGTCGGCTGACGGTGCGGCATCGCGGCGGCGGTCATCGCCGGCGCTACCGCCTGATCGACTTCAAGCGCGACAAGTTCGATGTGCCCGCGCAGGTGGTCGGCATCGAGTATGACCCGAACCGCTCTGCCCGCATCGCCCTGCTGCAATACACTGATGGCGAGAAGCGCTACATCATCGCCCCGCTGGGGCTGAAGGTGGGCGATCGCGTCGCCAATGGCGACCTGGCGGAGATTCGCCCCGGCAATGCCCTGTTCATCCGCGACATCCCGGTCGGCACGCAGATTCACAATGTCGAGCTGCTGCCTGGGCATGGCGGGCAGCTGGCGCGCGCGGCGGGCGTCTCGGCGCAGTTGATGGCGAAGGAAGGCATCTACGCACAGGTCAGGCTGCCGAGCGGCGAAGTCCGCATGGTGCATGAGATGTGCATGGCGACGATCGGGCAGGTGGGGAACACCGATCACGGCAATATCAACCTGGGCAAGGCAGGACGCCGCCGCTGGATGGGCTGGCGACCGACCGTGCGTGGTATTGCGATGGACCCGGCGGGTCACCCGCACGGGGGTGGTGAAGGTCGTTCGGGCATCGGTATGCCAGGTCCCAAGACGCCCTGGGGCAAGCCGGCGCTGGGCAAGCGCACCCGCCGGAACAAGCGCACCGACCGCTTTATCGTTCGTCGCCGGGGCAAGCGGCGCTAAATCTGAGGATGAGAGCGGCAGCCGGGGCTGTATGCCCCGCTGCCCTGGCGAGGGAATGCGATGTCACGTTCATTGAAGAAGGGTCCTTTTGTAGACCCCAAACTGCTGCAGAAGGTGGAAAAGCTGAACAGCGACGGCAAGAAGGTGGTCATTCGCACCTGGAGCCGCGCCAGCACTGTCTTTCCGCAGATGGTGGGGCACACGATCGCCGTGCATGACGGGCGGCGGCATGTGCCGATTTACATCACCGAGAATATGGTCGGGCACAAGCTGGGCGAGTTCGCGCCCACCCGCACCTATC
>CAZTLS010000074.1:0-489 GCA_964614405.1 uncultured Pleurocapsa sp.
AGTTCTTGAAGATTTCCCCGTGCGACACGCCCATGCCGCGATCCTGCCAGCGCTCAAATGTGTGCGCTTTTGCGAGATGGTTGTTGCGCTTGTCCCGAAACTGCAAATATTTCAGAACCGCCTTGAGCGCTTGCCGTCCCGTGCCGCGTCCGGTGTGTTTCGGTCCCTTGTACGCGAAATCGACCACGACGATGGCTTTGCTCACGACTCGTCCTTCAGATCGCGGATCGCTTCAATCTGCGCCAGCAGTGCTGCGCCGTCTCGCTTGGCTGCGACAATCGCATCATCGATGGCGATATCGTCTGCGAGGATGGCGGCGAGCAAATAGATCAGCACGTTCATTTGAAAGACGAGCGAGCGTTCCAGGCGATCCAGCCGAAGCTGGAGAGACTTCTGAAAGTGGCGTCGGCTGCCGACCAGATCGGACTGCTCGTCGAGATACTGGCGGATTGCCTCGCGGATGAGGTGCGACTCGGTGATATCGCGCCC
>CAZTLS010000074.1:499-986 GCA_964614405.1 uncultured Pleurocapsa sp.
GTGTTTGGCGGCGATCTGGGTCAGCAGCGCGTGCATCTCCTCGGACATAGCGATGCTGCGCTTGATGTTCTTCTGGGGCATGGGGCATACTCCACATGATCGGCTGTGACCATTGTGGCAAAACACGACTGGCAGAGTTGTGAAATATTTCAGTTGGAGTGCGGTAAACTTACACAGAGGACGTGAAAAATTTCAGCGTCACTTACTGCAATGTAGTGATACCCTGAAAATGCGGGCGCTGTGCTTTTTTGGACGCAGCCCGCAGGGGTGCGTCCGGTGAATGCGACGTGTCGCATTCACCCGCCCGCCGGAACCCCGTAGGGGTCGGCGGGGTGGCGCGCGTGAGCGCGACACATAGCCCCCACTGGCGTCTGAGGTGGCGAGCTTTTAGCTCGCTACACGCCTCCGCCGCCATAAAATGATGGCGACGACCCGCTGATGCGACTGCTGCGCAGTCTGCATTGCGCGGCGGGGGCGTGTAGGCTTC
>CAZTLS010000074.1:1017-14737 GCA_964614405.1 uncultured Pleurocapsa sp.
GGCGCTGCTGCGAGGCAGCGCCGACTGCGCTGGCATACACACTAATGGTGATAATGCAGATTGTGGATGTTCAGCGGGGCGTAAGCAAAAGGTCGATCTCGCCAGGCTTCTCGGTCTTGTCTCCGAAAAGCGCCGTCTGACTACTTTTCGTGAGTGGACGTTCAATTACCGTCAGCACTTTATCGGGAAAGACGGTTTGCAGCGTTTCAGTCGTCACTTCGCGCGTGAACTTACGGGCATCCGTCCGAACCCAAACAGTTGCACTTGGTTTCATGACTGCTGCACACTTCGAAAATACCGTTTCCAACAGCTTGCGGTATTCCGGCTGTGACCAGAAGCCATCCTGCCAGTCTCCACCCGTTTTGGAAGGGCGCGGATTGTGTCCCAGCATCCAAAGGCGAAGCCACTGATCGTAGTGATAGCTCGTCACGTTGTAGTACGGTGGTGAGGTGAACAGCAGGTCAAACATCGGCGTTGTGCCGGCATTCACCTCGTCTGCAACGCTGTCGAGCTGTGAAACGCTGTCGCCGAAATGAACTCTACTTTCATGAAGAGCAGGCAGCCCTTTGGCATAACGCCAGCGAATGCGTTGACGCATGAATCGCAGCGGCTGAACATCGGGCGGTGCGGAATCGTGTTCTATCCACCACTTCACTGAATAATCAGGCGCCATCGCTTTACCCTGCCGAGTTTGATTCGACAGTGATTTCTCTTTGGCACCATGCAGGTAGATTAGGATGATCGCCATGAGGGTCGCATCGGCAGCATCCTCTTTCCAGTTCAACCACTTGCGCGCTGCAAGTAAGTATCGCAACACTTTTGTCGTGTAGCAGTATCGAAAGAATTCTGGCAGAGCGTTGATCTCACCATCTCGAACGCCACGAGACTGTCGGCTGATTTCTTCGTTCCGCCTCAACACTGCCTCTTCTGAAGCAGTCTCCAGTTTCGCTTTTCCGTACAGCCAGCCCACTTCGTTGATCTCGACACCGCAACCGTAGCGCCCGGTTACCGCTGCCGCATAGATACTTGAGCCGCGTCCCGCAAACGGATCAAGCACTGCGCCGCCGACGGGACAATACTTTTCGACGACTTCAAAAGCGAACGGAATTGGGAACATAGCATAATACGGTCCGACGCCCGCCCAGCGTCCGACTGGCGTACTCAGCCTATTCTTTCCACTGTGAAACGCTTGCGTCATATTCGTTTTTCCGTTGTTAAATCCCGTGCTATTTGTTCAAGAACTTTCTTGCCGAGCGTAAGTGGGATTGAAGCTTCAGCATGTGCGGCGACGATAGGCTGCAATGAGTTCGGATACCGTGTTGAGATCAGCGCATCGAGCAGCGCAGCTGCATCGACCAAACGCGGAAATTGCGCCGGCTCTGCCCTGAACCAGTCGCTATGGTCGTCTTCCAGATAGGGCAGAGTGGCGATGATACGCGCCCCCGAACGGGTTTTGTAAAAGAACTTTCGTCCGTAGTACGTGCCTGTCCCGTAGGGTTTGGTGCTATCACTCAAAATAATGTTCTGCTTTATGTAGTCGTCTGTCAAGAGTCCGACCGACCCTTTTGGGAAGCTGCCAGCAACCCCGTTTTCGTTCTGATCGAGATGCTCGAAGTGATCGGCAAATTCACCACCTTTTTCGATGCCGATTAAGAGTAAGTCTTCACCGGTCGCCTCGCGCACCAAGCCATTGATGCGTTTCAGCTCAGTCGAGATCGCCTGACTGATCCACGCTGGCTGCCCGAATACTGCAAGCGGCCCATCGACCAGGATCGCCAGCCGCTTCAGCGATGAAAGCCAACGTTGCTGCTCAAGCGTGCGCAGGATATGCACGACCCAGATGCGCTCGATCACATTCATCACTTCGGCGTAGATGCGGTCGTTGCTGCCCGTGTCGGGATTCATCCGCTCGTGCGTGCGGAGCGCATCCGTCGAATACAGCGTCCGTTTCTCGGCACACCCACACTGATAGATGCCTTTTTGCGGGCGATAGCGCAGATCGACAGGACAGTCCTCATACGGACAGGACTGCTCAGTATCCTGCTTCTGCGGCTTCGGCTTGTGCTGAAGCAGCACCTCGTAGGTGTCGAGCAAGGTCTCCCCCTCGTCCGACATGCGTTCTGTGGTCAGGATGTCGAAGAGCGCACGACGGAACGAGACTTTGGCAGAACCGTCCTGGTCGTAGACGACATTGCGCCCTGGAAGAATGTGATCGGCAGCTTGCGACTCTTGTGTGGTGCGAAACACTTTCGGCTCGACTGGGCGCTGCTGATCGAGTTCGCGCATCTTTGCCGCGTTCAGCATGACCGAGGCGACGGTGATATAGGCAGCTTCTGCACCGGGATAGCCATTCTGAATGGCTACTGGCAGATACGAGCCGTCGATGGCAAGCACCCAGTCCGGCTGCCAACCCCGGCTCGGCAGCGTGGCAGCATCGACGAGCGGTAATTCTACCTTCGTCTGCGGCGGGCGCTGCCGTACCTGATAGTTACTGAGCAGCTCACGCACACGCGGATTTTCGGCGATGCGGCGCAGCGGCTCATAGCTGGAACGCTCATTTTCGTAGGGCATCGGCAAACGTCCTCAACTCATGAACCGCTCTGCGGCGGAATTTCAAAGCGTCTGATCTGCACGGGAATGACGAAGAGGTTGCTCAGCGTCTTGACGCGCATGAAGCCGCGATCCTGAGCGCGCCGGATCGACGCTTCAAAGTCGTCGAAGTCATAGTATTTGCACAGCTCGCGCGTTTCGTCGGTATTGTTCAGGTGACCGATAAACCAGTTGGCGGTGTTCTTCAGGATATTGCGCTGGATGCTGCTCACCTCTTGCGTGGCGTACACCATCCCGATACGGTACTTCGAGCCTTCTTTCGCAGTACGAACCCAAACATTCTCCAAGTCCATATCTGAACCAGCAGGCAGCAGATTGTGCGCCTCTTCAATGTAAACTAAAACATCGGGCGGCGTTATTCCTTCCCGAAAAAGTGCTTGTTGGCGACGAAAAATTTCCCACATGATGCGCTCTGCAGAAGATTTGTTGATGAGCGGGTCGCCACTCGATTGATCAATAATGACCAAGCGACCTGCATCCAGCTCTGCATAAATGTCGTCGGCGTAGTCTGAACTCGTGCTTTCGGTGTGCTGCACGCGCACCTGCCCGATCTGGCGCGCGCCATTCGGACGGCTGATCATCTCCAGAATCTTCTTCAGGTCTTCATCTGCCCACGTCTCACCAGAACTGCTCGTGCGTGCATAGGCTTCATCGAAGCGCTTGTAGTCGTCCGTAGACATGAAGCTGTACAGCCCCTCGAAAGCCGTTGCCAATTCCTGCCACGATGGGTTCGGTTTACGAAATACTCCAGCCGCTGCGATATGGGATGCAGAATCCCTGCCAGCGCTCTGACCCATCGCCTCAAGCAGTTCTTTCTTGAAGAGACCATTTGTTATCGGGCGAACATTGGCAGGCACAGCGAAGCCAGCGCGTGCCAACAATGCCCGGTACGCCAGCACACGGCGGTTGTAGCGCGTCGTCGCTGAGTGATCTTTTGGATCGGGCGGATTGAAGGCGACTTGGCGGAAGTTCTGGATGAACTTCGCGCTATCTTCCTCAAGTGCCGCGTCGATGATCTCCTTGCCGATCTGCAAGTTCGCATCGAGATAGAAGTTGAGCAGCATCAGGCGGCGACTGGGGTCATTCGGATGACCCGTGATCCCATACGTCACCACATCTTCTGGTTTGCCACCAGGCACATGCCACACGTTACGAATCGCGGAATTGTTATCCTGCACGTTCTCGTTGGCATATTCGCCGTTCGGGTCGAAGACGATTTGACCGACACGCAGCGGTGACGGTTCGGCAAAGCGTAGATTGAAGACCGACTGGAGGATGATCTTGGTGCTGTTCGACTTGCCCGTGCGCGTCATGCCGAAGAGCGCAGTCTTCTGCCTCAGGAGGTCGCCGGGCATCATTTCGACGGGAACATCTGCCACCTTCTGGAAGGCGCGGTTGGTCGAGGCGTAGCGCACATCCCCAACCGTGACCGAGAGGTGCGAGAGGTGATCGGCGCGGCTCGGATCGCGGTAGTTGATGATGCGGCGCAGCGCCTCTCCGTTCGGCTTGTAGACCTTCAAGCCGCGATTGGGATAGTAGTTGGAGAGGTCACTCCCGAAGCGCAGCACCAAATCATCGGCTTGTGCATCAGGCGAGCGCAAGTCGAGGAAGAATGTTCCGATCACACGGCATTTGACCCCGGCGAACGAGAGCAGGTGCGCCGTCGTACCGTCCATCGCCCCTTCTTCGTCCCAGTGCCGCTGCTCCCCGCTCTGCCGCTGCGCGGACTCGAAGCGGATGCGCTCCGCTTCGGCGCTGTTCGGTGTGGGTGCGGCATCCATGACGCGAAGCAGGATGATGCTGGCATCCTCTTTGGTGAAGTCCACCGGCGCGCCAGGGACGATGCGCGTGGCGACCAGAAAGCACAGGCTGGGAATGCCGCCGACCTTCTGGCGGTAGAAGTCGTTGATCTGTACGGTGGCGGACTCGTAACCAATGGCGTACACGTCACCGACGTACTGGTCTTCCTGGATGAGCGTCCTGAAATGTTCCTGTGCAATGTCAGCGGCAGAGCGCGTCTGGTCGGTGCGAAAAACTCGTTGCAGCATGTTCGGCTTTCCCCTTTGTTATTTCTTCAATCCACGTAAACGAGGCGGTTTTGCTGGTGCAGGTGCAGCCCAGTCGAGCGTGTCGGGCGTGATATGGCGATAGTCGATGCCGAGCGCGGCGAAATGCTTCTCGGCGCTCGTGATCTTGCGTGCTTCGTGCGGGAATCGCAGCTTCGCGCTGTCGGCGCTGCCCTTCGTCTCGCGCACCAGTTCCAGCGTCACCGTGCCGTCGTCGGAACGGCGCACGATGCCCCAGTCGGGATTGTAGCTGCCAATCATGCGCGGCAGCAGCACTTTGAAAGCGGGCGGAAACTTGAAGAAGAAGAGGATACGCTCGTCGCGCTGAAGTCGATCCCGCACGAAACGTACCTCGATGTCCGAGTCCTGCTGCACCTGATCGTAGAGACCGCGCTCCCCTGCCGCGATCAGTTCCTTCTGCGGAAAACTGCGTGTCGGCGGGAAGAGCGTCTCAAGATCGATGCCCGCCGGGTCAGGCAGCACATCGAACTCGATGCGTTCGGCGATGTGATCGGCGAGCGTCTCGCGGATCGTGGTGACGAAGACACTGGCGAAGCCTTCCGGGTTGTCCAGAAGATGCTGCTTCGTCCGGTCGCTCAACCCCCGGAAGATGGCGTTGACCGTCGCACGGGTCAGCCCGGTCTCGCGCGCTGCCCGGTCGATCAGGTTGAAGACCGGATAGCGCCGCGTCTCGACCAGCTCGGCGCGCTGCGGCGCACGCTGCCCGACGGCGACGCTCTCGAACTCATAGGACTCGCCGACCCGCAGCTCGACGTTGTTGGTAAAGACGACGATCCCCGCATCGCCGTCACCGTTGATGCTCATCACCTTGTAGTCGCGCAGCCGTTCATCGCCCGTCTTCTTGGCGAGCGTGTCGTTCTTCTTGCACAGCTTCGTGTCGCTGCTTCGCTCGTCGTTCGTGTTGACCGATTCGACGCTGATGCGTGCCTGCCCACCGCTAAGGCTCTCCAGACGGAGCGTGAAGCGCGTGACGACATACTGCCCGCTTTCGACCACGATCATCGGCTGCGGATAGTGGGCAGTATCGAGGGCATGGGTGCAGTTCCACACCAGCAGGGGCGTATCGATCTCGATGCGATAGCGCGTCTGCCGCGCCAGCTTCTCCCAGAAAGCGCGAAATTCCGCGCTCGTGAAATGGTCGTCGTTGCGCGTCGTGTCCGCCTTGCGCGCACGAGTCGGCGGCGGCGGGGTTTCAGTCACGCCGTCGGCGGCATATTCCCCTTGCAGCGCGGTAACATAGGCGCTGTAGCTCTCGTTGGCGACCACCGTCAGCGTGTTGATCCCCTCATCGAACAGGCGCGCCCCGCTCTGATCGACGCACAGACGCAGCCCGCGCCCGATCTCCTGCCGCTTCTTCACTTCCGAGACGGTCTGGTTGAGCGTGCAGATCTGGAAGACGTTCGGGCTGTCCCAGCCTTCCTTGAGCGCAGAGTGGGCGAAGATGAAGGCGACTGGCTCATCGAGGCGCAGAAGCTGCTCCTTGTTGCGCATGATCAGCTCAAACGCGGCACGCTCCGCCTTGCGTTCCTCCTCGTTGCGCCCGTCGGTGTCGATGGCTTCTTCGCCGCCGTCCCGTTTCGCCGACCGCGCAAAGTAGGCTTCGCGCACCTGTGCTGCCTCGCGGTCGCGGAAGAACGGGTACTGCCGCTTCAGGCTGTCGAATTCCTCATCGAAGATACGGCGGATGATGCCGTTGTCGCTCGTGTAGTTCACCACGCGGTCGATGAAGAAGAGCGAGAGGACTTTGACCCCGCGCGCCAGCAGCGCTGCCTGCCGCTCCATGTGATGTTCGAGCGTGCAGCGGATCTGGGCGCGGAAGACCTCCGGGCGCGACGGACCAACCGTCTCATCCATGAACAGGCGCACCCCGTTCTTGAACGCGATGAAGCCGCCCGCTGCATTGATCTCTTCGACGACATAGCCCTGATGCTCGTCGCGCCCCGTCTTGCGATGCAGATCGTCGTTCCCATCCAGCACCACATCGGTTTCGCGCAGCCGTGCACCGAGGTTGGTGTACGTCCGCAGTGTGGCGGTGATGCGCGGCGTGACCGTGATCGACCGCAGCGCGAGGAACGGCTGGTTGAAGTCTTCACGCTGCGTGACGGCATCGACCTCGATGCGCTTGACCAAACCGCGCCGGAACGCCTCGAACGGCGTAAGTCGATAGACAGGGTTGGGGCTGGTGCGATGCGTGGCGCTGTAGCGCAGGACGAAGAGCGGATGCAGGGTGCGAATCGCTTCTTTCGCCCGGTCACTCTCCATATTCTGCGGCTCATCGAGGATGACGATCGGGCGCGTCTCCTGGATGAACTGATACGGGCGGCGTTCGCCAGGCAGCTTCTCCGACGCCTTATAGAGGTTGTTCGTCTTCCTGTTGAAGGCGTCCAGCGTCATGATCAGGCATTCGGGCAGCGCGGACGTGGCGAACCCGCGCAGCCTGCTCAACTGGCTGCTGTCATACGGCGTCGGCGCGACGAACTCGCCGTCATACAGCGCCCGGAAGTGCGACGCAGTGATCTCGAACGTCTTGCGCACGCCCTCGTAGATGGCAATGCTGGGGACGACGATGATGAACTTGCGAAAGCCATACTGACGGAACAGCTCGTACATCGTGCGGAGATAGACGTAGGTCTTGCCCGTCCCCGTCTCCATCTCGACCGTGAAGTGCGGTGCACGGTGGGTCTCGTTGCCGACGCCCTCCAGCACCAACCCTTCATCGACTTCAAGGTCAGAACCCGATGGACGCTCCGTCCGCACCTTGTAGCGCGCCTGCACCGCCTCCAGATTGGCTTTGAGCAGACGTTCGCTCAAGTCCACCGACGGGGGCAGGTTCGGGATGATCTCATCCGAATAAGTTTGCTGGATGATGCTCTTCGACAAGCCCTCGAAGAGTTCGGTGACGGCGCGGATCGCCTCAAGCTGGTAGTCCTGATTCGGGTCGAACTTGAATTGGAGTTTGGTCGCAGTCGTCATGGTAGTCAGATCGTCCGCAGATTGCACACGTCGGCGAGGCGCGCTTTCGCCTGATCGGTCAGCGCGCTGTCGAGGCAGACGAAAATGTCCTCTTCACCGAGCGCCAGCGCGTCGATGGTCGCCTGGGCGATGGTCGCGTCGAAGCAGGCAAAGAGGCTGTGCGCATGAAAGTGGCTCGTCACGCGCTGCACGGCATTGGCGGTGAAGGCGGGCAGCGCCTCGATGCGGCTGTCCAGCGGGAAGCCGAGATGCAGCATGACTTCGGTGAGGAGATTTTCCGGCTGCCAGCCGTCGATGAGCGGCGTGACCGCCCCATCGAATGCCAGTTCGAGCTGGCGCAGATCGTCGCCGTCGAAGTCCTGCCAGGCGCGGTAGTTGGAAGGGGCGAAGCGGAAGAAGCGAAAACCGAGGTCGAGCGGCGGCGCGTCGGCATCAGGCAGTTTGCCGGCGCGCTCCTCGGCGATCTTGCGCCCCGCACGGCGGATGCGTTCGGCGGTGATGGCGCTGATCGTCGGATAGTCCGCCCGTCCGGTTTCCTCTGGAAGCTGCACGAGGATGAACTGGCGATTGCCGCCGTCCTCGGCGTTCTGCGCCATGACCGCGTGTGCGGTTGTGCCAGACCCGGCAAAGAAGTCGAGCACAATATCATTGTCGCTGGTTACTGCTTCCACTAATTTACTCAGTATCTCAACATCTTTAGGATTGTCGAATACATCAAGTCCATCGAATAGTTCACGTAGTTTTTGCATTGCGGCGCGACGGTCTTTATAAAGTACACTTGGAATTACTTGTCCTTCAGTTTCATGTAGGTATCGTTTAAGTTTGGGAACAGTATTTTCGTCTGGTCCAAAAAAGACTCTATTCTCCCTAATAGCTTTTTCCATACCTTCAGGTTTGGGGAAAACCCAACCGCGTGCTGATTGTTTTACAGGTTTCTTCGTATCAGGATGATACACAACATATTGAGGTCCTCCCCCTCCAGGCCAAGAAATATCACCTGGAAAAAAGACCCCAAGATTATCAACTTGGTTATAATGCCTATGTTGCCAAGCTGGATGATTCCTGCCAATTTGCCTGTACCACGCTTGAAGCATTAAAGAAATAGTTGAAAAATCATCCTTATGTTGAGCTATTAGTCTTTTAACTTCAGCATATATATCATCAATCCCTTCTTTCCTTGTGCGCCACTGATTCTGATTGATCGTAAGATATTCGCGTCTTAACACATAACATACGATATAATCGTGTGATTCTGAAATAAAGCGCGAGTCATTTTTCAATCCACCTTCCCAGACTAATTGAGCTATAAAATTCTCAGCCCCGAAAAGCTCGTCCATTACCTGGCGTAGATTATGAACCTCATTGTCATCAATACTGACAAAAATCACCCCATCGTCTCGCAGCATCGTTCGCGCTGCCAGCAAGCGCGGGTAGATCATGTTCAGCCAGTTGGAATGAAACCTCCCTCCCGTGCGCGCATTCGTCGTGAGCGGGCGTAAAGACTCATCCACCTGCCCGGTGCGGCGCAGATAATCCTCCGATGCTTCACGGAAGTCATCCCGATATACGAAGTCGTTACCCGTGTTGTACGGCGGGTCGATGTAGATCATCTTGACGCGCCCGGCATACGCCTTCTGAAGCAGCTTGAGCGCGTCGAGGTTGTCCGCCTCGATGAAAATATTGCGCGTCGTCTCTTCGTCCACCCCCTCGCCCGGCACGGGAATGAGTGTCCCTCGGCTCGGCTCGCTGGCGCGACGGCGCGCCGCCCGTTTGCCGGGCCAGAACAAGCCGAAGTGTTCAGCATCCGCCCCTTCGTCCTCGACATGATCGCCCAATGCCGCGCGCAGTGCCTCCCAGTTGATAGCGCCGTCGGCGAACGCCTCTGGCGCGATGGCGCGAAGCTGCGCGATGCGGTCAGCGTCGAAGGTGAAGGTCGGGCGAAGGCGTTCGTAGGACATGTAGGTCATTCTCCCAAAAGTGCATCAAGGTAAACGTCTTCAGGCGCGGCGTTCAGGTTCGCCGCTACCCAGCCTTCCGGTGCGACCTGATCGTCCGGCTCATCATAGAAGTAGCGCGTGAATTCGCGCAGCTTCCAGTCACGCGGCGCGCGCTCGTTGGCATAGACGCGATACGACGAACACGAGTAGCGCGCATCGCAGATGCGGCACACGCGCACCGCGTAGCGCTGCCCGCTCGTCTGCCAGATTTCTTTCAACTGCGCGGGCGGCGGCGGTGCAAACTGGCGGTTCTCGATCTGATCGACCGTCTCGCCGAACAGCCGGATCGTATCTGCAATGTCGTCAGCGTTGTAGTCCATCTCGACGAGCGGCTGCCAGTCGGCAATCGCGGTCGCCAGCTTCGCCCGCGCTTCGGCGTCCATCTCATGGATCGGCACGCCCATCCCCATCGCGTCGCGCACCGCTTCGGGGTACGCCGTTGCGACGATGGCGACCTCATCGAGCGGCTGCCCGCGCAGCTGCTGCCAGACGTGAGCGTACAGGTTCAACTGCATCGTGTACAGGTCGATGTGATCGCGCACGAAGTCCGCCTCGTGCGTCTTAATATCATACATGATCGTGCGGTCATCTTCACGCACGATATCGACCACACCCTCGACCCCGAACTTGCGCCCTTCCGGGGAGACCTGGTTCGGCAGATGGATCGGGACTTCGGTGTCGGTGATGCGCTCCGCCACGTCGTGCAGGCGTAGCCAGTACAGCATCACCTGGTTGAGAGCGGCTTCGCGCGCTTCCGGCGTGAGCGAGCTGCCGTATTCCTGACGGAGCAGCTCGAAGTTCTGGTCGAACACGTCGGCGATGAACTTTTCGATCTCGTGCCGTGTCATTCTGCATTCCTCTCGGCGATCAGGCGCTGGTGCAGGTCTTCAAGCGTGCGGTGGACGAGACTGCCGAAGAACATCGTCTGTGACTGAGCGGCGACGAAGCCGTACTTGCGGAAGATCATGTACTGCCGCGCGCACTTCTGGTAGAGCAGGTAGTCGCTCGTGAACGAGTAGTTGCGCGGGATGGCGTCGTCTACCGCATCCGCCGCCGGAACGCTGCTCACGTCGAATACTGGGATGCGAGGTATTGTCGCATCTTTCAAAAGTTCTTGGAACGGTTCGTTGATGCGCTGCCCCGACCCTTTGATGTGGGCGAGGATGAGCAGGTTCTGCGCGCGTGAGATTGCCACGTAGAACATCCGCATGATATCGAATTCGGACAGGCGGTCGAGCGGCTCACCCGCCCGCGTGAGCAGCGGGCGTACCAGCGTCTCGATCTGCTGAGGACCTTTGTTGTCCTTGCGGAGATTGCCCAACACGACGACGGGGAATTCCAAGCCTTTCGACTGATGGATGGTCAGGAACGGGATGCGCCCTTTCGGGAAGGGATCGTCAGCATCCTCGTATTCCGCCTCACCGCGCCGGAAGAGGGCATACAGATACGAGCCGAAAAGTAGACGCACGAATGACCCATCGGCGATGCGTGACGACGGGATGATCGGCGTATACTCGTCCATGAAGCGGGCGAGGTACTGGGTGATCAAGCCGAGGTTGCAGATCGGCCCTTCATCTTCGCCGCGCTCCGCCAAGTCATACATCGCCTTGAAATTGGAGAAGCCCGACACCCGGTAGAAGAGGTCGAGGACGCTCCAGTTGATCGCCGTCGCCCGCTTGAGGATGTAGTCGAGCGTGAGCGGTTTCTGCCCGTTCTTCAGCCGCGCCTTGACGACGGTCTCGAAGTTCTGGCTGATCAAAGCGCGTTTCGCCTGTTCGCTCAATCCAGGCGCGCTGTGCAAGGCGCGCTTCATCGTGTCGATGTCATAGGGCATCTCGATGCGCCAGCCCTGACGTTTCACGACCTGAAGCAGGATGCGGTAGTCGGTCGCAGAGCGGGTAAGCTGGTCGCGCTGCGCCTCGACGAACGCCTTCAGATCGGAGTCAGCGGCGAGTAACTCGCGTCCCCGGTGATCGATGATGTTGATCCATCTGTGGAAGTCGTCATAATCCCGGCTGGAAAACTGACCGCGTTCCGGTCTGCCGAAGACCTGGACGAACACGCCGAACACGTCAATCGCTTCGTCCACTTCGAGGAAACGTCCGGCACGCGGGGCATAGCTTTGCAGCCCGACACTTTCGAGCGCCCGCATCGCACGCTGCACATGCTCGGACTTCAGGCTGGGGAAGAGGAACGCGATCTGGTTCGGGTCTTTGACCTTGCCCTCATCGATGAGCCGGCGCACCAGTCCCGCGATCTCGGCGTACACATCGTCCGGCTTGCCCGCTGTGCTGGCGACCACCGATGCAGCCTCATCAGTGCGGTGCGCCTCGATGGTCTTCGGAACGCGGTACGTGGTCGCGCCGTTCGTCCAGTTGCAATGCCCCATGAACTGGTTGTAGAAGCGCACGATCTGCGAGCGTGAGCGATAGTTCCGCACCAACGGGATGGTCGTCGGCGCGACGCCCAGGTTCGTCTGGCAGCGATCCGGGAACTGCACGAAGTTCTCAACCGTCGCGCCGCGAAAGCGGTAGAGCGCCTGATCATCGTCGCCGACGACGCAGATGTTCTTATGTCCGCCTGCCAGCGCGAAGAAGAGCAGTTCCTGGATCGTGTTCGTGTCCTGATATTCGTCCACGATGACGTGACGAAAGACGCGATTGGACGTAGGATTGCTCTGGAGCAGACGCAGTGCCTCGCGTTGGAGCAGCGAGAAGTCTGTCAGGATGACCTGGCCAACACGCAGCCCATCGCCGTAAGCGCGGCATAAGCCGATCAGGTTTTGCAAGCGCTTGAAGTGGTCACCATGTGTGCGTTTGGTTACGCGCTTCACAGCGGCGGCATGATCGATATTTTCTTCCGCCATCCTATTGAAGAGACTGATGCAGTTCGTCACTGCTTCGTGACGTGAGAGACCAGTGCTCCCAAATACCGAATTGATGTACGGGATGATCTCAGGCTCATCGATACCGAGATGAGCTGTCAGCTCTTGCCAATTGCGAGCATTCATCAGATGAAAATACTGCGTCAGTTCGTCCATCAGGCGGATGCGTGGCGTGCGCTGACGGTCTGGCGCGAACTTGCGGTCACCCAGGATGCGCTGGCAGAGTGAATGCACAGTGCCGACGTACATCCGCCCCAGGTCATACGACATACCCGTTTGGTTCGTGACCAAACCGAGCATCGCCCGCAGCCCTTCCCGAAGCTGAAAGGCAGCTTTTTCAGTAAAGGTCGCCAGATAGATTTCTTCCGGCCTCACCTCATGATGCACGATCAGGTTGAGCGTGCGCCAGAGCAGCACGCGCGTCTTGCCGGAACCGGGTCCGGCAGTCAGGTAAAGCGGTCCATCGACGTGCCTGATGGCTGCTTCCTGTTGAGCGTTCGGTGCAAAACCTGTCGCCTGCCAGAGTGACTCAAGCGTGGGAACGTCGGCGGTTGAGAGCATGGATGATCCGGGTTGGAATAAGGTTTATAAGTGAATTATATCGCAACCTGCCAGAGTCGAGTTTACGTTTCAGTCCAATTACTTCTCAATTCAAGCGTTAAACGACGACATGTCCCAGAATGCTGACTTCGTGTAGCCCTTTACCGGTCGTCGTTTAATTAGAATGTACGGCGGTTGGTAGTTACTGCTCCTGCGCCTCGCCTTGATCGTTTTGATTGCCTGTCACCGCCTGAGAATCGTTAGGATTTTCCGATTCGGCGTTTCCACCGGACTCGATATCTTCACCAGTGACGATTTCACCCGTTTCACCGGGACCATACATCCAAACATTCATGAGGCTTCTCCACGCAAATTCACGATAAATAAAGTGTACAGTGAAAGACATTTAGTCCATCTACCAGTATAGAAACTATTTTGGAGAGGGTGACACATCGCTGCGCCACCCTCATCGCATCTGCCGATTTTAGAACGGAATGTCCTCGCCGCCGTCGCTGTGACCGTTGTCACCGTTCTCGGCGCGATCCAGCAAGACAAGGCGCTGCGCGTCGATGTCGAGGCTCGGCTGCGGTGTACCGCTCTGGTCAACCCACGCCGACGGGCGCAGCCAC
>CAZTLS010000075.1:0-14311 GCA_964614405.1 uncultured Pleurocapsa sp.
GCGCGCAGACCGAACTCGGTCGTGCCCCACAGCTGTCCGGTGATGAAGATCAGCCCGTAGTACAGGGGGGGATTGGTGGCGTCGGCATTGAAGGCGGCGAGGAGCGTCGGCTGGGCGGCGGCGTGTGCCGACCACGCCTCGTCGAACCACAGCCCGCGTTCGCCGATGCCAGGCAGCCAGAGCGCGCAGGCGATGAGCAGGGCACAGGCTGTGATGAGCGCGCTTGCATTGAATCGATAAGGCGGATTAGAATCGGAGTACTTGCCGTTAGTGTCTGCCAGGTGTCTCATGTCCGACTCCTCACCGAAAGACCCTTCTCCTCTGCCTGCTGATCAGGGTGAGGGAGCGAAAGCAGCCAGTGTGATCTGCGCGCAGTGCGGGTATCGCAACCGTGTCGGCGCGCTGTTGTGCGAATCGTGCGGCAAGCCGCTGTTTGACGATGTGCAGGGGCTGGGCACGAAACAGTTTGGCAGCACGAAACAGTTCAGCCAGGAAGATCGTGACGCGGCTGGCATTTCGGACACCGCCGAAATGATGCGCGCGGTGGTCGCCAGCGCCGGGACGAGTAAATTCACCGATGACATGGTGCTGCGGCTGGAGATCGAAGGGGCGACCACGCCGATCCTGCTGTTCCCCAAAAAAGAGACGGTCATCGGGCGGCGCGACACGGGCACGAACACTATGCCGGATGTCGATCTGAGCATGTACGCGGGCTATCGCATGGGGGTGAGCCGCCGCCATGCGGTCATCCGCCTGCGGAACAGCGAGATCGAGATTTTCGACCTGGGCAGCAGCAATGGCACATGGGTGAATGGGGTGCGCCTGCCCGCGCATCAGACGCGGCAGCTGCGCGACGGGGACGAGATCGCCCTGGGCAAAATGACGATGCGCGTGCTGTTTCAGCTTCGCACGCGCCGCCGCAGCCTGACCTGACCCGCACGGGCTGGCGAGGGGCATCGTCAGCCGAGGATGGTCACCACATCGGCGGCAGCGCGCCGCGCCGCATACAGCACATGGCTGAGGCGGGAGCCTTTGTCGCACAGCACCGCCAGCGACGCCTTGCCCGCTGGCAGCAGCACGATCACGCCTTCTTCGCCCTCGATCAGCAGCCGTTCGACCTCGCCCTGCGCCAGCCTGTCCAGCGTGCGTTCCGCCAGATGGATGAGGGTGGAGGACATGGCGGCGACGTGCGGATTGCTGGTAGGGTTCTTATGCGGGTCTTCGTCATCGCCGGGCGGAAACGCTGCGATCAGCAGCCCGTCCGCGCCGACGATGACCGAGGTTTTGATGCCATCAACGGCGACATGGAGCGTCTTGAGCGTGCGCTCCAACATTTCGCTGCGTGTTTGCGCCATAGCTGTGTGCCGCTCTTTTCACGTCAGACCTGAACATGCTCTTGAGTATAGCGCATGGTGAAAATTCGCTCAACCTGACGCATGGGGGATGCGCGCCGGGTCAGCGGCGGGCGCGCGCCTCGGCACGGACGGTCTCCAGATTGATGATCTCAGCGACCTCATACTCGGTGGTCACCGCGCCTGCGCGCGGGCGCAGCCGCACGATCGCCGGGAAGTGCCCCATGCGCCCGTGCAGCTCCGCCAGCAGGGTCGCCGCGCCGTAGTTGAGGGGGGGCAGCAGCAGCAGCCAGCCGCCCGCCTGCCAGTCGGCACTGGGGATCTGCAATTCGTCGAGCAGGGCGATCACCTGTGGGGGAAAAGGCTGCTCCAGGTCGAACTGGGCTTTGATGTCGCGGACCTGCGGCGTCTCGCCCGCCAGAGCGGTGAGCTGCTCCATCTGTTTGGGCGTGACAGGGTGAGCGAAGTTGAGGAGGATCATCGTTCATTGTTCCTGTAGGATAAATTAAGCTCGTCAGCCGCCCACGTCAGTTGAGCGGGGCTTGTGGCGTTTGTCAGCAGTTCAAATCGTGCGCCGAAATTGTCTTTGTCCTGGTATGTGCCGACGAGCTTCCCATCCCGGACGTAAAAGCTGATTCCTTTGATCGAACGCTGTTTGCTGTAAGGCAGCGAGTGAGCCGTTTTCACCCAGCCCACCTCACGACACACCTTCTCCACAAAGTCCCTGAAGCCCGTCGGATAGTGATCATCACGGAATGATGGCGGGCTTTTTTCCGAGACTGCTACTGGGGAGAGTTTCTGATCCTGAGGGAAACGGAGGCGGAAACCGGTCAGAAAAATTTGTCCGACTGCGCCCAGTGCATACACCCGTTCTCCATTGACCTCAATTTCTTCAAGGAAGACGCGCAGTCGCTCATCCACATCATCCATTTCGGTCGTATCCAGCGCGTCACCCCGCTCGAACGCTGCCAGAATACCTGCATTCTCCCCAAGCAGGTCATAATCGAACACCACAGGCATGGGAGGGATGTCGATGATCTCCGAGAAACGCTCATGCCGATACAGGACCGGAATCCCTAAAGCCTGACCGAACACCACTGCGATGGCGATCTGCGCCTTGTATCCCCCGGTCGCATCGATGACGAATTCGTCAGCCTTGAAAAAATCACCGAAGCGCACGATCTCGCCAAGTGTGCGAACGAGGTTGCGCAAACCATAGACCTTGAAACGCTGTGGATTTTCATCCTGCAAGTCTTCGATAGTATGTACTTTGACGTTCTGGAGAGTGCTCAGCCCCTCAATACCACGATGCTCAAAATAGTTCTGCAAAATCCCGCCTACTGCTTTTCCTTCTTCTGTCTCTGATACCAGAAGGTGAAGGAATTGAAGGGACTCCAGTTTGCCGCGTTTCTGCGCCTCTTCGATCGAATTGATTTCTGCGCCGCATATACGTTCTGATGGAGGAATACTGAGCAGGCGCTGCCCGAACTGTCCCCAATTCTTTTCCTCTGCAAAGCGTTGCATTTCCCTGTACGCATCAGGCGCATCAGACCTGAGATTGCGGAAATTGCTCAGCAGGCTTGTGCCGACGGTGCTGATCAGACTTGTTCTCATCTTCCCCTATTCTCCTCTCAGTACATCCAGCAGTGCCATGCGTTTTTCGCTGATCGACTCGCCGCGATCGAGAAAGCCGATCAGCTTGTCGTAGATGCTGCCCAACTGCCGCTCGATCGTGCGGTCGCTCTTGCTCATGATCTCCCCCAGTTCCTGATTGGAGGCATACGGGTGGCGGCGAAGCTGCTCCGCGACCTCCCGTTCAGCCGGGGTGAGCTTGTCCAGGAAGGCGCTCGCCCGGCTTTGCGGGCGCGCCAGCAGCGCTTCGAGTGATGTGCCTGGGGCGAAGCGGGCGGGGCGCAGCGGCAGTTCGACGAGCTGCACCTGCCCGCGCTTGCCTGGGGGGATGTGGAACTGACCGGGCTGCGCCAGCATCGACTCCGGCGACAGCACCGTCCACACCCGGTCGTGCGGCGGCTCGAAGAGCAGGCTGGCGGCGAGGGTGGCGTAGATGCTCATCGCCTTGCGCCCGCCCGCCACCATCAGATGCAGCGCATACCCCGCCTGACGCCAGTGATACAGGACGCGCAGCACGGCGTGGTGATACGCCTCGGCGGACGGCTGATCGGTGATGTCGATGATCGGCGTGCCGTCCGCCCCGGTCAGGGTGTGGAAGTGAAGCAGATCGCGCGGATAGTCGCGCTCGCATACGGCGTGCAGGTCACGCAGCGCCTCGGTGATGCCGGAGCGATCCGGGTCGGTATGCAGCACGACCAGCGCGTCGTAGTGGTAGTCCGCGTGCAGCAGGTCGAAGGCGACGGTGACCGCTTCCGGGCGCTGCCCCAGCGTGGCGAGGTAGACGGTGGGCATCAGGGTTTCCGCTTGTCTTTGAGCGTCTGCTCACAGATGTACTCTACATTCTTGCCTGTCTGGCGCTGTCCGATCACGCGCCCCCGAACACCATCACCTTCATTGACCTGCTTACCAGGAATGCGCTTTTCAGCGGGAATGACAGCCTCGTATGTTTTTTCATCAATCCATTTAAACTGGAAGTATATCTCCCCGGTCGGTGTGATGTCAAAAACATTCCCGTGTACCTCATCGCCGACCATGTCCCTGCGAGCGATCTTGTCGGCATGCTGGCGTTCGCGTTCCCGCTGCTGCGCTTCCTGTTCTTTTATGTGGCGTTCAGCCGCTTCCTGCTCGTCGATCGCTTTTTTTTGGGCGTCAAAGATCGCGATCACCTCAGAGGGGCGCGGCAGCACCGGGCGCGACTTATATTCGTTCGGTTCGATGGTCATGTAGGTGAACGGTTTATCAGGGGCACGCCCTTCCAGCATCGTGAGCAGTTCCTTCATGCGCGCATCGAACTTGTCCTGTCCGATCCTGTGCGTGGCATGGTCTTTAAACTTTGTGATAAAAGGCATTGCGTCAGCCTGTTGATCCCCGCTCAACCAGTCTGATTCATCGAACAGCCTAGCGTAGCGCGCCTGACGATCGCGCAGCACCAGCGTACTCTCCAGCCTGACCAAGCCCATGCCGAACGGCTTGCCCATGCCGAGCATGTGCCGCGCTTCGGGATGATGCTCCTCGCTGCCCAGCATCAGCACCCAAGCCAGCGCGCCCAGTTCGACATCGGTCAGGTTCTCGAAATCGACGCGGAAGCGGAACTGAATCCCGGCTTTGAGTGGGCGTATCCGCGTGCGCTGTGTGTCATTGTCAGGCAGCCTATCGCTCGTCCAGCCATTCATTCCATGCTGCACGTTTGGCAGCCGCTGCCGCCAGTACAGTTTGTGCCCGCGAATGCGGGGAACGCGATTACGGCTGTTGTAATGCCGCAATTCTGCCTTTGGCGTCTGCCATCCGTTTGGCTGTTCGAGATAATGCTGAAAAGTGGTCGGCTTCGGTCCACTGAGGATCGGCGGGGTGATGCCGTCAGCCCCGATCGCGTAAAGATCGCTGACCTCGCCGCTCAGACGCGCGTCGGATACGGTGACGCGCCCGGCGTAAGCACGGCGGCGGTCGCCCTGTGCGATGTCTTTGTCCGTCTTTTCAAGGGCTTCGAGAGTTTCTTTGGAACGCACGAAGCCGAACAGCGCTTCCGCAAAATCCAGATGATCGGGTTTCTCCCTCATATGCGCAGGGAGCAGGTCATAGGGCGTCACAGCGCGTGTTTTTCCATTCACAGTGATCGTTGCCGGTATACGGAAGTTTGGCGCGTGTCCGAAAAACAGCACCATTCCATTTTTATCCGGGGGCAGGTAGAAAACGGGGCGCTCGTCAACCAGGCAGCCAAACTGCTCGTCAAATGGCGGCTCTTTCTGAAACGGCGTCAGCCCGTCCCGATAGTCGATGACTGCCTGCGGGTCGATCTGAAGACGACTGGCATTTGGATCGGGTTCCAGAACAAGCGCCAGTTTCCGGCGGTTCGTTTGAACCCTGCCGGCATTTTCCGCATTTCCTCTTGCCGCCTTTTCATTCGACTCCGCCATATTTCCGGTGCAGACCAGAACACCATAGCGCTGCTCGCCAGACCGTACAGAGCGCACTGTAACCCCGTATCCGGCATTATTATTGAGCGCATAAGGCTCGCCTGTTTTCACGACATCGTGATACTGCACCGTATAGTTTGGCGCATTCAGTGCGATCAGACCATGCACACCTTGTACGTCCTCATGAACGTCTGTGCGGTTGTCTGTGACTTTCAATCCTTTGGGTTTCAGGTATGCCTTGCCCTTGTATTGCATGGCTGGGCGGATGTACCAGTTTTCCCCCTCATGCTGAAGATAACCCGCCCGGACATTTGCCCCAAGCCCCCCCATCTGTTGTCTGTAATCTCCCCCAAGTGGGTCATCTGCCGTGGCAGCCACAGCCCGATAGTAAATCTTAGGTTTGTCGCTCATCCGCGTCAGCTTGCTCCACGTGACGATCTCGAACAGCGCGCGGATCATCCCGCGCAGGCTGCTGCCTGGCAGCATTGGCTGCCCATCGTCACCCAGATGGAAGAAGTCGGGTTTATTGCGGTGTTTTTCCCGATCTCCCGCCTCAGCGCGCGTCAGCGTGCCCCGGATGTACATCGGCGACTCGGTGGTCAGCGTGATGTCGAAATAGCCGTGTTTGCGATCTTGCAGGAAGACGTTGTGCGCGGGCAGCGCGTCTTCCCAGCCTGACATGCCCGGCTGGTCGGTCGCGGCGATGACCTCTTCCGGCAGCGGGACGAAGTTGTAGGGAGCGCGCGCCTCCGTGCGGGGTGTCTGTGCCTGATCACCCTGATTGCGCTGATTGCCTTGATTGCGCTGATTGCCTTGATTGCGCTGATTGCCTTGATTGCGCTGATTGCCCTTTGGATTGTTTCCCTGAGTGTTCTTCTTAGCCATCATTTTCCCTCAACAGTGACCAGGCGGGTGGCGGTGATCCGGGCGAAGCCGGTGTCGTCCAAAGCGATCAGGTGGCGCACGCGCAGGCGCAGCGGCAGCGCGCTGGCATCGACCTGCAATGGCACGATGTGGCGCAGCCCCTGCCCGGCATCGGACAGCAGCGTGAAGCCGCTCTCTCCCAGCATCTCTGCCCGGTTGCCCCAGAGCAGGTAGCCTTCATCGATGGCTTCGGTGAAATGCGCTTCTTCTCCTTCAGCGGGCGTGTAGATCATGCGTCCGTGCCAGGTCAGGCTGTCGGCGTCGCGCCAGATGAAGATTTCGCCGTTGTCGTTGAACAGACGCGCCATCTGAAGCGTCACCTCGCGCAGCGGCGGCGACACGCTCGCGGCGGCTGTGCCGTTCGCGGCATCGTGACTGGTCGTCAGCACGCCGCCCTGAACTTTTCCCCAGATCACGCCGTCATCGGCATGAGCGAGCAGGGTGCATTCGGCATCGCCCGCCTGTTCCACCAGCCATGTCGCCGGATCGAAGGGCTGGGGCAGCGACTCGATCGCCTGCATCGTTTCGCGGCAGGATAGGATTGTACGGGTCATTGAGACACCCCCGATTGACTCGTAAGCGCTTTCACATACTGTTCAAGAGACGCAGCATCGGGCGTCACCTCAAGGCTTTCTTTACCCGCGCAAAGCGTCCACTGCTGTTCGTTGATGGTGATCGTGGCGCGCTGACCGCGCAGCCGCCCCCGCCCGACACTGCGCTCCCCGCCGATCGGCAGGTCGCCCGTCCACAGGTCTTTGAGGATGAGCAGCAGCAGACCGATCTCATGATCCTGAGGATTGGCGAGGTGCAGGTGCAGGCGCAGCTTGCCGCCGAAATGCGGCTGCTGATTGAAGAGCGCGGTATCGAGCGCGCCCCCTGTGAAACGGTCGATGCTCACCCGGCTCTGCACACGGTCATTCGTGCCGCATTCGATCAGATGCTCCTGAATGGTGATGCGGCTGCCGACGCGCCCGGTAGGCTGGTCGTGCGGGCTGCCGAAGAGCGCGTTGACGATCCCGACCTGCCGCTCAGCCTTCCTTTGCAGCGTGTTGACGATCTTCACGGCGCGTGCGCGCAGCGCCCCGGCGAGACTGGTTCCACTCGCCAGTGACTGGTTGCTTTTGTTCGCCAGGTGGCGCATGTCGGTCATATCATCGGCAGAGCGGATGAGCAGCGATCCATCGATCGTGAATTCCGCATCGATCGTGAAGCTCTTGCGGGCATCACCGAAATCGTTTTTCAGACCGAAATGGCTGAAGAGGTCGTTTGTGACGGTGTGCGCGCTCCCCAGGGGCTGATCGCCTTCGGTCAGCCAGTCGAGCATCCCCTGCGGTGTGCCGACCGCGTAGCTGCGGGCGCGCCACTTTTCGACACGCACGCGCCCGTAGCCGCGACGCTTGCGCGCACCCAGAGTGATCTCCCCGTGCGCCAGCCCGGTCAGCGCGGCGAGCAGCCCGCTGAGCAGCCGCTGGCGATCATCGCCCTCGCTGATGAGCAGCTCGAAGCGCAGCGGAAACTTTGTGCCGGCATCCCACAACTGCACGGCATACAGGGCGTTATCAGCGGCGGTACGGCTGGTTTCGTCCAGGCGCACGCCATCCCGATAGACGATCCTGCCGTCTTTCCCAAGCGCATCGTCCACGATGAGGCGGCTCTGATCGCCTTCACCGCGATCGTCGGCGCGGCTTGTGCCGAAGAGCAGGGCGGCTGCGCTGCGCTGCTGCCTGCCTTTGTCAGATTGTGCCTCTCCATAACCGCGTTCGCGCGTCCACAGATAGCTTCGCAGCGCGCCGGCGATCGATGCGCCGGTCAGCAGTGGGCTGCGGGCATCGAAGGCATCCGTCACCAGTCCCATCACCGCACCATCATCGCCGCCGCCGAAATGGGCGGGCGTCTCCAGCACGAGCGTCCCCTCGATGACGACCCGTTCGACGATCGCGCGCGACCGCGCGGCTGACCACATCGGCTCACTCATCGGTCATCTCCCTTCTTCGTCTCTTTGCCCGCCTTCGCCAGCACCGCATCGATCAGGCGGAGGGTGTAGGCGAGATCGTCTTTCTCTGAAATTTTCGTCTGCAACCAGTCCAGCATCGGCTTTCCGCCGATGCGGGCGCGCTCGAACTGTCGCCGCGTCACCGGACGTTCTCCCAGATGTTTCAGGTAGTCGAATAATCCCGTTCCTGTGCGTATCTGATCCTGCACGGCGGCGCGCAGCGCGCTGATCTGGCTGGAGCGCGGTGGTGCGCTGATGGAGATGCGGTTTGCTTCCTCGGTCAGTTTGCGCTCCGTGCGCGCCAGCATGAGGCGCTGTTGCAGTTGTTCAGGGAGATGTCCGAGCGCTAAAGGTTTCTCAGCAGAAGGTTCGATTTTCGCTTCAGCGCGGACAGCCAGTGTGTACCGGGCTTGTGCGAACAGATTGATGCCGATGCGCCCGAACCCCTCCGCACGGCGTTCGCCGATGCCCGCCTGCATCAGCCAGGCTGCATGATCGGCATTCAGGCGATGGTTGGCATACACGACCACGCCACCCATGCAGAGCGCGGCTGTCTGAGGCAGTGGCAGCCCCCACTTGCGGTTGAACCCGCCAACCATCGTGGTGGCGAGAAAGGCGGACGTGGCTTCGCCAAAATCTTCGACCGATGCGCCCAGCCGCCGCGCCAGCGCAGCGGTGAATGCCGCCACGTTCGGCTCGTACTCACCATGCGCATTCCGCACGATCGCGTCGCTCAGCAGCGTGACGACCAGCTTACCTCCGTCCTGAAAGTGCGACTCGGCTTCGTGCCAGTCCTGCACCAGCCTGACCCGTTCAAAACGTACCTGTCCATAGCCGGCGCTGCGCGCCCCGCCGATCGCGATCTCTGGCGCGCCCGTGATCAGCTCATGCAGATAATCCGCATCGCTTTCTTCATGGCACACGATCGCCCCGGCGAAAACCTGTCCCGCTGCCAGCGCATCGTAGCGGTAGACCGCGCCGCTGTCTTCGATGGCGCGCCCCTTTTTGCGATCACGCTGGGTATGAACGGCGACGATGCGAGTCGGATGCGTCTGGGAAAACTGACCGTTGTTCACTGTGACGAATCCGCCTAAGCCTTTGGGATTTTGCGGACGTTCGCCCTGTGCAGCACGGGCGAAGTCAGACGCCGGGCTTTTCTCGCCTTTCTGCACATGCCATGATGCCGGGACGGGAAGCGCGCGCGCATTTGCGATGGTCGGGTAGGCGTTCAGGTAGCAGGTCGAGTCCGAAAAGAACAGGCGGCGCACTGCGGCATCGGCGGCGTCCAGTTCAGCCCGCTTTTCGCGGCGCATCGCCAAACCGATGAATGCCCCGCGCATGACGCTGCCTGGGATGTGATCGCTGCTCACGGCGCTGTTGGGGTCGCCGTCCAGCGCGGTCACGAGCAGCGGTTCGAGCAGGCGCAGATGGTAGGTGATCGCTTTCATCGGCTTCCCCCGTTCACGATGTTCTTGAAATGCTCCAAACCCTGCTGCATCCTGTCCACCACTTCCGCACACAGCCGCCCACGTCCGCGATTGCGCCCCGCACCGCCCCGGCGCAGCCCGGCGGCACACGCGCACAGCAGCGCAAGGGCATCAGCATCGTCGCCTGGCAGCTCGACGCTGAGCGGCGCGCTCAGCACCGTCTCGCGTAGCAGCACGCGGCTGGAACGCAGACTGCCATCGTGCGGCGTGCCCGTCGCTTCATCGATCGCCGTCTGGCGGCGAATGGTGGTGAAGGTCTCCAGCACTTCGTCGGCTTGCAGGCGTCCGGCGGCGATGTCATCGGCGATCGCCTGGCGCAGCTCCAGCTTCTCAATCTGGGCTGTGCCGACGTGCAGCGCCCCGCCATCAGCGAGTGTGCTGCCGCCTTTGCCGAACAACCGCTGAGCTGCTTCAGCAAGCCGCTCTCCCGCCTGTGTGCCTTTCAGCGCGAACAGGATATTGGCGCATTCTTCAACGAGCAGCCCTTTCAGGGTGCGCCCGCGCACGGTCGGCAGCCCGGTGGCGCTGTCATATTCGATCTCCTGATCGACCAGCCCACTCACGCCGTCTCCGCGCCCAAATGTGGTGTCGCTGACGAGTGTCAGCTTAAGTATGAGCTGCATCAGCTTCCCTCACAGGCAAAGGCAGGTACAAGTCCATCAACTCGATCGCGTCGAAGTAGGGGCAGTATTCACCCGCCCACCCGTTTTCCGCGCCGCTGATCTGATCCAGTTTCACCTCATACAATCTGGTATATTCTTTCACCGCACCCGGTCCCTGACGGAGTTTTTCGCGGAGTGTTTTGACCTTGTTGCGCTTCTCACGCCAGTCTTCCCCCTGAAACATGTCCAGCCCCCGGCGCACAGTCTCCCAACTGTGCAGGGTGCTGCCATCCAGTGCGACAGGGCGCACGGACAGGCTTCCGGCGCTCACCTGATATTCCCGCCGGCGGATTTCGCTCAGTTCGCCGATCAAGCCTCCCGTCGTGAAATGCCAGTCCATAAATGAGCCGTCAGACTGAGCGTCACGTTTGGCGCGCTTGGCGCTCTTGCACAGCGCTTCCGCCACCTCATATGCCCTGGCAAACGGATAGTGGCTCTTGACGATGGCGATCCCGGCGCACGATGTCAGCTTTTCGCCGAAAATCGTCTGCGTCTGCTGCTCGAAGTGGCGCAGATATGCCAGCGTCAGCGCGATGCCGATGCGTCCATCGCACACGAAGGTGACGTCATCGCCGCCGAAGACCAGTGGACGAAACGGCAGGAAATGCTTGCCGGAGTTATCCTGACCTTGCAGGAACAGATCGGCGAAACTCGACGATACCGGGTACGCACCGGTCAGATCGTTCAGCGTTTCTTTGAGGGCGCTGGTCGCCGCCTGGGACAGTTTTCGGGAAAAGTCGCGCAGCTCCCGGATATGATCGCGCACATCTGCGCCGCGCGTGTATTTCTCTCCGAGCAGCTGCATCCGCGCCCCGATGCCATCCCCATCGGCGTGGACGATGGCGATTAGGCTGGACTCGCCGCGCGTGCGCCCCAGGTTGTCCAGGTCGAGCGGGTAGGTGAAAGAGCCGTTTAGTGGAAGCTGATCGGCAAGCTGCTGATTCGCGTCGTCACTGAAACGCCGCTTGCTGTTCACTTCGGCTGAGGCAGGCTGCCCATCTTCTCTTCTCACAGCGGGCAGCGCGGTTGAGGCACACATCACCGTCACGCCCAGCCCGGCAAGCGGGTTTCCGGCGGGTTGAAATGCGCGGCGCTGTTTCATGCCGTCGAACAATTCACGCAGTTTCCCCGCCAGCACATCTTCCCCCCATCTGAAAAGAACGCTGTGAATATTCAGGCGCAGCCCAGGCGCTTCCTGTAAGACCTGTTTTGAAAGCAACTGTGTAAATTGGCGCGCATCCGACTCGTCTTTAAAAAGCGCGACAAAATTGCCACCCCCGGCATACAGCACTTCAACAGCGGTGTTTTCCTGATCGATGGTGATCGCATCGTCCAGCGCATCGCCATTGAGATTATGTCCGACAGTACAATCCCGCACTGCCTGCAATGCCCACGCCCCGGTGACTGCCGCAACCAGATAAGATGCGCCGATGTTTTCCTTCAACCTGTTACTGCTGAAAATGTAATTCTGTATCCCTGCTGCCTCCACTGCCAGGAGGCGCATTGATTCGCTCATCTCTCTTTTCCTGTGCTATGTCAAGTACAAGGGGGGATGATGTGTTTTCTAACCCACAGCGACCTCCCCCGAACCGATAGAAGCATCAATATAACGCATTATGACATACTTGCCAGCAGCTTCCATGCGGGTTAACCCCCATTCTGCGCCCCGCTCGTCAGCCCGCTGGGGTCACCCGCAGCCTGTCTCCCCGGTGAACGCCGCCGGACTCCACACCGGGGGGGTATGACCGAGATGATCGCGCTCCAGCCAGCGCCATGCCCCGCTCGCCGTCTCCACCAGCGCCAGACCGTACTCCGCGCGCAGCGCCAGCAGCGACCCATCGGCGCTGTATCGCGGATAGTCGTGGTATGCCAGCGCCGGATCGGGGATGAGCTGCTCGGCGCGCGCATCCGCTCCGCCGGTCAGGTCAACGCGCCACGCCCGGTTTTCCGCCACGCCCGCCAGACCGCGCGCCGTGACCACCAGATGCGCCCCGTCCGGCGTCCAACCCAGATCGAGGATGAGCGCGCCGCCGTAGGTGATCTGCGTCGGGATCGACCCAGGCGACATGCCGACGATCCACGCGGTATCGACATTGGGCGAGGGGGAATAGACGAACGCCAGCAGATCGCCGTCCGGCGACCAGCGCGGCATGGTGACATTGCCCGTCGGGAAGTCGGTCAGGCGGTATTTGTCCCGCCCGTCCGCGCTGACGACCCACAGGTCGGCTTCGCGCAGCAGCGCGCCACCCCGCCCAGTTGCAGCCGTCGCCATCGGGTTCGCGCCCGCCGCCCGCTGATCATATGAAGCGTAGACGATCCAGCGTCCGTCGGGCGACCAGCGCGGGGTATGCTCATCGCCCGCCACGCTGTACACCGACACCGCGCCGCCGTCGGCGTCGATGACGCCCAGGTGATGGGTGAACGGCGCATCCCCCCCGGCACGTCGGCGGATGAAGGTGAAGGCGATGCGCGGTGCGGATGGCGACCAGGACGGTTCCCACGTGCCCCACGCCTCTGCCCCGGCATACTGCGCCAGCGCACGGCGATCGCTCCCGTCGAGGCGGGCGCTGAACACCCGCCCGGCATTCACCCCGTCGCGCAGGGTATACAGCACACGACAGCCGTCGGCGCTAAAGCCCCAGAAGCGTACCCAGGCGCGGTCGAAGCGGAGTGCCCGCGTGATGCCGCTGCTGACATCGTAGAGCAGGATGCGATCCTGCCCGGCGGTGTCCGCGCCGAGCAGCGGTGCGCCCAGCGGAGGCAGCACTGGCGCGCCTGGCGCAGCGGTCACGTGCAGCGTCAGCAGCAGACACAGGGCGATGCCGATACTCGCCAGCGCATGGCGGGTGAGGCGTTGTAAGGGAATGGGAGAATAGAGTATCATGCGAGTGATCATAGCATGGAATCAGGGTCTGTCTGCAAATGATCCGACCTCACCCCGTTTCGCCGCGCTCAACCGCCCCTCCCCTCAGAAAGGGGCAGGAAACCGCCAGGTTTCCGGGATGAGGTTGGGGCAAACAGATGCCAGAAACGAGTTTTGCAGACACACTCTGGCAGTGCGAGGGCTGAAAGCGAACGCCATTCCCCGCAAAACAGACCTTGACCCGCGCGGCGTAATCTCCCATAATTATGGATATGAACCAGGGTCGATGTCCCGAGCGGCAAAGGGGGCGGACTGTAAATTCGCTGGCAGAAGCCTTCGCAGGTTCGAGTCCTGCTCGGCCCACTGGTTGCCTTCATAGCTCAGCCGGTAGAGCACACCCTTGGTAAGGGTGAGGTCACGAGTTCAAGTCTCGTTGAAGGCTCTTTGAAACAGGTTCCCGGACGCCGCATGGCGTCCATTCGCTTGATGATGAGGATGAAAGCAGCATGGCGAAAAAAGGCGCGCGTGTGATGATCAAGCTCCGCAGCACGGAGAGTGGTCACATGTATTACACGCAGAAGAACAAGCGCAACGATCAGGGGCGTATGGAGATCAAAAAGTATGATCCCATCGTGCGCCGCCACGTCGTCTACCGCGAGACGAAATAGCGCGCCAACTGCGCGTTGACCAGCCGCCGATCACGGGTGTAAAATACCTTCAAGCGGCGATGATCCATAGGGGCATGGTGTAATGGCAACACAACGCTCTCCAAAAGCGTTATTCTAGGTTCGAGTCCTGGTGCCCCTGAAATCAAAAAAACACCGCCCCCGCAGGCGGTGTTTTTTTGACAGCGATCACCCCCGCCCGATCGACACATATCACCCGGAACCCCGGTCTGTTTCAAGGAGAGGTCAGTCACCCATGCCGCCCGAAGCTGAAAAGACATCACGCGAGGTACAGCCGCGCCGCGCCCGTCGTACCCAG
>CAZTLS010000076.1:0-14145 GCA_964614405.1 uncultured Pleurocapsa sp.
GGGAAACCTCAATACGCTTTGCCCTGGTTTTCGCCATCGTCCTGACCTCGTCCAGGGCGTTGGCAGCCAGGGAAATGGACAGTGTCTAAGATTTGGAATATCATCAAGAAGGAAAAAATGAAACGGATTGTTGTATTTTCTATTCTTTTGGTCACGCTGGCAGCCTGCGCAGGACGCCCGACCCAGCCAGTGATTGAACCCACCACGGCGGGGAACATGCCCAACCCCGCCTCGGTCTACTGCCAGGAGCAGGGATACCGGCATGAGATTCAAACAGCAGCCGACGGCAGCCAGAGCGGCGTGTGCCGCGCCCGGTCACGCCGGTCCCATGCCTCGACGATGCGGATCAGGGGGTGTGTCTGTGCGCTCATGAGGGGCGACCTTTCCGTTTCTTTGCGGGCTTTTCGGGCGTGAAGATCGGGACGGGGTCACGCCCCTGCTGGAGGGCGGCAGCGCGGATGCTGATCAGGATGAGCAGCGCGCCCGTCCCGGTCGCCAGCAGCAGATAGAGCAGCCAGGGCGAGAGCAGGGCGATGCTGCTGCCATCAGCGCGCAGCGCGGTGGTGTAGAGCGTGAGCGACCCCTGATCGAGCAGCAACGAGGCGGAAGTCAGCCCGGCGCTGGCGGGGTTGGCGCTGATGAGCAGGGTGTTGAGCGTGGTCAGCGCTGCTTCAACCGGGGCGGGCGGGCGCACGCCGAAGCGCGTATAGGCGAAATCCTGAAAGAGCGATGCCAGCAGCGCCAGGATGATCGGCGCGATGAAGAGCAGCAGGATGCTGGCTCCGTAGGCGCGCGCGCTGGCGGTGACGGTGCGCGCCAGGATGGTGGAGAAGAAGACGCCGACGGCGCACAGCAGCACAGCCGTCGCCAGCAGCACCCCGATGGTGATGGCGATCTCGCCGCCCGTCACCCCGCCGAAGAGGAACGCCAGGCTTTGCAGCGGGATGCCCGCCGCCAGCAGCAGCACGATGAACCCGAAGGTGGCGTTCAGCTTGCCCAGGATGAGGGTGGGCGGGGTGAGCAGCGTGGTTTGCAGCAGGTCATACGTCTGGCGCTCGCGCTCCCCGGCGATCGCCCCGGCGGTGAAGGCGGGCGCGAGGAAGAGGATGAGCAGCAGCTCCACACCCGCCACGCCGTAGAAGAGCGCCCGCCCGATCTCGCCGACCGCCGCCGTGCCGCTCGACCTGGCGATCGATCCGTAGATGGCGTACAGCAGCAGCGTGATGCCGCCCATGACCGCCAGATACACCGTCAGCACGCCGAAGGCGCGAAAGCCGCGCATCCGCCCGCGCATCTCCTTGCTCAGCACCGGGTTGAGGCGGAAGGCGCGCAGGTCGCGCCGCACCAGCCATGCCGCCACCAGCGCCGCGCCGATGAGCAGGATGCCCGGCGTCATGCCCAGCAGCGCGACCGCCGCCGCGCCTCCCAGCACGTACAGCGCCAGCGCGATCAGCGCCCACGCTTCGCGCGCCAGCACACCGATGGCGGCGTAGAGCAGCACCACCGCGCACACCAGCAGCGCCCCGATCGCCAGCACGAGTGCCTCACCGGACGCGCCGCGCCAGCCGACGATCACCACGCCGACCAGACCATCCGCCGCGCGCAGCACGCCCAGCAGCATCAGGATCAGCACTGCCGCCCCGCACGCGATCGCCCCGATGACCAGGGCGCGCGCCGCCGTTTCCAGCCGCATGTCGCGCGGGGAGTCTCCGCTCATGAACATGCCTGTACCTCCAGATCGGTCATTCGGATGTAAGGACGCCCGTCCAGCGTGGGCAGGTGGTCGCCGGTGGTGTAATCGTACAGCCCCAGCACCAGCGCGTATAGTCCGGGGCGCGCGGCGGGATGATGTCGCTCAGGATGACTTCGCCGGGGCGTTCCCAGTCGAAGGTCGGGCGGTGCGGTGCGGGCATCCCGTCGAAGCCGCTCACCTGATCGGCTTCATCGGCGCTCAGCAGCTTGATGAACATCTGCCAGTTGCCGCTGACCGGGGCGCGCACCTCCCAGGCAGGCGCGACGGTGAATGCTTCACCGGCGCACATCGCCGAACCGGGCGGAAAGTCCGCGCCGAGCAGCGTGATGCCGTCGTCGAACGGCACATCCAGCGCGTGCCACGCCGAGCGATCGACGGCGAAGACGGTCACCCCGCCCGCTGTGGCGATCGGCTGGCGCAGATACCGCTCGGCAAATCGCGCCAGTTCGGGGAAGTAGCCCCACACCGAATCGCGCACGTGCAGGTGCATCTCCGCGCGCATGATCTGGCGCATGTAGGCATCCCGGTTCAGGATGGTATCGAAGCCCTCATGCACCATGAGTGGGGCATTGAAGACAAATGGCGAACACGACTCGCGGTTGATTTCCAGCAGCAGCCCCGCCAGGTTACCCCACATCCACACACATTCTTCCCGTGTTCTATCCGTCATCAGCATTTCGCCAACCGAAGTTCTGCCATACAGCGTCAGGTCTGCGGAATACGTTTCGCGGTGTGCAGCGAACCCCGGACCGATGAACGCCAGCGCCCCCGCCAGGGGCAGCCAGGCGAGGGTGCGCCCGCGCACCGCTTCCGCCGCCAGCGCGATGAGCAGGATGAGCGGCGGAAACACCTGATAGAAATAGTCGGGGCGCAGCGCCCGACCGATGCCCGCGCCGATGAACGCCAGCCCCGCCCAGCCGAGCATGAGCAGCAGCAGCGTGCGCTGTCGGCGCAGCGTCCATGCCGCCCAGCCCGCCCCGATGAGCAGCGGGCTGAGCATGGGCAGGGTGTGGGGCAGGAAATAATCGCGCACGAAATCGCCGCTCTCGCTGCTCAGACGCCAGTTGGCGCTGAAGGTGTACAGGAAATTGGTGTACACCGCCTGCTCCCAGAAGGCATCCCAGAAGCCCGCCGTCACCGCCCAGACGACGAATGCCCCCCCCGCCAGCGCGCCGCCCACGATGACCAGGATCGCCGCGCGCCAGGTGCGCGCACGCCAGATGGCGAACGCCAGCAGCGCCACCCCTTCAGGCAGCACGACCTGCTTGGAGAGCAGCGCCGCGCTGAAGCACACGCCCGCCAACGCCAGCGGGATCGTCTGCCCGCGCGCCAGCATGAACGCCGCCACCGTGAAGTTGCTCATCAGCGAGACGGTATCCACCCCGGAGAGCAGCGCACGATAGCCCGCATGGATCGCCGCCAGCATGACCGCGACGAGTGCCGCACGGCGCGAACCGCTCATCGCCCACGCCAGCCCGCCCATCAGCAGCACGAACACCCCGTTCAGGACAAGTGTGCCATAGCGCAGCGCCAGCACCGGGTCGCGCTCCAGCGCCGCGAACGGGGCAAGTGTGAGGTAGATCATCGGCGGCTTGTGATCCCACACCGTCAGGTAAGGGGCGCGCCCTTCCGCGATCGCCCGCCCCGCCGTCAGGAAGATCGGCTCGTCGAACTGCATCGTCTGCGCGAAAATCCCCTCGACGGCGATAGCGAACAGCACCACCGTGACGATGCACAGCGCTGCCCAGCCCACCGATGCCAGACGCTCATGGAGGGCGGCGCGCGTCGGCGCGGAGAAGAAGCGGCTGCTCAACTCAGGTCACCAGTCCTTTTGTCACGCTCATGAACAGCGTCTCCAGGTCTTTCGTCTCTTCATTGAACCCCAGCACCCCCGCCCCTGATGCGGCGATGGCGGCGTTGAGCGCGGCGATGCCGTCATCATCCCCCCGGAAAGCGATCCGCACGCGCGGACGCCCTGCCTTCGGGTCGAGATCGACCGCCTCGACCACGCCCGCCACCGCGCTCGCTGCCGCGCGCACCTGCCCAGCGGACTCGCTGTCACGCACGGTGACGACGATCTCGCGGTGCGGCTGAAGCTGCATACGGATCGCCTCCATGCTCCCCTGAATGATCATCTGCCCACCCTCGACGATGCCGAGGTGCGTGCAGATTTCGTTCACGTCTGCCAGGATGTGGGTGGAGAAGAAGATCGTCTTGCCCATCCGCGCCAGCTCGACCAGCAGCTCGCGGATTTCCACCCGCGCGCGCGGGTCCAGCCCGGATGCCGGCTCGTCGAGGATCAGCACCTGCGGATCGTGCGCCAGCGTGCGCGCCAGCGAGAGGCGCTGCTTCATGCCCCGGCTGAGCTTGTCCACCATGTCATCGCGCCGATGTGCCAGATCGACCAGCGTGAGCAGGTCGTTGACCAGCCCGCGCCGTTCCACCTCCGGGATGTCATAGCAGGCGGCGAAGAAGTCGAGGTATTCCCAGGCGCGCATGTCGTCGTACACTCCGAACTCGTCCGGCATGTAGCCGATGGCACGGCGCACTGCCCGCGCATCGTTCGTCACCGAATGCCCGGCGACGAACGCCTCGCCCGATGTCGGGCGGGTGAGCGTGGTCAGGATGCGCATGGTGGTGGTCTTGCCTGCGCCGTTCGGTCCGACGAAGCCGTAGATCGACCCAGGCGGAACCTGAAGCGACAGCCCGTTGACCGCTGTAAAGCCGCCGAAACGCTTGACGAGATCGCGTGTTTCGATGATCCATTCGCTCATAGGGGCGTATCCTGATCTACTCTGCCTGCGTATCAAAATCCACCAAACGGTACACATCTGCCAGTGCCAGCGTACAGCCGAGCGCTTCCAGGATCACCACCGCATCCGATGCCCGACCATAACCGATCAGCCAGCGTTCATCCGCCTGCCGTGTGTACACCTCGACCAGCGGACGATCCTGCGCGATCAGCACATATTCCCGCAGCGACTCGATCGTCTGGTAGCGCTGAAATTTGACCGTGCGATCGAACATTTCGGTGGCGGGGGACAGCACCTCAACGATCAGGGTGGGATTGTACAACACGTCCCCCTGTTCACGATCATAACGCGGCGCACCACACACCACGCTGATGTCGGGGTAAGCATACATCTTCGCTTTTGCAGCGCTCACTCGCTGATCGCTCGCCAGCACCATACATGGACGACCGCCCAGCCCGCTGATCAGCGCAGCGATGGTATTGGAGACGATCAGATTGTGATGCAGCCGTGCGCCCGCCATCGCATACACCGACCCGTCCAGATACTCATGCCGGATCGGGGCGGAACGGTCAAATGCCAGGTATTCTTCCGGCGTCCAGAGACGATCAGGCAGCGCAGTCATATGCACATTACCTCACACCGCGCAGGGTCAGTTCAATCCGCTCCAGCCGCAGCGACCCGGTGCGATCGCTCGCGCTGAAGCGCGCCAGCACCGTCCCGTTCGCCCCGACGAAGCGCGCCGGGTTGACCACATCCGCCACCCCGTTGACGATCTGCACCGTCCGCCACGCCCCGGCGCGCCAGTCCCACAGTTCTGCCGGGAAGTTGCGCCCGCCGATGTTGACCGTGCGGACGCTCAGCCTCAGCCCGGTCACCTGCTCCAGCCTGGCATCGGCGAATGGCGTGAAGCGCAGCACCGCATCCTCACCTGGGAAGATCGTGACCGAGTCCGGCGAGTAGGTGCGCCCACTCACCATGATGTCGGAGCCGACGCGCGCCCATGTGAAGCGATCCGGCGCGATGACCACTTCGCCAGCGGGCGGCGCAAACGTGCTCTCCAGCGCGATCAGGTAGAGGGTGGTGTCGCTGGATGTCCAGCCCGCGCCTTCCAGCGCCAGCCCGACCGGAGACTCGTTGTTCCACGCCACCAGAAACGCCCGGTCACCGCGCCCACTGCCCGTGTTGAACGGTTCATCGACGATGCCGTCCAGCAGCCACAGCCGGCGCTGAAATTCCTGCGCGTCGGGCGTGATGCTGGTCAGCACGCTGTTGAAGCGTGGATCGACGCCCGCCACGTTCATGATGGCGCTGATGGTGTTGTCGGTGCTGGTCGGCGCGCGGCGTGAGGAGAAGAACGCACCCAGCGGCAAGCCCACTCGCCGACCAGGGGCGGGCGGCGATGTGCCGGGCAGCGTCATCTCGAAATCGACCGCCTGCCCCGGCGCGATCGCCTCCGCCAGGCGGTAGACCGCCCCGCGCATCAGGATGACCGGTTCCGTCAGCGTCAGGGCGGACTCGTTGCGGACGAAGCCGCGCGCGGTCTGCGCGCCGTCCGCATCGTCGCTCAGCGTCAGCCGACCGCTGATCGCCGGGGCGGAGACAGCGGTGGTGGCGGCGAAACGGGCGATGAAGCTGGAGTCGATGGTGAAGTCTTCCGCCGTGAAGCCCGCCCGCTGGGCGATGGTCGCGTTCGCCGTCAGGTCACGCCCGAAGAAGCCGGCACTGGCGAAGGCAGGCGCGGACAGGGGACGCAGCGGCGCGCCATCGACCGTCAGGTCGTAGGCGGCGCGGGTGGGCGACAGCACGCCGATGACGGCATCAGCGCGCGCCTGCTCCAGCCCCGCCCACCCGCGCACCACCGCCAGCCGGGTGATCGTGACGCTGGCTCCGCGCAGGTTGACGCCGAAGGTGTATGCCATGACGCTGAAGATGACGATCAGGATGGGGATGGTGAACCACGCCCATTCGCGCCGCTTCAGTCTCGAGAGGATGACATAGTTGACCGGACCGATCAGCACGATGTACAGGATCAGGAAGCCGAGCAGCGGCGTACCGTCTGGAAGCGGGTCGAAGCCTGGGATGATCGCCGCCGCGCGTGAGACATCTTCCGGGCTGGTGATGCCCGCGCCCCAGCCAGGCAGCGGCGCGGTGCTGGTGAGCAGTGCCGTCCACAGCGCCGCCATGCCGCCCCAGCCGCGCAGCGGGGCGACGTTCGGGTCGGGGGTGAGCAGGTCGATCGTGCCGTCTCCGTAGGCGCGGCGCACCAGCAGCGGCACATCGCCAGACGCCACCAGCGTGCGTGCCGCCGCGTCCACCTCTCCGGTGAGGACGACTGTCGGGGCATTCAGGCTGTCATCCGCCGCCCCGCCGCGCAGCCATGCCGCCAGCGGCGCGAGCGACTCCAGCGTGACCGTGCCGCGCGGGCGCAGCGGCGCGAGATCGCCCATGCCGCTCAGGGTGAGCGCGCCGTTCGCCCCGCCCGCGATGATCAGGTGTCCGCCAGAGGCGACCCACATGCCCAGCGCGCCTCGCTGCGCCGGGGTGAGCGGGGCGGTATCGACATCCGCCAGCAGCAGCACATCGAAGGCGTCGAGCAGGGCGGGCTGGTCGGGCAGGTCGCGGATGGCGAGCGCCACCTGCTGAAGCGTCCCGCTGTCGGCGGAGGCGGTCAGGTCGATGCTGGCGATCGGCGCGCTGGTGATGACGCCAGCGAGCGGGTCGAACAGGCTGATGGAGCGCACCGGCGCGTCGGCATCGGCGACGACCGTCCCGTCTGCAGCGATAAATTCCGGGCGGACGGTGATCGTGCCGCCGCGCAGCAGGATGTAGAGGGTGATCGTCTGGCGTGCGCCGCGCGCCAGCGTGACGGGCGTGCTGACCGGGTTGAGCAGACCGAGTGTGGTCTCCGGGCGGACGACCAGCCGCCCCTCGAACAGCCCGCCCGCGTTGCTCACCTCGATGGTGACGGGCAGCCACGCATCGGCGCGGTAGAGGGTGTTGAACCCGGCGCGCACGGTCAGCGTCAGGTCCGGGGCGTCATCCTGGGCGTAGGCAGGCGCGGGGAAAAGCGCCCAGACGAACGCGATCAGCAGGACGACGGCGAATGATCTCATGGGGCTTCCCTTCAAATCTGTTTCGGTCGAACGAATGGGCTGGTTACGCGCTGCTTCGGTCGGTCCGTGCGCCGAACGCTGCGCCTGCACCCGGCGCGGTCAGCAGGACGAGCAGCGTCAGCACGATCAGATCATGCACGGGCAGCACGGCGATCAGCACCAGCGCCAGGGCGACGATCACCCCACCGGTGACCACCGCTGTGATCGGCGTTTCGGCACGCCGGGCGAAACGCGCCAGGATGATCGACCCCAGCGCGTGCGCCAGCGCCGCCAGACCGATCAGGATGAGGATGAAGAGCGCCAGCCCCAGCAGCAGCCAGATGACGATCAGCACCCAGCCGAGCGGCGGCAGCGTCCCCAGCAGCACGATGACCGCCCCGCTCAACCCGATGAAGCCGCTGATGACCGCCGCCCCGACCAGCAGCGCGCGCACGCTGTAGCGGCGCATCACCCCGCCGATGGCGACGATGCGCGCGGGCATGAACGCGGTGATGACCGCCAGCAGCGCGCAGATCAGCCCGACCGACAGCACCGTGATCCCCGCCGCCACCAGCGGCATGGCATTGAGCGACGCCTGGCGCAGCGCCTGCACCGTCTCGAACGGGTCGATGCCGCTGGGCGGGCAGGGTTCCAGCGCGGCATCGCGGCGGGTATCCATCAGCATCGTGCTGCACACCGTCGGCGGGGTGGCGAACACGGCGGTCTCCGTCAGGTTGAGGTTGCGCCCGTCGATGAGCGCCTCCCCTTCGATGCGCGAGTCGGTCACCAGGATGTTGTCGCCCACCAGCACGAGCTGCCCTTTCACTGTCGCGCCGTCGATGGCGATATGGGTGGACAGGACGGTGAGCGAGCCGTCGAATGTGCCGCTGATCGAAACCGACTCGGCGAGCAGCGCGGTATTGCCGACCACGCGAGCGGTTTGGACGGTCCGCGCTGACCCGGCAGCGATCGCCAGATCGCCCTCATATTGTCCGACGAGCAGGTATGCCTCAGTGACGATGACGCCGCCAGGGAAGGCGTCGGTCAGGGTGGTGACGGCGGAACGACCCGCCAGCGCCAGCAGCGCTGCCCCGAATACCACCAGGAACGCCAGCGCCATGATCCGCCCCCGCCCGGTGACGCGGGCGGGAATGCGTGTCGTCGTACTCATGCCCCATCCTTCGGACGTGAGCCGTCGTCATCGGCGTCCCAGTCCATCAGCCAGCGGAAGCGGGTCATCCACAACACGGCGATCGGGACCAGTCCCAGCAGCAGCAGCGCGGCTTCGGGCGAAGTCTGCATGATGTCCTGTGCGCCGTTCATGATGCGTTCGAGCGCGCCCATGAGCGTGCTGATGAGCGCCGTGACGCCCGCGAACACCCCACCGAGGATGGTGGCGCTGCCGACAGCGGAGACGACCAGCCAGCCCAGCACCGCCAGCATCGGGGTGAGCAGCAGCGCGATCGCCGCCAAGCCGATCGCCAGCGCTGCCGCTGACCCGCGCATCTGCTCCGGATTGAGACGCTGCGCCAGCGCCGCCATGATTTTGAGCGCCAGGCGTTCCGGGGCGGCTTCCATCGGGGCGGCGCGCAGCATCCGGTCGGTGCGGCGCAGACGGTCGAAATCGGCGCGCGCCTGAGGGTCGGTCTCCAGGCTGGCGCGCAGGGTCTCCAGCGCTTCGGGCGACTCGGCATCGTCGATCGCCTGAAGCAGTTGGGCGCGGCGGGCATCGTTGGGGTTTGCCATGAGTTTTTACGTATCCTCCATCAACAGCGCCAGGCTGCCGGGGATGGCATCATCATCCCCGATCATATCCGCCAGCATTTGCCGGGCGCGGAACAGGCGGCTTTTGATCGCGCTTTCAGTGGTTTCGAGCATGGCTGCGATCTCGACATACGAATAATCATACCAGTAGCGCAGGACGATGGCGGCGCGATAATCATCGGGCAGGCGGTTGAGCAGACGCTGAATGCCCGCGCTCTGTTCGCGCGCGATGGTGACATCTTCCGGCTCTGGCTCGTCACCGCTCAGCGTCAGGCTGGGCAGGGGGTCGTCGATGGAGAGCAGCTTCATGCGGCGGCGGCGCAGACGGTCGATGCAGTGGTTGGAGGCGATGCTGAGCAGCCAGGTTTTGAACGAGCGCGTCGGGTCGAAGCGCGCCAGGTTGAGGTAAGCGCGCAGGAATGCCTCCTGAGCAGCATCTTCCGCCTCTCCCCGTTCGGACAGGATGCGGTAGCACAGATTGTAGACCGCATCCTGATAGGTATAGACCAGTTCGGCGAAGGCGTCCTGATCGCCCGCCAGCGCCGCCTCTACCCATTCAAGGATGACTGGATCGGTTGTAGACAATGATCGATTTCTCCGGGCGGCTGCGCCGCGCCCTGCACCGAGTCCTCATCCTTCATTATACCCTTTTACGCAGCGATCAGGTTCAGGGTTGTGCCAGCACATTTCGGGCGACCCACCGGGTGCGCGGGCGACCCACCGGGTGCGCCCCTACGACCAGGCGATCGCCTGCATGAAGTCGGCATCGAGATCGGCGATGAAGCGCGCCATCAGCCGCCCGGCGCGCGTGATGTCGCGCAGATCGACCGTCTCGACCGGGGAGTGCATGTTGCGGATCGGAACCTCCAGCAGCAGCGTCGGCACGCCTTCGCGCGCCACCTGGATCGCCCACGCATCCGTGCCACTCGCCCCTGGGATGATGTCGTCCTGGAGTTTGAACTCGTACCGACGGGCGGTCTCTTTCATCTTCTCCACCAGTTTCGGGTGGAAGTTCGGTCCGATGCCGATGCCGGGTCCGCCGCCCAGTTCGCTGGTGAAGGCGCTGTCCATGCCCGGCTGCGGCGCAAAGGTCACATCGAGCGCGATGGCGATGTCTGGCTGGATGTCGTATGCCGCCGTCGCTGCGCCGTACAAGCCGATCTCCTCCTGCACGGTGGCGGCGGCGTAGACATCCCACTGATGCTGAAGCGACTTCAGCTCGTGCAGGCACAGCGTCACCGCCGCCACGCACGCGCGGTCATCCATCGCTTTGCCCGCCACGCGCTGCCCCAGCAGATCGATCAGCGGCGCATCGACCGTCACCAGATCGCCGGGGCGCACCAGCGCGGCGATCTCCTCCGCTGTGCGCCCGGTGTCGATCACCAGATCACCGATGCCTGGGTAGCGGCTGCGCTCTTCGGCTTTGAGCAGGTGCGGCGGCGCAGCAGCGACCACGCCGGGGAGCGGTTCGCGCCCATGCACGATCACCGGCTGCGCCAGCATCGTGCGGTGGTCGATACCGCTGATCCGGTGGACGAACACGAACCCGTCCTGCACGGCGCGCACCATCAGCCCGATCTCGTCTATGTGCGCCGCCAGCATGATGCGGCGCGGCGGATCGCCGGGCTGCGTCGCCCGTTTGACCCCGATCAGGCTGCCGAGTCCATCGGTGTGCATGTCATCCACCAGGTCGCGCCAGGCATCGCGCAGGATGGCGCGCACGGCGTCTTCATGCCCGGTTGGGGCGTGCGCTTCGGTCAGGGTTTTCAGATGAGCTTTCAGATCAAAAGGCATGGTCATCTCTTCGGTGAACGGTGCAGACGGATCAAACCGCGCTTCATGAGCCGGGCGGGATCGGCGTGTCGAACGGCAGAGGTGTGTCGATGGGTGGGGCGACTGTCAGAGTGGGCGTCGCCGTCTGCGTGGGGAACGGCGTCCAGGTCGGGATGGGCGTATCGGTCGGCAGGGGGAGCGGCGTGCTGGTGGGCAGGATGATCGGCGTGCTGGTCGGCGCGAAAGTGAGCGTCGGCGCGAGAGTGGGCGTGTTGGGGATGACCAGTGGCGGCTGCGTGGGCGGCAGCAGGGCGGGCCACGTCGGCGGCAGGATGATCACGCCACCGCTGGTGGGAAGCTGGATCGCCGTTGGCGGCAGCCCGATCGGGGTATTGCTGGCGAAAAAGCCTGGCGGCGCGGTGGTGACGATCAGCGGGGTGTTGCTGGCGATCGCTCCGGCGGGCTGCGACGGGGTGGCGCTGGCGCGCCCCGGCAAACCGATGGCGGCGTTGGGCGCGGTGACGTACAGCACGATGCCCGCACAGTAGAACGGCAGTGTGCCGATGATGATGGCGAACAGGATGGCGCGCACGGTGCGGCGCTGGCGTTCGACCGCGTTCAATGCGTTCATAAGCGATCTCGCTCCCGGTTTTCAACCCGCCTCTGATGATAGCACCGATGGCGTCAGCGCGCGATGCTGGTACAGCGTTCCGTCGGTGAAGCCGCGCCTGCGGTAGTAGCCGCGCGTGCCCACCGCCGAAATGACCGCCAGCCGCGCGTAGCCCGCTTGTGCGGCGATGTGCGCGGCGTGGTCGAGCAGGCGCGCGCCCAAACCCGCGTGCTGTGCCCGCCCAGGCGCGCTCTCGCCGATGCCGAGCGCCTGCCCGTACACATGCACCTCGCGCACCACTGCCGCGCCGCGCAGCTCATCGGGCATCGGGGCGTCGGCGCTGGGCAGCGCCAGGCGCAGAAACGCGGTGATCGAACGATCGGCGGGCAGGATGAATTGCAGGAAGACCTCTTCGCCCGTGCTGGTGGCGTACCGCTGGATGTCGAGGGTCGCCTGAGCCGGGTCGATCTGCGCCCGGCGGATTTCGCGTGCGCGGATGTCCATCGCCCGTCCGCCCGCCCGCGCCAGCGCTTCCTCCGCCACCTGACGGAAGTTGGTCATCCGGTTGCCGTCCACGATGTCCGTGCCTGGGATGTCGCGGATGATGCGCGTCAGGCGGCAGTATTCCGGCGCGGCGCGCAGACAGCCGACCACGACCTCCAGCAGTTCGTCATGCGTATACGGACGCCAGCGCCCTTCGCGGTAGGGGCGCATCAGTTCGGCGCTCTCGATGAGCGAACAGGGGTAGATTTTCAGTTCGTCGGGGCGAAAATCCGGGTCGTCGAAGAGGCGGGCGAAATCGCGCAGGTCGGCTGCCGGGTCAGAGCCGTACAGGTTGGGCATCCAGTGAGCGTGAATCTTGAAACCCGCCGCGCGCAGCAGCCGGAAGGCGCGCCGCGTCGCCGCGACGGTGTGCCCGCGTCGGTTGAGGCGCAGCACCGCGTCGTCAAGGCTCTGCACGCCGATCTGCACCTTCGTGCAGCCCAGCCGCCGGATGCGGGTCACCTCATCGGCGTCGAGGTGGTCGGGGCGCGTCTCGATGACCAGACCGACGCAGCGCACGGGCGCGTCCTCGTTCTGGCGATGGGCGGCGTCCAGTTCGTCCCAGGTGGCGTATTCGTCGATGACGGTGCGCGCCCGCAGCCCGGCAGCGACCTGCCCCGCCAGCGCGCGCGAACGGTGCATCTCCTCGCTGTAGATCGCCTGCACCACCTGATTGTACGTCTGCCCGCCCTGTCCGCCGTCGATGAAGACGTGGGCGGTATTGCGATCCGGGTGGAGCTGTGAGGCGTCATGCAGCAGTGCGGAGACCTCCGCGCTGCGATCGATGCCCGCGCCAAAGTCGTGCAGCGCATCGAAGGCACGGCGGATGAACCAGACCTGATACGTTTCCGGGTAAAATGACCACGTGCCGCCCAGCACGATCAGCTCGATCTTGTCGGTCGGATGCCCGGTGTTGTGGTAGGCGCGCAGCCTGGACATCGTTTGCAGGTACGGGTCGAAGCCGTTCTGCTCGGCGCGCTGTGCGCCCGGCTCGTCGCTCAGGTAACTTTTCGGCATCCGCACGTCATTCGGGCAGAAGATGCACTCGCCTGGGCAGGGGAACGGTTTGGTCAGGATGGTGACGGGCGTGACGCCGGAACTGGTGCGGATCGGCTTGAGGCGCAGCCGCTCGATCACCGTCGGGTCGAACGGGGGCAGCCCGTCCTGCCCGGCGAAACGGCGGTAGGCGCGGATCAGGTCGTCATGGCTGTAGAGCGGCGCGCCCGTCTCGCGCGAGTAGGCGCGCACCACCTGATTGAGGGTGTGCCCAGGCTCCGGCACATGCGCGATCACCCGCCCGATCACGGCGATCAGGTGGTGGCGGTGTGCGTCGAGGTCGATCGGCTGCCTGTGTTTCATCGGTCACCCCTGCCGGGCATCTTTACGGACACAATGATCCGATTCTACCGCCAAATACGGATGAGAGGAATCATGAACGATCGCACCGCGCACTATCTGAACGCGCTCAACGCCGCCTTCTACGCCCGCCATGCCGCCAGCTTCGACGACACCCGCCAGTCGGCATGGGCGGGCTGGGCGCAGCTGGCGACGCACCTGACGCCTGGGATGCGCGTCTGGGATGCCGGGTGCGGCAACGGGCGCTTCGCCCGCTTTCTGGCGGAACACCTGCCGTCGTTCACCTGGCACGGCACGGACAGCAGCCCGGCGCTCATCGATCTGGCGCGCGCGTCGCTGGCTGACGTGCCGGGCGTGACGTTTGCCCGCCACGATCTGCTGACCGACCCGCCGCCCGACTCCCACTTCGACCTGATCACCCTGTTCGGCGTGCTGCATCATATCCCCGGCGCGCACAACCGCCTCGACCTGCTGCGGACGCTGGCGGCGCGGGTGGCTCCC
>CAZTLS010000077.1:0-1755 GCA_964614405.1 uncultured Pleurocapsa sp.
CGAGGTGCCTGAGGAGAAGCTTCGCGCCTACGTCGACACGGCGCCCGTCATGCTCTACCAGACGCCGGAAGCGCCCGTCCGCGTCGCTGCCGCCAGCACCAGCACGCCCACACCCACTCCCCTGCCCAGCGCCACGCCGACGCGCACCCCGCCGCCCACCCTGACGCCGAGCGCCACCTTCACCCCGCGTCCGACCGAGACGCCCGCCCCGCCGACCGCCACGCGCTTCACCTTCGTCACGCGGACGCCCGTCCCCACGCCCACCCCGGTCGCGCCGTGCCTGGCGTCGGTCGAGTTCAACCTGCGCCTGCGCGCCGCGCCGACTACCCAGAGCGAGACGCTGGTCGTCATCCCGGCGGGCACGACCCTCGATGTGTACGGTCGCGGACCCGCCTCCGGCGAGTCGGCATTCTGGTGGTACGCCGAATACGACGGACAGCTCGGCTGGGTCGATGGAGCGTTCATGATCGTCAGCCGCGCCTGCGCCAATCAGCCCGTGATCGCCCGATGACCCCCGATGCGCTGCGCGATGCGCTGATCGACGCGCACCGTGACGGCGTGCGCGCCGCGCTGCTCACCGACATCGACGGCACGATCAGCCCGATCGCGCCCACGCCCCAGGCGGCGATTGTGCTGCCCGAAGCGCGCGCCGCCCTGGAGACGATCGCGCGTCACCTGCCGCTGACCGCCGCCATCACCGGGCGATCAGCGGCGGACGGGCGGACGAAGGTCGGGCTGGATGGGCTGGTCTATGTCGGCAATCACGGCTTTGAACGCTGGATCGACGGTCACGTCGAGATCGCGCCGGAAGCCGCCGCCGCGCGCCCGGCGCTGGAAGCGGTCATCGCCGCGCTCAGGGCGCATCTGCTGCCGGGCATGTTCATCGAGGACAAGCGCGCCACGCTGTCGATCCATTACCGGGCGGTCGATGACCCGGCGGCGGTCGAGACGGCGTTCGGCGTGCTGCTGGCGGAGGTGTGCGCCGCGCACGGGCTGGCGCATTCCGGCGGGCACAGGCTGTACGAGGTACGCCCGCGCGCGCCCATCGACAAAGGGACGGCGTTCGCCAGCCTGATCGCCGAATACGCCATCGGCGCGGCGGTGTGGCTGGGCGATGACGTGACCGACGCCGATGCGATGCGCGCCGCCCGCGCCCTGCGCGAGTCCGGGCAGTGTGCGGCGTATGCCATCGGCGTGACGGGGGTGGATGGGACGACGCCGACGGTGGTGCGCGAGAATGCCGATGCGCTGCTGCCAGGCGTCGAAAGCACGGCGGCATGGCTGTCGGCGCTGGCGCGCGGGTTGAGCGGCTGACGCCCACTTTCGTGTACAATCACCACAGGAAGACCGTATAGTGAGGGCACACCATGACCCTGACCGAACCGATCGCGCGCGACGCCGCGCCGCAGGTGGTGAGCGAACAGGACTACCTTGATCACTGGGCGGAACGGCATTACGAATGGGTAGAGGGGGAGCTGATCGCGTTGTCGCCGATCAAACTGGTTCATCACAACGAGGTTGAGTATCTCCGGCTGCTCATTCATGCGTATTTCTCGCTGCGCCCGATCGGTATCCTGCTGGGCGAACCGTTCATCCTCAAACTGGACGCCCGCCACTACCGCGAACCCGATCTGATGGTCGTGCTGAACGAGAACAGCATCGGTACGCTGACCGACACGGCGGTCATCGGCGCGGCGGACGTGTGCATCGAGGTGATCTCGCCGGAAAGCGTCAAGCGCGATTACATCGTCAAGC
>CAZTLS010000077.1:1855-13889 GCA_964614405.1 uncultured Pleurocapsa sp.
CGCCCGCTGCCCAACCTGATGCAGGTCGCCGAGGCGGTGCAGGCGATGCTGAAAGAGGGCACACCATGACCCTGACCGAGCCGATCGCGCGCGACGCCGCGCCGCAGGCGGTGAGCGAACAGGACTACCTTGACCACTGGGCGGAACGGCATTACGAATGGGCAGACGGGGAGCTGATCGCGTTGTCGCCAGTCAAAGCAGACCATAACCACACGCTGCTGTATCTGATCCGCCTGCTCGACGCCTACCTGTCTTTGCGCCCGATCGGTCAGGTTTTCATCGAGCCGTTCATCCTCAAACTGGACGCCCATCACTACCGCGAACCCGATCTGATGGTCGTGCTGAACGAGAACAGCGTCGGTACGCTGACCGACACGGCGGTCATCGGCGCGGCGGATGTGTGCATCGAGGTGATCTCGCCGGAAAGCGTCAAGCGCGATTACATCGTCAAGCGCGATGCGTATGAGCGGGCGGGCGTGCGCGAATACTGGATCATCGACCCCGATCGCACGACGGCGGTCTTCAACCGGCTCGACGCCGACGGGCGCTACCGCGTCATCGAACCGGACGCCGCTGACGCCTACACCACGCCGCTGCTGCCCGGTCTGCGCGTGCATGTGCCGACGCTGTGGGCGCGCCCGCTGCCCAACCTGATGCAGGTCGCCGAGGCGGTGCAGGCGATGCTGAAAGGCGATGCGTCCTGATGGCGTCTCCGATCCGCTTCGACTTCATCCCCTATCCGCTCTGGCGGCGGCGCGGCGTCCCGCCCATCCACACCCTGTGGAGCGCGCTCTCCACCGCCGATGCCGACGCCCACCCGCCGCTTTCCGTCGAAGGGCAGACGCATTACATGGCGCGCTGGCGCATCCTGCCGCCGGGCATGGACGCCCGCGCCGCACGCCGCGCCCTGATCGCCCAGCCCGAACCGACCGTCATCCCTGCGCCTGAGGCGACACCTGGCGCACCGTTCGACGCCCCGCTGCGCCTGCCCGCCCAGTGGGAGCCGATGGAAGCGGTGGTGATCGCCTTCCCCATCCTCTACCCACCGCTGTGGGAGACGCATCTCCAGATGATCGAGGCGATCAGCCCGGTGGCGCGGGTCGATGTGCTGCTGCCGCACCCGGCATGGGCGCGCCTGATCGCGCTGCATCTGGCGGCGCGCGGCAGGGCGCAGATCGACGCTGTGCGCCTGATCCACCTGCCGACCGATGACATCTGGGTGCGCGACTACGGCGCGATCATCGGCGCGCTGCCCGATGGACGGCGTGCCGCGCTCAGCGCCATCTACGACCCGCTGCCGACCTATCCGCAGACGCGCGATGACGCCATGCCCGCCCGCTACGCCGCGCTGATCGACGCGCCGTGCGCCGCCCTCGACCTGCACACCGAGGGGGGCAACATCTGGTCCGACGGAGCGGGCACGATCCTGATGAGCGATGATCTGTATGACCGTCACCCCGATGTGCCGCGCGAAGAAATCCGCGAACGGCTGCGCACCGCCATCGCCTGCGAGGTGATCCTGACCACGCCGCCGCTGCGCCATGAAGAGACCGGGCATATCGATCTGGCGGTCAAGCTGGCGGACGCGCGCACCATCCTAATCGCCGACGAGACGCCGTTCAACCGCGATCGCCTGCGCGAGACGCGCGCCAGGCTGGAGCGCGCCGTCAGCGCGGCGGGCGAACCCTACCGCCTGATCCGCCTGCCGATGCCCGATCCGTACCTGAACTGGGGCGTCTTTCCCGTCTGGCGCAGCTACACCAACGCCCTGACGGTCAACGGGCGCGTCCTCGTGCCGACGTTCGGCGTCCCGCAGGATGATGCGGCGCTGGCGGTGTATCGGCGCGCCATGCCTGAGCATACCGTCATCGCCATCGACTGTGCGGCGTCGGCGAACGGCGGCGGCGCGGTACACTGCCTGACGAAAGAAGTGCCCGCTCTGTGAACCGCCCGTTTTACCCCGTCAGCGCCGGGGTGATCGATGGCGCGGCGTCGGCATCATCGTCCGCTTCCGGCATGTTCAGCAGACGGCGGCGCTGGAACGCCAGTTCGCGCATGTCGGGGTGGGCGTCGCTCTCGTCCATGATCTCGATGCCGAGCAGCGTCTCGATGGCGTCCTCCAGCGTCAGGATGCCCGCCGTGCCGCCGAACTCGTCGATCACCAGCAGGATGTGGGCGCGCGCCGCGACGAAGCGATCCAGCACCTGGGGCAGGCGCATCGTCTCCGGCACGGCGTCGATCGTCTTGCGAAGCGCGGTCAGCGGCGTATCCGGCGCGTCAGCCGCCATCGCCTTCAGCACATCGTGGCGCAGCACATAGCCGGTGATGTTGTCCATATTCTCGGCGTACACGGGCAGACGCGAATAAGGCAGCGCGGGCTGTTTCTCCAGCACCTCGCGCACGGTCAGCGTCTCGCTGAACGCCAGCACCACCGGGCGCGGCGTCATCACATCGGCGGCGCTCACCGTCTCCAGCCTGAGCAGACTGCGGAGCATCCGGCTCTCGTGCGCCTTGAGCGTGCCTTCCTGTTCGCCGATCGTCGCCAGCGCGCTCAGTTCGTTGCGGGTGATGGTCGGCTGTTCCTGTTCGGGACGCAGCCAGTCTCCGATGCGGCGGAACACCCACACGAACGGAGCCAGCACCGTGACCAGCACCTGAAGCGCGTAGGCGGTGAAGGGGATGAGCGATCCCCAGTAGATCGCGCCCAGCGTTTTGGGGATGATCTCGGAGAAAACCAGCACCAGCAGCGTCAGCACGCCGGAGATCAGCCCGACTGCATCGGAACCGAAGATTTTCGCCGCTTCCGCCCCGGCGAAGGTCGCGCCCAGCGTATTGGCGATGGTGTTCAGCGTCAGGATGGCGGTGATCGAGCTTTCGACATTCAGCTTGTGGCGCAGCAGCAGACGGGCGGCGCGGCTGCCTTCAGCGGCGCGCGTCTCGACATAGGAACGCGATGACGAGAGCAGCGACGCTTCGAGCAGCGAACACAGAAATGAGGTCAGCAGGGCGAACGACACGTACAGCAGGAGGGTTGACCAGCTTCCGCCTGTCACCTCGCCGTTGATGACCTGAGTCAGGGCGAGCGTGACAGGCGTACTACTAGGGGGGATCATGGAAAGGGACAGCTCCTTGAGCAATCAACAGATGTCCCTAGTATATCATAAAATCCTGAACAACCGATAAATCACCCGCTCAGCGCGCTGATCGCCGCCCGGATCACCCCGGCGCTGTGCGCCAGTTTCGCCAGTTCGTCGGCGTTCATCGGCAGGGGCAGGGCGGCGACCGCGCCCTCTCCGCTGACGATGTGCGGCATGGCGGCGGTCACATCCTCCACGCCCGCCAGCGACTCGAACGGTGCGCAGATCGTCAGCACGGCGTTCTGGTCATGCAGGATGACATCGATGATGCGCGCCAGCGCGCTGCCGATGCCGTAGTAGGTGGCGCTCTTGCCCTCGATGATGTGATACGCCGCGCGGCGCACCCCGGTGTCGATGGCGGCACGCGCGTCGGCGTCGAGCGGGATGTCGAAGCGGGCGACGTACTCGTCCAGCGGGATGCCGCCGATGTTGACCAGCGACCAGGTGAGGACTTCGCTGTCGCCGTGTTCGCCGACCACGTAGGCATGGACGTAGTGCGCGTCCACATGCAGCGCCCGCCCCAGCAGCGTGCGGAAGCGCGCGGTGTCGAGCGTCGTGCCGCTGCCCAGCACGCGCCCGCGTTCCCAGCCGTGCGCGGCAGCGATGCGCGCGGTCAGGTGCGTCATCACATCGACCGGGTTGGTGGCGACGACGATGACCGCATCCGGCGCATGGGCGATGATCTGCGGGATGACCTCGTTGAACACCGCCTGATTGCGTTCCAGCAGTTGCAGGCGCGTCTCGCCCGGCTTCTGGTTGACGCCCGCCGCCATGATCACCGCGCGCGCCCCGGCGAGATCGGCGTAATCGCCCGCGCGCACCAGCAGCGGATGCGCGAATGGCACAGCGTGCAGGATGTCATCCGCCTCTGCTTCGGCGCGCGCCCGGTTCTTGTCCACCAGCACCAGTTCTCTGCCGACGCCGCGCATGACCAGCGCATATGCCGCCGTCGCCCCGACGAACCCGCTTCCGACGATGCCCACCTTCATGGTCGTGCGCTCCTCTCGCTGCCGTCTGATGCGGGGAGTATAGCGCAGATGGGGCGGGCAGGGGTACGGCGGGAATGTGTCTTTCTCTCACCTACATCATCACGATATAAAGGGCGCGCTGCTCAGCGTCGTCATCTGCACGACGCATAGGGCATGAAGTCGATGTAAAATGAACGAAAACTCAGCGACAGGAATAATAAGGAAAACCCGTGAGCGCACTCGAGCAAGAGATTATCGAAAAATTTCACCTGCTGGAACCTGCTGCCCGGCAGCGGGTTCTGGAGGTTCTGTCGAGCAATGAGAACCTGGCGTTTGATGAGGATAGCTGGTGGTCACAGGTGGAAGCTTTACAATCCGGTATGCGCGCCTATCTGGGGGAGGGCAGGATGGTGGGCGCACTGACGATGCTTGAAGAATTACGTGAGGAAGAGGCGTGAGTCCGGTTGTCCTGGACTCAGGCATCCTGATCGCCAGCGTTTATGTGGAAACATTCACAGCACAGGCAAAGGGACTGCTGAAGCAGTTGAGAGAAGCTGGAATGCTTCTTCATGCCCCATCGCTGCTGCATTATGAGGTAATCGCCGTTTCCCGGAAAGCAGTTCATCAGGGGCGAATTTCCCAGGAACTGGGATGGATTGCGCGTGATCAACTGCTTACCTATCCGGTCATCCTGCATTTCGACCGCGCGCTGCTCAGGCGAGGTTATGAAATCGCTGAGGAATTCAACCGACCTACTGCCTACGATGCGCACTATCTGGCACTGGCAGAGCGGCTGAGCTGTTCATTCTGGACAGCAGATGAACGATTATTCAACGCTGTGAGCAGCAAGCTCTCCTCCATCCACTGGCTTGGAAACTGGAGACGATCAACGCCGCCGAACGAATGACCTGCCGGGCGTTGTTTAAGCCTGTGCTAAGGTTTGCCGCGCGCGCTTGCCCGATCGCCCAGCCCGTCCCTACAATGAGAAGCATTGTCCGATCAATCCAGAAGGATCGCTCATGGCTTCTGCCGCAGCAGACGGGCGCGCGCGTACCGTCAGCCGCCGGGCGCGCATCCTGCGCGAAAATCTGACGGCGTATGCCTTTCTCGCCCCTGGCATGATCCTGCTCTTCATCTTCGGCATCTTCCCGGTCGGTTTCGCCTTCTTCGTCAGCCTGCACCGCTGGCGGCGTTTCCCTGGCGAATACATCGGCATCGACAACTATCTGCGCGGCTTGGGCGATCTGGCGTATGTGCTGTTCTTCTGGGCGGCGGTCGGCTGTCTGCTCTACGCCGTGTGGATGGGCATCCGGCTGGTGCGCGCGCCGATGCGCGGGCGGGCGCTGACGGCGCTCATCCCAGGCGCGCTGATCGCCGGGGCGCTGCTGGCGGGGATTCGCTGGCTGGGCGTGCTGCTGCCTGTCATCCTGAACATCCCGCAGCGCATTCGCGGGCAGGAGCGCGTGCCGGGCATCTTCATCAGCGAGTTGAGCGCCAGCTTCGCCGCCCCGCAAGCCGTCGAAGCGGCTGTCCCGCTGGTCATCCTGCTCATCGCCGGGGGGATCGCGGCGCTGGTGTGGTCGCGCACCGCCGGGCGCTATGCCGACGCGGGCGCGCACCTGCTGTATGCGTCGGCGGGCTGGCTGGGCGCGGCGTTCGGGGTGCTGCTGCTGACGCTGACCGTCGGGCGCATCGAGACGGTCGTCGAGGCGGCGCGCGCGGCGGGCGAAGCGCTGCCGATCTGGTCGCAGATCCTCCTGATCAGCGCCGGGGTCGGCTTGCTGGCGCTGGGCTGGCTGGTGTGGCGCGCCGCGCTGCGACAGGACGCAGGCGATCGCCGGGCGACGCTGCTGGCGGGCGCGGCGCTGGTGCTGGCGGCGGGCGGCGTCATCCTGATCACCCAACTGCCGACGACGCTGGCATCGGCTGACCCGAAAGTGCTGCGCGGGTTCGGCATCACCGTACTGTACGTGCTGGGCACAGTGCCATTCCAACTGGCGATCGGGCTTGGGCTGGCGTATCTGCTCTTTCAGGGCATCCGGGCGAAGGCGTTCTTCCGCGTGGCGTACTTCATCCCGTATGTCATGCCGTTCGTCGCCACCAGCCTGGTCTTCACGCTCATCTTCGGGCATCGCCCGCTCTCGCTGGCGAATCAGGTGTTCAGCGCGTTCGGCTTGCCCATCCAGAAGTGGCTGCTGGAGCCGAAAGGGGTGCTGACGCTCCTTTTCCCCGGCTTCCCTGATGCGCTGGGCGGTCCCAGCCTGGCGCTGCTCGTCATCATGATCTATTCCACCTGGACGTACATCGGCTACAACTGCGCCGTCTTCCTGGCGGGGCTGGGCAACATCCCGGCGGAGGTGTACGAGGCAGCGCGCATCGACGGGGCAGATGGCTGGCAGTTGTTCCGCCGCATCACGCTGCCTCTGCTCAGCCCGACCACGTTCTTCCTGACGCTCATCGCCATCATCGGCACATTTCAGGCGTTCACGCAAATCTGGATCATGCGGACGCCCGCCGCGCAGAGCAGCGTCGATACCATCGGCGTGTACATCTTCGAGGTGGTGCAGAGCAGCGACCCGAACATGGGCTACGGTTCGGCGCTGGCGGTGGTGCTGTTCGTCGTCATCCTCATCCTGACTCTGGTGCAGAACCGGATCGCCCAGCGGAGTGTGTTCTATGGCTGACCTGACCGTGACGACCGCCCCGGCGCGCGCGCCGGAACGCGACGCCGCCCGCCCGCGCAAGCCGATCGCCTGGGGCAAGGTCGGCATCTATATCGTCCTCATCCTCGGTTTGGTGCAGGCGCTCTTCCCGCTGCTGTGGATGCTCAGCGCCTCGCTCATGACGCTCACCGAGGTCTCGTTCGGCTATCTGCTGCCCGGCGCGCCGCAGTTCGGCAATTACACCCTCGCCTGGGAGCGCGCCAACTTCACCCAGTTCATGTTCAACAGCATCCGCATCACCGGCATCACGCTGCTGGGGCAGATGACGGTGTGCATCCTGGCAGCGTATGCCTTCGCGCGGATGCGCTTCTTCGGGCGGGATGTGCTGTTCGGCATCACGCTGGCGTCGCTGATGATCCCCGATGTGGCGACGCTCATCCCCAACTACCTGACGGTCATCTGGCTGGGGCGGCTGAGCGACAACCTGTTCGGCTTCGGCTGGATCAACAACTGGCCCGCGCTCACCGTGCCTTTCTGGGCGTCGGCATTCACCATCTTCCTGCTGCGCCAGTTCTTCGCCCAGCTCCCGGAAGACCTGTGGGATGCGGCGCGCATCGACGGGGCGGGGCATGTGCGCTTCCTGTGGTCGGTGGTGCTGCCGCTCAGCCGCGCGCCGATCATGACGTGCGTGGTGTTCGCCTTCATCGGGTCGTGGAACGCGCTGCTGTGGCCCCTGCTGGTGGTGCAGACGGACGCCTGGCGACCGGTCGCCGTTGGGCTGACCAAGTTCGTCAACAGCGACGCGCCGACCGAGCTGCATCTGCAGATGGCGGCGGCGGTGATGATGATCGTGCCCATCCTGGTGCTGTATTTCTTCACGCAGAAGCAGTTCACGCAGGGGATCGCCAGCACCGGGCTGAAGGGGTGATCGACGGCGGCGTCGCCCGGAAGCGCGATCGACCGCGCCTCCGGGCTGTCCGTCATCCCCGGATCGTCACCGCGCTTCACACGTGGCAGTTGTGCGGCATGCGCCTCACAGCTTGGCGTGGACGAGCTGCTGCGTGTACGGGTCGTGCGGGTCTTCCAGCACCTGATCGGTCAGCCCGCGTTCGACCACCCGCCCGCCGCGCATCACCATCACCCGATCCGCCAGCGTGCGGATGACCCCCAGATCGTGCGACACCAGCACGATCGCCAGCCGCAGATCGCGCTGCAACCGCTTGAGCGTGTCCAGCACCAGCGCCTGCACCGACACATCCAGCCCGGTCGTCGGCTCGTCGAGCAGCAGCAGGCGCGGACGCAGCGCGATCGCCTTCGCCAGCTGCACGCGCTGCTGCATCCCGCCGGAGAGGGCACGCGGCGGGTCGTCCATGCGGTCGAGCGGAAATTCCGATGCCGCCAGCGAGGTGCGCGCCGCATCGCGCAGGGTCGCAAACGCCCGTTCCCCGGCGATCAGCAGCCGCTCCGCCACGTTGCCGCTGCTGGTGTAGCGCATCCGCAAGCCGAGGTGCGGGTTCTGGTACACGATGCCGATGTGCTGCGTCTGCACCGCACGGCGGCTGATCCGGTCGAGCGCCAGCAGATCGACCCCGGCAAAATCGGGCACATCGAGCGTCACGCGCCCGGCGTCGGCGGGTTCCTCCAGGTTGAGCAGGCGCAGCACGGTCGATTTGCCCGAACCGGACTCGCCCACGATGCCCAGCACCTCGCCCGGATACACCTCCAGCGAGACGCCCTCCACCGCCGTGATGCGCCCATAGCGCTTCGCCAGCCCCTCAGCGTGCAGCAGCGGCGGCGTGGTGACGAGGCGCGGCGCGTCGTCAGAGCGCGGGCTGGACAGGGGGTTTGAGATAGCCGTCATGATAGAAGTTCCCTTCGTCATCATACCAGGTCACGCCGGGCGCGATGCCCCGCTTCAGCTTGTCCATGTAGCCCGTGTCGGAGAGTTCGTACAGCGATGTGCCGTCCGGCTGGGGCAGTTCGTTCATGAATTTATGGCGCGCCCCGGTGACGATGCACGTCCAGCCGCGCTGATCCTCGACCTGAAACGGGATGTCGGCGAATTCGAGCGGGCGCACGTCGGTGTAGGGTGGCACGGCGTACAGGCGCTTTTCGCGCCCGGCGGAAAGCAGCGTCAGGCTGGACGCCTGATGCAGCATCGGCGTATCCCAGCGCGGGATCGGGCTGGGGCTGATCAGGTAGCGTCCGTTGACCAGCGCCGGGTAACTCGCCCCCTGCACGTAGCGGCGGTAGCGCACCAGTTGTTCGTACAGCACCAGCCACATCTGCCCGTAGTCGCTCTCGGCGTGCATCTCATGTGCCCGCGAGCTGTCCGACTCGACAGCGCGCAGCGGTTCGGGGTCGGGGACCTGCAGGACGAGCGCCTGATAGGGGCGCAGCCGTTCTTCGGGGATGCGGTGACGGCTCTGGATGATCGTCGCCGCCAGTGCGTCGGTGGTCGCCTGTGCGCCGCTCATGCGGGTGATGAAGCGGCGCAGATTGGCGGCGTTGACCGAGTCATCCGCGCCCTGGTCGATCACCTTGACGACGCTTTCGGGACCGACCAGCGCCAGCGTCACCTGCAAGCCGCCTGTGCCCCAGCCGCGCGCGATCGGCAGTTCGCGGCTGGCATACGGAACCTGATAGCCTGGGATGGCGATCGCCTTGAGCGTGCGGCGGCGCAGTTCGCGTTTGGCATACGGGTCTAGGAAGGCATAGCTGTAATCCTGGCGCGGCGCTGCCAGCGCATCCAGTGCGGGGGTGGTCATGGGGCGGCTCCTTCAGGGGTGCGCGGGGCAGGTTCATCGGCGCTGTAGAAGGTGGCGATCACCTTGCGGATGTTGTCGATATTGCTGGCGAACGTCACATAGTGCGGCAGTTTGAAGTGGATGCAGAACCCGGACGCCTCGACGGGTTCGGTGTGATACATCACGAATTCCTCGGTGTGGGCGGGATGCGGTGCGGGCTGGTTCATCTCCACGTCGAGCGTGGCAGCGGCGATCAGCTTGACCTCGTTCCAGCCCAGCGTGGCGGCGAAACCGATCGTCAGCCCGTCCTTGTCGCCCCCGGTGGTGACGACTTCCGCCTGACTGACGCGCACCCGACCGGCGCTGAACGGCTCCCCGGTCACCGGATGCGTCACCTGCACCTCGGCGTGCGCCAGGCGCAGTTCGTTCACCGTCGGATGGATCAGCCCGTAGCCGCGCATACTGGCGTAGCCGAGCGCCAGCGTGCCGCCCGTGTCGGCGCGTGCCATCGCCTGTAGCCGATGCGCGCGCGGGGCGGGGAACAGCACCGTGTCGCTGGTCACATCCGGCACATCCGCCGGGTGGACGGGCGGCTGTTCGGGCAGCGGACGCATCAGCCCGGCGGCGCGCTGCCAGTCGGCGACGGCGGGATAGGCGCGCGGCGCGGGCGCATCGGCTTGCGCCGCGTCTGGCGGCGCGGGCGGTGTCTCGTCGTCCAGCACGCGCGTATCGAGGATGCGGTGGCTGTAGTCGAGCGTCGGACCGAGGATTTGTCCGCCTGGGATGTCTTTGAACGCCGCCGAGATGCGGCGCACGGTGAACAGATCGCCAGGCAGGACGGGCGCGGCATAGGCGAGGCGCGGCTGTGTCGATCGGTAGGCGCGCAGCAGCAGCACCGCCTCGTACAGGTCGCCGCCCGCCTGTGCGATCGCCAGCGCCGCCAGATCAGGGGCGTAGAGCGACGCCTCGCCCATCACCCGGTCGATCAGGTAGGGCAGGTGATCGCGGATGGCGTCGATGTCAGCACGCGTGACCGCGCCGTTCAGATGACGGTAGAGCGCTTCGGCGTTCTCGATGGCGGCTTCACCGCCTTTGGCTGCCACGTACATGGCGGGATCATCCTTTCTCGATGCGGGTGCTGCGCGGGATGCCGATCATCGATCGCCCGTCGATCAGGATCACATCCCAGCCGAGCGGGAAACGGGCGCGCGCGCGGAGCGACCACAGCGCATCCGGCACGCCGTCGAGATGCAGTGTCCGCGCGCCGTCGATGCCCGCGCCCGTCAGGGTCAGCGCTGTGCCAGAGCCGAAACGCCCAGGCGCGATGATCGTGGCGGCACTGTCTGGGTAGGAGGGCGTGCCGACGCTGGCGCGCGCCAGTGCATCGAGCGCGGCGTCATCCCACGCCGGGTAGAAGTGATACGCTGCCGTTTCGGGGGGCAGGGCGCGCGCCCCGGTGCTGCTGAGCAGTGCAGCGAGCGCCGGATCGGGCGAAAAGGCGCTCGTCTCCAGATCGAGCAGGGCGTGGGCGATCAGGACGAACGGGTCGCCGTCGTCGGGGAGGGTGTGCGCCGCGCCCGGATAGCTGAATGACCACATCAGCGCCAGAAAGGTCTCGCGGTCGCGCCGTTCATCCGGCGTGTAGGGGGGAAAAGTGGGCATGGTCATCAGAAGGTCTGCATCTCGACGCGGGTCGCTTCGACCTGGCGCAGCAGCGCGTCGTCGGCGGCGGTTTGGGCGCGTTCCTGCTCATCGAGGAAGGTGGCGATGCGCGCGGTCTCGACCCCGGCGGCGAGGGCGGCGTCGATCAGGGCGATGGCGAGCGCCTGAGCGCGGTCGCGCCCGGTGCAGAGCGCGTAGCCCTGTGCGCCGCTTTCGAGGGCGACATGTGCTTCGCTGACCAGCACCTCACCCAGGTGGAAGACCGTCCCCTCAGCGCTGTCGGTGTAGGGCAGCATGACCAATCCGGTGCGGTTGACCAGCACGCGCGGCGTGCCGAGGGCGGGCAGCAGTGCCTCTGCCAGCAGTTTGACGGGTTCAGCGGGAGCATGGGTGAGCAGGGTGAGGGTGTGAGAATGCGTTCGCAGCATGATCAGGCTAAGCTTTCTGTAAACAGGATAAAGTAGGGGCGACCCGGTAGGTCGCCTTCTTCCACACGGCGAATGCAGGCGAAGTGTGGGGCGCGCACAAAAAACCGACCCGGCGGGCGCACCATGCACGATGCGCCGCCGGGTCGTCATTGTACAGCAGGGCGCGCGGTTTTAGCGGGCGCGCAGGTTGATGTTCAGGTTGCGGGCGATCTCGCGCAGCGAGTCGTAGATTTCGTCGATCGTCTCGAAGGGGCTGCCCTCGATCAGGGTCGGATCGACGTAGAAGCGCTGCAGGGCGTTGACGCGCTCCTGGTCGCTGCTGAAGTCGAGCAGGGCAGCGCGCACAGCGTCCTTGAACGACTGGGGCAGGTCACCACGCACGGCGAAGGGGGTCTCCGGGATGAGCGGCGACTGGTGGAAGACGACGAT
>CAZTLS010000078.1:0-12477 GCA_964614405.1 uncultured Pleurocapsa sp.
GCTGAAAAGCACGATCAACAGGCAGGGGATGGCCGCGCGCCAGAGCGCCCGCCCGCTGAGCAGCCCGGTCAGCAGCAGCGCGGTCAGCCCGGTCACGCCCAGCTCCGCTGCCACATTGAGGATGAGGCTGTGCGCGTGGCTGTGCGGCTGGGCGTTGGGCGTGGAGCGGGCTTGCATGAGCGACGTGCCGAAGGTGAAGAGTCCTGTCCCGGTGAGCGGGTGGGCGGTGAAAGTCTCGACGGCAGTGGCGTAAATCCAGGTGCGGAAATCGAGCGTGCGCCCCGGCGTGCTGAAGGTGCGCGCGAAGGCGACTCCACCGATCGCCAGAGCCGCCGCCAGCGCGATGACCGCCGTCGCGCCGATCGCCCGACGGGTGAGGCGGGCGCGCGCGCGCCACATCGCCGTCAGCGTATGGCGGTGCGCCCAGCCCGTGTATGCCAGCCATGCTGTCAGCGCGCTCAGCCCGCCCAGCCAGCCGCCCCGTGACCCGGTCGCCAGCAGCAGCGCCAGTGCCGCCAGTGCGTACACGGTCATGACGACGCGAACGATCGGCGTCCGCCCGGTCAGCGCGCGCTGTGCCGCCAGCGGGATGAGCAGCACCAGCATCAGGGCAAAGGCGTTGGTATTGCCCAGAAAACTGACCGGGAAGCCTGCCCCGGTGCGCCACTGCGCCGCGCCGATGAACAGCCCGACCGCGCCGACGATGAGCAGCGCATCGATCAGCGCGGCGCGCGTCAGCCAGCGGCGCGCCAGCAGCGCGCACAGCAGCAGCCAGATGGCGGTATAGAGCGCGGCGAACCACAGCCCGATGCTCACCTGCCGCCACGCTTCGGCATTCGCCAGCGTTGTGAGGGCGAACGCCAGCCACCACACGGTGATGGCGGCATCGAGCGGGGTGTGTTCTGCGCCCGCCGGGCGTGTCCACGCCAGCGCCAGCCCGCTGACGCCGAGGATGCCGACCAGCACCGCCCCGGCGAGGCGGGTGTCCGCCGTCAGGATGCCGTTGAAAGTGGCAAGGACGATCAGGCTGACCGCGCAGACGGCGATGAACAGGGCGTGGCGCAGGCGGGTGGACATGGTGAGGCTGCTCTCTTTGCTGTTTGCGTGAAGTAAAAACCCGCTTAACGTTGCAGCACATCTCCGGTCATGGCGTCGATCAGGATGTGCATACGGCGACCGAAGTCCACATCATACACCACACGCCCATCGCGCGGGACGATTTTCCAGTTCCGGATCGGCTGCCCAGGATAGATGGATCGGGCAAGTTCAAGCGCGCGCTCCGGCTGAATGCGCAGCGTCGTGGTCATCCACACCCCATCCGCCATCTTTGCGAAGAGCAGCGCGCCTGTGTTGGCGTCGATGAAAACCTCAATCGCGTCGGCGAAGGCGACCTTGTAGATCACCAGACCGCCATGCTCCTCCAGACGTGCATCCTGCAATTCCAGCGTCACCCCTTCACAGCAGGCGGATGCCACGCGAATCGCGTCGGCGATCGGCACAGCGACCCGAATGCCCTGAGTGCGTCGGGCGGAAGGCGAAAGCGGTTCCCCCTGCGACAGTTCCAGGGTTTGACCGCTGTCTGCATCCACGATGTAGCGCGTCCCATCGGTGAAGCGCACGGTGTACGTCAGCACGCCATACTCGCTTTGCAGACGAATCTCACGGACGGTTGCTTCCGGGTGGGCAGACGACAGCGCAGAAGTCACCGTATACAGGGAGACCTCAGCATCAGCAGGCAGGAAGCCAGTCAGTGACGCACTGCCTGTGCTGGGCGGATCGAGCAGAGTGAACAGGGTGATCGGCATGTCGCGGGCATCCTGCTGAAGCAGTATCTCCGCCGGGTCGAGGCGAAAGGGTTTCTGATCGCGGATGTAAAAGCCCTGTGCGGGGGTTGCAGGGCGGCTGATGCGCGACCAGACTGTGCCCAAGCCGAAGAAGAAGAGCGCGCCGGTCGCCAGGATGACGAAGCCGAAAAAGAGTTTGCCCGGTCTCATGAACAGGGTATCCTCACACAAACAGTGGTTCCGACACTGGGGGTGCTGTCGATGTGGATCGTGCCGCCATGTTCACGTACGATCCCGTCAGCGATCGCCAGCCCTAACCCCGCGCCGCCCTGCGCGCCATCGATACGATAGAAGCGGTTGAAGAGCAGTGGCAGGTGTTCCGGGGTGATCCCGATCCCGGTGTCGATGATGCACACTTCGATGTGCTTTTCAGCCTGCCGTGCCCGCAGTGTGACCAGACCGCCCGATGGGGTGTATTTGATCGCATTGTCCAGCAGGTTGAGGAACAGGCGGATCAGCTGATCCGAGCTGCCTGTGATCGCCGGCAGTTGAGGCACATCCACGTCCATTGTAATCGCTTTTTCGTTCGCCATGACGCGCATCTGCGCGCCGACCAGATCGAGCATCTCCGCCAGATCGATCGTCTCACGTTCATGGTGCTGTGCGGAGGTGTCGAGTTTTGCCAGCAGCAGCAGGTTGTTGACCAGCCGGATCAGGCGATCGTTTTCCGCCTGCAGCGCTGTCAGGGTATCGATGTACTCGTCAGGGGTGCGCTGGCGCGTCAGCGCGACATCGAGATGTCCTTTGATGATGGTGAGGGGGGTACGCAGCTCGTGTGAGGCGTCGGCGGTGAAGCGCCGTTCTGCCTCGAACGCCGATTGCAGGCGGTTGAGCATCTGGTTGAAGGTATGCGTCAGGCGTGCCAGTTCATCTGTCGCCCTGGTATGATCGATGCGCTGGTTGAGGCGTTCCCGGTCGATGCGCGCGGCGACCTGGGTAATGTGGTCGATCGGCTTGAGGGCGCGGTCGGCGATGAAGACGCCGCTGGCTGCGGCGGCTGCCAGCACGAATGGCACGGCGAACAGCGTCAGGCGCAGCAGACCGTCCAGCGTCGCATATACGCCCTCCAGCGATTGCGCCACCTGAAGCCATACCGTCACGCGGTCTCCCTGTCCCTGAAGGGGGTAGCTGAAGATGCGCCAGGTGTGATCGGCGGCGACCAGCGTGACGAAGCCCGGTTCCGCCGGGGCGAATGGCGGCAGCGCATCGCCCGCGCCCAGCACATCCAGCGTGCGCCCCTGATCATCCGCCAGCCGCATCATGATGCCCAGTTCCAGCCGAAGCGCGGCGGCAGCAGCGATCGCCGTCTGCGGGGTGAAGCTGACGCTGCCCGCCGTCTGTGGGTTCAGGGCGTTCAAGCCCTGCACGAACGCGGTCTGAAGCCCGCTGTCCACCTGCTCGATCGACTGGGCGTGCATCTGAAGCATCAGGTACAGGCTGAAGCCGGTCAGGGTCAGCGCCAGCAGCAGCACATACCACAACGTCAGCCGAACCCGGATGGTACGCAGGCGGTCAATCATCGCTCAGGCGGAAGCCGACCCCCCGTACCGTCTGGATGAGGGACGGCTGATCGCCCTCATCCAGCTTGCGCCGCAGATAGCCGATGTAGACATCGATCACTTTGGAGTCGTGGGCGTAGTCCAGCCCCCAGATGCGCTCGCCGATCTGGGTGCGGGTGAGCGTCTGCCTGGGGTGGCGCATCAGATATTCCAGCAGCATGAATTCCCGCTGGCTGAGCGGGATCACCCGGTCGCCGCGCCGCACGACGCGCTGCACCACATCCATCTCCAGGTCGGCGACTTTCAGCACGGCGTCGAATTGCAGCGGCGGGCGTCGGCTGAGCGCTTCCAGCCTGGCGAGCAGCTCGGAGAAGTTGAACGGCTTGACCAGATAGTCGTCTGCGCCGGAACGCAGGCTGCTCACCCGGTCGTCTACCCCGTCGAGAGCGGTGAGCATCAGGATGGGCGCGCGCACCCCGCGCTGGCGCAGATCGACCAGCAGATCGACGCCGCTGCGCCCTGGCAGCACGATGTCGAGGATGATCACATCGAAATGCGTCACCAGCGCGTAAGCCAAACCCTCTTCAGCGGTGCGCGCCCATTCGAGGGTGTGCCCGGCTTCGCGCAGCCCTTTGCTCAGAAATGTGCCGATCCCGCCTTCGTCCTCAACCAGCAGCAGATACATCGACTCGCCTGTACTACTCGTGTGAACAAAACTGCCTGAAACGATCCGCACCGGTCATCCGCAGCTGCAGATGACCGGGCAGATTCAGTGGTTGATGGATGCGACGCGCTTTACCGTCCGATGCTTACGATGTTCCCGGTCTGGGCATCGATGAATACCGATGGGGCGTTGTGCAAGCCGATGCGCCACACCACGATGTACCCGTCCTGCGCGCCGCGCTGGTGCAGGTGGGCGTCGCGCAGGAGGGCGTTGGGAAACTGCGCCTGGGCGATGCTCAGCGCCTGATCGAACGAGATGCTCGGAAAGGCGATGGCTGGGCGCGCACCGCGTCCACGCCCGCGCGCACCGCTTTCGTACAGCACCTGCCCGGTGGCGGGGTCGATGTGCAGACGCGCCCGATTGGTCAGCGTGATCTCCCACTGCAAGCTCCCCGTGCCGCGCACCGGGCGCAGGTGCGCCTCACTCAGCACGACGCCGGGGTAACGCTCATTCGACAGCGTGAGCGCCTGCTCGAACGTGCCCGTGCCCAGCGTCACTGTGCCGATCGACCCGACGGCGGGCGACAGCGCCAAAGGTGGCACAGCGGGTGCGAGCGACAGCGCGGGCAGCCCTGCCTGCGGTTCGACGTGCCCGATCAGGCTGCCATCGCGCGCGTCGATGGTCAGCAGCGTCCCGTTCTCCAGGCGCACCTCCCAGAGGGTGACTCCCTCGCGCTGGAGGCGCTGAATGCTGCTGATGACGGCGTTGGGATAGGCTTCGCTGACGACGGCTTCCGCTTCGCGCAGGCTGATCGCGCCAGTTTCCGACTGTGCCTGTGCCAGCATGGGCAGCGAGAGCGTCGCTGCCAGCAGCACAGCGACTCCGATACGGGTGAAGCGAATGGACATATTTCTTCTCCTTGAGTCGGCAGTTGCAGACTGCCTGATGAACGACTGCCTTTATTCTGGAACACGGCAGTTCGATCACGGTAAGGAGTGTTCAAGAATGTTCTTACTGTCGTTGCGCGGGGCGTGCGCTGCTCCGTTTCATTCCATATATCCCAGCGCGCGCAGGTGATCGGCGACCTCGTCGGTGAGCGGGGCTTCGGCGTCGGCGGGCGCGTTTTGCCCGGCGCTGAATGCCGCCAGCCGTGCCAGCAGCGCGGACGCTTCTGCCGGACGGTCGGCGCTCAGGTCGCGCGTTTCGGCGGGGTCGGCGCGCAGGTCGAACAAGCCTTCGACGCGATCGGCTTCTGCCACCAGCTTGTGATCGCCCGCGTACAGGGCGCGGCGGGTGTGGCGCAGGCGCAGGCGATCGATCACCACAGGGCTGCGGTGTTCCATGACGTGCAGGAAGGTGGTCGGCGGCACAGCTTCGCTGAAGGCAGTCCCGCCTTCGCCATCTCTGCCCGTGCGCGCCCCGGCGATGAGCGGGGCGATCGACAGCCCGGCGATGTCGCCGTTCGGGTCATCGGGGGAAAGGGGAGCGGGCACGCCTGCCAGGTCGAGCAGCGTGTGGAAGAGGCGGCGCGTGGACACGTTGTCAGCGATCTGCTGCCCTTCGCCGCTGCCGCTGGTCACGCCTGGCAGGTGGATCGCCAGCGGCACATGCACCAGTTCGCGGTAGACGTTAAAGCCATGTCCCATGATGGCGTGTTCCCCGTGCGACTCGCCGTGATCCGCCAGCAGCACGATCACCGTGTCATCGAATGCGCCGCGTGCGCGCAGGTGCATCAGCAGGCGGTCGAGCTGGGCATCCTGAAAGGCGATCTCGGCGTCGTAGAAGGCGGTGAGCGTGCGCGCCTCCAGCTCGGTGAACGGGCGATCGGGCGGGGCAGCCCATGCCGCGCCGTCGGCATTGAAGCGGCGCATGAAGGCGTAGGCGGCGCGGTCAGCAGCGATGTCGGGGTCGAACTTTGCCACCAGGTCGTGAGGGGGGTGATAGGGCAGGTGCGCACCCATCAGGTTGACGAAGGCGAAGAGCGGACGATCTGCCCCGCCCGCGTGATGCGCGTCCCAGTAGGCGATCAGGTCGTCGATCGAGATGGCGGTGCTGCCCTTGAAGTTGATGTACTTCGCCCAGATCGGCACGAGCAGCGGGTGCATCGCCAGGCGAAAGAGCGTATCGGAATGGGCGAACACATTGCCCATGCGCCGCGCGTGTGGGCGGAACCAGCGCGTGAAACGGCGGCGCAGCGCGCTCTTGTGATGGTCATACGGGCGGTAGGGGACGGCAGTGGCGTAGTTGAAGAAGCGGTCGAAGCCGCGCTGCAAGCCGTGATCGATCGCGCCGACCAGTGGATTGTTGCAGAAGGCGGTCGTGTGATAGCCGCCAACCTGCAAAATCTCGGCGAGGGTGGGGTGCATGGCGCTTAGCACGCCGCTGGCTTGCGTCAGCCCGTGCGTGCCTGGATACAGCCCGGTGAAGAGCGAGGCGTGCGCCGGGATCGTCCACTGTGCCGGGGCGACGGCGCGCTCGAACAGAGCGGCGCGCCCGGCAAACTCGTCGAATGCCGGGGAGGTCTGGCGTGGCGCACCGTAGATCGACAGGCGGTCGCGGCGCAGCGTGTCCAGCACGATGAACAGGATATTGGGTGCGCGGTTTGGCATGGCGGAGTGTTTGCCGTGTGTTCAGGTGAGGTCAGATGCAGGTATTGTACCATGCCGGACAGCGCGATCGGCGGTATCATGGTGTGCGATCGATGTGTTCATCTGTGAGGAAAGGACGCGCACGCTGTGGAACGTCTGACGATCGGCATCATTCAGTACGCATGGGCGGGGACGCGCGAGGCGATGATCGCGGTCATCCGCGAGATGGTGGCGGAAGCTGCCGGGCGCGGCGCGACGCTCATCTGCCTGCCGGAACTGTCGCTTTCGCCCTATTTCCCGATCACCACCGACCCCGCCGGGCTGGTGTGGGCGGAACCGCTGCACGGCGGCGACAGCGACCGGGTGTTCGGCGAACTGGCGCGGCAGCACGGCGTGAGCGTGATCAGCAGCATCGTCGAGCGCGACAGCGACCCGGTGACCGGGGCGGAGCGCATCTACGACACGGCGGTCATCCACCAGCCGGACGGGGCGATCAACGGCTTCACGCGCAAGGTGCATATCCCCTCCGGCGCAGGCTATCATGAGGATCACTTCTTCCTGAGCGGCGATACCTACCCGGTGCATCAGGTGGGCGGGCTGCGCGTCGCTGCGCCGACCTGCTATGACCAGTGGTTCCCGGAAATGGCGCGCATCTGCGCCCTCAACGGCGCGGAATACGTGTTTTATCCCACCGCCATCGGCAGCGAGCCGAGCGCGCCGCACATCGACAGCCAGCGTGCCTGGCAGACGATGATGCGCGCCCACGCCATCGCCAACGGCATGTATGTGGGCGCGGCGAACCGCACCGGGACGGAGCAGGGGCAGACGTTCTACGGCAGCAGCTTCATCGCCGACCCGATGGGCGAGCTGATCGCTCAGGCGGGGCGCGATACCGAAGAGGTGATCACCGCCACTACCGACCCCGACCTGTTCGCCCTGTGGCGCGAGCTGTTCCCGCTGCTGCGCCAGCGGCTGCCAGGTAAGTACGCGCGGCTGGTGGAGGGGGGATAGGGCGGGGAGTCAGGGAATGTAAATCGCTTCAGACTTTGCTTTTTCCAGAATGCTCATCAGAACCTGGGATTGCTTTTCCGAAGGGATTTTTGCAGGAATTTGAGCAGCAATTTCCAGAATACTGATTTCTTTTGGGCTGAAAAGGCGCTTTGCTTTGCCATCGCGTAATATCTGCGCCCAGGCAGAGGCTGGAACAGCAAGAACTGCTTTCTGCGCCTCGATGCCGTTATATATTTTCTGCGTCTTTGCAGCAGTTCGGGCTTTGTCCTGGGCGTCGGACTCTGAAACCAATTCATCGAAAAATGTCCGAGGCAGCTCATCAGCCAGCCGTGGAATGTATTTTTTCAGGCGTATCCAACATGCCTCGCGTTTGCACCACTCTGTAACATTTGAAACACCTTCACCTGATCGCAGAATATCCTGATATACCAGTTCTGCTATGATCGTCAGTGCCGTTCCTGTTGCCGGGCTGATGCTCTGGGTGTTCCACACCCGTTCTGCGTCGAATACCATTCTGCGTGAAGTGCATACAGCAGCGAGCAATGCAATTGTATAAGCAACCACGTTAGCCCGGTAACCGCCGTTATACCATGGCTGTGAAGAGACTATTTTTTCAGTGGCGCGAAAGATAATGGCACGTGCTACCAGACGCTGAAAATAAGCGTCATTGAAACGTGTATCGTCCTGTTCCCATTCCGCACCGATGCGTTGAGCATATCGCGCAAAGTTTTTCTGCGCCCCCATATTTACCCAGACAGGATTTTCATCCCAGACATTCTCAAATTTGGCGATGTCCGTTTTTGTCATCATCTGTGTTTTGGGAAATTCAGCTTCAAATCGCTTTCTGTCAGATGGTGAACCTTTGCTTTGTCCGTCTGCATACTGACCACGCGCACGTTCATAGAACCATTTTGTTTCCCGTTGAGCGCCCTGGACTGCGGGCGCCCAGCGTCGCCTCGAAATTTCCTCCATGCGGATGTGATATGGATGATTAGCGAAGAAGTCTGCCGCATTGATCCGGTTCTGAGTATTGGCATATTCTGAAATGCGGGGAACCACTTCTTCGCTTCGCTCATCGTCAATAATGGTCAGCTTCATCTGAACGAAAACCCGATCGAGTGCTGCACCATCTTTACGTCGGGTATGAAACAGCGTGGCTGTAGTTTGTCCGCCATTGACAATCTGAAGGTCTGTTAAAGAGGTCACCACGATGCCACGATGTGTGACTGCTGTGGTTATTCTGCGCGCCGTCGCGGTCAGCCCGTTGTTATAAGCGAAAAACATTTCCGGGTTGGTCAGAATAGTAGTGCGGATGCCTTTGTTTACACTGGCACGCATTTGCAGAAAGCTGCGTACATTCTGTTCCAGCAGCCGTGAGCCGTACCGTTCATAAAGATCAGCCAGCCTGGTCGCTGGGATAACCATCAGATAAGACTGATAGGTTGCTGAGGTCGTATTTGCGGGCAGACATGGAATGCCGCCTTCGTCTGAGTCAGAAAAATCGATAATCAGTTCCTCTCGTGCATCACGTGATGTTTCCAGACGATACAGACGTGAAATATCCCAGATGTGATAAGCGAACTTTCTGTCCCCATGCTGTTTTTCATCGATTGCCTGCACACGCTCACTAAGGTTGCGTTCTGATAACAGAAAAAAGCTGACCTTTGAAACATCGGCGAGCCGTTCAGCGATTTGTCTTGCGAGACCGTATCCCTGAGACGTTTCCTCAAGCGAGGTGTACAGTTTTTTTTCTGCAGAGGCAAGAAAGAAATTTTCAGCACGTTTAAAAATAGCTGCCACATCCGTCTGAGTAAGTGACTGAACAGTTTCACGACCGGCAAAATCGGTGATGAACAGATCGAGAGAAGTCTCTCCGAACCAGTATCCATCCACACGCATCCCACCTGAGGCGGGGCGATAATAACAGGCTTCAAAGCCCTCTGTGATACCAGCTTCAGTGAGCTGACTGGCAAAGCTGAGTGTAAATTCGGCTTCCAGGAAATCTCTATTGGTTTCAGCATCTGCAAGCACATTCTGCCGGAATGTGTGGAAAAATTCTTCCAGCGTAAATGCCATCACCTCATCTCCGAAAATTCGATTGAACTCACCCGAAACTGTTCAGCATGTGCCAGCACCAGATCATAGCTGACAGACTCAACGCCCGCTGGCAGAGCAGATCGTGCAATACGTGGGAAATTACTCCTGACCTGATACAACCGCGTTTCACTGATGATGAAATGCGGTGAGTCGTATTCTGGAATATCCACGTACCTGGCTGTGCTCAATCTGTTTTCAAAGGCTGCCTTTGCCGACTCATCAGTTATAAGTGCTGCAATACGTCTGACGATCTCATTCAGGCTTTCCCCATGATCGCTGTTGTGCAAAGTGATGACGAAGCTGACATGAAGGTAGAGACGGGGTAAATGTGTATCAAGCTGATCCTCAGACGAGATTTGAATTTTGCCCCGATCATGTGCAGCGGTCGATTTGATCTCGATCGCCGTTTCATTTATTACAAAATCCTGAGCTGTGTGATCAGGACCCGACCATGACCTTACAGCAACCGACTCGCTGATTGTGTAGTGGGTGATCAGTTCTTCAAGAAATCGAAGCTCACAGTAAAGCCCCTGAATTTCAGCAGAATTGAGCAGACCATTTGTATTTTCAGCAAACAGTGCCTGCCATTTTTTAAGACGACGGCATACCATCTGAAAGATATTTTCACCTGCTTCTGTCCTGGTGACACGATCGATAATATCTCTGCACAGGCTGGCAAAGACATCGATTTTATTCTCGTCGCGCAGTCTGAGGGCAAGTGCAATCATTTCAGGTTCAGACAGTACTCGAATTTCGACGATTACATCGCGGATGCTGATATGCATATCACGAAGCATTGCCGCTGTTGTGCTACTGTCTACCTCGACAAGTAAACCAACTGCGCCCGTATCATCCCGGAACCAGATGATCTGATGGTAGGTTGTGGCGTTTGCCAGCAGACGAGAATATCGCCCCACAGGAGGAAGTGGCAGGTCAGTCCAGGGAGTATGTGGCTTCAAAGTCATCCTCGTCTTCCTGCTCATCGCGCATCTGCTTCAGCCAAACCGGACCAACCACATAATCGACAGTTATGACCTTGTCTGAGTTCGGGAAACTTATGCTCAGCGCTGGAACAGCTTCTTTAACGATAGTGGGGGGCTCTGCTGATCGGTCGATCAGAGTCAGTAAATGGATCATAAGAATGGGTCTGTTTCTCGCATTGGTGTAATCCCGAAAGATAGGACTCTTCCGCTTCGCTTCTTCCGCGGCGTGTTCTGCCTGTTTCTGCTGCAGGGCAGACAATCCGACTGCAAACATGCTGTTACCGGAAAAGCGCCTTTTATTTCCTGTATACCAACCACTTTCGCTTCGGGGTTTCCGTGCCTGACCATCTGTAATACCGATCGTGCGTTGCTGAGAGGCTATCATGTAGCCAGGGTGTGGGTCTTTCTCTTTAAGAGTGACAAAACTGACGTCCCATGTGGGACAGGTTTCGACAATAGCCCTGATATAACGCAGAACCGCATCCTGAGTCTCCAGCAGGTCACCATGAAAACGAAAATCTTCAATAAAACTCAGAACATCACTCCAGATTACAGCGCTGAAAAAATGGGGTGGGTCTGAGGGATAAGACACTGCTGACTGAAGTCTGTTGTAGAAGGTGAGCAGCAGGTCTGCATTGTGCTTTGTTTTAACTGGCGAGTCAGGCAGAACATAGGTTTCGATCAGTTTGCCATCATAACTGATACTGAAGGTGCGAAGTTCAGTATGATACATCTTGTTTGCCGCAGTCACAGTCAGAGTATCCGGATGAGCCTTTACATATAATCCGAAGTCATCAGGCTTTCTGCCCTCCCGTCGCATTCGCTGAATCTGAGCGCGAAGTTCGTCTGTCGCTTCAGCAATATGCGCATACCATTCAAATGATTCGTCCGACATAAAGATACGGCACAGGTCATTATATCCATCCCGATAACCGAACCATCTTCCCATCTGAAGCAACGTGTCGTACATCTTCGTATTTCTGTGAATGTAACTGATCGTCAACCCTTCCAGAGTCAGTCCACGTGACAGACTCAGACCTCCAATTGCAATTACAGTAAGTGGATCGCCATCCTGATTGTATTGTGAATACAGTAATCTTTCGGAAGACATGCTGTTGACGATAACGACTTTTATCGCGTCAGCCGCTGCGCTCAGTTGTTTCAGAATATTTTCCCAATGTTCTGCCTCATTTCCATTTGCGTATTCGACGGAGAAGTCGTGATGAAACTGCATGAGAACAGATTCCCGGCTGGCTATTGACCAGGGCTGTGCATAACTGAACCGAATTGCGTTGCGAAGCTGATTGAGATAGACATCAACCAGTGCGCGCACCTCACGCTGTATACCCACAAAACGGGATGGGTTAATCAGCATGGAGCAGTGTGCCGCTTCCTGACCACGCAGGTTTCGAATCGCGCGTGCGAGAATGAACAGGCGAATTGCCCGTTTGAGAGACTCCGGAAGTTGGTGAACGGGCGTATCTTTTTTATGGTCAGGCGGAAGCCAGCCAGCTGCATCAGGTATGGAACGAATGAATCGTTCCTGACCATCTTCGTCGATGAATATTTTTTCGTATCCGAAATAATTTGATGGGGCATCAAGGCTGTAAATGAAATGTTGTGGAAAGAGGTCGGCTCCAAACTGTGTATTTCGCCCATCAGGATTGATAAAGATATTTGCAAATGGTGTCGCTGTATAGCCAATGTAACAACGTTTTCTGAACAGATTGAGGATACCTGCTCAGTTGCGAGGATAACAAACCTCGATAAAATGGTTGTTTATGAGCAAAA
>CAZTLS010000079.1:0-12351 GCA_964614405.1 uncultured Pleurocapsa sp.
GCCGCTCGTCTGCACGATCTCCGGCGACATCCAGCCGAGGCGACCGTCATCGAGCTGCACGTAGTACCAGCCCGTGCCGCGATTGCTGATGCCGCGAATGCGGGCACTCGTGCCGTTGGGCAACGTGACGATGATGCGGAAGACCGTCGAGTCGCCCTCGCGCAGGTTGCCCTGCGGCGTGGTGATGGTCACGCGCGGGGTGGCGTCGAAGGTGGGGCTGGGCGTGGGCGCGAGGGTGGGCGGCGCGGGCAGAGTCGCGGTCGGCGGCGGGGTGGGGGTAGCGGCGAAGGGCGACAGGGTGTTCTCGATGCGGATCGGCGAGACGATGTGCGTCACCGGGGCGGACCCCGCCGCGTTGACGCTGAGGCGCAGTTCGTAAATGCCGTCGGCGATCGTGCGTGTGTCCCAACTGCCGAGGACGCCGTTGTTGACGGCGGCGGCGCTGGGCAGCAGCGCCGGGAACCACGAGTCCGCGCCGGGGATGGGCTGGAGATCAGCGCCCAGCGGGCGGAATTCGAGGAAATAATTGCTCATATTGGGCAGGTTTGCGCTGCCGCGAATCTCAAACACCCCGCGCACCACATACACGGGCGGGGGCCAACTGATGCTGGCATTGGGGTCGGGGGTTTGTGCCAGTGCCGGAACGACCGCCATGAGCAGCATCGCCAGCACGATCAGCACGCGCGGTTTGAACATCACCAATCCTCCTGATCGCGTGAATAGTGCCGCGTATTGTACATGATCGGCGCATGGCGCGCGCTGACGCTTTGCCGACGCTGGATCACCAGTAAATCGTGCATAGGGAACCTCACCCCGTTTCGCTGCGCTCAACCGCCCCTCTCCATCGGAGAGTGGCAGGAAACCGCCAGGTTTCCAGGGTGAGGTCGGGGTGAGGTTAGGGCAGGCATACGCCAGAACGGATTAGCAGATGCATGTATTGTCCTCACCCCCCCTCCCCTCAGGGACGACGCCTGCTTCATCCTGCGCCCGTTTCAATTTCCCCACTTTACTGGCGATGAAGCCCGCTTGAGCGCGCCGCCGGCATCTGCTATGGTTAATACACCGGAAAGGATTGGTCTCTGAACCTCATGCACCCACCCCATGATGACGCGCGCCTGCGCCCCGAACACCCGCTGCGAAAACTGCTGCGCCGCCCGGAACTGGGCGCGATCGGCGGGGCGCTGCTCGTCTGGCTCTTCTTCGCGCTGACGGCGGGCGGGCGCGGCTTCCTCAGCCTGCGCGGGACGGCGAACTACCTCGATGTGGCGGCGGAACTGGGCATCCTGGCGGTGGCGGTGTCGCTGCTGATGATCGGCGGCGCGTTCGACTTGTCGATCGGCTCGACGATCGGCGCGGCGGGGATGATCACTGCCCTGCTCAGCGTCCAGTTCGGCTGGAACCTGTGGGCGGCGCTGGGCGCGGCGCTGATCGCAGCGCTGGCGATCGGGGTGGTCAACGGCGTGCTGGTCAACCGGACGCGCCTGCCGTCGTTCATCATCACGCTGGCGATGCTCTTCATCGTGCGCGGGCTGACGATCGGCATCACCAGGCTGGTGACCGGGCGGACGCAGATCGGCGGGGTGTTCGGCGTCGAAGGCTACGACTCGGCAGCGCTGCTGTTCGCGGGCGGGCTGAGCGTGGTCGATCCGGCGTCGGCGCGCGGGCTGACGGCGACCTTCTCGGTGAGCATCGCGTGGTGGGCAGCGTTCGCGCTGATCGCCACCTGGGTGCTGCTGCGAACCCGTTTCGGCAACTGGGTGTTCGCCATCGGCGGTGACGAGAATGCCGCGCGCGAGATGGGCGTGCCCGTCGAGCGGGTGCGGGTGGCGCTCTACCTGCTGACGGCGTTCGCGGCGTGGCTGGTGGCGACCCTGCAGGTGATGAGCAGCGGCGGGGCGGATACCCTGCGCGGCGAACAGCGTGAATTTTTCGCCATCATCGCGGCGGTCATCGGCGGCACGCTGCTGACGGGCGGCTACGGTTCGGCGATCGGCGCGGTGTTCGGCGCGCTCATCGTCGGCATGGTGCAGCAGGGCATCATCTTCACCGGGGCGGACAGCGACTGGTTTCTCGTCTTTCTCGGCGCGATGCTCATCGCGGCGGTGCTGGTCAACAACTGGCTGCGCCGCCGCGCCTCGGAGGTGCGCTGATGCACCCGCCGCTGCTCGAACTGGAGGCGATCAGCCGGAGCTTCGGCGGCTTGGTGGCGCTGGAGGGCGTCTCGCTGAGCGTGTATCCTGGTGAGGTGCTGTGCCTGCTGGGGGACAACGGCGCGGGCAAAAGCACGCTGATCAAAATCCTGTCCGGCGTCCACCAGCCGGACTCCGGCATCATCCGCGTGGACGGCGCGCCCGTCCGCTTCACCAGCCCGCGCGCGGCGCGGACGCACGGCATCGCGGTGGTGTATCAGGATTTGGCGCTCATCCCGCTGATGAGCGTCACCCGCAATTTCTTTCTGGGCAGCGAGCCGACGATCGGGCGCGGGCTGCTGCGCCGCTTCGACCTGCGCCGCGCCCGCCAGATCGCCCGTGACGAACTGGCGAAGATCGGCATCACCGTGCGCGACCCCGACCAGCCGGTCGGCACGCTGAGCGGCGGCGAACGCCAGGCGGTGGCGATCGCGCGGGCGGTGTATTTCGGAGCGCGCCTGCTCATCCTCGACGAGCCGACCTCGGCGCTGGGCGTGCGCCAGGCGGAAACGGTACTGCGCTACATCGCTCAGGCACGCGCCAGCGGGGTGGCGGTCATCCTGATCACCCACACGCCGGGTCATGCGTGGGCGATCGGCGATCGCTTCGCCATTCTGCGCCAGGGGCGGCTGATCGGCAGCTATGCCAAAGCCGACCTCACGCGCGAGGCGATGATCGCCCTGATGAGCGGCGGCGATGACCTCGACGCGCTGGAGCGCGCCCTCGCCCGTCCGCAGCCCTGATCTCCCCTCTTCATAGCGCATCAGGCATATCTAACGCAGTGTTTACGCACGCCGGGCTATAATGCCGCATATACTCAGATATACCCTTGCCCCGCCCCGTTGGGCATGTGTCCCTGACTCTGATGCACCCCGTTCGGAGGGAAACTGATCCCTCCGTGTGAGAAAAGGATGACCGGGATGAGCGACAGCAACCGCTTTGATGATGCTCAGGAACGCCCCTCGATGTTCGCCGCCTCTGCCGATGACGAACACTCGCTGATGGATGACGACGAGGAAGGCGTCGAAATCGAATACCTCAATGACCCGGATGGCAAAACGCCCGATGAACTGCCGATCCTGCCGCTGCGCGGGCTGGTCGTGTATCCGCAGACGATCGTCCCGCTCACGGTCGGGCAGCCGCGCAGCATCCGCCTGATCGACGAAGTGATCAGCGGCAGCCGCACGATCGGGCTGGTCAGCGCCATCAACCCGGAACTGGAAACGCCAGGACCGGATGAGATTTACCGCGTCGGCACGCTGGCATCCATCCACCGCCTCTTCCGCGCGCCGGATGGCACGATCCGGATGCTGGTGCAGGGCATGTCGCGCCTGCACGTCGATGACTACACGGCGACCGAGCCGTTCCTGCGCGCCAAAGTCCACGCCGTGCCGGAGACGGTCGAGACCACGCTGGAAGTCGAGGCGCTGACGCGCAACGTCGTCGGCATGTTCACCCGTCTGGCGGAGCTGGTCCCCAGCATCCCAGGCGAGCTGATCTCGCAGACGCTGAACGTGAGCGACCCGCTGCAGCTGGTCTACACGATCGCCACCTACATCCGCATCGATCTGGCGGAGGCACAGCAGATTCTGGAGATGGACAGCACCGAAGCCAAGCTGCGCCGCGTGATGGTGGTGCTGGGCAAAGAGCTGGAGGTGCTGGAACTCGGTCGCAAGATTCAGACCGAGGCGCAGGGCGAGATGGAGAAGGTGCAGCGCGAATACTACCTGCGCGAACAGCTCAAGGCGATCCAGCGTGAACTGGGCGAAGCCGACGAGCAGACCGTCGAAGTCGAGGAATTTCGCCGCCGGATCGCCGAAGCCGGAATGCCGGAAGAGGCGGAAAAAGAGGCGAAGCGCGAACTCGACCGCCTGTCGCGCCTGCCCACCGCCGCCGCCGAATACGGCGTCATCCGCACCTACCTCGACTGGCTGGTCAGCCTGCCCTGGAACAGGCGCACCGAGGACAACCTCGACATCACCAACGCCCGCCGCGTGCTGGACGAGGATCACTACGGGCTGAAGGACATCAAGGAGCGCATCCTCGAATTTCTGGCGGTGCGCAAGCTGCGGATGGAGCGCGCCGAGGAACTGGGCGCGATCGAGAACAAAGACATGGTGCGCCGCAACCGCGAAGGCGCGATCCTGTGCTTCGTCGGACCGCCTGGCGTCGGCAAGACCTCGCTCGGCGCGTCGATCGCGCGGGCGATGGGGCGCAAATTCATCCGCATGAGCCTGGGCGGGGTGCGCGATGAAGCGGAGATTCGCGGTTTCCGCCGCACCTACATCGGCGCGATGCCCGGTCGGCTGATCCAGACGATCCGCCGTGCCGAGTCTGCCAACCCGATCATCATGCTCGATGAGATCGACAAGCTGGGGCGCGATTTCCGGGGCGACCCGTCCAGCGCGCTGCTGGAAGTCCTCGACCCGGAGCAGAACAACGAGTTCCGCGATCACTACATGGACGTGGCGTTCGACCTGAGCCAGGCGATCTTCATCACCACCGCCAACGAACTCGACCCGATCCCCGGTCCGCTGCGCGACCGCATGGAGATCATCCAGCTCAGCGGCTATACCGAGCAGGAGAAGGTCGCCATCGCCGAGCAGTACCTCACCCCGCGCCAGCTTCGTGAGAACGGGCTGCGCCCGGATGAGGTGACGATGACGCGCGAAGCGCTTCAGCTGATCATCCGCGATTACACGCGCGAGGCGGGCGTTCGCACGCTGGAGCGGGAGATCGGGCGGGCGATGCGGAAGATCGTCACGCGCATCGCTGAGGGGACGCAGGAACACGTCACCATCGACCCGAAAACGGTGCGCGATCTGCTGGGCAAGGCGCGCTTTGGCTATCGGACCGAACTGGAAGAGCGCACCGACCGCCCAGGCGTGGCGACCGGTCTGGCATGGACGCCATTCGGCGGCGATGTGCTGTTCGTCGAAGCGACGCAGATGATCGGCGGCAAAGGCTTCCAGTACACCGGGCAGCTTGGCGAGGTGATGCAGGAGAGCGCGCGCATCGCCCTGAGCGTCATCCGCTCACGCGCGGGCTATTTCGGCTTGAGCGATGACTATTTCGACAAGCACGACATCCATCTGCACGTGCCGCAGGGCGCAGTGCCGAAGGACGGTCCGTCGGCGGGGGTGACGATGACGGTGGCGCTGGCGTCGCTGCTGGAGTCGCGCCCGGTGCGCCCGAACGTCGCCATGACGGGCGAGATCACGCTGCGCGGGCAGGTGCTGCCCGTCGGCGGCATCAAGGACAAGGTGCTGGCGGCGCACCGCCTCGGCGTGAATACGGTGATCCTGCCGAAGAAGAACGAGAACGACATCGACGACATCCCGGAGGAAGTGCGCGACAAGCTGCGCTTCGTGCTGGTGGAGAACATCGACGAGGCGCTGAGCGCGGCGCTGGGCGAAAAGCAGCCCCCTCTCGTGCCACCCATCGATAGACAGTTCGTGGAGAACGCGGTACACTAAGGGCATCGTTTGACCGTGTGAGCATCGGAACAGGATCGGCGCGGCGCGTCGATCCTGTTTTTGTGCATCTCACCCCACCTGAGGGAGATCAGCGCGTCATGGCAAAAGTGATGATCATCGAGGATGACAAGACGACCATCCGCCTGCTGCGTATTCTGCTGGAAGATGTGTATGGGCACAGCCTGCAATTCTCAAGTACCGGGGCAGATGCGCTGGCGCAGGCGGAAGCCAATCCCCCTGACCTCTTCTTCGTCGATTACCGCCTGGTCGATACCGACGGCATCACCCTGATCCGCAGGATTCGCGCCATGCCCCGCTTCGCCACCACGCCGATCATCATGGCTTCCGGCATGGATGTGGAAGATCAGGCGATCGCCGCCGGCGCGACCCGCTTCCTGATCAAGCCCTACGAGCCGGACATGCTGCCGACGCTGCTGAACGAGCTGATCCCATCCTGATGCCGGGCAGGGGGTCGGCATTTGCCAACACCCCTGCTTAATGGGTTGCGCGCTGTTGTTACGGGAAACTATAGCTGAAATCGCAGGTGCGCGCGTGCCCGATGGATGAAACCGGTCCACACTGATCCAGTTCGCAGTCCTGCGGCACGTTGCCATCCGCGCTGCGCAGCCAGATGATGTTGCCGCCGGTGGAGGAACTGCCGTAGTCCGCCGGGATGCTGACCGTGCCGATGAACACGCCGCTGCCCGCCGTCCCGTTGGACGAGATGCTGTCGCCGTTGCTCGTCCCGCTCGCGGTGTCGGTCGGCGCGCTGGGGATGTACGGTCCGAAGTCGCTGCCCCACCAGTTGCTTCGGAAGTCGAGATCGCTCGCTCCCGATGACGCCTGAACAGCGACGTCCGAATTGCCGACGATGCAGCAGTTGATGCATTGGCGCGTCGAAGACGACAAACTGGCTTCCCCAAACACCGCGCCGCCTGCTGGCGCGACATTCCCGAACAGGCGTGCAGAGTTCGCATTCAGCGTGCCGCCGGTTTCGATGTAGATGCCGCCTCCCTGCGCTGCCGCAATATTGCCGACCAGATATGCGCCGGGCGTCGTGCTGAACGGCAGGACGTTCATGGTGCTGGTCTGATTGATATATACCCCCCCTGCACTATAGGCGCTGTTGTAAGCGATGTCGGCTGCTGCTCCGGCGAGACCCGCATTGAGCGTCAGCGTCGAATTGTTCTGAAGCCAGATGCCGCCGCCATCGCCGTTGGCGTCTGCATCAGAGTCCGCCTGATTCTCGCGGATCGACACGGACACCAGAGTGAGCGGGACGTCGCTGAGCCACACTCCGCCGCCATCTTCGTCCGCTGTATTCAGGTAGATACTGCTGGAGGTGATGGTCGCACTGGTGACCCCAGCCAGATTGATGCCGCCGCCGTTCCCAAACCCGGTCAGCGACAGATTTTCAGCCGTGTTCTGGTAAACCTGCGTCGTGGTGATGTCCGCGCTCGCCAGACCCGCGCCGTCCACGCCGATGCCGCCGCCGCCAAAGCCCCGTGCTGTGTTGGTGTAGATATTGCTGCTCTCGACTCTCAGCGCGACGCTGCTGCTGGGGGTGATGCCGCCGAACTGGGCGAACACCCCGCCGCCCGTGAAGTCGGTGTCATTGGTGAAGATCTGTGTGGAGTTGATGGTCAGCGTCCCGCCTTTGATGGTCACCCCGCCGCCGCTGCTGTTAAAGGCGGAATTGGACGAGATGACACTCTGGTCGATCGTCCCCGTGCTGTCCACAAGGGCGATGCCGCCGCCGCCGAAGCCACCGAATGCCCGGTTGCCAGTGAAAGTGGCATTGGTGGCGTTCAGGGTGCTTTCCAGCAGATACATCCCCCCGCCGGAAAAGTTGGCGGTACTCCCGATGATCTGCGCGGAATTCAACATGAAGACGACCGCCCCTTCCCCGTAAACGCCGCCGCCGTTCGTCGCAGTACAGCTTTGCACGGTCACCGTATTCAGCGTCAAAGCCGCCAGATTTGCCACGAAGATGCAGCCGCCCTCATCGCGCGGCGTGCTGTTCACAGCCTGCGGGGTGAGCGACGAGCCGTTCTGCAGCGTAAACGAGCCGGTCCCGGTCGTCTCCAGGATGAGGACCTGCGACTCGACGGCGAAGAGGCGGTAGGTATTTCCGCCGTTGATGGTCACGTTATTGTTGGTGGCGTCGATGGTCACATCGCTGTTGATGACCAGTTGTTCGACCAGGTTGATGGTGAATGACCCGGTGAAGTCGATCGCATCCGCGCCAGACCCGGCGGGGCAGGCATCGACCGAGCTGTCGGTATTGGCAGCTTCGATCGCCTCGCGCAGGTCACATGTGCCGTTGCCGCTCAGCGCGGCGAGCGTGCCGTCGCTCGCGCTGTCCACGGTGATGAGAGCCGCGCGCGCCGATCGAGAGAAGACGAACAGCAGGATAGGGATGACCAGCAGGGGCAAAAAACGCCGAATGATGAGAAGTGTGGAACCAGACATGAGCTTTATCCTCAAAAACATGACCCGTTGTTTGGGCAGATCTGCTGTTGACGCACAAAACATGTCCGTAAAAACATGCGATTGCACACATATTATGCGATCATGGGCGTCTCTTTCTTTAAATTCCATTTAAGTGATGATTGAGATTGCACCAGCCAGCAGATCATCAGGCACACCCGTCTATGTTCTCCCTGATGAGCGACTCACACGCTGAACCGTCTGACAGCCTGATGAACACCTCTCCTTGACACCCTGACGCGCGGGCATATGCTGTACGTGCGGACGCCTGTTCGCATTTTTCCGCACGCAGGGGACTGAGGAGGAGCTAATGACGTGGATTCGCCGCGCGCTTGCCGCGCTGCGCCGCCCGCGCGCGCCCGATCGCGCATCGGTGTTCGCCTTTCCCGACTGGCTGACGACGCGCGCCCGCTGGTCGGTCGAGGGCGACTTCGGCGGCATGGTGCGCGAAGGCTACCGCATCAACAGCCTGGTCTACGCCCCGGTGCGCTGCAAGGCGCGGGCGATCGCCAGTGTGCCGCTGCTGGCGATACACGGTGACCCGGCAAACCCCGATCCGCTGCCCGCCGATCACCCGCTGGCGCGCCTCGTCCGCCAGCCCAACCCCTGGCAGACGTGGCGCGCTTTCAATGAACAGCGCAAGACGTACCTCGAACTGGCGGGCAATGCCTACGTCTATGCGGAACGGCAGGGCGGGGCGATCCGCGCGCTGTACAACCTGCGCCCGGATCGCGTTCGCATCCTGGCTGGGGCGGACGGGCTGCGCGGCTACTACTACCTGCCGCCTGGGCGCGCCCCCGACGACGGCGTGCCGCTGCTGCCCGAAGATGTGGCGCACACCCGCTATCCCAATCCGCTCGACGATCTGGAGGGCTTCGGCTACGGTTTGCCGCCGCTGCTGGCTGCCGCGCGCGATCTCGACACCGACAACAACGTCACCGCCTTCATCAAGCTGCTTTTCGAGCGCGGCGCGATGCCGATGGGGATGCTGCGTTTCGACATCCCGCTGACCGAGCAGGACGCCGCCGACGCCAAACGCCGCTTCATGGAGCGCTACGGCGGCTACAGCGCGTGGACGGAGCCGGTGGTCATGGATCAGGGCGGCGGCTACGAGCGCATCGGCATGACCTTCGACGAACTCGGCTTCGACGTGCTGGACGCCCGCGCCGAGTCGCGCGTGCTGGCGGCGTTCGGCGTGCCGCCTATCCTGATCGGCACGCGCTACGGCATCGCCCACAGCACCTACAGCAATTACGAACAGGCGCGCGCCCACTTCTGGCAGGATGTGCTTGTGCCCGAACTGCGCATGTTCGAGGATGACGACCGCCGCCTGCTGACCTGGGCGGACGGCGCTACGGTGTACTACGACCTCTCGGTCGTGCCCGCGCTTCAGGCGGACATGCCGCCGCTGGTTCAGGCGGCGCATACGCTGTGGACGATGGGCGTCCCGCCCGATCAGGCGTTCGCCGCCGTCGGGCTGACCATCGAACGGGTACAGCAGGAGGAACGCCCATGACCCACGAACACAAAGCGCTGCCGATCGCCATCACCCACACCGACCCGGCGGCGGGCATCGTCGAGGCGATCGTCAGCGTGTACGGCGTGCTGGACGACGGCGGCGATGTCATCGCCCCTGGCGCGTTCGCCGCTTCCATCGCCGAGCGCGGCTGGCGCGTGCATGTGCTGGACAGCCACCGTGCCGACTCGGTGCTGCGCGTGCTGGGGCGGGCGCTGGCGCTGCGCGAGGTCGATCGCGCTGAACTGCCCCCGGCGCTGCTGGCGCGCTATCCCGACGCCCAGGGCGGTTTGTGGACGCGCACGCAGTACCTGCTCGACACACCGGAAGGCGAAGGCGCGTTCCGGCGCATCGCCAGCGGCGCGGTCGCCGAATACAGCATCGGCTTCGATGTCGTCGCCAGCCACCGCGAGGCGCGCCCCGTCGGCGACGGCGTGGTCAGCGCGCGGGTGATCACCCAGGCGCGCCTGTGGGAGTATTCGCCCGTCATCTGGGGGATGAACCCCGCCACCGCGACCGTCGGCGTCAAGGCGACGGCGGATCGCCCGTTCTCATCCGCAACCGACCGTGTATCAGGAGGAATGACCATGCACCTGACGACCGCCCACGCCCAACTGAGCGAGGCGAAGCGCCTGCTGGAGACAGCGCGCCAGCTCATGAGCGCCGATGACGTGACCGACGACGCCCGCGCCGAAGCCGCTTCCCTGCGCGAACGCGCCGCCCGCATCCAGCGCGATGCCGACCTGCTGAGCGAGATCGAACGACAGGCGAAGGCGATGTTCGCCGCCGAAAGCCGCCCCGACGCGCCGCGCGCGGGCGAACACGACGGCTTTCGCCATTTCGGAGAGTTCGTCGGCGCGGTCATCGAGGCGAAGCGCAGCGGTCGGCACGACCCGCGTCTGACCTGGCTGGCGCGCGATGCCGAAGATGCCAATCCCGAAGCCGGGCGCGCCCGCAAAGCGCTGAGCGGCACGAGCGGCGCATCGGGCGGCTTCCTGCTGCCGACGGCGTTCGTGGACGATTTGCAGATCGCCATGCGCGATCAGAGCGCACTGCTGCCCCGCGCCACGATCATCCCGATGGGCGCGCGTTCGGTCGTGCTGCCCGTGCTGGACTACACCCAGGCGCTGCCCGCTGGCGAACCGCGTCAGTTCGGCGGGGTGCAGGCGTTCTACCACGATGAAGGCGCGGAGGTGGACGCCAGCGAGCCGAAATTCCGCGAACATGTGCTGACGGCGCACGAACTGACCGTGTACACCGAAGCCAGCAACAGCCTGCTCGCCGACAGCGGCGCGTCGCTCGACGCCTTCCTGAACAGCGGCATGGGGATGCTGGGCGCGCTGCTGTGGAAGGTCGAGTACAAGATGCTGCGCGGCAGCGGCGTCGGGCAGCCGCTCGGCGTGCTGAACGCGCCCGCCGCGCTCTCGGTCAACCGGGCGACGGCGAACGCCGTCAGCTACGTCGATCTGGCGAAGATGGACGAGGCGGCGCTGCCCAGCACCCGACTGGTCTGGCTGGCATCGATCAGCCTCAAGACGCAGCTCCGCACGCTCAAAGACGACGCCGGCAACTTCATCTGGGCGGAGGCGGCGTCGGGCTTGCCCGCCACCCTGCTCGGCTACCCGGTCGTCTTCACCGACAAGCTGCCCAGGCTGGGGACGCGCGGCGATCTGGTGCTGGCGGACATGAGCTACTACCTGTTCGGCGACCGCCAGTCGCCGACGCTCGACGTCAGCACGGAGGCGAATTTCCGCCGCAACCGCACCGCCTACCGCCTCATCCACCGTCACGACGGGTCGCCCTGGATGAACGCGCCGATCACGCTGGCGGATACCCAGACGCAGGTTTCACCGTTCGTGGTGCTGAATTGACCCTGTGGTCAAGGAGGATCGATCTGATGCACGCTGCATTTCACGAGAACTACCTTCCGATCGCCCGCGCCGCGCTGATCGGCGTCACCACCGTCCAGAACACCGGCTGGCTGTCGCTGCGCGATCACGTGCGCGTGGCGGTCATCCTGCACGCGCTCAATGTGACCACGACCCTCGATGCGATCGTCGAGATCGCCACCAGCGCGGCAGGGGCGAACGCCGTCACGCTCAGGAGCATGACTCAGCTCGCTGCCGCCGATGACAACGTGGTCATCTGCTTCGACGTGCGCCCCGATGCCCTCTCCAGCCCCGCCGACACGAGCGTCAACGAGTTCACGCACCTCAACGTCAAAGTGACGCCGAACGGCGCGGCGACCGTCAGCGTGCTGGTGCTGGGCGAACCGCGCAGCAAGCCTGGCACGGGCTGGGCGCAGGCGGTCTGACAGGGATGACGCGGACGCCCCAGGGGGCGTCCCTACAGGAGGATTGATCATCATGACCGATTACACCACCGTGCAGGCGGTGCGCGCCCTGATCGGCAGCGAGAGCAGCGGCGCGGCGGACGCCGTCCTTGAACGGCTGATCACCGCCGTCAGCCGCCACATCGACCGTGCCTGCCGCCGACCGGACGGCTTCGTCGCAGCGGCGCAGCCGACCGCCCGCCTCTTTCCGGCGCGCGGCGGGGCATGGCTGGCGATCGACGAATGCGTCAGCGTCGGGTCGGTCGCCGTCCGTCCGGGCGTCGGCGCGCCGTTCCTTCCCTGGGACGCCGCCGACTGGCTGGCGATCGGCGGCGCGCCGGATGCCCC
>CAZTLS010000080.1:0-12081 GCA_964614405.1 uncultured Pleurocapsa sp.
CCAGGCGGACGCGCCGCGCGCTGGCGCTGGGCGGGCGCGGCGGCGGCGCTGATCGGCTTCGGGGCGCAGAGCGTCGTCGATACCTTCATCAGCCCGGCGCTCATGCTGCTCACGATCACGCTGCTGGCGCTGGCGACTGCCGATCCTCGCAGCGATGCGCCCCCAGGCGGCTGGCGCAGACCCGCAGCCCTGCTGCTGGCGGTCGGCATGACGGTGTACGGTGCGGCGATGTTCTATTCCGACCTGCTCTACATCGACTTCCGCCGTGCGCCGGATGCCGCCGCCGTCGAAGCGGTCATCGCGCGTGACCCGCACCTGACGCTCTACGCCCTGCAAGCCGCCGACCTGCGCGCCCGTGCGGGCGATCCTGACGCCGATCGCCTGTACGCCGACGCCCTCGACCGCGCGCCGACGTGGGACATCGGCTGGATGAACCGCGCGGCGCTGGCAGAAGCGCGCGGCGACATCCCCGCTGCGCTGGAGTACCTCGACCGCGCCAGGCGCATCAACCGCTTCAACGGCGCATCGATCCACTGGGCGCGCATCGCCGAAGCGCATGGTGCAGCCGATGACGAGACGATCATCGAGGCGTACCAGATCGGGATCGACGGACGGTTTCTGCCTCTCTCTCCCTTCTGGATGCAGACTCCGCTGCGGCGCGAACTGATCGCCCGGTACGTCGCCTACTGGACGGAGAATGGGACCGATCGGGCGTATCGCCTGCTGCGCGAACATGACCCGGATACGCTGCCCGCGCTGGTCGAAAGGGTGCGTGCAGAGTGGTCTGAGGGCGGCGCATTCACCAATGCTGGCGACGCCTGGGTCATCGGTGAAGATGCGCTCATGCGCGGAGATCCGGTGCTGGCGGAGATGGCGTTCGATGCTGCGGTGCGCCTCAACCGCCGGAGCGGGGATTACGCCGCGTCGCGGGCGAGGGCGCGCATCGCCCTCGCTTCGGCAGATTTGCCGGTCCCGGCTGATGTGACGCCCGAACTGATCCACGCCGACCTCGCGCTGGCGATGCTGCTCGGCACGACCTATGAGTCGGTCAATGCCATTCGTGCGGGTATCGCGCATGACGATGCAGAGCGAGTACGCCTGCTGGCGAACGCCGTGCCGCCGCTGATCATCGATCAGAATTTCGAGGGGGTCAGTTTCGGCGGGCGGGTGGTCGGCTTCATGCCCGTCGAGGCGATGAGCAAGCCTGATCTGGGGGTATCACAGGTGCAGCCCTGGGTCGAGTTGGAGGCGCTCTACCGTGCGGCTGGTGATGTGCGCGCCGCCGACACGGTGCGCGCGCTGATCGCAGCACGGCTGCGCTGAGGGGAGAAGAAAGACCATCATCTCGTGCCCCCCTTGACAACCAGCGAAGGTTGGATATGCTGTAATACAGAACATTCTCATCAAATCCCCTGAATCTCACAGGGCACAGGTTCTTCTGCATGGCAACCCTGATCATCGGCGCGGGCATGGCGGGTCTCGCCGCTGCGCACGATCTCGACACCGCAGGCGAGACCACGATCATCCTCGAAGCGCGTGACCGCATCGGCGGACGCATCTTCACTGACCGCACGCTGGCGGACATCCCGGTCGAACTGGGCGCGGAGCTGATTCACGGCGATACCGCCCCCACCTGACTGCTCGTCCGGCGGCTCGGACTTCATACCCACCACTGGCGCAAAACAGACGACTCGATGGTGCGACTGGCGGATGGAAGCCTGCTCACGATGCAGGATGCCCGTCTCCGCAGTCCGGCATTCGACCTCACCCGCACGTGGGCGCTGCCTGCCCCTCCTGACCCGGATACAGATACCGATCTGGAATCCTATCTGCGCGCGATCGGCTTCACCGACGAACAGCTCACCTACACCCGTCGTTCGTGGGGCAACGCCGCCGGCGATGACATCGCCAGGCTGAGCGCGCAGGCTGCCTACGAAGACATGACCGACACCAGCGCGGGCGACGGCGATTTCCGCATCCTCGAAGGCTATGACCGCCTGCCTGCATCGCTGGCGGAAGGGCTGGACATTCGCCTGAATACCGTCGTCACCCGCATTGACTGGGCGGGTGATGGCGTGCGTGTGCAGACTGCCGACGGACAGGTATTCTCTGCCGACCGGGTGCTGATTACTGTGCCGCTGGGCGTGCTTCAGGCAGGGGCGATCGCTTTCGACCCGCCGCTGCCCGCCGATAAGCAGGATGCGCTGCGTCTGCTGATCATGGGTGGGGCGATCAAGATGGTGTACGCCTTCGACCAGCCTGTGCTGCCTCCTGGTATCGGCGCGTTGTACAGCGCCGTCAACCCGCCGATGTGGTGGTCGCCCAGCGCCGGGCGCGACGTGTCTGGGCAGGTGGTCACTGCCTTCACCACCGGAGAATGGGCGCGTGCCCTGCGCAGGATGGGCGCGGATGCGGCGCTGGCGCACGGGCTGCGCGTCCTGGCGGATCAGCTCGGCACGCCCCTGCCCACCCCGCGCGCGATGCGCTTTCAGGATTGGAATGCCGATCCGTTCGCCCTCGGCGGTTACAGCACCGTCGGCGTGGGGGGACGTGAAGCGCGCGGTCGGCTGGCGCAGCCGATCGTCGATCGCCTGTATTTTGCAGGTGAAGCGACCGCGCCCAACGCCTGGGGCGGCACAGTACATGGCGCGTATGCCAGCGGGCGGCGCGCTGCCCTTGAGATCATCGCCCAACTGAGTTCGGAACCGGAGTGACGTTTCCCACTATGAGAGTGATTCACCTGAACCCAACTGTCCCGCACGACCATCGTGACCGGAACACCCAGCCTTTGACCATGACGAGCGAAAAGCAAATCGATGAACGCCAACGCAGTACCTCATCTGAAGCGTAACCCTTCGCCGGAACGGGCATATCTCGTCCGTCCGGCTTCCCCCAGGCACGCCCCGGCGCTGCAGGCGCTGGCTCAGGTTGCCTATGATGTCTCCCCTCGTGAAGCAGAACTGTGGTTCAATGCCGACCAGTTTCAGACGCGCATGGCGGTTTTCCCCGAAGGGCAGTTCGTCGCCCTCGAACGCGCCACTGGCAGGGTAGTCGGCTTCACATCCGGGATGCGTTTCCAGTTCAGAGACGACCCGGCTGTCCCCTTCATCCAGAACTGGTACGAGACGACCGGATACGGCTGACTGACCACTCATAACCCGCGCGGCGAGTGGATGTACGGTGTCGAGTCGTTCGTGCATCCCGATGCTCAGGGTGGTGGAGTGGGCAGCCTGCTGATGGCGGCGCGTTTCGACGCGGCAAAGCGGCTCAACCTGCGCGGTCTCGTGGCGGGCAGCCTGATCGTGGGCTATCGTGCTGTCGCCCATGAGATCAGCGTCGAGCAGTACGTGCGTGAGGTCATCATCGGCGCGCGCTTCGACCCCAACCTGAGCAAGCAGCTTCGCAAGGGGTTCGCTGTCATGAACATCATCCCGAACTACGCCGAAGACCCGCGCTCGTGCGATTACGGCGTGGCGATCATCTGGCGCAACCCCGACTATCGCCCGGATATGCTCATCCGCCGCGCGGCGGGAACGCACAGCCCAGCCTATGCCCTGAATGGAGCCACAGCATGAACGCCCGTGAACGGTTTGATCACATCCGAGTCATTCCCAGCGCCCCGGAATATGCCGAGCAGATGGAAGACCTGATGCACGCTGCCTATGGCACGACGCGCGAAAACCCGCATCAGGTGTTCACGGCGGCGATGTTCCGCCACCACATGGCGGTGTTTCCGCAGGGGCAGTTCATCGCGCTCGACGGCGATCGCGTGGTCGGGCTGACGGTCAGCGCGCGCACCCGCTACGACCCGGCGCATCCCCCGGCGGAAAGCTGGTGGCAGTCGGCAGGCGAGGGCTGGCTGCGCCACGACCCGGACGGCGAATGGCTGCATGGGGTGGAGAGCGTGGTGCATCCCGATTACCGCAGTCACGGCGTCGGCGGGGCGCTGATGGCGGCGCGCTTCGCCGTCGCTCAGGCGCTGAACCTGCGCGGGATGGTGGCGGGCAGCGCCATCGTCGATTACGCTCAGGTGGACGAGTCGGTCAGCGTGGAAGACTATGTGCGCGGTGTGGTGAGCGGGGCATACTTCGACACCAACCTGAGCAAACAGATTCGCAAGGGCTTTCGCCCGCTCACGCCCATCCCCGGCTTCCTCGATGATGACGAGGGCAGCCGAGGATACGGGGTGCTGATCGTGTGGGAGAACCCGCTCTGGCAGCCCGCCACACCTCCGTTGGCGGCGTAAGGCGGGCTGGAGACGAAAGCGCTCTAGCCGCTGTACCAGGTCGTCTCGACGCGCTCGAAGGCGACCTGCACTGTCTCCTCGACCAGATCGACCAGCGCCGGGCTGAACGCCGAATACGACACGGAGAGGATGCGCGCGTTGTGCAGCGTCCAGCGGCGCACCTCCACCCCGTCATCGATGGCGGCGATCGCCAGGGTGCGGGTTGCGCCGTTTGCCGCCTCGCGCAGCCAGGTGTTGAATGGCAGCGCCGGATCGCGCTGCACCATCTTGCTCACCACGATCGGCGGGTACGTCCCATCCGCCTGAAACGCCACCAGTCCGCTGATGCTGAAGATGCCGCGCACCACCTGCCCTTCGAGGTACAGCTCGTATTCATTCTGGCGCAGGCTGTCGATCTGCGTCCCGCTGGAAATCACCGCGTCGGTCATGAGACGACTCCTCCTGAAGATGTCGATCGAATAGCTACATGCCGATTCTAACACGCCGCGCTACAATCGAAAGCATCTTGTCGAATCGATCGATCTGCGAAGGCGAAATGCCCATGTCTCAGGCGGCGTACCCTCTCTCTGCTGATGGTTTTATCCCCCGCTGGCTCACCACCGGGCTGGTCACCAGCCCGCTGACGCATCTGGCGGATCACGTGCGCGCTGAGGGATCGCCGTTCGGTGAACGAGGGAGGTGGGCGCTCAACTACTGGGCATTCGACCCGGAAGTTGCCGACCTCAAGCTGCGGGCGTGGCGTGGGCTGCCGCCCGGCACGGCGAAGCTCGATACTTTCGCATCCGGGCTGACCACCCCACCCGTGCTGGATGACCCCGCCCCTGCTGGGGGGACATGGCGTTTCGCCCGCACGGGGCAGGATGGGGTGATCGACCTGAGCGCCTTCAACCACACCCCCATGCTGATGGAGGGCGCGCTCGCCGTCGTGCTGCACAGCGATGCGCCGCGCAGCGTGACGCCGGATGCACTCACGATCGGACCCGTCCGCGTCTGGCTGAACGGCGTGCGCGTCTCGGAGGATGATGCTGTATTCAGCTATGTGGCGCTGCGCCGCGTACCCGTCACGCTCGACCTGCGCGCGGGTGACAATCTGCTGGTCGTCTATGGTGTCATGCTCGGTTGGCGCGAGGCACGCCTTGCGCTGGGGATGATGTTCGACCCGACAGAGCGGGATGGGCTGGAGGCACGCATCCCGATCGGCGACATCGCCCCGGACGTCTGGCTGTCTGCTGATCATGCCGCGCGCGCTCTGCATGTGCGCGTTTTCGCCGTGCCTGATCTGCCTGCGCGCGTGTGGTGTGCCGATGACGCGCCCGCCCCGGTCACGGTCGATGCGCGCGTCCATCTGATCATGCCGTCACTGCCGAGCGGGATCATGTCCACGCTGCCTGTGCCAGGTGCGATCGCCTCGACACTCAACATGCCGGAAGGCAGCGCCCGCCTGACGGTGCAGCCAGGCAGAAGCGCCGACCTGCCCCTCACCAGGCAGATCGCGGCGGCGTTCGCCCGCGTGCCGGGTGAATTTACGCTCACTGCCAGCCTGCGCCCGGTCGTCGCGGGCGATCCGGCATGGACGCGCCATCTGGAAACCGCCTTCCCGGTGTGGACGCACCCCATCCCCTACAGCAGCGCGCCGTATGGCACATTCGAGTCGCGGCGGCGCGAGGCGCTGGAGATTTTCGCCGACATCGCCTGGGACATCCCCGGATCGCTGGCGGCGGTGGCGGTCGGGCGGACGGCGCACGTGAACTCCGGCGCAGTCGAACTGGCGTGCGGCTTCCTGAACGCCCGCGCCGATACCGCCGACTTCTATGCGGTCGGTCTGGTGGCGGCGCTCTACCGCCACGCCGATACGCCGGAACTGCTCCCGGCAGATCAGGTGCGCATCGAAGAAGCCCTGCGTGGCTTTAAGTACTGGATCGATGAGCCGGGCATCGACGCCATGTGCTACTTCACCGAAAACCATCAGATTCTTTTCCACACGGCGGGCTACCTGATCGGCGCACGCCACCCCGACTGGACATTCACCAGCAGCGGGCTGAGCGGGGCGGCGCTGCGTGACAAATCGCTGCGCCAGGTGGTCAACTGGATCGCGCCGAGGCTGGAAGGCGGCTTCAGCGAGTGGGACAGCAGCACCTACATGGAGCTGGTGGCGTTCGCGCTGCTGGCACTGACGGAATATGCGCCGGATGCGCAGGTCGTCGATGCGGCGTCACGCCTGCTCGACTTCATCTTCATGACGCTGGCAGAGCAGACCTATCGCGGCGTGATGGGCACGAGTCATGGCAGGATTTACGTCGGCGCGCTGCGTTCCGGGCGGGTGGAGAATACTTCTGCGCTGTGCCGCATCGCCTTTGGGATGGGACAGTACAACGGCACGGCGCGCGCGGCGACGCTGCTGGCGCTGGCGACGCGCTATCGCATCCCGGAGATGGTGATGCGCCGTGCAGCAGCTATCGGCGCAAGCGTCTCCACGCGCGCCCGCCCCAACGGGGTGCTGAAGCTGGAAAGCGACATGAAAGATGTGGCATGGTCGGTCGAGACGCTGTGCGAGCGCACTGCTGACGGGATGATCGCCGCCGCCATCGATGTGCGCCCGTCCGTGCCTGGGTCGCCTGGCATTCAGGAACATCTGTGGCAGGCGACGCTCTCGCCGGAAGCGGTGGTCTTCACCACCTATCCCGGCAATGCTCAGCAGCATGGCAGCGCCCGACCGAACTACTGGGCGGGGTCAGCCCGGATGCCGCGCGTCGGAATGCTGCGCCGCCGGGTGATCTGTCTGTACCGTCTCGAACCCGGCGTCGGCATGGGCTTCACTCACGCCTACTTCCCCACCGAGGCGTTCGAGGAATGGGACATCGACGGGCAGTGGGCATTCGCGCGCGTCGGCATGGGCTACATCGCGCTGTGGGGCGATGGCGATCTGCGGCTGGTCAAAGAGGGAATCGGCGCATGGTGTGAGCTGCGGAGCAGCGGCGCGGGCGAGGCGTGGGCGTGCCGCCTCGGTCGATTTGCCGATGATCGATCGTATGCCGCTTTCCGCGCCCGGATGACCGCCAGCCCGCCCGTATCCATCCGTGATGGGCTGGTGTGGGGCGACCTGACGGTGACCTGGGCGGGTCAGACGTGATGGGGGTTATGAGACGGTGGGGCAACCGCAGGTGGTGGTCACGCTGTAGAGGCGATACACTGTCCCGCTGGATAAGGTATAGGTCGCTTCCACATAATACGGGATCGTCCCGCTTTCGGTCTCGCGCGTGCTGAGGTTGATCAGGCGCGGCGCGTGCCAGTGTTTGCGCGTCTCATCGGGCTGCTGAATAACAGGCTGCATGATATTCTACCTCTCATGAAATGAGAAAAAAGGTAATTACAATCTTTATTGTATGCCGATTGGATAGAAATACAACCAGTCCTGCAGACGACGTGTATCAGAATGCGGACTCGGTGGTATGGTTGATGCAGAATTGAAAATAAAACTCAGGAGTCATCGTCATGTCTGCTTTAGAGCCGTATCTGCATCGCAAGGCTGCTGCCATCGCCGCCCGCACTGCCGATTTCACCGCCGCGCCGGAACGCGCCCGCGTCGCGCTCAGCGCCAGCGCTCAGGTTGCCGGGATCAGCGGGGCGCGTGTGGTGAAGATGGGCGAACATCGGCTGGTCAGCGACAGCGCGCCAGGGATGGCGGGGTTCGCCCTGGGTCCGACTGCGCCTGAACTGCTGCTGGGCGCGCTGGCGAGCTGTCTGGTGCATACCTACCTGATCCATGCTGTGCTGCTGAGCGTCCCGCTGGACGATGTGACGGTGACTGTGGAAGGCGCACTCGATTACGCCGGGGTGATCGGAATGCCGACGGATGTACCGATCGCCATGCAGGATATTCGCTATCACGCCGAGGTGCGGTCACCTGCTGCGCGGGAGCAGATCGAGGCGCTGCACGCGGCGGTGGACGCCAACTGCCCGGTGCTGAACACGCTGCGCCTGCCGATCGCGGTCACGCGGGATGAGGAATGAGGGCGTTTCAGCCCTCCTCATCCTCGATGCGGGTGATCCGCATGAACGCCTTTTCCTGCGGCGACATCTCTTTGGGGTACACCGTCTCGTCGTAGCTCTCCAGGATGCGGTAGCCTTCCTTGATGTAGCTGCGGACGGTGTGCAGGCTGATGCCCATCTCATCGGCGGCGAGGTGGGCGGGCATCCCCTTGACCACGCACAGCTCGATCGCCTGGCGGATGCGCTCGGTCAGTTCGGGGTATTCGCGCGGGCGGGGCAGCACGACCGCCTTGCGGATGCGCCGCTGCATCGATCGCGCACATGCCTGCTCGATGCCTGACGTGATCAGGAAATCGCGCTCCATCGCGTAGACGATCGCCCAGGCGATCTGGTGCGTCAGGTCGCTCTTGAGCAGATAAGCGCGTGCGCCAGCCTCCGCCGCCGCCTCGACGTGTGCCACATCCGCCACGCGCGCCAGGCAGACGACCAGCACGGTCGGCACGCGCCCGCGCAGTTTGCGGATCGCTTCGCCCAGCGCTTCCGGGGAATGAGCGTCGCTGTCCAGCACGATCACATCCGGCAGTTCGGCGTCGGGCAGTTTGTCGATGGCGCTGTAGAGCGCGTCGAACGACGCCGCCAGCAGGGTGACGCGCGTGCGCCGGTCCCATGCCAGATAGCTGTTGAGCGATTGCAGCGCGTAGTAGTCGGTATCCGTCAGGGCGACTTTGAGGTTGATCCCGGCGATCGGGGTGCTGGAATTGGTCATGGTGTCCTCAGAACAGGGATGTCAGGCGGGCGAAGCGGGTGGACGCCAGTCCGGGGGGGTATGGCGCAGCCGCCACACCACCCCCGCCGGATAGCCGATCATTTTAGCCACATCTCCGACGATGCGAATGACCGGAATGAGCGCCGTCGCAGCCAGCATCGCCCCCGTCCCGGCGCGCACGCGCCCTGCTGCGGCTGCCCGTTCCATCACGATGGGCAGCCGATTGTACGGCGCACGCAGATACAGCGCGCCCCCGGCGATCAGCAACCCCCAGAAGCCCGTCAGCACCGTCGAACCCAGCACGATCAGCGCGGGCAGCACGATCAGGTAGGCGGCGTAACGGGCGGCGTGCCGTTTGCGCCACAGGTCGGCTTTGCCGTCACCGCGCGCATAGCGGTAGTACTGGATGAAGAAAGCGCGCAGGGTGCGGCGCGGTCGGAAAGCGGCGACCGCCTCCGGCGCGAAGGCGAACGGGCGCGCCATCGCCTTCAGGCGCAGGTCGAAGATCAGGTCTTCACAGTAATCCAGCCATTCCGGGTAGCCGCCGACGCGCGCCCAGGCGGAACGCCGGAAGGCGATGCTGCGGCTGCTGGGCAGAAATGTCTCCGGATCGATCTCATCACGCAGCGGCAGGGTGGCAGCGCCCAGAGCCACCTCGAAGATGCTGTAGGCGTCAGCGGTGAAGAAACCGCCGCACACTTCCAGTGCCGGGTCAGCCTCGAACGGGGCGATCAGGTGCGCCAGCCAGCCAGCATCGAGGATGACCCCGGCGTCGGTAGCGGCGATGATCGGGTCATCGCCCTCCGGCGCGGCGGCGGCGATGGCGATGTTGCGCCCGGCGCTGATATTTGCGCCAGGCGACTCGATGACCGTCAGCGGCAGCCGATCGGCATACGACTTCAGCAGGGCGACCGTCCCGTCACGGCTGCCCCCATCCACGATGACCACGCGATCGGGGCGGCGCGTCTGGGCGCACAGCGAGTCCAGCCAGGGGATGGCGGACTCGCCTTCGTTCAGCACGGTGGCGATGACGACGATCGCCGGGGCGGGCGCGGTCATCAGCGCAGGAAGAGGATGCCCGGATCGAGCAGGTTGGGGCGCATCCGCGTCCAGTCGGTGTCGTTGAGCGTGCGCGAGGCGCGCACTTCCAGATGCAGATGTGCGCCCTGAGAATTGCCCGTATCCCCGCACGTGCCGATGAGCGCGTTGGGCGCAAGGTCGGTTCCGGCGGCGACGGCGATGCTGCTCAGGTGGGCATACATGGCATACAGATGCGCGCCAGCCAGCCCGCGCAGTGCCAGCCGATCGCGCGTCGAGGCGGGCAGGCGGTCATGGGCATAGCATACGATGATGGCATTGCCGTAGCCGAAGCCCCACGCCGCATCCAGAAAAACGCTCTGATTGCCCAGCCCCAACCCCTGGCTGACGGTGGACGGGCGGTCCGGGGTGCAGCGCGTGCAGTCGAAGCGGCGCACTGCCCGCCCGCCGGTCGGCGCAGCGAAGATCGGCTCCCCTGTGCGCGCGGCGAAATCCCAGCCCAGATGTTCCTGTTCGCCTGGGTTCTGGTTCAGGTTGAACCCGCGCGACCACCAGTAATCGCGCATCGGGGCGGGGAACTCGTCCCCGGCGCTCAAGCCGAACGGACGCCCATCGCCGCTGATGCTCAGGTTGTCGGTGCGGACCCAGCCTTCCTGCCCGGTCGAGGTTCGCACGCGCGCCCAGATGTAGTTGCTCGTGCCGCCCTGGGGGGTGCCTTCGAGGATGGTCACGCTGGAGCGGAAGGGCAGGCGCGTGATCGGTTCCCCAGTGACCGGGGCGCGGCGCAGGTTCAGCCCGCTCTGCGAGATGACCACGCCCGTCACGGTGCGCGATGGAGCGGGCGGCGTGGGCGGGAGCGGCGGCGTCGGGACGGGATCGGGCGTGGGCTGGGTCGGTGCAGGGGGTGGGGTGGGGACGGGCTGCGGGGTCGGGGCGGGCGTGGTCAGCGTGGGCAGCAGCAGGCGCACCAGTGTGAAGGCAGGCGTCTCGCTGTTCAGGTCAGGGTAGCCGAACGGACGCCCATCGCCCTCGGCGCTCACCACATCATCACGCACCCATCCCTCGATGCCGCTTGGGAAGCGCACACGGAACCACTGGAAGATTTTGCCGTTGAGATGGGCATTGGTCGAGTCCGGGCGGACTTCCAGCACGGGCAGCCCGCGCGTGCCGACGAGCGCCTGAAACAGTACCGGCCCCGCCTCGACGCGCGGGTTGGCACGCACATTGACCAGCCGCAGCGTGGGGGTGTTCCCAATCAGATGGACGACGAATGGACGGATCACGAGCGCCTGCCTTTCACGAACGAAGCTGTTGCAACTGTCTCAGTCAGATTGTACGTCAGTATACGCCTCAATCAGCGCTGCCAGCCGATCGTAATCGGTGTGCGAGCGGTTGGTCAGCGCCACCACGCCCACCCAGCCCTCGTGGGTGAGCAGTCCATGCACCCGGTAGAGCCAGGGCAGGGACGGAATGATCAGCATGATCCCCTGCATCGGGGTGTATTTCAGCCGCCCGACCATCAGCCGCCGGGTGTTCTCCGACCCAGGTGATGGGGTGAGCGGGTACGGTTTGACCGCCGTCACATCGCCCCACGCGACGAAACGTGCTTGCAGAAAACGCGGCTGAAGCGTGATGCCCGCCTCGGTCAGCGTCACGGTGGGCGCGGCGAGGATCGGCAGCAGGCTGAACGGGATGAGCGAGATCGTGGTGATCGCCACCAGCACACCCAGCAGCACGGGCAGCCCGGCGAGGATCAGGATGACCTGTCCGACGGTCGCGGCGATCAGCGCCAGCGTGACCACGAGCATGAGTGCCGCGACCACGCCCTCGAAACGCGGATTGGGATGGGTGAAGGTGACCCCTGTGCTGCTCACGGCACAATGACCTCCACGTTGTAACGCCCTGGCACACCTTCAGCGATCCAGCCGGTGATCCCGGTGGTCAGCACGCGCACGTGCCACCAGTTGAAGCCGCCGCTGCATACGGGCGGCGCTTCAATGACCTCGAACGCCACGCCGTCGAGCAGTTCCAGCACCAGTTC
>CAZTLS010000081.1:0-11454 GCA_964614405.1 uncultured Pleurocapsa sp.
GCGAATACGGACAGAATTACAGACGCAGGTCGGCGCATGGGAACCCCTTTCGTTCATTCGCGCACGTGACCAGCGTACACCGGGGCGCTATACGTGGCGCTTACGGGTTTTCTGAGGGAAGAATCGGGGTCGAATTGTTAAATCTGTTATGCCGCACTCAGATTCTTATACCTTCTTTGTCACGCGGAATTGCAGGGGGATACCCAGCAGCAGGCGCGTCTGCGCCTGAATGGTCGGCAGCGAGACGAACAGCACTGTCATGATCGGCAGCAGGGGGAAGCTGAGCAGCGTCCATATCCGTTCGCTGACCGTTTGCGGGCGGGTGCGCGGCGGGCGCACGCGCACATCCTGCCACCAGAAGACGACTCCCAGAACTGTGACGCTGAGCGCCGCCACCTGAAGCAGCACGAAAATCCACGCATCAGGACCAGACACGATCTGCCCCAGCAAACCGGGGTTGAGCAGCAGCGGAAGCTGTGACCCCAGCGTGATGATCACCCAGCCCGCGCCAGCGAGGAAGATGTCGTGCGAGATGCGGAAGATGAGCCGAAACGCGCGCCGGAACTCGATCTCCGGGTGTTCGAGCATCTTGGCGAGGGCATAGCCGACTTCTTTCGTCCCCCAGGCATGGCGCAGGGTCTGCTGGTAGCGGTTACGCATCGCTTCGATGAGCGTATCGCCGCCCGTCGCCTGTGCGAGGAAGGGCAGGAAGACGCGCACCAAGCTGACCTGCCCTTCGCGCAGGAAGAATGCCTTGATGTACATGTGCCACTCGTCGGCGATGACGTCCGGGTCCCAGTATCCGCATACGTCGAGCAGGCGCATACTGAGCGTGTAGGACGACATCGGCATGGGCATCCACCAGGGCGCGGCGAGGTACGCCAGTTCGAGGGCGGTCGAGTAGGCGTTGATGATCCGCATGAGCGGGTTGATGTTCCACACATTGCCATGATAGCGGATGGGAGCCTGCCAGAAACGGGTATGCCGTTCGGGATCGACGGCGAAGAGGTACGTCAGGGCGTAGAAATAGCGGGGATGCCAGAGTGTGTCGGCGTCCATCGTGGTGACGAGCAGGTGATCGAGCGTATAGCCCAGCTCATCGACCAGTTTGCGCCTGATCCAGCGCGCCGCCCACGCTTCGTTGGCAGATTTGCACTGCATCTCGCTGGGCAGCCCGCGCGGATGCACCGTGTAAAACAGGTGAGCGAAGCAGTGGGCGTATTCCGCTACCAGCATTCTGCCTTTGGCGATGGCGGCATCTTCAGCCGCTTCCATCGCCAGCACGACAGTCATGCGCTGGCGCGCCTGATACTGTGCCGCCAGGTTTTCGAGCGTGGCGCGCAGCACATGTTCCGGCTCTTTGTAGTTGGGGATGATGACGACGTGATGCACGTCATCCCAGGCGAGGGCGTCGGGCGGGGCATCAGCCAGGTAGCGCTCGCGCCAGTCGATCGCCTCCCATTCCCGGATGCGCCGCTGACCGATGAAATTGGCAATGCCCGCCATGATGAAACGCAGCGCTGAGTAGAGTGCCAGCCCAACTGCGAAGATGAGCAGTTCGCGCGGAAAGGCGAGCGCGCCGACGACCGCCAGCAGCAGCGCCAGCCATGTCACACAGCCCGGCAAGCCGTCGAAGGCGCGTTCCGGGATGGCGGACGGGGCACGCCCTGCCCAGATCGATTGCCCGACGCCAAGCTGTACATTGTTCCTGCGCCCACCACTGGTCTGATACGGCACTGCCGCACATCCTCAACTATTCTTCGTGACGACATACAAACAAACGAGGATGGCTTTTTTCTATTTTTTGATGCCCTTGACGCCGCGCGCAGCAGTGAGCGAGACCAGGCTGGTCTGGTAATTATACGTGCTGCGGCGTTTTTCGGCGTAGGCGTCGCGCGCCAGACCGACCAGCCGCGCCACCAGGTCGCGCCCGGTGATGCCGCTCTCCGCCCACAGGTAAAATGCCAGCGAACCAGGCATGGTATTGATCTCGTTGAGGAAGATCGCCCCGCTTTCCTGCTGGATCAGGAAATCGATGCGGGCGATGCCGCGCCCACCGATCAGCCGGAATGCCTGAATCGCCGTTTCGCGGATGCGCGCCGTCAGGTCGGGGGGGAGGGGGGCAGGGATGATGCGTTCGGCGCTCTTCATGCCTTCGCCGCCGCGCAGATACTTCTCCTCGAACGAGAGGAATTCCTGCCACGAGACCGGCTGCTCCAGCACCGACGCTTCGATGCCGCGCGCGTCGCCCATGACGGCGCAGTTGATCTCGATCGCATCGGTCACGGCGCTTTCGGCGATCAGCCGCTCATCGAAATTGGCTGCCAGGTCGATGAAGGCGCGCAGCATCCGTTCGTCATCCGCCCGCCCGATGCCGATGCTCGACCCGAGCGTAGCGGGTTTGACGAAGATCGGGTACGCCAGCGCGCTGCTGATGCGTGCCAGCAGCGCATCCGGGCTGGACAGCCACTCGGTGCGGGTAAAGGCGATCGCATCGACGACGGGTACACCCCCGGCGCGCAGCACCGTTTTGGTCATCGCCTTATCGTTGGCGATAGCAGACGCCAGTACGCCGCAGCCGACATACGGGATGTCCGCCAGTTCGAGCAAACCTTGCAGCGTGCCGTCTTCACCGTGCGAACCGTGTATCGCCGGGAAGATGACGTCGAGCCGGATGACCCGGCTTCTGGCGAACAGCCCTTCCGGCGTTGGGTTGACGATCAGCCCGTGATGCTGCACCGATGGTGAGAGCGTCACCGGGACGACCCCAGGCACAGCGCTGATGCTTGACGCCTTGAACGTCTCCAGGCTGTGCAGCGGCTCTCCACCCCACCAGCGCCCATCGCGGTCGATGTAGACCGGGACGACCTCATAAGCGGTCGGGTCGAAGGTGCGCATGATCTGGTGCGCGGTGACGATGCTGACATCATGTTCGACACTGCGCCCGCCGAAGAGGACTCCGACGCGCGTCTGGCGTGCTGCACTCATCCTGTTTCCTGGCTTTCGTGGGCGATCAGATCGTCCCAGGTTTCGCGGCGACGCGCCACGCGCCATGCGCTGCCGTCCGGCTCGATCACCACTTCGGGTGGGCGCGGACGTGCATTATACGTGTTCGCCATGACCATGCCATAGGCTCCTGCTGTCATGATCGCCAGCAGATCGCCGGGTTCCAGCGGCGGAAGCGACCGATCGCGCGCCAGCACATCGGTGGACTCGCATACCGGACCGACGATGTGGGTGGGCGTGCGGGGTGCATCGTCTGCCGGACGGGTGAGGGGCAGCACCTCGTGATAAGCATCGTACAGGGCGGGGCGCATCAGTTCGGTCATCCCGGCATCGACGATCGCCATATGCGCGCCCCCGTCTTTGATGTACTGCACACGGGTGAGCAGGATGCCCGCATCAGCGACGATCGCCCGCCCCGGCTCCAGCACAAGCTGATACCCGCTGACGATCGGGGCGATCGCTTCGGCGAAAGCGCTGAAGGGCGGGAGTGTCTCAGCATGCTGATAGGCGACCGGGAAGCCGCCGCCAATATCGAGGGTATGGATGGTCGGCTGTTCGCGCGCCAGCGCCACTGCTGCGCGCACGGCGTTGACGGTCGCTTCGGTGTCGTGGAGCTGGCTGCCGATGTGGACATGCACACCCTCGAAGCGCAGCGCCGACAGATCGCCCGCGCGCGCGAACAGCGACCGGATCGCTTCGGCGGACATGCCGAACTTCGCGCCGCCATGCCCGGTGGCGATGTGTTTGTGCGTGTTCGCCTGCACATCCGGGTTGAGGCGCACCGCTGCCCGCACCGTGACCCCGGCTGTGGCGGCGATGCAGTGCAGCAGCTCCGCCTCGCGGATATTTTCGATGTTGAACCAGCCGACGCCCTGTTCGACGGCGAAGAACAGCTCGCTCATCGTTTTGCCCACCCCGGCGAACACGATCGACTCAGGGGTTGCGCCCGCGCGCAGGGCGCGGTAAATTTCGCCGCCGCTCACCGTGTCGATGCCTGCTCCCGCGTCGATCAGCGCGCGCAGCACAGCGAGGTTGGCATTGGCTTTGGCGCTGTAGTGGATGCGGGCGTTGAGGGGGGCAAATGCCTGATGAAGCGCGTGATAGTTGTCCAGCACGCGCTTCAGACTGTAGATGTACACGGGTGTACCGACGCTGGCAGCGATCGCCGCCAGCGACACATTTTCCCCGTAAAGCTGTCCATCATCCCGATAGAAAAACGCCGAAGGCTGCATGATGTGCAGGCAGCGACCTTTACAGGCGTTCTTCCATCAGCTTCCCCAGGCGTTGCAGCATTTTGGTGCTGGCGCGGGTGTTCATCTCGGTCGCCATGAGGACGTCAAATAACTGTGCCAGCCCCCAGAGGATGAGGGGGAGAAGGATTGCGCCCAGGACGGCAGCTGCAATGACAGGCAGCTTGGCGTCCCAGGTCGGGAAGGCATTGGCATCAACGAGAACCCAAACGCTTACCCCGATGAGGGCGATCAGAATCAGAACAGCGAGAAACTTGTAAATGCCGCTGATCAGGCGCAGTGCGAAGAAACGCTTTCTCATCAAACTGTCCTCTCGAATTGGCGACCTTACCTCGACCACAATAAGGGCTATGATAAACTAGATTTGATGCTGGCACAAATTCGACTAGCGAAGTGAGTCCACATTGGCAAACGGAATCAATGAGAGCAAGCTGGCAGCGGATTACGAAGCCGTCCGCCGCCGCGAATACGAACTGATCACCAGCCTGCTGGAGATCGTCCCCCGCATCGACGGTTTGCCGGAAGACAGTGCTGCCCAACTGCGCGATGCCCTGTTCCATGCTGATCATCCCTACATGATCGTGTTCGTCGGTCCGTTCAACGCTGGCAAATCCAGCCTGATCAATGCACTGCTGGGCGAACACGATCTTCAGACGATCGGTCCCACCCCCACTACCGACAAGATCAGCATCATCCGCTGGGGCGACGAGCTGACCCGCACCCGCACGACCGAGGTGGAGACGATCTTCTATCCCTCGCCCCTGCTGCACAAGGTGAGCTTTGTCGATACACCTGGGCTGGAATCGGTTTTCAAGATGCACGAGGAGATCACCCGGCGCTTTCTGCATCGCAGCGACACGGTGCTGCTGGTCATGCTGGCAACTCAGGCGATGACCCAGCGCAATGTCGATTATCTGCAATTTCTGAAGGAGTATGGTAAAAACGTCATCCTCGTGCTGAACCAGATCGACCTGATCTCGGCGGATGAGGTGGAGACGGTGCGCCAGTATGTGCTGGAACAGAGCCGGGAAAAGCTGGGCTTTGAACCCGAACTCTGGCTGACTTCGACGCGCATCGCGGCGGCGGCGCGCCTGCCCGATGGCACACTCGACCGCGCCAAATGGGAAGAGAGCGGTCTGGCGCAGATCGAGGCGTTCGTCGAGCGGCAGATGCACGACGCCACGCGCCTGCGCCAGAAGATGCACACCCCCATGCAGATCGTCGAGCATGTGCATCGTTCGGCGATGGATGCTGTGAAGACGCACCAGACGGCACTCGATCAGTATCAGGCGATCGCCCAGAACATCGAAGGGCAGATCGCGGTGTGCAAACGCGAACAGGAGCGCAGCGTGCGCGCCATCGAGGAAGAGGTGCGGGCAGCATTCACCGAAGCGGCGAATCGCGGTGCGGCGGCGCTGCGCGAGCAGTTCCAGTTCACGCGCGCGCTCATCTCGCTGGGGCGTGGGGTGATGGAGCTGATCGGGCTGAGCGGGCTGGCGCGCGCCGGGGTGCGTGGTTCCTACACACAGGCAGCGTTTGAGAAGCACAAGGTGTTTGAGCCTGTGCGCGAACTGACGACGATCAGCGATCGCCTCGCCCCGCGCCTGGAAGGGCGGGATGTGCAGGATTTGGATGATCTGGTCAAGTATGCCCGCCGTGAGATCGAAGGGCTGCCCCCGGTGATTCGCGGCAAGGTGATCGGCACGGTGCAGGCTCCGATCAAATATGACCGCAGTGCGCTGCTCTCCATCCGCAAAGACCTCGACGCCATGCAGGAAGAGGCACAGGTCGTCGAGACGGAAGGCATCGAACGGGCGCTGCGGAACACACTGCTGTACGTCGCGGCATATGAGCTGGTGCTGATGGTGTTCGTGCTGTTCACGCTGCTCGCTTTTCCGATCGGCACGCCGGATTCGCCCTTCATCCCGACAATCCTGGTGCTGCTGGGATTGGCGCTGCTGGGGCTGGCATTTCTGCCGCTGCGTGGGCGAATGCTGGAGAATGCCTGGCGGATGCGACTCAAAGGCATTGAAAACCGTTATATTGAGTCGATGACCACTGCTGCCAATAAACAGATCGCCTATGGCTTACAGCTTCGGCGCGATGCGGTCGCTCCGCTCACGCGGGTGATCGAGGCGCAGACCGAAACGCAGATGGAACAGATGAAGCGCCTTGAATCGGCAGGCAAAGACATCCTTGCCATTCAAGCCGCCGCCGCCGCGATGGGCAAACCGACCTTCTCCCTGCTGAGAGGCTCAAACTAGTATGATGAACTCCACCCCTCTTCTGAACACTGCTGAGATCGCCCTGGCGGGGCAGCGCGAGCGCGTCATCACGCTGCTGCTCGATGCTGCCCGCACCCTGGCGGAGATGAGCGACTCCGCCGCTGAGGATCGCACCCGCCTGCTTGACATGGGTCAGGATTTGCGCGAACAGTTCTTTCTCGTCGTGGTGATCGGCGAATTCAATGCGGGCAAATCGACCTTCATCAACGCCCTGCTGCGCGATGACCTGCTGGCGATGGGCATCACCCCGACGACTGAGGCGATCCACGTCATCCGCTACAGCGAGCAGCCCACCCGCACGCCGACCCCGCGCCCGGATGGGGTGATGGAGTGGGCACACCCCAATACGGGCGCGCCCGGTGTGGCGCTGGTCGATACCCCAGGCACGGGATCGGTCTTCCAGCGGCATGAGCAGACCGCCAAATCGTTCCTGCATCGCAGCGACCTGGTGATCTTCGTCATCTCCGCCAAGCGCGCGTTTGCCGAAACGGAGCGGCTGTACCTCGAACTGGCGCGCGATTACGGCAAGAAGATCATCCTGGTGATCAATCAGGCGGACCTGCTTGACCCGTCAGAGCGCGGGCAGGTGCGCCGTTTCGTCGAGCGGCAGGTCGAAGAACTGCTCGACCTCAAGCCGCCGATCTTCATGGTGTCGGCAAAAGAGGCGCTCAAAGGCAGTGCCTCGCCGGACGTGAGCGACCCGCACGGGGTGGAGGCGCTGCGAGCGCACCTCGCCGGGCTGTTCAGCGAGATGCCGCCCGCACGCCAGAAGCTGCTGGCACAGCTTGCGACGGCGGAACGCATTCTGGCGCGCTATCAGGAGACGGCGAAGGGCAGTGTCGATCTGGTGAGCGCTGACCGCGCCCGGCTGGAAGACATTCAGCGCGAACTGGGGCAGCAGTCGAGCGGGCTGGGCGGGCAGCTTGCCGCCGCACGTGCCCAGGTGGACGCCGTGTTCGAGTCGATGCGCCTGCGCGGGCTGTCGTTCATCAACAACAATCTCTCCATCCGCAACATGGCGCGCCCGGTGACGCGCGAAGTGCTTCAGCAGCGCTTTCAGGACGAGGTGATCGGGCGGGCGCTGCACGATGTGAGCGAGGCGAGCAGCAATTATATCAACGCGCTGATCGACAACAGCCGCGCATACTGGCGTGATGTCATCGACCGCCTCAACCAGCTTCAGCGCCTGCTGGAGCAGGAACTGCCCGGTCTTGACGCGGGCATCTATGCCGAACAGCGCGAAGCGCTTCAGGAGGCGGTGCGCCTTGCCGAGTCCGAACTCAAGACGTATTCGACGGGCAAAGCGATCACCGGGATTCAGGAGACGTTTCAGCATAACCTGAACAATTTCGCCCTCAGCACCGGGGCGGCGCTGGTCGGGCTGATCGCCTTCGTCCTGGGGCTGGCTGCGCCTGGTGGGGTTCTGGTCGGGGCGACTTCGGCGCTGGTCGCCCCGGCGGTGCTGATCGGGCTGCCCGTCGCGGTGGTGGGCGGGGTGGTGGCGGTGCGTTATCTGCTGCGGGTGAGTGCTGATGCCAAACGCGAACTCAATGCCCGTGTCGATGCGCTGCTGGCGTCATACCACACCGCGCTGGACGAACTGACGGGCAAAGAGCGCGAACGCCTGGCAGGGTATGGCACACGCATTCTGACCCCGCTGTTCAGCCGGCTGAGCGTGCTGAGCGACCGCTATCGCGCACAGGTTGACACGCTCAGCCAGTATCGTCTGCGGCTGGAGGCGCTGCGCCGCGAGATCGAGTCGGTCGGGTGAGGGGATCGGCGGGGCGCGTTACAGGTTGTGGCGCGCCCGCACTGTGTCGATGATCGCGCTGATGTCGGCTTCGCGCACGCCGTCTCCGGGCGCGCCGAGCGGGTCATCTGCCGCCTCGCCGGTCAGCAGGCGGGCGATGTTGACCATGCCATGCGCCAGCGCGTCGAGGTTATAGCCGCCTTCCATGACGAAGACGATGCGCCCGCCGCACAGCCCGTTCGCCAGATCGATCATGTGCGCGGCGAGTTGGGCATAGCCTGCCAGCGTCAGGCGCATTCCTGCCAGCGGGTCCGTCCAGTGCGCGTCGTGTCCGACGGAGATCAGGATCAGCTCCGGCTGATAGCGTTCGGCAGCCGGGGTGATCACCGCATCGAACAGGGCGCGGTACTGCGCATCGCCACAGCCGCCAGGCAGCGGGATGTTGATCGTCGTGCCGACGCCCGCGCCCGATCCGACTTCGTTGATCGCCCCTGTGCCTGGGAAGAGATTCTGCTGGTGGCTTGAAATGAACAGCACGGACGGGTCATCGTAGAAGATCGCCTGTGTGCCATTGCCGTGATGCACATCGTAATCGAGGATCAGCACCCGCTCGACCCCGTGCTGCTGACGGGCGGCACGCGCCGCGATCGCCACATTGCTGAGCAGGCAGAAGCCCATCGCCCGGTCTGCCTCGGCATGATGACCCGGCGGGCGCACCGCTGCCAGCGCGTTGTGGGCTTCGCCGCGCACGACGGCATCGACGGCGCGCACCACCCCGCCTGCCGACAGACGGGCGATGGTGTACGAGTCCGGGTTGGCGTAGGTGTCCGGGTCGAGGCGGACGGTGTGCTGAAGCGTCGCCAGTCGCTCCAGCGTGCGGAGATACTCGCGCGTATGCACGGCGCGGATCGCCTCGTCGGATGCTTCCGGCGCGTCCAGCGTGTGCAGGCGGTCGATCACCCCGCTGGAGCGCATCAGCTGCCACACCGCCTGAACGCGCCCGGCATGTTCCGGGTGCAGCGGCATGTCATGCTCGACGTAGCGGGGGTGGGTCACATAAGCGGTCGTCATGGGATGAGAGTCCTCGATCAGGCATACCTGTAGCGATTGTCAGATCAAGTGTATCATGGTGAATGCTGAGCATCGAACACAGCCATGATGCCGAAAAGCGCATAAATTAAGGGCAAACCTGCATGTATTACGAAAAACTGGTCACATGGGCGCGTGAAATCTGGGGGGCGCGCTATCCCGATCGCCCGGCGATCACCATCTGGGCGTCATCGGAATGCAGCAACCAGGTTGCCCAGACGCAGATCAAAGCGGGGCGGCGGCTGCGCGGCAAGGCGCGCTATGAAGGCAAGGAAGTCCTTGACTGCCCGCTGATCGTGCCGATCAGCGATTACGGCGCGCGCGGGCGCAGCATGGTGCTGACCGCCAGCGCGGGCGCATACCTGTTCCACTTCAGCGATGACGGCGAACCGTTCGACGTGGTGTATGCGTGCGGGTTCCTGACCGCCGACTCGCAGGAACTGGGAGCGATCGCCATCGTGCCGGAGGACAAGCTCGACATCTGGGCAGCGTTCGAGATGATCTGCGGGCGGGCGGTGCGCCCGCGCATCCGCCGACGCCGTGATGTGTACATCATCGGCGGCACAGATGCTTTCTTCGACCCGAACGTCGAATGGGAAGATGTCATCCTGCCCAACGACCTGAAGACCAAACTGCTGGATGACATGGAAGCCTTCTTCAGCGAAGGTGTGGGCATCTACCGCCAGTTGAAGCTCGCCCCGTTCCGCAAGCTGCTGCTGGCAGGCGTCCCTGGCACAGGCAAGACGATGCTGTGTGCGGCGCTGGCGAAGCTGGCGATCCGGCGCGGGCGGGTGGTGGTGTATGTGTCCGGCTCCGACCGCGATGGTGCATCGTTCGAGAAGATTCAGCGGGCGCTGCACGCCGTCGCTGCCGCGCGTTTCCCGGTGCTGCTGATCGTCGAGGAGTTCGACGCCTACCTGCATGGTGACGACAAGGCGCGCGTGCTGAACGTGCTGGACGGCATCGAATCGCCTAACAACCCGAAGGGCGCGCTGATGCTGGCGACGACCAATTATCCCGAAGCGATCGACGAGCGCATCGCCAAACGCCCTGGACGGCTGGATCGCATCTTCGTCATCCCGACCATCGAGAACGAGGAACAGGCGCTGCACATGCTGCGCCACTACATGCGCGAACACTGGCGCGACGAACATCGGGCAGTGGCGCGCGATCTGATCGATCAGCCAGGGGCATTCGTGCGCGAAGTGGCGCTGCACGCCCGCATGATCGCCGCGCATGAGCGGCAGACGGATGTGACGCTGGAGATGCTGGAACGGTCGGTACAAAGCCTGCTGCGCCAGCTTCGCACAGAGAGCGACTTCCTCAACCAGCGCCGACCGATCAGCCTGGTGAACAGCAAACAGCGCCCGCGCTCGATCTTCTCGCGCGATGACGACTGAGCGATGAATCAGCAGGGCGGCGGATCGCCTGATCCGCCGCCCTGCTGTTTTTTCAGGCTGCCCTGTGCCGGAGCGGGGTTATTCGCTCGGCGGCAGCAGCACGGTGTCGATGACGTAGATGACGCCGTTCGAGGCGCGCACTTCCGGCAGCGTCAGCAGGATGCTGTCGTTGACGACCAGCTTGCCCTCGGCGTTGAGCGTCACGGTCAGCGTCGCGCCTTCCAGCAGCGTCTCCAGCTCCAGCGTGCGGTTTTCAGCAGCCAGCACACGGCGCAGCAGGCTGGTGGCGGTCAGGCGTTCAGCGACGACGTGGTAGAGCAGGATGCTGGTCAGGTCTTCACGCGCCAGCAGCTCTTCCGGCGTCGCGGAGAGCGCTTCGAGCAGGGCGGCGAAAGCGTCGTTGGTCGGCGCGAACACCGTGAACGGACCTTCGCCATCGACTGCACCGACCAGATTGGCGGTGGAGAGCGCGGTCACGAGGATGCTGAAGTCTTCCGTTCCGGCGGCGACCCCGGCGATGGTCAGGCTGCCAGGGGCGACCGGCGCTGCGGTTGCGGGGATTTCAGTGGGCACTGTCGTGGCGGTCGGCGGGACGTCAGTGGCGGTTGGCGGGACGTCAGTGGCGGTCGGCGGGACGTCGGTGGCGGTCGGCGGGACGTCGGTGGCGGTCGGCG
>CAZTLS010000082.1:0-10076 GCA_964614405.1 uncultured Pleurocapsa sp.
TTCAGCACATAGATGTCGTCGCCGCTCGTCATGCAGGCGGCGTGCAGGATCAGATTGACCGCCTCAGGGATGCTCATGAAATAGCGGGTCATTTCCGGGTGAGTGACGGTGACAGGACCACCGCTGTCGATCTGACGGTTGAAGGTCGGGACGACGCTGCCCCGGCTGCCCAGCACATTGCCGAAGCGGACAGCGGCGAATGCCGTGCGGTTATCCGGGTTCATGCTCATCGTGTGCAGCATCAGCTCGCACAGGCGCTTGCTCGCGCCCATGACACTGGACGGATTGACGGCTTTGTCCGTTGAGATCAGCACAAACCGTTCCACACCGAACGCGCTCGACAGCTCGACCAGATTGCGCGTGCCGCAGATATTCACGCGCAGCGCCTCACCGGGATAGTATTCCAGCATCGGCACATGCTTGTATGCGGCAGCGTGGAACACCACCTGAGGCTGATGGCGGGTGAAGATCGCCTCCAGCGCACTCCGGCTGGTGACATCGACCAGCGCGCCGACCATCTTCACACCTGGATGCCGCGCCTGCAGCTCGACCAACAGATCGTGCAGCCCGCTCTCATTGTTATCCAGCAGTACGGCTGTAGTTGGATCATAGAGCATGATCTGGCGGCTCAGTTCGGATCCGATCGACCCGGCTGCCCCGGTCACGAGGATCGTTTTGTGGGTGACTGGGGTGAGGTCGATCCCTTCGTGACGGGTGATCGCTGCCCGTCCGATCAGGTCTTCCGCCTGCACGTCGCGCAGCATCGTCCCGTTGAAACGCGCATTGACCAGTTCATGCAGGTCCGGGGCGACTTTGATCAGCGCCTGCGTCTTTTCGCAGATCGTCAGGATTTCGCGGAAGTTGGGACCGGAGATGTTGTGGATGGCGACGACGATCAGATCGATGCGATGCTGTTCGGCAAGGTGGATGATGTCATGGCGTGTGCCGATGATCGGAATGCTTTCGACCAGCATTCCCTGCTTTTTGGGATCATCGTCAATGAAGCCGACGATGCGGTAATGGGCGTTGCGGGTGAAGCGATGCTTCAGCCGCCAGGCGAGTGCCTGACCGGACTCGCCCGCGCCGATGATCAGCACGCGGGCGGGGTTATCGGGGAATTCATGCTTGAAGAAGGCGCGCCAGCGCCAGTGCAAGCCGCTGATCAGCCGCGATCGATAGCGGATGGCAACGAAGCCGGAGAAAGCGAAGATGTGTGCCAGGAGCACGACCTGAAATGGCAGCGGGCGTATCTGAAACAGCAGGATCGTACCGCCGATGAGCAGTGTGGCGACGAAGACGGCGCTGATGATGATCGTGACGCCATAACCGCTGGTACGCTGCCAGATGCGGCGGTACACCCCATGCAGGTAGAGCGAAACGAGCATCACCACGCTGGCGACGGCAATATGCCCGTAGGGGACGACGAAGCGTGCGTAATCCGGATCGCTGATCAGCAGCAGCACCACCGCAGCGGTGTATGCGCCGAAGATGATGATGCCGTCGATCAGCAGACCGAGACCGATTAACCTGAGTCGCTGGGCGATCATGATGCCGCTGCCTGACCTCACTGCCATACCTGGCTAGTTCTCATTACTCGTCTCTGGTTCCTGGACATCACGCGGGGCAGCCTGCGCCTGGCGACGGCTGCCGCCATTCGCCTGGGTGCGGGTGGTCGGTCTGCCGGTCGGTGTGTAATAGTATCCGTAGGAGTAGGTGTACTCGTAGGTCTCGTCTCGCGGGTTAATGCGGTTGAGGATGATGCCTTTCAACTCAATGCCAAGCTGGTCGAAGCGTTCTTTGGCTTTGATGGCGGCAATGCGGCGTGTCTTGCTGGCGTCCAGCACGAGCAGCACATCGCCTTTGGTGGTCGCCGCCAGCACAGTGGCGTCTGCCACCATCAGCGAGGGCGGGCTGTCGATCAGCACGATGTCGATGTTCGACGAAGCGCGGAACGCTTCAATCCAGCGCTGCATCAGGGCAGAGCCGAGGATTTCGGTCGGGTTGGAGGGGATGAACCCGCTGGTGATGACGCGCAGACGCGGCACAGAGGTATTCTGGAGGCACTGGCGCAGATTAGCGGGCAGGCGGCTTTCATCAGCCGTTTCTTCGATGCTGCCTGGGTCGGCAAACAGCAGGGTAGTCAAGCCGACGTTGTTCTCCAGATCGAACACTTCGTGCAGTTTCGGGCGGCGCAGGTCGGCGTCGATGAGCAGCACCTGCAACCCGGCAAGCGCCATCGTGATGGCGAGGTTGGAGGTCGTCATGCTCTTGCCTTCTTCAGGGCTGGGGCTGGTGATGATATACACGCCCTTGTTGGTATTGCCGCTGGAGAAGAGCAGATTGGTGCGGAGCGTGCGGTATCCCTCAGCGATGGGGGACATTGAGGGAAAGTTGTAGACCAGCCGTTCCGTGTAATTGTCGGTGCGCTTGCCGATCCGCATGATGCCGCCGAGGACAGGAAGCCCCAGCGTCTGCACGGCGATCTCGCTGCTGCGTACCACGTCATCCAGATATTCCAGCGCGATGACCGCTGCCAGCGCGATGAGCGCGCCGACCGTCGCGCCGACGAGGGAAGCGCTGATCAGGTTGACCGAACTGGAAGAGGTTGGCACACGCGCCGCTTCCAGCTTTTGCAGGCGATTGCTGCGGAGTTCCAGTTCATCGATCGACCGGGTATAGCCGATCATCGTGCTGGATGTTTCGCGGATTTGCACGCGCAGATTGTTGATCTGTTCCTGAAGCTGGGCGCGCTCGACCGGATCGGTTGAGGCATCCAGGCGTTCGGCAATGGTGACGCGCTGATTTTCAAACTCGGTGGACATGGCGCGCAGCTGTGCCAGCTCCGCGCGCAGGCTTTGCAGGCGTTCCTGCTCAGTAGGGGCTAGACCGGGCGCTTTTTCGATCAACTGATCGGCGATGGCATTGGCGATGTCGGCTGCCAGAACCGGATCGGTATACGAGACATTGATTCTGAAGAGGGATGTGCCTTCAATCGGTCGCGCCTGAACAATGCCCGCCAGTGCTTCAGGTGGGAAACCCTGTAGCCCTAACTGCTGCACTGTCCCCTCACGCACCTCGCGCGTGCCGAGGATGGTGATGTAGGTGCTGACGAGCTGCTGAGCGATCATCATCTCGCCGAGCTGGGGATTGGAGGAGTCGATGTAGCTGCCGATGGACATGAGTACTGTCGCCTGATAAACCGCTGGTGTCCCCGTGTTGAGGATGAAGCTGATGCCCCCGGCGATCACCGCAGCCAGGACGATCAACCACGCCCATTTGCGGATAAATCGGAGATAGATGGCAATGTCCATAGGCTGGTATGCTCCCGTAAATATGTGTCAATGTGCATTGTAATCGCAACCGACCAACTTGACCATAGGGGTTCTGTACTTTGCTATGTAATAATCGGGCATTATGGACGCATTTGCAGGCATGATCGCTTTTCACGATCACCCGATCGACCCGACGCAGGTTGCGCGTATGGGTGCGTTGATGGCATACCGTGCCCGCTTCGGGATGCAGGCAGCCCACCTCGATGGGGTCAGCCTGATCGGGTCGTGTAGTCTGCCGGATCAGCAGGCACTCCACAGTCGGGATGGGTGCATCATCACAGCGGATGCGCGCATCGACGATGCAATGGCGCTGCGTGATGCGATCATCGGGGCAGGTGTGCCGCTGGACGCTGCGCCATCCGATGCAGCGCTCATTCTGGGCGCGTATCTGGCGTTTGGCGCAGAGTGTGTGGATCACCTACTGGGGGACTATGTGTTCGCCATCTGGGATGGGCGCACACGAACGCTGTTCACCGCGCGCGATCCGATTGGCAATCGGCTGTTCTATTATGCGATGACGCGGGATTATTTCGCCTTCAGCAGCGAACTGCGCCCACTCAAAACGCTGCCTGGCGTCGATCTGTCGCACGATCCGATTTACATCGGCGATTTTCTCATGCTGGGCGAAGCCTTCCTGATCGACCGCACCCAGACGCCGTTTCGCGGCATCCGACGAATGAACCGCGCGCATGTGCTGACGGTGCAGGATGGGCAGGTCAGCCAGCGGGCATACTGGTCTGTGCCCGATGAGACCCCGGAACCGCTTCCCACACGCCGCCATGATGACACGGTGGAGAATTTTCGCAGAGTGTTTGAGGCTGCCGTGCGCGATCGGCTGCGCGGTGGGCGGGTCGTGCTGACGCTGAGCGGGGGGATGGATTCGTCAACGGCGACGGCGACGGCGGTCGATGTCATTCGCCGCACGCGCCCGGACGTGTCGTTCACTGCGCTCACCAGCGTCTACCGCCAGATCGCTGACCCGGAACTGCCCTATGCCGAACAAACCGCAGCGCACCTGGGCATTCGTCAGCAGCACGTGCTGTACGAGATCATGCGTTACCGTATGTTCACGCCGTATGTGCATATCGCCAATGCGATTCGCCAATCGCTCGTACCCAGTCACTGGATTGAATTTCAGGGGGTGCTGGCGTCGCACGGTGAGACGGCGATGTTCGCCTATATGGGGGATGCGCTGTTGAGCGACGAAACGATCGCAGATGCGGCACGCCGTATGTCACCGTTGGCAGCAGTGCAGGCATACATCCGCCTGTGGCGACATTTTGGCAAGCGTCCGGCATTAGGGACGGGGCTGCTGCGCCGCGACCCGTCAGCCGGGCAACCGCCGCCATTTCCCGAATGGATCAACCCGGATTTTGTGCGGATACATCATCTGATGGCGCGCTGGGAAGGCTACTGGTCGGCGGCGCGGGCGCAGATCGCCACCGGGGGATCGCCATATCTGGTGCGGATGCTGCGGACGTATGATTTCTACACGCGCGATGAAAGCGATGCGCTGACCTTCACGCCGGTTGATGTGGTCGATCCATTCGCTGATCTGCGCGTGCTGAATGTCCTGCTCAGGCTGCCGCCGCTGCCCTGGTTTCATCAGAAATATCTGCTGCGGCGCATGATGGCGGGTCGGCTGCCGGAAGGGGTGCTGCGTCGCCCCAAACAGATCATCGGCGATCTGGCGGCGTACATGCTCATGCAGCCCGAAAACGCCTGGGTCGATCACTGGCAGCCGATCGATGCGGTGCAGCAGTATATCGTGCGGGAACGCATCCCACTGCTGACGGGCAGCCATGCCCGGCTGGGGCATGAACAGGGCGTGCATCTGCGCCCGCTGCTGCTCGATCGCTGGCTGCGGGGTGAACGCGCGGCACAAGGAGCTGGGTGACCGATGTATCACTATCGCCTGTATGGATTGAACATGGCGAACACGGTGGAGGTGCATGGTCTGGCGCGCATCGCCCCTGTGCGAAACCCCGATATCTATGTCGAGGATCAGGCGACGCCGCCTGGTGTGCCGCTCAACGGCGCGCACTGGGTGAGCGATGAGGCACGGCTGGCGTATACCGATGATGCGCCGGCGGATTTCCGTGCCATGCCGCTGCGCTGGACAGCAGATGGCGCGTATCTGCAATGGCGCATGATGCGCTACATCGCCATGATCTTCTCTCAGGATGGGCGGCGGGTGTACACGCGCTGGTCGCCGTCGGTTTCTTCTGCGGTGCGCGCTTTCAATCTGGTGACGGCGGGGATGGGGATGATCCTTCGTCTGCGGCGGATGACGGCTCTTCACGCCAGCGTCATCCGCATCGGAGATGGCGCGGTGGCGTTTGCCGGGAACAGCGGCGTAGGCAAATCGACGCTGGCGGCATTCTTCGAGCAGATGGGGATGGAGGTGATGTCTGACGACCTGTGCGTGCTGGATGAGCGCGCCCAACCTGGGCAGTTCATGATCCCTGCTGGTGTGCCGCGCATCCGTCTGATGCACGATGCAGCGGCGGCACTGTACGGAAACAACAGGACTCTGCAACCGACGCCGGATGGGGAAAAGCTGGAGCGAGACCTGCATTGGCATGATGCTGGAGATGTAAGAGGGGGATATGCACCGCTGAAAGCGGTCTACGTTATCGCCGGGCGGGGAGAACAGATGAATATCACCTCTATAGAGCCTATGCCGGCGGTTCTGGCGGTGTCTCGTCACATTTATCTGCGCTACATCGCTGATGCGGAGAGCAGAGCGCGAGATCTCAGTACAGCGAGTGCGGTTGTGACCCGTATCCCCATCTACCAGATGATTATCCCTCACGGTTTTGAACACATGAACCAACTGTGCCGTGCCTTGGCAGCACGACACAGTTGACTATCTCAAGCCGGAGGAGATATGTAAAAAAGCCTGTTTGCGTTTAGCCTGGACAGGCTTTGTCGTCAGCAGACAAACTTACGATCCATCACCTGTCAGAGGAGACGGCATACCCGACAGTTCAGCTGCCAGTTCGGGATCGACCAGGATCAGATCGACCGGAAGCGCGCTGCCAGTGCTGTCCGGCTCACCAGGGGGACCTCCGCCGAGGCAAAGTGAACCCGAATTCGGGTTGTTGTTGCCGAGGAAGCTCGGTCCTGGGCAGGTGTTGTCGGTCGAGGTGGGGTTCGACCAGAACATCGTCATCTCTTCAAGACGACCATAGACCGCCAGATCAGGGGCAGTGTACTGTTTGCGCGCATCAGACATGCTTTATCCTCCGGTATTTGGTGCAGATGATGCCATAAAATCCATGCGTGATAACTCACCTATGCCATTGTACAGACTTTCGTCAAGTTTGTCACGTTTTTTGGAAAAACAATTACAAGATTCATGCTTTGGGGATACCAGGCGGGCAGGTGAGGGAAAATGAACCTCACCTGCCCCGGACGATCACTCGTTGGGAACCGTGAAATCACAGGTGACGCTGTAGCCGAGACGCTGCCCGGTCACGCGGTGGATGCCGCTCGTCGCCTGCCATGTGCCGAAGAAAGTTCGCACTACTGAAGTTCGTGTGATCTGAAGCGGATCGGTGACGTTGACGGTCAGGCGCTGTCCATCGACGCTGATCTGACCGGGGTCAACACGCACAGCGGCGATCGCTTCGCCTACGTTGAGGAAGCCTGGTGGGGTGAAACGGAACGTCACCTGCTGACCGACGCGGATCGGACCGTTATCCGGCTCGCACGTCTCCAGGGTAACGGTATTGGTCGGCGGGGGTGGGGGCAGCGGGATTTCCGGCACAGGGTCGCACGTCCCGAACTGCCGGACGCTGCTGGCGGCGATCCATCCGCCGGAGATGAGCTGGAACCAGACCTGCCCCTGTCCATCGATCGTCTGCTGCTCAGGCAGCACGAATGCTCCTTCGGAGAGACGACCCGTGACTTCAAAGAATGTACCCGGACCGGCGTAGGTGTTCTCGCTGCTTCGCATTTCGCGGCGGCAGGTCATGTCAATGGTGGGCGTCGGCGTCGGCGTGCGCGTTGGCGTCAGGGTCCGTGTCGGGGTGAGCGTGGGGGTGACAGGTGTGAAGGTGAGCGATGGGGTGAGGGTCGGTGCTGGGGTGCGGGTGGGCATCCCCGGCACATCGGTGGTGGTGGGTGTGAGGGTCGGCTCTGGCGTCGGTGTGAGGGTGGGGATGTCGGTCGGTGCGACCATGCCCAGCGTAGCGAGAATATCCGGCTGGATTGGTGTCGCCACTTCCCGGACCCGCACAGGCAGCAGCGCGAGGGGCAGGGCGCTGATCATCTCCAGATCGTAAGGCGCGAGGATGATCGGCGCTTCGATCGCCAGCCCCCGATCATCCAGCGGCTGTTCTCCGCGTGCGCCGACCGGGATGATGGTGTAGGCATCATCAAACTGACTGCGGGTGAGGTTGGTGGTCGTGCGAACCGTACCGCTGATAGTGTTGATATTAAATGTGCCGTTTGCCTCTGCCTGAACGAAGGCAGTTCCGGCGATGCTGACGATGAAATTGTTGATCAGCAGATAAATTTCTTCGCGTGCGCCGGGCGACTGGATGAGCATTCCGCTTTCGGGCGCACCGGGACAGCGGGCATCGTCGCGTCGGCTGACAAAAAAGCTGAACTGAAATGGGATCGGATAGCCACTGGTTGGGTTATCGACCAGCCGAAGATCAGTGAAAGGGACGCGATCGAGTGAGCTCGCCGAAACCCAGCCGATGGCGGCGACGTTGGGGATGAACACGCGCACCCATGCGGCGTCGCTGCTGTAACCATTTGCCACGAGGAATGTGTTGACCGGAACCTGTGCGACGACACTCGCCTGATCAGTGGGACGGGCGCGGATGAAAGCGTTGGCGGATGTGACGACTTCTGCTTCCGGCGCGGCGGGAGAGTTGTTGGCAAACACGGTTTCGCCGAACAGCCAGAGGGTGGTGTTGCGCCCCAGAGAACGGTTGAACGAACCGTGCATCCGCAGTGAGGCGGCGCTCCACACCTCCGAGTCGCCTTCGGTGCGGATGACGCTGATCGTGTTCAGATCGAGGCGCTCCCCGATCTGCGCGAAGGGCTGCACCAGCGGAAAGCCCGGACGAATGTCCGTCTGTACCTGCCCGCTGCCGTAACAGGCGGTATCAGACGCGAGGCTGACGCACGACGCCGCGGCGCGCGAGATGGCAAGCTGAATGTCCGCCGGGCAGCTTGACTCCTGTGCGCTGACAGGCTGGATATCTGCGCTGAAGATCAGGATAGCGAGCAGGGCGAGGATGAGCGAAATCACGGGATATGAACGCATGGATACCTCTTTTTAAGCTATGCGATGTGATAGTCCATGAACAAAACACTGTCATGATAACACCGCAACCGGGGCGCTGCCCATGCAGATTGCGCCTGCCTTCCCAACGTGGGGATGCCGTGTGCATCACAACGGTTACACGGCGGGGGATGTTACGTTGTGTTCGCGCATATACTCATAAATGACTGGTGCATCTGGCGAGGGTCAGTGAAAGGGGAACAGGATGCGGCGCGATGTACATCCGGGAGGGAGATTGGTTGAATGAAGCGATGGCGCGTGTTCATTGTGATGATGATCTTCCTGATGGGTTTGGCTGGGCTGGCGCTGGCACAGCAGGGTCGCCCGGCGAACCCGTTCGTTTTGCAGACGCGAATCACGGCTGGCAGTGTACCGGCGAATTTTGTCGTGGAACCCGTGTATGATCGTCTGATCATGGCTGTAGCACAGCAGGTGGTCATTCAGGATGCAGCGACTTTTGAGACGCAGCGTACCATCGGGCGTAGTGTGACGATCAACGCCAGCGCGATCAGCCATGATGCACGCATGATCGCGCTGGCGGCAGGGCGGGTGATCGAGCTGTGGGACATCGAGACGGGCGATCTGATCGCCAGTGTCGAACCGCCTGGGGCAAACTTCGTCACTGCACCGCTCATGTTCAGCGCCGATGACAGCTATCTGCTGTTCACGGCGAATATCCCCGCGTCTCAGGCGACGCGCCGCAGCGAGAACGACACCGATCTGCTCACCTGGCTGTGGGACGTCAACGCCGCGCGCAGGCTGGGTTCATCGCGCCTGCCTGGGCGGGTGCAGGCATATTCCTTCTTCGATTATCGCAATGGCAATCTCTACCTGCTGCCCAACGATACCATTCTGGCAGCCGCTGCCGGGCGTTTTGACCTCATCGAACTCGGTGGAAGTAGTCTTGCCCCGGTCAGCAGCATCCCGTCCGATCGCTTCGAGAACGATCCGGTGGCGCTGTGGTTCAGCGCATATGATGATGCGGTGTACGCGCGGATTTCCCGATCTGCTTCGGCTGAAATTCGTCCTGTCTGGCAGCAGAGGGGGCGTGAGCGCCAGATCATCGGTGATGTCAGCAGCCGGGCGGTCAACCCGCTGCTGCGCGACCTGTACAACTATGACTACCGTTCCGACTTCAACTATCATAGCCTGACCGTGCGGCTGGATGATCTGCTGCTCCCCATCACGCAGTCGGCACGTGAACCTCTGCTGCGTCTGATCGTGCAGGACAACGACACGGATCAGGTGCAGTTCGAGCTGCTTTCCATCGCCGATCGCTATCAGATTGCCCTGGATGAGGGGCGAGCGCGGATCGCGCTGCGCGCGCTGACGGGCGATCGCGCCGTGACCATCTACAACCTGGCGACCGGGCAGCCCGAAGTGCGTTTTATCCCCGCTCTGCGAGCGAATGTGACCTCCGCGACGCCGTTTGCCTTCACTGC
>CAZTLS010000083.1:0-9594 GCA_964614405.1 uncultured Pleurocapsa sp.
CATACGCGCGGTTCCAGTCGCGCACGGCATCGAACACCGGGCGGAAGATGAAGTTCGGTCCGATGATCGACCAGGCGACGTTGTCGTTGTCCGCCGCCCAGCCCGCCTGCGGACCGTAATTGAGGTTCCACAGGAAAGCGAGCCAGACCGTGTCCGAGGCACGCATAAACTCGATGGCGCGGACGGTGTAATCGCGCTGTTCCTCCAGCGAATTGTCATTGGCGAACTCGAAACCCATCGGCACGCCGACCAAGCCTTCAGCGGAGGGCCACCCGAACTCGGTCACGCACAGGCGCTGATCGCCGCCCGCCAGCGCGATCTTGCTGGCGTAGGTGGAGAGGGTGCTGCGGAAGCTCCATGAGTGGTGCGGGTTGTCGAACGGACCGCGGAACGTCGCCGTCGGATCGTTGGGGATGGCGTCCCAGGTGTAATCCGGGCTGACGTTGATGCCGTTGTGGTGTGCGCCCACACAGTCGGCATAGTTGAGCATCCCGGCGGCGATGAGCTGATCCATGTACACGAAGTCGTCCCAGGCGCGCACGCCGTCGCTCAGCCCGGTAGGGGCGAGCGCGCCGCTGACCACGATCACGCCCGGATCGACCGCTTTGATGCGCTGCGAGGCGGCGCGCAGCAGCGCGACGTAATCCTCAGCGCGCAGCCCCGCCGGTTCGGTCGTCCATTCGCGGTCGAGGTTCTGTTCGTTCCACACTTCGATGGCGTGGATCATGCCTGGGTAGCGGCGCAGCAGCGCCTCGGCGAAGGCGGCGTAGTCTTCCGGGTCGGCGGGCGGACCGTGCTGCTCCATGTTAACGCCCGCCGGGCGCGCCCAGTCCGGCGCGGTGACCAGCGAGACCAGCACCTTGAGACCGCGATCGCGCGCTGCCAGCAGATAGGTGTCGGTCAGGAACCAGTCGTACACGCCGCGCTCGATCTCGATGTCTTCCCAGCGCACCTGCTGCTTGACCCAGCGCACGCTGAGCTGATTTGCCGCCACGTCCAGCCACTGCGCCATGTTGTCGTAGCTCACCTGCACCTGCACGCCGAGGTGGAAACGGCGGTCATCAACGGGCATGAGCGTCGGCGTCATGGCGGCACTCGACGAGAGCATGGCGACCACGCCGGGCGTGGCAGTGGGCAGCGGGGCGCGTGTGGCGATCGGCGTCGAGGTGGGGATGGCGGAGGTGGCGGTGGGGGTGCGGTCGGGCAGGGCAGCGGCGGCGCGAAGCTGATTCTGTCCGCCGGAGGGGAAGAGCGCGCCATAGCTCATGTAGATGGCGATGAACGCCAGCGTGCCCAGGATGAAGGTCAGCCCAGCCCACACCGCGACGAAGCCGCGCAGTTGGCGGCGATAGCGGATCAGGGCTGTGTTGGCTTGTGTCGTCATGGTGACAAAATCCTCTTCGTCAGGAAATCAGAAAAAAGTTATTCATCGGCGTGAATGGAGTTGTTTGGGACATATCGGGCGTCCCCAGGCGGGGCTGCTCAGGCAGCAGATCGCCGCCGTCAGGGGTGTCGGCTGCCGTGAGCAGCAGCAGGGCATACGCCTCGAATTCCTCGACGGTCATGGTGCGCCGCGCGGGGAGGGTCATTGGACGTCCTCCGAGGTATCGCCCACAATATCGCGCCAGGGCTGGAACAGGTCACGCACCGTGAGGCTGAAACCGGGCAGCAGATCGCCGCCGTCCAGTGTGTCACCCTCTTCAAGCACCTGCGCGGGCTGTCCAGGGACGAAGACCTCCAGCGTATACGCAGACGGATCGATCAGCCAGACGATCGTCCCGGCGCGTTCATATCGGCGCAGTTTGGCGCGAATGTGACTGAAGGCGTCGCTGGGCGAGATGACCTCGATCGCCAGGTCGGGCGCGATCGACAGAAACCCACCTGTTCGCTGGGCAGCACGATGACGATCCGCCAGTACGAATGCACCATCCGGGATCAGGCGCAGTCCATTGACGATATAGCCGCCATCTGCTCCGGTGACGATGCCCAGACGACGGGCGGTGATGAACGGGACGAGCGCGCTGAGCAGCACGACCGCCAGATGCGATGATTTGTCCGATGAGACCAATTCGATCACCTCTCCATCGTGCCATTCGAGGCGGCGGTCGGCATTTTCGGGCAGCAGGGCATACGCCTCGAATTCCTCGACGGTCATGGTGCGCCGCGCGGGGAGGGTGGTGGTCATTTGGCGTCCTCCGGCGGAGCAGCAGGGGCGGCAGGACGGAAGACCCGCGCCAGCGGGATGGTCAGCCCAGGCAGCAGATCGCCGCCGTCGAGGGTGTCGGTCGCTGTGAGCAGCAGCGGGGCGCGCCCAGGCGCGTAGACCTCGACCGTCTGGTCTTCCGGCTCCACGAGCCAGACGGTCACCCCGGCATCGAGATAACTGAGCAGCTTACGACGGATGAGGGCGGGTCGGTCGGTAGGCGAGACGACCTCGATGACCAAATCCGGGGCGATCGGGTTCCAGGCGACGTCGGGTGGGTTCGGCTGGCGGGCATACGAGACGAACGCCCCGTCCGGGATGGAGCGCAACCCGTTGACGATGTAGCCGCCCTGCGCGTCAGTCACTTCACCTAAGCCGTGCGCTTCCACGAATGCCCATAAGAGCGATGTCAGGCGGATGCCGATTCGGGATGACAGCGAGTTCGTCGTCAATTCGATCACCTCTCCATCGTGCCATTCGAGGCGGCGGTCGGCATTTTCGGGCAGCAGGGCATACGCCTCGAATTCCTCGACGGTCATGGTGCGCCGCGCGGGGAGGGTGGTGGTCATTTGGCGTCCTCCGGCGGAGCAGCAGGGGCGGCAGGACGGAAGACCCGCGCCAGCGGGATGGTCAGCCCAGGCAGCAGATCGCCGCCGTCGAGGGTGTCGGTCGCTGTGAGCAGCAGCGGGGCGCGCCCAGGCGCGTAGACCTCGACCGTCTGGTCTTCCGGCTCCACGAGCCAGACGGTCACCCCGGCATCGAGATAACTGAGCAGCTTACGACGGATGAGGGCGGGTCGGTCGGTAGGCGAGACGACCTCGATGACCAAATCCGGGGCGATCGGGTTCCAGGCGACGTCGGGTGGGTTCGGCTGGCGGGCATACGAGACGAACGCCCCGTCCGGGATGTAGCGCCGCCCGTTGACGATGTACCCGCCGTCATTGGGTGTGGTGAAGCCGATTTCCCGTTCTGAGACGAAAACCTCCAGCAGTGCATACAGTCGTCCGCTGATGATCGAAGCGCGAGAGCTGGAAACCATCGTGATCACCTCTCCATCGTGCCATTCGAGGCGGCGGTCGGCATTTTCGGGCAGCAGGGCATATGCCTCGAATTCCTCGACGGTCATGGTGCGCTGAGCGGGCAGAGTCAGGGTCATCGTGCAATCCTCCTGGCTGTTCTGCCGACCGCCTCCCATCCCTGAAGAGGCGGTCAGCACGTTCAGCCTGATTATAACATCCTTCAAACCCGCTTTCGGCTACCGCGCCGCCGCCAGCGCATCGCACGCCGGGCAGCTTCCGTCCGGGCGGACGATGGCGAACCCGCCCATCGGGTCTGCACCGTATGCCTGATAATCGACATTCCAGATGATCATCAGGCGCACGCGCCCGCTCTGCGAGAGGAAAGCGGCGGCTTCCGCCAGCCATGCCGCCTGCTGTGCGACGGTGGTGTTCGCGCCCCAGGCAAAGTACGGGTCGAGCGGAGGATAGCCTTCGGGTGTCAGATAGCCCAGTTCGGTGAAGCAGAGCGGCTTTGCACCGTTGATGATGCCCCAGTAGGTGTTGAGCATGGTGGGCAGGTAGCGCGTGTAGTAGTTATCGCGCGGGTCACCGCTGGTGGCGCTGGCGGGGACGACGCCCTCGTTGTAATGCACCCCCACACAGTCGGTGCTGTTCAAGCCGCTCGCCTCGACGAACTGGCGCAGCCAGCGGTCATCGTTGACAACCGCGCCAGGGAAAGCCGCTTCCGCCCCGGTGGGCGCAGGCGCGGCGCTGATCACTATCGTGCCGCTGTTGGCGCTTTTGATCGCCTGATACGCCGGGGCGAGCAGTTCCAGATACGCTGATCCGCTGATCAGCCCGTTGGGCCACTCGCGGTCGATGTTCGCCTCGTTCCAGATTTCGATCGCATCCGCACCCTGCCCGGCGACTGCCCCGGCGAACGCCGCGAACTGGCGGATGTAGTCTGCCCCACCCGCACGCAGATCGTTCGGATTGCCGACGATGCCGATCAGGATTTTGAACCCGCGCGAACGCGCCTGACTGATCCACGTGCCGGCGATGCCGGGGTCAGCGCCAGGTCCATAGCGAAGCTGCACCTTCATCCAGCTCATGCCCGCGCGCTGCATCGCGCCGACTGCGCCCGTCTCTGTTCCCGTGACATGCCCGCCATACTCGAACTGACCGACGGTGATGCTGCCCGGTCCGGGGCGGAAGGCGGGCTGATTGCCGCCGCTCGGCTGGGCAGCCGGGGCGTTGGTCGGCGCGGGGGTGGGCGTCAGCGTCGGGGTGGGGGTCGGGGTAGGCGTTGGGGTGGCGGTGGCGGCGAATACGCTGATGCGTGCCCCTTCACGCGGGACGACGATGGCGTTCTCTTCCGTCGTGCCGCTGCCGCTGACGATAGCGGCGTTGATGGCGAAATTGCCCTGTGGGGCGATGGTCACCGCCAGCGGCGCGTTGAGCGGGCTGATGATGGTATCGACCACGCGCGCGCTGGATTCGACCGTCCAGCGCACATTCAGGTTGAACGGAGTCGGCTGCCCAGGCAGATTGAGCGAATAGTCCAGCATGGCATTCATCACGCCAGGGGCGATGCCGGGGCTGTTCAGGTCGTCGAGGGCGATGCCCGCCACGTGGAAGCGGCTGATGGCATCGATGCGGGCGCGCAGTGCGCTGCCCGTCGTCACCCACACACGTGAGATCACGCCGCCGTTCTCGTCCAGATATTCGACGTAGGGCTGTGCCAGCGCCCCGTTCTGCACCTGCGCGGGGAAGCCGTCCAGCCTGGCGGTGAACGGCGTTTCCGGCGGCAGCGTGTCGCCAGGAGCGAGCGGCGCTTCGAGGCGGACATTGCCGAACGGCGAAAGCGCCTGATCGATCGGGATGCTGGTGAAGCCGTCTCCGACCTGGCGCTGCGACAGCGCCGAGACGACCGGATACATCTTCTGACGGTCGATCTGATCGACCGCCCAGCGCAGCATCGCCTCGACCAGCCGATCTTCGCCAGGGGCATAGGCTGCCGGGTCGGTCGGCAGCCCGACCAGCACCGCATCCGCAGCCGCGCCGATCACCTGCCAGTCATACGCGCCCGTGTCCCAGCCGTTGGGCGTATTGACGGCGGGCGGCACGGCGACCACCAAAATCTTACGCAGTGCCCGCATCTGATCGCCCAGCAGCGTGATGAATGCCGAGAAAGCCGGGCGCAGTTCGGGCGGGAGATCACGATAGTCGATGAGCAGCCCGTCGTATTCGCCAGCTGCCAGGCGCAGCAGCGCTTCGTTGTGCAGGCGCGTGAGTTCGGTGCTGCTGAAGATGGCGACGACGGTATCGACATCGACGACGCGCGGATCGACATAGTTGCGGATCGCCGGGGTGACGAGGTAGGCAGCCGTCAGGCTGAAACCAGGGGCGAGGTTGCCCGTGAGATCGCCCGTCAGTGTGGGCTGCAATCCTGCCGGGGCGACCACGCTGGCAAAGCGTGCCACATCCGGCGACAGCACCTGATCGACACTGATAGAAGCGATCACGCCCGCAGAGATCGGCTTCATCCGCAGCGCCGCCAGACGACGGGGCAGCCGATCGACCTGGGCGAGCAGGTCATTGCCCACCCGTGTGGATGGGATGAAGCGCCACAGGAACGTTTCCGGGTCGTAGCCGTACAGGGAAATGTCGTCATCGGGCACGCTGCGATCGGTGATCGTCAGGCTGAGCGTGATGCGCTCTGGCGGTGTGCCGCTGCTGGAGAGGGTGTACAGCGGGCTGATCGGTTCTGAATTGCCCGGCAATGCCTGGAATGCCGTGCGGATCGCCCCGTCACGGCTCGTCCCGGCGACGGAAAATTCTTCCTGAGAGATCGAGCTGATCGCCACCGCGAAATTCTCGCCCACGTCCTCGCCATACACCGCGACGGTCAGCGTCACTTCGCGCACCGCATTCGCTTCGCGCGTGAAGGGGACGAAGCGCGCGCCGAAGAGCGTCTCCGCGATGCTGATGGGCGGCAGCAGCAGCCCGATCGTCACCAGCCCGGCGGTGATGACCAGCGTGAGCGCGGCGACGAAGCCGCAGCCGGTTGCCCGGCGGCGCGGGGCTTCATCGCCCTCCTGCTCTGGGCGCAGAGGCGGGCGCGAGGGTGGCGGTTCGCCTCCCCCCCTGCGCCCCCCGCCGGAGGGAGGCGGTGGTGGCGGCATCGGCGTCATCTCGCCGAAATCCGGCGTGATGACGGGGAGTGACGATGTGGAACGCTTTTCTTCAGACATACCCTGCCCTTTGTTGAGAATGCGTGATGGGCGCGCGGGCGCGCAAACTTGCCTATGGCATTGTACCAACCGAACCACCAAAATGCGGAGTCTATCATGCCCGCGCGCAGCATTCATGCGCGGTTTTCACGATGAGGTCATCATGATCCCCGATTTTTCCCCTGTCGAACGCGGTGAGCTGCTGCTCATCGACTGGGCGCAGCGCGAAGGCATCACCACCGCCGCGCAGCTGCGCGCCATGACCATCGCCGTTCTGGACGAGATCACCGCCATTCTGGGCGCGGCGGATGACGCCGCCGTCACCTTCATCCCGGATGACCCGCTGGCGGATGACCCGTTTGCCCCGGAGGAGGAGCGCTATCAGGGCTGGAGCCTGGCGCATCTGGTCATGCACACCAGCGCCAGCGCGGAGGAATGGGCAGCCGTCGCCAGCATCCTGGCGCGCGGCATCGCCTACACCCCGGAGCCGCGCCTGCGCTATGAGACGGACTGGCATACGGTCACCACACGCGCTCAGGTAGACGCCCGCCTTGCCGAGTCGCGCCGGATGCGCCTGGGCTACCTCGACACCTTTCCCGATCAGCCGAACCTGACGACCACGCGCGAACTCAGCCCGCGCTTCATCGAACGCTACGGTCAGATGAACGCCATCGCCGCCTATCTGTTCGGTCTGCGCCACGAGATCGGGCATCTGGCGCAGATGCGCGATGCAGCGGCGCAGGCTCAAGCCGCCGCGCGCTGATTTTGCGGTACAATCCGTATCAAACCGACTCGTCACCTGAAGGGAAGTGCGTCATGTCCTGGCTTCGCCCCATTCGCAGCCTGTTCATTCTCGTCCTGATCGGGGTCAGCTTCAGTGTAGTGCAGCCCACACAGGCGGCGACCTTTACTGTCAACAGCACGGGGGACGCGCAGGATGCCGCCCCTGCTGATGGCGTCTGTGCGACTGTGGCGGGCGTCTGCACGCTGCGTGCCGCCATTCAATCGGTCAATGCCGCCCCTGCCGGGCTGCACACCATCACGTTTGATGAAACGGTCTTTGCGTCTCCGGCGATCATTGGGATGGGCAGCACGCTGCCAGCTATCACGTCTCAGGTCAATATCATCGGCACGGCGAACATGACCGTCATCCTGAGCGGTGTGGGCAGCGTTCGCTCCGGGTTCAATATCGGTCCAGCGGGCATCGTCGAGATCAGCCGTCTGACCATCCGCGATGGGAGAACGACCGACGGCGCAGCCATTTTCAATGGCGGCAGGCTGATCGCCCGCAACGTCGATATTCATAACAACGTCGCCACCCGTTTCGGTGGCGGTATCGTCAATACCAACAGGCTGACGCTGATTGACAGCACCGTTCGGGGCAATACCGGGCAGTTGGGCGGCGGCATCTACAACCAGAACACGATGACTCTGGTCAACGTCACCGTGAGCGGCAATACGGGGACAGATGCGGGCGGCGGCATCCTGACGAACTCAAATACCCTCACTACCATCCGCCAAAGCACGATCGCCTTCAATAATGCGGTCAATGGCGGCGGCATGGATGTGCGCGATGCGGTCAGCATCGGCAGCAGCATCATCGCCCGCAATACTGCCACCGGGATTGCGCCTGATGTGTTCGGCGATATCGACTCGCTGGGGCATCTGCTGCTCACCAACAGCGACGGAACGACGATCACCGGCACGACCACCGGCAACCTGATCGACGCCGCTGCGGAACCCGTCAACCTTGCGCCGCTGGCGGTGAATGGCGGCTTGACGCGCACGCACGCCCTGACGATCGGCAGCGTCGCCATCAACGCCGGCTCGAACGCGCTGGCGATCGACCCCGACCTCGTGGCGCTCCCCAACGATCAGCGTGGGACGGGCTTTCCGCGCATCATCGGCGGCACGGTGGACATGGGCGCGTTCGAGGCGGCGCAGTTCACCCTGCACACGACGCTGCAGGGGCGCGGGGCGAACCCTACCCCTCACCCCAGCTACGTCATCAACGCTCAGGTGCGCTTCACCCGTGCCAGTGACAACGCGCTCGTCCACACTGCCAGCCTCACCACCAGCACAGCGGCGTCGGTCAGCTTCTTCGGGCTGCCGCCGGATGTCTACCGCGTGTGGGTGAAAGGATCGCGTTCGCTGGCGCGCATGAGTGGCGATGTGACCGTCAACCTCGACGCCAACACCAGCTATACCACTGCTGTGCTGCTCGAAGGGGACGCCAACGACAACAATCAGGTCACGGTGGCTGACTTTGCGGTCATGGCGGCGAGTTTCGGTTTGTCTTCGGGCGATCCAGGCTATGATGTGCGCGCTGATTTCAACGGCAGCGGTCAGATCACGATCGCCGATTTTTCGCTGCTGGCGGGCAACTTCGGTCAGGTCGGTGACGCGCAGTGAGCGCACGCCCGTTTCTGGCACGGCTGCTGGCGCTGCCCGCCTGGGCGCTGGGTGATCATCCGGCGGGGCGCTTCACCCGTGCCGACCGCCCGCCGTTCGCTGTGCGCCTGCGGCGGGCGCTGCTGCATCTGCTGCTGTTCGGCGGGCTGCTGTTCGGCGGGCTGCTCGACGCGACTGATGGGCTGACGCGCCCGCCTGGGGCGACGCTCGCTGAAGCGGTGTACGCCGTGCTGGTCATGCCGTCGATGCTCATCATGGCGATGGCGGCGGTGATCGGCTTTTTCGGTGGGTCGGCGCTCATCGGCGGGCTGCGCGAGGGTGGCGGCTGGGAGACGCTGCGCGTGACGCCAGGCGGGGTGCTGCTGGCGCTGCGCGGAGGGTATGCCGCGCTCATCCGGCGCATCGCCCGGCTGCTGGGCGGGCTGCTGCTGCTGCGCGGCGCGCTGCTGATCGTGCTGCTGTGGGGGGTGAGCGGGTTTCAGGGGCGGATGCTCGATTACCTGCTGCTGGGGACACAGCCGCCGATCGCGCCTGCCGCCGGGCTGATCCTGCTGGCGCTGGGAGTCGGCGCGGGGCTGCTGCTGCCGATTGCCGGGCTGCTGCTCGACTGTGCGCTCGGCGTGCTGGTCGGGGCGCTGCTGCCAGGGCGGTTCGCGTTCGCACTGGCGGCGCTGGGCGCGATCGCGGCGCGGGTCGTGCTGGCGAGCGTCGCATTGGGCGAACGCGCCAACTGGCTGACCTTCGCGCC
>CAZTLS010000084.1:0-632 GCA_964614405.1 uncultured Pleurocapsa sp.
GGTCATCGCCACCAGCTTGCCCGACACCGCGCGGAAACGCATCAGGTTGGTCGGCGTCTCCTCCATCGCCAGCACGACGTGATCGGGCATGACGACGCAGTTGCGCGCCGGGACGATGACGTATTCCGCGCCGAAGCCGGGGTAATGCTCGCCCATGATGCCGACGCCGTCGCAGAAGCGCGGGTCATCGCCGCCCTCCAAGCAGGCGGGTGGGATGATGGTCGGATCGACGGCGACGCGATCGCCAACATGGAGGCCGGCCACGCCCAGCCCAACTGCATCGACCGTCCCCGCGCCGTCGGAGCAAGTGACGTGCGGCATGTGCAGTTCCAGCCCTCGCCAGCCCTCACGCACGAACAGATCGAGCCGGTTGAGCGCAGCGGCACCCATGCGCAGCCGCACCTCGCCGTAGCCCGGCTCCGGGGTCGGCAGGTCATCGACGAAGCGCAGCACATCGCGCCCCCCGTGTTCAAAGATGACGGCCGCTCGCATGATGACATCCTCCTCGAACGTGCTGTGCCTAACGCAGCCCCAGCTCGCTGCGCGCGATCACCATGCGCTGGATCTCGCTCGTGCCTTCGTAGATGCGGGTGATGCGCGCATCGCGGTAGTAGCGTTCGATCGGCAGCTCT
>CAZTLS010000084.1:769-9327 GCA_964614405.1 uncultured Pleurocapsa sp.
GGCCGCGCAGGCGTTGTAGATGAGCAGGCGCGACGCCTCGATGCGCGTCTTCATATCGGCGATCTTCTGCTGGATCATCTGGAACTGGCCGATCGGCCCGCCGAATGCCTGGCGCGTGCGGGCGTATTCGACCGAGGCTTCGTAGGCCACGTCAGCGATGCCGAGGGCCTGCGCCGCGATGCCGATGCGCCCGGCGTCGAGCACGGCCATGGCGATCTTGAATCCCTCACCCCGCTGGCCCAGCATATTCTCGACCGGGACGGCGTAATTCTCGTACACGATCTCGCTGGTGGCGCTGGCGCGGATGCCCAGCTTCGGCTCTTTCTTGCCCCGGATGAAGCCCGGCTGCGCGGCGTCAATCAGGAAAGCGGTCACGCCTTTGTGCTTCTTCTCCGGCTCGGTCATGGTGAACAGGATGACGTAATCGGCGACTGGACCAGAGGTGACCCAGCTCTTGCGCCCGTTGATGATGTAATGCGTGCCGGCGTCGTTCAGCACCGCGCGCGACTGCATCGTGCCCGCGTCTGAGCCGCTCATCGGCTCGGTCAGGCTGTACGCGCCGATCTTCTCACCTGACGCCACCGGGACGAGGAAACGGCGTTTCTGCTCTTCCGTGCCGAACAGGGTGATGGCGTTGCAGTAGAGCGAGTTGTTGACGCTGACGATCGTGCTGTGGCTGGCGTCTGCACGCGCCACCTCGATCATCGTCAGGGCGTATGCCAGCGTATCCATGCCCGCACCGCCGTATTCCTCCGGCACTTCGATGCCCATCAAGCCCATCGCGCCCATCTGACGGATGGTGTGCAGCGGAAATTCGCCGGATTCGTCGTATTCAGCGGCAATCGGCGCAACTTCCTTCTGGCAGAATTCGCGGACGGCACGGCGCAGTGCCTCATGTTCTTCGGTGAGGATGGGGATGAGCGGCTGATCAACGGAAGGGGAAAACATGCGATAATCTCCTGTAAGTGGACTTTTTTGACACCACGATTATACCTGAAGGATAAGACCATGCAGCCTGTGAAGATCAATCATATCGCCGTCGTGGTGCAGGACGTCAGCGCCGCGCTCGGCTTCTGGCGCGATGCGCTCGGTCTGCCGCTGGCGCATATCGAACACAATACCGAAGAAGCGGTGGACATCGCCTTTCTGCCGATCGGGGAGGGAGAGATCGAGCTGATCGCCCCGTTCACCGCCGACAGCGGAGTCGCGCGGTATCTGGAGAAGAAGGGCGCGGGGCTGCATCACGTGTGCATCGACGTGGATGACATTGACGGCGTGCTGGCTCGGCTGAAGGAACATGGCATTGAGCTGATCAACGATACGCCGAAAACCCGCCCGGACGGGGTGACACGCTATGCCTTTGTGCATCCGCGCAGCACGGGTGGCGTGCTGCTGGAGCTGTATCAGACGGGCGGGTGATCGCGTTCAGCCGAACAGGTCGCTGACCCATGCTGCGCCGACGACGCGCCCGTCGATCTCAAGCGGCACACTTTCTCCCCGGTGGAAGACGACTCGCTGAACATAGCGCTCTTCGGGAGGGTGAGGCGCGCTGTGTAATTCGATCGACTCGTCATTCAGGTTGATGATCCAGTAAACCGGGATGCCCGCCCGTGCGTAGGCGCGCAGCTTGCGCCCCCGGTCGAGGCTGAGCGTGGCGTCAGAGACCTCTGCGACGAACAGCACCTCGTCGGCACGGGGATGCGCCCCGCGCGCGCGATACATCTCCCGCGTTCCGCGCGCGATGAACACATCCGGTTCCGGGGCGCTGTCCGCCAGGGTGATCACGCCTTCTGTGCGAATGAGCAGTCCTTCCAGGCGCAGAGACAACAGCCAGTCGCGCAGCTGCTCCACAAGGAAGATATGCGGTTCATGTTTCGGCATTTTGTGGATGAGAATCCCCTCGACCAGTTCGATGGAGGCATCGGCAGGCAGCACTCCGGCAGCGATCAGCGCGTGGTACTGCGCTACGCTCAGGCGGTAGAGCGGCAGGTCGCCTTCCGGCGTGGAAAGCGGCGCAATGTGTGCCAGGGCGTCAGTCATGGGCTGTTTCTCCTGCCGGGGCGTGCAGTCGGCGCACACCCCGGCTGAACGGGCTTTTACAGCTTGAAGCGCTTGCCGATCTCTTCCTCGACTTCGGCGAACGGCGTACCGTAGCGCTGCTGCGAGGCTGCGCGGATGGCTTCGGCGCGCACCTTGTCCGGCGGGACGGTGGAGGGAAGGGTGCGCATGGTGAAGGGACGCGCCGCTACGCCGTCGATGAGCAGCTTGACGGCGGCGGTGAACTGCGGCAGCCCGCTCAGTTCCTGCGGGGCGTATGCCGGATGGAACTCCATGCCGAGCGCGCCGACATCCTGAATGCCCAGACGGAAGGCGATGATCGACCCGATGTTGCCGAAGACCGCCTCAAGGATGGGCGGGCTGAGCTGGTGCAGGTACTGATTGGCGATCGTCAGCACCACGCCGAACTTGCGTCCCTCGCTGAGCATGGTCGCCAGCGTCGGGGTGGCGAAGTTCTGCACCTCGTCGATGTACATGAAGTAATCGCGGCGGCGGTGCGGGGGCAGTGCGCCGCGCTTGAATGCCGCCTGCATGATCCCGGTCAGGATGAGCGAGCCGATGAACAGGGCGTTCTGTTCGCCGATCCTGCCCTTCGCCAGGTTGACGAGCAGGATTTTGCCCTCATCCATGACCTGATCGAACGGGACGCCGGAACGCTTCTGCCCGATCATGCGGCGCAGCGTGGCGTCTTCGACGAAGCGCGAGAATTTGGACAGCACGTAGGGCAGAAACTCCGCCTTCCACTGGCTGCTGGCTTCGCGCATTCGTTTGGCGACATCCTCCCAGTAGTTTCTGACGATCGGGTCGGTGATGTGCGGCACGATCTTTTTGACGAACGACCCGTCCTGATCGCTGATCATGCGGTACACGTCCACCAGCGTGCCATCGGGCAGGCACATGGCGGCGAGCATGGCGTTGCGAACCGTCTGCTGAAAGATCGGTCCGACGATGGCGTAATTGTGCGGGTCGTACATGCGGATGAGCAGCCCGATGAAGTCACTCACCACGCGGTCGCGGTCATCCTCATCCTCGGCTTTGAGGATGTTCAGCCCGATCGGGTACTGATCGTCCGACGGGTCGAACAGGATCACGTCGTCAACGCGGTGCGCGGGGATGCGCGCCAGCACATCGTCGCACAGGTCACCGTGCGGGTCGAGCAGAAAGACGCCGCGCCCGGCTTCGATGTCCTGAAGGATGAGCGTTTGCAGCAGGGTGCTTTTGCCCATGCCCGTCTTGCCGACGACGTAGCTGTGACGGCGGCGGTCGTCGAGTCCCTGGGTGATCGGCACGGGCACGCCGTGCACGCGCGCCACACTGACGCCCAGCCGCGCCCCGTTGACCGGCATCCCGGACGGCGGCACGAGCGCCTTGCCCTCCAGCGTATCCATGCCGGGGACGCCGCCGTTGTGCGGCACGGGCAGGCGGAAGATCGCCGCTGTCTCCGCTTCGCTGACCAGGACGCGCAGCCGCGCCAGACGGTCATCATCCGGCACGGCGTCCCAGCGGGCGATGTCCAGCGATGTCAGATTGTGGCGCAGGATCGCCGCTTCGTCTGTACGGGCAGGGCGCAGCACCTGATAGCCGCCGCTGAAGCCGTTGTCCTGAAGCGGGGCGAACACCGTCGATGCCGTCATCTCCGGCAGAAGCTGGCTTGTGCCGTCTGTCCCGGCGACATACACCCGCATGATGAAGCCGTTTTGCAGATAAGTGAGGCGCTGATCCGCCACGTTGAGCTTTTGCCACTGCTGCTGCTGGGCGAGCTGGCGCTTCATGAAGCTGAGCGATGCGCCGCCGGGTGTCACGCCTTCCAAGCCCATCAGGTCGTTCTGCCCGTTCAGATCGGCGGGGTTTTCCTGTGCGGGGCGCTCCCAGGCGTAGAGTGTGGTCGGCATGATCTGGATGCTGAGCATCGCCGGGGCGGGCTGGCGCATGAGCATCCAGTGAACATTGTGGTAGTCCGGCGTGCCCGTCAGGAAGGTGCTGACGCTGTAGACCGATCCTGTGCCGGACTCGCGCCGGACGATCTCCGCCACCTGCGCGATCTCGAACGGCTGAAGCATGGCGCGCACCATCGTTTCATCGACGATCGGCTCATACACATACACGTTGTCCTGCGCCAGCGGCAGCATGGCGTTCATGTCTGCCCACAGCGCGTGGGCGCGTGCCAGGCAGGTCACCTCGTCGGTGGCGGAGACGCGCACCATGACTGCGACGCGCACCCTGCCGCGCGAGGGAATGGCAGGGTTGGGCTGGCTGATGAAGCGCAGCGCGAACACCGCCCGGCTGGTCAGTTCACGCTGTGCGCCGAGGAGCTGGATGAACTCGATGTGCGCGGCGTTGAGGCGGCGATAGAACACCTCATCACCGCCGATGCCCACCTCGCGCAGTTCCAGCCCGAACCAGGCATGAACATACGGGCGCGCCGGGCGCAGCGTGAGCAGGTCGTCGGTCACTTCTTCATGCGCCTGCTCGATGACGATGGCGGGTTCACCGCGTTCGCGGCGCGTCAGACGGGCGTGCGCCTGAGAGACGAAATCGTGGTTGGTGATGTGCATCAGCAGGGCGCGCCCGCCCTCGATGTCCCAGCGCCGTTCGAGGATGCCGAACGCGGTTTGCAGCGACTGCTGCACCAGAGCGGGGTCTTCCTTCACCCGGTCGATGCTGTACAGGTCGCTGAGCGCGGGCAGGTCATGACCGAGCGCCAGGCGCGCTTCAGCGCGCGCCATCCGCAGATGGGGCGTATCGCGCAGGGCGATCATCTCGCCGAGCATCTCGACGGCGGCTTCGGGTTTCTCTTCCTCCAGAAGCTGACTGCTGCGCGCCAGCACAGCATCGATGCGCGCGCTGATCGCGTCTTCGACGATCTGGCGTGCGCTGATGGCGCTCCTGCTGAGCGGCTGATCGCTGAAGGCGGCAATCGCCGTCTCGCGCGCCAGGCGCAGCAGCCCTGCCGCCAGGATGCGCCGGACGAGGGCAACACGCTGCACTGCCTTAAGCGGTTTCCATGCTTCCGCTTCGTCGTTCAGTCGGCTGATCTGCACCGCCAGCGATGCCGTCACGCCGTGCTGTGCGCTCTGCTGGAACGCGATCAGCGCTGGCGGGTCCTGCTTCGGCGTTTCCGATTCGGGCGGGATTTCAACGATATTCTCGTGAATTTCCGACATGGCTGTGTCCTCATCCCCCATGTTCAGTCGTTCGAGCAACGCCTTGACAGCGCTGATCTTTGCGCTGGGCTTGCCACCCATCAGCGCCATACCCTGCTGAAGCGCCTGCGCTGCGTTTTCCCGATCCCCTGACTCGTCCAGCCAGTCCGCCATCGCACAGTAGAGGGTAGCGACGACGATATTCTGCGCGTCGAGCCGGGTGTTGAAGCGATCGCAGAGCGTATCGCGCACCGCCTGACGGCTGTCGCAGAACGGGCACTGGGCGAGGCGCGCGTGAATCTCGCGCCCGCATACCCGGCAGGGCAGAACCTGTTTTTCCACCAGTACCAGCAGGTCACGGTAGGCAGTGAGAGCGGGCGGGTTGTAGCGGAAAGCGCGCAGCCGGTCCGAGCTGATGATCGGCACGACCGGAGCCGGAAGAGGAGAGGTGTGCTTTTTCGGCAGCAGGCGCAACAGGAAGCCGCGCGCTGTTTTCCACCTCTGGGTGGGCGGTGCGTCTGCCAGCAGATCGAGTGCGTTCAGCCACAGTGCCGGCTCGAACACGCCGCTCTGTTCGCACTGCGCGATGATCGCTCTCGCTGCGTCAGGCTGATCGGCGCGCACCAGCCCCAGCACCGTTTCACGGATGTGGGCGAGGGTCTGTTTGCGCGCCTCGGCGATGACTTTGGGATGGGATTCGCCGATGGTGATCAGCCAGCCCAATGCCTCAGCAGTGATGATGCGGTTGTTCAGCCAGCGGTTGACCAGCCCGACCACCGCCGCCTTGTATACCCGGTCGCCGGGCTGCGTGAGCGCCATCGCGCCGCGCAGGTAGCGCTCGACCGCCTGATTCACCGGGTTGTTGACCGGGCTGGAGGTCGGCTGCGGCGTCCCAAAGAGCGATCTCAGCCCACCGCCAAACGGATTGGACGATCTATTCTCTTCCTCTTCAAGGAAGGCGAGGAAGAATTCTTCGTCATCGTCCCCAGCGGCTGATGGTTTGGCTGTGCCATCATCCAGCGGGGTCGTTCCGCCCTGGCGCAGCAGGATGAGCGCAGCAGCCAGCGCCACGACCGGGTCATCGGGCACGAGGGCAACCGCGCCGTCGAGGTCATTGATCGCATCCGGGAGGGCGGAGCCGAAACGCCCTTTAACGCGCCCGCGCACCGCGCTGATCACCTCCCAGGCACGCTCACTTGCCAGTTTGCGGCAGCTTTCCAGCAGCGTAATCTCATCGGGATCGCTCACCTGCACCGTCCTGAGCGCTTCTCCGACAAACGGATAATTGACGTGCGCCTGAAGAGACAGATCGATCTTCAGCAGGCGGGCGGACTGGTCCTGCGGATGCTGGTCGATGTACTCGTCCAGCATCGTCATCGCTTCGTCACGTTCGGTTGCAAATCGGGCGCGGATGTCGCGCAGGGGTTTCTGCATGGTGGAAGATCGCCCCCTCTTGGATCAAGACTCCCATTGTAGCAGAAAACCGAACAGAATTGGCAGATTTCCGAATCTTGTAAATGGTCAGTCTGCACCGCCTGGCTGTGGGGCAGGTGATGGCGGACGTTTGGCGCTGATGCTGATGCCCAGGCTGAAGGTGACTGCGATCAGCCCCAGCACCGCCGCTGACACGAACACCAGGTGGTAATCCCCCAGCACCTCTCGGAAGAAACCACCGGCATAGCTGGCGATGCCCGCGCCGATCATGTGCGCGCAGTAAATCCAGCCGTAGATCGCGCCGAGCGATTTGCGCCCGAAGCGCTGCGCCGTCAGGTTGACGGTCGGCGGCACAGTCGCCACCCAGTCCAGCCCATAGACGAGCGCAAAGATCAGCATACTGTTCATCTCGTAGATGAAGGGCAGCGCCACCAGCGAGATGGCGCGCATCCCATAGTAGAACGCCAGTAGCTGACGGTTGTCATAGCGGTCGGTCAGCCAGCCGCTGACGGTCGTGCCGACGATGTTCATCGCGCCCATGAAGGCGATCGCCCACGAAATTTCTGCTTTCTGGAAACCGTGTTCCAGCGAGTGGGGCAGCAGGTGGGTGGTGATCAGCCCGACGGTGGTATAGCCGCAGACGAAGAAGCTGCCCGCCAGCAGCCAGAAATCGCGCGTGCGGAGCGCGTCTTTGAGCGGCGTGAAGCGGCTGTCGGTGCTGATCGTGGCGGCGGTCGGTTCGCCGATCGGGGTCGTGCCCGCCGCTTCGGGGGTGTCGCGCATGAAGAGCAGCACCGGGAGGATGATCACCGCGATGAGCAGACCGAGCGCGCCGAAGATGCCCTGCCAGCCACCGACATCCGCCAGTGGGATGAGCGCGGGCAGGAAGAGAAGCTGTCCGGCGGCGGCAGCGGCGCTGAAGACGCCGAGCGCCAGCCCGCGATACTGGTTGAACCAGCGCAGCGCCACCGTGCCACCCAGCGTCCCGGCGACTGCGCCCGTGCCGATGCCGATGATGACGCCCCAGTACAGGTTGAACTGCACCAGATCGCGCGTGGTGAGCAGCAGTGCCAGCCCAACCACGATCAGCCCCAGCCCGCCGAGCATGACACGGCGCGGACCGAAGCGGTCGATGAGCGCGCCGCCGATCGGTCCGCCCAGCCCGAAGAAGAGCAGGCTGATGCCGAATGCCAGCGAGATGCCCGCCCGGTCCCAGCCGAAATCCGTCTCCAGGGGTTCAAACAGCACGCTGGCGGCGTTTCGCACGCCTGCCGAAAGCAGCAGCGCCATGAAGGTGACCACCACGATCACCCAGGCGTAATGAAAACGCGGTGTGTGTTTTGGCATGAGCAGGCTGATCCTTGTCAGTCAGGGATGGAACCGGGCAGATGCGCCGGATACATTCCATTCTGGATCGAGGATGCAGGGCGAGTCCAGCACCATGTCGATCGATGCTATAGTAATGGTATGCAGGTGAGTGAGAAGGTTCAGGCATGAATGCGGTCGCAGAAAGCGCAATTTCACACGAACAGATAGCGTCGCTGCTGCCTGTGTATCGGCTGACGGTGGGGCAGTATCTCGCTATGAACGAGGCGGGTATCCTGAGTGAGGATGATCGGGTCGAGCTGATCGAAGGGGTGATGGTCGAGAACATGCCTGGCAACCCGCCACATGCCGCTGTGCAGCGCTATCTGATGTACTGGCTCATCGGTGTGCTTGATCGCCATGCGTGGCTGGTGAGTATCGAACAGCCGATCGTGTTGCGTCACAGCGTGCTGCTGCCGGATGTGTGCGTGCTGCGCTCGCGCCCAGGAGACTATGCCGATCAGCACCCTGTCGATGCGGATGTGGCGCTGGTGATCGAAGTGTCCGACTCGACGCTGAACAGCGACCGGGCGGTCAAGCGGCGGGTGTACGCCGGAG
>CAZTLS010000085.1:0-1667 GCA_964614405.1 uncultured Pleurocapsa sp.
CCGCTCTGCGTCACGCGCCCGATGACCGATGCTGACCCCACGCCGAGCCTGTGCCCGCTCTCCAGAAGCTGCCGCCCGCGCTCGCCATAGCTGTAGACCAGCACGGCATTTTCGCCCACATCGTCGATCAGGAACACCTGAGCGTGGTAGAAGCCGTATTCCTCGCAAATCTGGCGGATGGCGCGGTTGAGCAGTTCGTCGATATTGTACAGCGACGCCGTCTCACGGCTGACGCGCGCCGCCACGTCAATGCTGCGCGTGTAGCGCCCGCGCTGTGCCTCCAGTTCGCGCTGAAGCGTGATCACCCGTTCAGACAGGGTGTGGAAAGCGTTCAGCAGTTCTGCCACATCGGGCGTGATCGTCTCGCCTGGGATGATCGTACTCGTCGGCGCGGCGGGCTGGGTGGTGCGGGCACTTCCAGGCAGGGCAGAAGGCAGGCGTTCGAGGGCTTCCACCTCTCCGGCGAGGCGGGCAGCCGTCGTTCGCACTTCGTCGATGGGGCGCAGCGCACGGCGCAGCGATGCCCCGATGAAGACGATCAGGATGAGCGAGAAGACCTGAATGACGATGAACACGCCAACGCCGAGCGCGACGCCGTCCGCCAGCGCCAGCACCTCGTTATCGATCAGCACCGCGCGCCAGGCTTCGGCATTGGTCGCTGTGCCGAGACGCAGGCTGAAGGTGCTGGCGATGGTCAAGCCTCTTGCCAAGCCCGCCAGGTCATTCTGCGGCGTGAGCAGCCCGTCGGGAAGCACGTCGGCTGCCAGCACAGGCGTCCCCCGGAAGATGTCGAGCAGGTAATCGGTGGTGCGCGCGTCGGTATCGTAGAGCAGCGCGCCCCGGTTGTCCACCAGCGCCAGCCGCCGCCCGGTTTCCACATCAGCGGTGATGTTCATCGCCTGACGAATTTCGCGCATCAGCGCGGAAGCATCCACATCGAGCATGACCATGCCCGCGACGGAAAAGATGTCGCTGCCGGTATCGACCGGGGCGGCGATGCGGAGGATCGGGCGCTGCCGTTCTTCAAACGACAGGCGGGGCGAACGACGGAAGGTGATGCCATCGAGGACGACATTGTTGGGCGTCACGCCCGCTGTGCGCGCCACCAGCGGTTCGCTGCTCAGCTCGCCCTGGCGCAGCGCACGGTTGATCTGCACGATGCCGTTTTCGTCGGTGTTCGCTTCCGTCCACACCGCACCGTTGAAGGTGACGTAGCGCACCGAGACATACACTTCCGGGCTGCGCTCCAGCGTCTCGGCAAATTCGCGCGCCATCTCAAGCTGTGTGCGTTCGAGTGCGGCTGAACCCGGCAGCAGCGTCTCACGCGCGAAGGCGCGCACCACGCGCGTGTTCGCCAGCAGCAGCACCTCATCGCCCAGACGGTCGATGCGCCGCTGGGCATCGGTGAACGTGGATGCCAGTTCAAACTGCTGATTTTCGATCAGCGCATTGCGCGCACCCGCGCGCAGGATGATCAGGGCGGCAATGCCCGCCACCAGCGACACGATGATGATGAAGGGGATCACCAGTCGCAGGGCGCGGCGGTAAATGGTTCGGGCGCTTGAAACCTGCATCTTCGCGTACCTGCTTTCGCTATCCGTTCAGCTGTGCGAATTTGTGCGTCGATCTTCAGTATATATCAGGTCAGAGAATTGTGGCTTAACATC
>CAZTLS010000085.1:1767-8719 GCA_964614405.1 uncultured Pleurocapsa sp.
CGAATGCTGACCGGGACGCGCAGCGCCTGCCCCACCTCGCGCACTGCTGTTTGCAGGATGTCGCTGATGTTGTTCTGCGCTGTCAGCCGCGCCACGATGTCGTTCACGATGCGTTCACGTTCGGCACGGCGCTGCGACTCCTGGAACAGGCGGGCGTTGTCGAGACTGATCGCCAGACGGTTCGCCAGTTCGCGCGCCAGTTCCAGCCGGTCCTCGCTCAGCACGCCGACGGGAATCTCCCATTCGACGATGCCCAGCACCTGCCCACGCAGGCTGATCGGCACGGCGATCGGGATCGTCTGGCGCGGCGTCACCCGCCCGACGACCAGCTCTCCCGTCAGCGCGGCGGCTTCGCCCAGCTCAGGGTATTGGTATTCGGTCGTGATGCCCGCTTCGCTCACCAGCATCTCGCGGCGCGCATCGAGCATGAATTCCTGCCATGCGCGGATGGTGGCGCTGCGGTTGCGCTCTTCGATGTCCTGAAGGCGGCGGTTCACTTCCTCATACAGGCGGGCGTTCTGAATGGCGACCGCGATCTGGTCCGCCATCGTCTGCAAAATCTCGACCTGTTCCTCATTGAAGGCATCACGCTCGCGGCTTTGCACGTCCAGCGCGCCGATCACGCTCGTGCCCACGCGCAGCGGCACGGCAAGCTCGGCACGGGTGTCTGGCAGGAACTCGTTGCGCTTGTGAACCTGGCTCATCGCCGTATCGCGGGCGACTACCAGCCGCCCCTGAGAGGTCACCTGACCGATCACGCTGACCGACCCGACGCCGAGGCGGTGTCCGCGCCGCAGCAGTTCCTCACCCACCTTGCCCGTGCTGGCGCGCAGCAGCGCGTCCTGCCCGTCGGCGTCGATCAGGAAAATCTGCGCGTGGTAGATATTGTCAAAGCGGTCGATGATCAGGTTGACCACGTTGTCCATCAGCCGCTGCAGGTCACGCTCGGTGGCGGCGAAGCGGCTGATCTCCTGCGTGGCATCGAGGTCGCGCACGCGGGCGGCGATGCTCGCCTCCAGCGTTTGAATCTGCCCGCGCACCTGATCGCGCAGCGTTTCGATATTGGTCGCCAGCGCGCCCAGTTCATCGCGCCGCGTGGTATCAGGCACTTCGGTGTCGAGATTGCCGAACGCCATCGTCTGCACAGCGCGGCGCAGGCGGTTGACGCTCGGCGTCACCCACTGGCTGATCAGCAGCCCGCCGATCGTCATCAGCGCCAGCACGCCGACAGCCAGCGCGATGCGCCTGGGCAGCAGGTTGGCATCGATGCGGGTACGCGCTGCGTTCAGCGGAACCTGGGTGACGAGGGCGAGGGCGGCGTTGCTCAGCGCGGTGTGATAGCCGATGTATTCCACGCCGTCCCCGGCGATGTAGGTGGCTGTGCCCGTCACGCCATCGAGCGCGCGGTCCGTCGCCAGCGAGTTGGCGGCGCGCTGCGTTGCCGGGGTCGCCCCGCCTGGGATGATCAGCGTGCCGTTGGCGGCGGTGAGGAACGTCGTCAGGTTGAAGGGGTTGTTCTCCTCGCTGAAGCTGATCTGGTCGAGGAAGACGCGGCGGTTGTTCAGTCGGACGATCAGATAGCCCAGCGGGGCGTTGTCACGCCAGCGCAGCACCTCGGTGTGTTCGATGATCGGGGTGAGCGAGGCGGCGATCTGAGCGACGGACAGCACGCGATCTTCACCGCGCAGCGCGGCATTGACGCCCGCGATATACGCCGGGGCGCGCGCGCCGACCGGGTCGCCTGGCAGTGGCGTCGAGCGCGACGCCTGAGCGATGATGCGCCCATCCCGATCGACCAGCCGCACGTTCTCGAACAGCGAGATCGGCAGCGCCAGCAGCCGTTCGCGCATCAGCGCGCTCACCTGGCTGGTCGTGGCGCGCGGGAAATTGACCGATTCGCTGACGTTGACCTGAGCCAGCAGCAGCCCGTACAGGCGGGCGCTTTCGTCATTGCGGAAGCGGGTGATGGCGGCATCAGCGGCGTTGAGCGCGCTGGAGACGGCGGTCGCCTGGCGCGCGCCCACCTCCGCGATGAGCGACGTGGCGGCTTGCTCGTTGACTTCCTGCACGCTCTGAACCGTCGATGTCAGCACGATCGGGGAGATGATGATTGCCAGCGCGACCAGCCCGGCGGTGATCTTCGCGGTCAGTGACCACGAAGCGGGGTTGAACAGGCTGGCGCGCATCATGAGGCACTTTCCTTTCCATTCCCGTTCCCATGCCCGCTGGCAGCGCCGTTGCCGATATGCGGCGGGTCATCTTTCCCTTCCTGAGCGGTGATGCGCGCCAGCACATCGGCTTGCAGCGCAACGCGGGTGCGCGTCGCGCCCAGCGCTTCGTTGAAGCTTTCTGCCGCCAGCCCCAGCAGTTGATCGATGTCGGTGACGGAGAGCAGCAGCCCGCCGATGTCGTTCGCCTTGCGTTCACGCAGCGCCTGCGCCTGGTTCAGCTCGAACAGACGGTTGTTCTCCAGTGCGTTGCCCAGACGGTCGGCAACGGTGTTGATCAGCTCGACCTCCGCCGCGCCGATAGCGCGTTCGATGGGGATTTCAAACACCATCGCGCCGAGCATCTGCCCGCGATAGCGGATCGGCGCGCTGACGATCTGCCGTCTTTCGGCGCGGTCGATGTGCAGTTCGCCGCGTTCGAGGGCGGCGCGCACCAGCGGCGGCAGGTCGCTGGCGGTGACGATGCCCGTCCCGCTCTGGAAGTCATAGCCGAAGCCGCTCACGCCGAAACCGCGCAGATAGCGTTCCCAGCCCGCGCTGGTCGTGCCTTCGGCACGGCGCTGCAAATCGGCGATCTGGGCGCGCAGCCGTGCGGCGATGCCTTCCTGAGTCCGCAGGTCGTTCTCCAGAGCGGTGGTGCGGCGAAACTGGACGAAAGCACGCCCGATCTGGGCAGCGAGCTGTTCGAGCGTGGCGATCTGCACGGCATCGACCGGCAGGTAACGCGAACGCTGCACATCCAGCACGCCGATGACCGTCCCCTCGAACTGCACGGGCAGGCTGATGCTCATCTCCGCCTGACTGGTCAGGTGTTCGGCTGCCTGGCGGTCGCCCGTGCGGACGACGATCGGCACGACGCGCGTCACCACATCCAGCACGACGGTATCCGGCGCGACATCCAGCACCAGCAGCCCGCCTTCGGTAAAGCGGTAGCGACGCACGACATCGGGGCGGTCTGACAGCAGGAAGACCTGCGCCATGCTGAAATCGAGTTCGCTGACGGCGATCCGCAGCCCGCCCGTGATGGCGCTCTCTTCATCAACGGCGGTGCGTGCCGTCAGCAGCCCGACGGCGCGCAGATGGTTGACGGCGGTGTAGGCGGCGCGGGCGGTGCGTTCCGGCGTGCCGTTGAAGGCGTACAGGAACGCTCCGGCTGTGAGGACGAACAGCGACATCGAGAGGAACTCATTCGTCGCCAGCCGTGCGGGGATGAACCGTTCCGCCGTCGTCAGCGATGCCTGATAGACCAGCGTGGTGTAGGCGATGCTGGCAAGGGCGATGATCAGCACCACCACCAGCCCGCGCCGATCGAGCAGTACGCCCGCTGCAACCACCGCCAGCAGTGGGAACAACTGGATGATGTCGATATGGGCGATGAAACCGAGGGGGACGGCAATCGCCAGGAATGTGCCGACGAACACCGTCGCCGCGATCCACAGCCTGCCCTGCTGCACCATGAAATAGTTGACCACGATCGGGATGGGCAGCAGAGACGTGGCGAGGAAGAGAAAACCCGTCTGCGAAATTTCTCCGGCGATCGTCAGCGGTATGATGACCAGCGTGTAGAATGCCAGCCACGCTCCCGCCCCGATCCAGGTCATGGTGAGCAGGGCGCGCGCCCGCTGCCGTTCGACCACATCGGTGTACGGGTAGCGCAGGGCGAACAGCGTGGTGATCAGGTTGCGGAGCATCAGTCCGTTCCTCCTGCCGGGCGGCTTTCACTGGACAGACGGGGCAGCGGGGCATCGACAGGGGCGATGATCGCGCCGCTGGCGTCCAGCCCACCGAGGCGGATCGACGCTTTTTCCGCGCCGAGCAGCGCCCCAAGCTCACTGACGGTGATCCGCAGCAGTTCATCGACAGTGGTGACGTCCTGATACTGCGCGGCGATGGCGTTGACGCGCTGTTCGCGCTGTGCCACACGCTGAGTGGTCTCGTAGAGGCGGGTGTTTTCGAGCGCCAGCCCGAAGCGTTCGCTCACCGCCTGCAATGTGCCTGCCGTCTCCAGGATGGGCGAGCCAGGATCGAGTTCAAACTCGATCGCCCCGATCACCTGCCCGCGCACACGCACGGGCACGGCGATGACCGCCGCGTCATCCTGTTCGCTGTGAACGGTGCTGTTGCTGGTGATCGCTGCGCTGATCGCCGGAGTGGGGGCGGCGGTGCGGCTGACTGTGCCGCGTGTGAAGTCGAACTCGATGTCCGGCGCGGCATTTTCCGCTTCCAGATATTCTGCCCACGACCGCCCGGTCAGTTCGCGGTTGAGGCGTTCGATCTGCTGCATTGCCCCCTGCATCTGGTTAAGCAGACGCTGATTTTCGCGCAGGCGCGCCTGCGTCTCGTCATACAGGCGGGCGTTGCCGATGGCGATGGCGATGTTGCCCGCCAGCGATTGAAAGATAGGCAGGTCGTCCTCGCTGAAGGCGCTGATCTCACGGCTTTGCAGGTCGAGTGCGCCGATCACCCGGTTGTTCAGCACGAGCGGGAACGCCGCTTCGACCACCGTCTCCGGCAGCAGTTCGTTGCGCTTGTGAACCGTCTCGCCCGATCCGGCGCGCGCCACGACGGTCTGCCCGGTCGCCGTCACGCGCCCGATCACGCTCACGCTGCCCACTTCCAGCCGATGTCCGCGCGCCAGCAGCAGCGCGCCGACCTCGCCCGTGCTGGCGACCAGCCTGGCGTATACCCCGGCATCGTCGATCAGGAAGATTTGGGCGTGGTAGATTTCGGTGTAACTCGCCCGAATTTCCTCCACTGCGCCGGTCAGCAGGTCATCGAGCGAAGTCTGGCTGGCGATGCGCTGCGCGATGTCGGTGGTGACGGTCGCCAGGCGCAGGCGGGCGTCTTCCGCTATCGTCTGCACTTCGCGCTGGGCAGCGCGAGTATTTCGGAGGAAGGCAATCATGATCAGCGTCGCCGCCGTCAGGATGAGCAGCGTGTTGAAAATCTCCGCCTCGACAGAGGGAGCAGAGGTATCGATCGTCGGCAAGCCGCGCCGTGACATGCCCACCAGATAGGCGATGATGCTCAGCACGAAGCTGATCGCCACGCCGCGTTCGCGCAGCACGGTGAAGCCCAGCAGCATGAACGCTAGCAGCGACAGGTTGGATGACGGGGTGCGGAATGCCCCGGCGACGTTGATGAACACGACCGAACTCATCCCGGACATCATCACCGCCAACCCGGAGAGGGTCGTCCATCCTGCGCGCACCGCGTACAAGGCAAGCACACCCGCGATATAAGTCGTCGAGAGGATGATGGCATCCAGCGGCTCGCCCGCGAACATACGGGTGAAATTGGGGATACCATCCGGCACGGCGAGCAGATAGACCGTCTGAAAGAGGAGCAGCACCAGCGCGGTGAAAACGATCAGGCGCATCTGCCCGATGTCAGCGCGGCTGGTATAGCGCGGATGCAGAAAAAGACGATCGAACCAGGAACGGGTGGAGGTCATGTGCCAGCTCCCTGATCAGCAGCGGACGAAGCGGAGTCGGCGGCGTCTTCCGGCGCGATCAGGCGCACACGCGCCCGGCGCGCACCAAGCGCCCGACCCAGTTCACCGACGGCGGTGGTGACCAAGCCGTCGATGTTGGAGAACTGCTGAAAGCGCACGGTGACCTCGTTGACCAGCGCCTCGCTGCGGGCGGTCTGCTGGCTGCGGGCATACGCATCAGCATTTTCCAGCGCCACTGCCAGCAGGTTGACGATCTGCTGAAAGATCGCCTTGTCCGTCTCGCTGTAGCTGCTGGCTCCGCTGGCGCTGATCGTCACCGCGCCCAGGCGATGGTCACGCGTGCGGATGGGCACGACCATGATCGATGCGCCGGGGGTCATGGTCGTGGCGGGCGTGACGCTGAACACGCTCGTGCCGGACGACCACACCTGCCCGGCGGTCGTCTCATTTACCGAGACGGGGGCGCCATTTTTCAGGCTGAGCTGCACCATGCCGCCATCGTTCGTGCCCACCACGCGCAGCGTTCCGGCTTCCTCGTCGTACAGGGTGATGGTCATGTGGTCGATCCGCAGCACATGCGGCGCGCCGGAGAGCATCGTCCGCAGTACGCTTTCCGTCTCCAGCGACGACTGCAATTCCTGCCCCAGCGCCGCCACCCCCTGAAGCTGCGCCGCGCGCTGCTGCGCCTCGGTGAACAGGCGGATATTTTGCAGGGCGATGGCGAGCTGGGAGGTCATCGTCTGCGCCAGATCGATCATGTCCTGCGTGAACGTTCGCCCGCGCTCGTACACGTCAAAGCCGACCGTGCCGATGAAGTTGCCGTAGACATACAGCGGCAGCACCATCAGCGCCTGTGTGCCGACCGTCTTCAGCGCGGCGCGCGTCTGGGTGGTGAGCATCGTATCCGTTTCGACGTTGTTGACGATGAACGGGGTGTTGGGGTCTTCCAGCAGGGCGCGCACCAATGGGCTGTTGAGCATGTCCACCGGCGCGCCGAAGATCCCCTTATCCGGGTATTCGCTGACCACCGTGCCGACCTCGGACATCTGCTCGACCAGCACCACGCCGACGTGATCGACGTTCACCGCGTCGTGCATTTCGCGCGTCACGTAATCCAGAAGCTGCTTCTCGTTCTGAAAACTGCTGATGCCGGTCGCCAGACGGTTGAGGCTTTGCAGCACGCGCACCTGCCGCGAAAGACGGTCGGCGCTCGCCTGCGACTCGAACAGCAGGCGCTGATTTTGCAGCACGATGTTCAGCTGCTCGGCAC
>CAZTLS010000086.1:0-8492 GCA_964614405.1 uncultured Pleurocapsa sp.
GCTGGAGGACGATACGGTCATCGTTCCACCATTGGTTTGATAATTCGACCAATCGTACATATAGGCGAGGGTGTAAACGGATAGGGGTGTAATGCCTCCGCCACGCTGTGCTGAAGTCGAGCCAGCTTCCATATCGTTTTGAACGGCGGCGATCACGTCCGCATCCGAGCTATCTGCGGGCAGATTAATGCGTCCGCGAGTGGCAAAAGATACTGCTTCGGCAAAGCTTTCAAAGCATCCTTCTCGAACGACCGTTGAGAAACGAGGATTGCTTGGATCGAACTGTCCAATCACGGGCGCGAGTTCCAAAGCACAATGCTTCGAAGTTATGTCTTGTGCCGCAGCGCTGGAAACCCCAAGGACAAGTGCGAGCGTAGCGACGACCAGTTTGAAGTTAACCTTCACGAGATTATTCTCCTTCTAAAGTGAACTGCCATGGACCTGTAATGCGGCGTTCAAAACTGTCTGACGGAATTGGTTGGACAGGCGGCTGATCGAAAGTGAGCATTCTTGTCCCGATAAGTTCTGTGATCTCAATTTGCCACGTTCCCTCCTGGTCTATCAAATCGACGTAAAAGTTGGTGTATCGGCAGTCAGATGACGTACCGGAACTCCCATCAATTCGGACCGTGCCATCATTCAGGTCGCGGTTTCCTATGCGCAGATGCACATTTGGGAACCAGTCTGAAAATTCTGGATCCTGAACGGCAAAACAGGTTTCGATTCGGGTTAGCGAAGGCGTCACCCGTATGCTGGCAAGTGTGACTGCTATCTCGGATGCAGTGGTTGTTTGCGGTAGATTGAACGATCGCGCGGTCGAGGTGATCGTCGCGAGAATGTCGTATTGGAACCTTCCAATAGTAAAAGGCTGCAGATCGGAGCCGACGAGTTGCAGATCGACCGTCAAGCGAAAGGCTGAGTCGGTATTTACAGGAGCATTGTCAGGGATGGCAAAGGAATAGACCATGCCCAGAGCATTTTGTTCAGTACCTGTGCCTGTCGCTGTGAGGAAGGGATATTCAAGTCCACCGGCATCAGTGAGATGCACCTGTGTTTCTGGAGAAATACCCTCCAGAGTTCGTTGTGTCGAGTCGGTCGCCTCTGCTGAGAGCCCGATACTGAGGCGATTGCCGTCTGCATAAATCCACTCGGCAGTCAACGTATAACCGTTCATTGTCTGAGCAATATCCAACGCTTGCCCTGCTTCGAGAGACAAGCCGCCGTCCAGTTGGACAGCTCGCTGCACAAGGCTACCTACTGCATAAACCACTGCGGCGGTCAGTAAAAGCACCGCAATCAATGGCAATATAGCCGCCACTTTGCGTGACCGCACCGAACGGTTAGGTTTGACAAGTACGGCAGGTGCAAACAAACGCTGTTTCAGTTCTTCCTTGAAGCGTTCGCGCGGAATCGGTGCAGCTTGTTGAACGAGTTGAGCAATCATGTTCAATTCCTCTCTTTCGAATTCCGGGTGAAAGTCATCCAATTCATGCGATGAGGATGTCTCTTGAAAATCTGAATTCATCATTTGTCTTCTACTCTCTGAGAAGGGGCAGGCACGATACGGGTATGCAAATCAGCAAGCGCACGATGTAGATGCGAAGCGACGCTTTGCTCGTTGATTCCCAATACCTCTGCAATATCTCGGTTGCGGAGCTGCCCATAAAACTTCAGTGTGATTACTTCTTGCCGGCGCGTTGATAGCGCTCGAATATGCTCCAACATCTCGGTATTACTTTCATGGAGGATAAAAGATTGTTCAGGTGAGTGGGTATCGGCTACTGTATCATCTTCCAGTTCAACCAATTGCGGCTGTCGCCTACGATAAGTATCCAGCAGCGTACGGTGCGCAATGGTGAAAAGCCACGAGGTCAGGTTTTCACCCCTGAATTGATCGAGCTTCACCATGACTTTCAGAAAAACATCGGACACGACATCTTCAACTTCGTTCGCGTCTTCTAAACGAGATGCGATATACCTGTAAACTCGAAAAAAATAGGTTTCATACACCACTTCAAAGTTTCGTGATGTGCCATTTGTCTTTTGGGCTGAACGCTGCTTTTGTTTGAAGCGCATCTACCACACCATTGATGATCGTCCTGTCACTGCCTGTAAGACGCAAAAGCATCTCAAAATAATGCATCCACCTTAAATCGAAGTTTCGAGTTCTTGTTTGGTGACACCCTCACGAAGGAACAAGGCGGCGTGCGCAAGCTACTTCGTGCAATTACAACCGCCGCCGAGACCGACGAACAGATCAGCCAGGGGAAGGCGCTGAGTGAGCGGGAAGAAGCGGTCTTGCAGGCACTCGAAATCATGACACGCGGGCAGAGCGGCACACTGTGGGTGAAAGCGGCGGCGCTGCGCGAGAAAGTGGCACGGCTGATGGGGCAGCCGGTCGAGAAGATGGGCGACGCGCAGTGGATTGGTCACATCTTCAAGCGGCTGCACCTGCTCGATGAAGCAGGTCGCAAACGCGGGATGGACGGCATGAGCTATGCCGTCAAGCCGCTCGACGTGATCGACATGATGCGCCGCTACGATGTGGCAGTCGTTTACGAAAGCCGCTGAAAAACCGGGTAAACCCTACATACCGTTCATGGCTGAGGGGATAGGTATGAACGGTGTGTAGGGTCTGTTTACGCCTCATCGTTCTGCTTCGGCTTTTTCGGAGCGGAGAGGCGCTTCTTCTCAGCCCGTTCCAGTTTCTTGATGCTGTCGGCGGTCGGCAGGTCTTCTGGCATCGTACCGCCGAGTTCAGCAATCGCACGTCGGACGACCACGCCTGCCTCATAATGCACGGCGTTCGCCGCATCCTTGCCCTGCACCTGATCGCGGCGCAACTTCTCTTCCGCCTGCGTGCTGCGGAACAGGTTGGCAGCCAGTTCGGTTGTCCCCATGTGGTCAAGAATGTGCTGACTTTTCTTCAGCTTTTTGCGCTTGTGGATCATTTCGGCGGTCAGCCCGTTGTACAGCCCGCGATAGCCGTGATTCTGGAACACGGCGAAATCTTGCCCAGTGATCACACCAGCGGTTTTAGCAGCTGAGGCGAGATCAGTATTCTGCACTTTAATGCGCTGGCGCAAGAGTAACCGCCGCTGGTCTTCAGTCAGTTCCGCCATCGCCGCTGCGTCGGACACTTCCTGCCGGCGCGTTTGTACGGCGAAATAGGTCTGACCGAGCGCGACCACTTCTTTGGCAGGATCGGCGTTCTGCACGACCAAGTAGCAGGCGTAACGCGAGAGGTGCATATCCTCGACTTCGCGCTTTGCGTCCGAGCCGATGGCGACCATTTTGATAGCTCCGACGAAATGGTCGGTCGGATCATGTCCGCTGTTTTCGCACGCAATCTGGGCTTTGAGCAGCACTCCCTTGAAGTTGCGCCAGTTCGTGTATTCCAGAACTTCCATCAAGTCACGCGCTGACCAGAACTCAACGCCGTCCCCATCTTCCTGGCGAATGCGCTCGAAAGAAGTTTGTGAATCATCGTTGGGTGTCGATGAAGTTCCATTCATCTCATCAGACCTTTCTCAAATCATCGCAGCAGCAAATCTATTTTATCGTGATCTCGATATATCTCATTTTTGGTGCGTGACGGCATATATCAAACCTGTGGCAGTTAGACCGCTGAGATCGCAAAATTGTTGACTTTTTGTTACATATACCTGATGATAGCTCATACGTTCTGTTGAAGTCAATCCATCCAATGCAGATTGGCAGTAATCATGGCAAAGATTAGGGAGTTGTCTATGGCGCGAAATCGAGAGGAACCCAGTCGCAAACAAATCGATGTGCTGCGCTGCATTCATGAATATTGGCAGCAGCACCGCCTTTGTCCCACCATTCGTGAAATTGGCGAGGCAATCGGCATCAATTCGACATCGGTGGTCAACTATCAACTGAAGCGTTTGGAGCAGCTTGGCTGCGTCGTGCGGCACACCCGCAGGTCACGCGCGATGGTGCTGACAGAAAAAGCGCTTCGTTATCTGGACGTGGACGACGTGACAGCGGTTGAAGTCAGCCCGCACCCGGATCACATCCTCGAAGAGCTGTATCGCTTGCGCGCTGAAAACGCAAAGTTCCGAGGATTGAAGGTGAATAGCAGCGTGATTGAACAACTTCATGCTCAGTGCGAACACGTTGAGCGAAAATATCGGGAACGCATCAGAGAATTGGAACGAGACCGTGATCGGTTGATCGATGATCTCGTTCGTTTGCAGATGCGTTCTGCTTCTTGAATGTCAGGCACACCTTGGCGGCATCTATGCGTCCCTCCGCTCCTCTGCCTACCCACACCGTGCCGTCCCGCGTGTGCATCAGTACGACTTACTGACGCACCCTAACACGCCACCCCATCCGCGAAAGCCGCTTGCGGCTTCGACTCGGCGCGCGACTTGGGCTTGTGCCGCTTCGCTCAGTCGCGCGCCGGTCGCCCTTCGGGTCGCGGACGGGAGTCCCCGGCGTGTTAAAGCAGGTGCGTAAGTCGTACCAAGACAAATGCACAGCGGGTCATCGGTCACACGGATGCGTGGTGTAATGGCTGCGTTAGCTCGAAAGGGCGCGCTGTAAATCCTGCCCAACGCCGATGTGCGTTGACTGCCTCCTACAGGTGAACGCTCTGACCCTCTGTGCCAAACGCCCCCGAACAATCCGGTTCGGATACCGTACACCGTCGTGGATGGGCCAGCGAGCGCCTTCGGCGCATAAAAGAAGCTGGACTACCGGAAGGGTCAACGTCTTGAGCAGGGTCACCCCTGACTTGGGGCGCATCCAGGCATGTCAATGCGGTGATGGGCGCACAGCAACCAGGTTATCGCGTCGCTTCTCAGTCGAGAGGCGGCGTGCTTTGACTTCTTGACCACTCAATTTCTCTGGAGGTGCATTATGCACATTCAGTCCACGCATCACGTTCTCATCGCGGGCAGCCGATATGCCACACGTGAGATGCTCGACTACGCCCGCCGTGCCGTACAGCGCGCACACGCGAAGGGTTACACGGTCAGCGTTGGCGATAACCCGAAAGGCGTGGACATGGCAGTCGTGCAGGAATGCCGTCGTCTCAAGGCGCGCGTCATCGTTGCGGGTATCGCCAACTTCCCGCGCAACTACGGCTGCAAGCACGGCAGCTATATCAAGGTCGAGCGCGACCTGTACCGCGTGATGGGCGGCGAACTGCTCGACGGCTACTCGGCACGTGACCGCTGGATGGTTGACCAAGCGCAGGTCTGCCTGTTCGTCTGGAACGGAGACAGCCCCGGCACGAAGGTTGGCTACGACTACGCCGTTCTGCGTGGCAAGAACGCGCATCTCGTCAACTTCGACCGGAGTCCGCAGCCATGAGCGGTCAGCACATCATCGCGGTGGACACTTACGGCGCGCAGCGCGTCACCGACCCGCGCACAGGCAAGACAATCAGCGCGTACAAGCTCGGCTACACCAGCGCCGTGACTGCCGTGCTGCTCGCGTTGTACGGAGCGAAAGCACGCGACGTTTCACCGAAGCAGGCGACGTATCGCTATCTCCAGATCGACGGCGACGTGATCGTGCGGCACGGACACATCCTGCTCACGCTCACGCCAGATGAGCTGGCACGCACCGAAGCAATCACCCGCCAGCATCATCGTGCTGCCGTGTATCTGTGGCGTGACGGCAAATGGTGGGCGCTGCCGGACAGCACGCACGCTGAATACACCGAACCGGGCTATCGTGTCGGTCCGACCTTCGACCCGACGGGTTTCCGTCCGCCGTCGCCATCGACGGGCGAACGCGAGAGCGCGATCACGGGCATCACCATCGAGCGCAGCCAGCGTGACGAAGGCGGGCGCGTGTGGTGGTGGCTGAACGGCGACACGTATCCGCACCGCGAACTGCTCAAGCGGCACGGCGCACGCTGGAGCAAGAAACGTCAGGCATGGTACATCGTCGGCGCGGAACTGCCCGGCGCGATCCGTGCGCTGGTCACGACCGAGGTGCAGACAGAAGCGCCGCGCGAGGCAGAGTCGCCGCTGCTGGCGATTTTCGGCGGGCGGATCGTCGGCAAGGAGTGTGCATCGAATGGTGACACGATCATGAAGGGCGAGAACGGCGTGTTCGCTACGCGCACGACGTGGATCGACCGGGATGACCATCCCGAAACGGTATGGGTGTTCGATCTGCCGCCGCATGATCGGATTGGGATTTCGCTGCCCGCTATTCACGAAGCGCTGAAGAATGCCCGCGCGACGTTCTCGATTTACACGCGCAAATGGCATTTCGAGGGCGTGGACAAGGTGAGCGCGATGGATGCGCTTGCCGCCGATGTGCCTTTCAGCGACGATGATCCCTGCACGGTCGAGGAAGCGGCGCATCTGCTCGGTCTGCCGGTCAAACCTGTGCCCATCGCTGAAGTGTCACCGCGCCTGTTTATGCTCGATCAAACCGTCTACGCTCGGCACGAACTGGAAACACTGGAACGTCAGCCTATTCCGACGGGAACACGCGGCACGGTGACGCGGCTGTACAACCACAACGCGGCGCACGGCTGGAGCTGCGATGTGCTGTTCGAGGGCATCGGCGCGTGCTGGTGCTTCGAGCGCGAACTGACCGACTACCCGCCCGTTCCGGGGATCAGAATTCAGCGCGGCGCAGTCGTGCCACCGGGTGCAGTCCTGCCGCTGACAGACGCGGAGGTCAAGCGCGATCTGATTGAGTCGGGTAGGAAACCGTCCATCATCGAAGTGTCTGCCTTCGCTGAAATCGATGAACCGGACCCTGAACCGCCATCCGTCGATCCAGATGAAGAACCTGCACCAGCTATCCGAATCATCAAGCCTGTGCCCATGCCGACCGACGGCACACCGCTCGACACGGTGCAGAGTGCCATCCGCGAGGTGAAGACACAGCCGCTCGTCGCGCCCGCTGCATCGCTCACGAACGGACGCATCGCACAGATCGAGCAGTCGTTCGTCGGGGAACTGACGGGCAGCATCACCGGGCAGGTGTTCTGCTACGGTTGGGCGGTACACGACGGCGTATGCGTGTACGTCAACATGGCCGGGCCGCGCGTGGCGGTCGAGGCGATCCGCGCCAAGCTGAGCAAGGGCGACCAGGTGACCGTGGTGCCGCCGGACGCGCCGTCGGTCGAGCTGATGGCGGGTGAGGGTAATTCCGGTATGTACCACCCCTACCTGCACTACCTCCCCGAAGCGCGGTTCGCGTCGCTCATCCTCGTGCATGACCTTGCGGTTACGCCGAACTACGGTGGCAAATCAACGACGTTCATCTTCCGCACCAGCGACGCTCAGGCGACCGCCAAGCTGAAACACCACGTCACGCAGCTCGTCAACGTTCCGGTGTTCGACCAGTGGTCGGCATACCTGTATGAGGCGGGACAGCGGGCAATGCTCGTCCGCAAGTGTCGGTCAGCAGGCGGGATCGACCTGCTCAGCGTCGATCTGGATGTCGATGCGTGGACGCGGCTGATCACGGGTGGTTTAGAACAGAAAATCATCACACTGCCGTAAATGCTCTATAATCAGGACAAAAGGAACAGGAGGTTCGGACTATGACTGACCGAACAATCACGCTGCGTTCCGATCTCGTGGAACGACTGGAAGCCCTCGCCGGGCAGCAGGGTCGCACTGTCGATGAGGTGTTCGGCGAACTGCTCAACAGCTATGCACCCGTCGGCGGCGGTAACTGGGCGCTGGCAGTCGCGGAAGGGATGGAAGCGGCGGACATCGATTGGATCGATGAACCGGATGCGTCAGTGAACAGCCGCACTCACTTCAAGCGACATCTGCGCGAACAGTGGGAACGTACCCAGCGCGACGGCGACGATGGCTGACATGCTGGTGGATGCCAGCTATCTGGTGGCGCTTGGGTATCCTAAAGATCGCAATCACGCGAAAGCAAAAACGTTCGCGGCGGAACATGAAACTGGACTGCTTATCCCCGATGTGGTGCTGGTCGAGGCGATGTACAACCTCAACCGGCTGGGGAGTGTCGCGGCGACCGTCACGTTTTCCAGACTGTTGATCGAACAAACCCCTCAGTTCGTCGCGCTGATGCCTGGGGATTTCACACGGGCAGTCGCGCTGATGGATCGCTACCGCGATGCCGAACTGGACTTCGTGGACTGCTGCCTGACGGCGCTGGCAGAGCGGCTGAATATTCGGCACATCTGCACCTTCGACCGCCGCGACTTTTCGATGATCCGCCCGAAGCACACGGAGTATCTTCAGCTGATGCCGTAAATCGCGGCGACCGCTTCACAATCCAACTGACCATCGGCCCCCGTGCAAACGGGGGCTTTTTGTATTTCAGGAGTAGGCTCATGGCGCGTGCCGAGTCAAAAATGGTCATGGGCTACCTGCCTATTGACCTCAAGCACTATGAAGCACTCTTGTCGCTCGTCGCTCCCGCCACCCCCGCCGTGCGACTGCTCGATCCGTTTGCAGGGGAAGGCGCATTTCTCGAAGCGGCGGCGAAAGCGTGGAACGTTACCCCTTATG
>CAZTLS010000087.1:0-8417 GCA_964614405.1 uncultured Pleurocapsa sp.
ACGCCGAACGCCGCTTTGAACTCATCGACGGGGAGATCATCGAGAAGCCCATGCCCACTCGCAAACATGGTACGATTGCAGGTTGGATTATCACCTATTTCAATCTCTATTTGATGCAGTATCCCTCAGTATTGGGTAATGCCGCTGTCGAAGCGCGCCATCGCCCCACCGGAGACGCGCTCAACGACCGCATCCCGGATGTGTCGGTGGTGCTGGGCGACCGTCCGGTGCAGGCTCGCGGTGTGGAAGATTACATCCCGGACATCTGCATCGAAATCCAGTCGCCGGACGACGCGCTGAAAGGGCTGCGCGATAAAGCGGCGTTCTATCTGGCGCACGGGGCGAAGTACGCGCTGGTGGTGCGCCCGGAAAAGCGGCTGATCGAGGTCTACAGCGCCGACGAGGAGATCGCCATCCTGCGCGCCGACGACGCCCTGACCTTTCCCGATCTGCTGCCCGGCTTCGCCGTCGAGGTGAGCCGCCTCTTCCCGCCCGTGACCGATGATGCGTCATGAGCGTCTCACACCACGCTGGCGGTGACCGATGCGCCGCCTGATCCCGCACGCGGCGGTCTGCGCCGCATATCTGGCGATCGCCATCGCCATGACCGCCCCGCTGATCGCCCAGCTCGACACACACCTGATCGGGCATCCGTTTGGCGATGCCTACGAATACTTCAGCATGGCGTGGTGGCTGCGTGAAGCCGCTGCGCGCGGACTCGACCCGTTCTACCACAGCCTGATCGTCTACCCGGATGGCGCATCGGCACTCTGGCTGTGGAGCGCGCCGCTGCAATCGCTGCCGACTCTGATGCTGGGGCTGGTCATGCCGCTGACGGCGGCGTTTAACCTGGCGGCGCTGCTCACGCTGATGCTCAATGGCTGGGCGATGTTCGTGCTGCTGCGCGCCCTGCTCCCGCCTGATCATCCGCGCCGGAACGCGGCGGCATTCGTGGGGGGCATCATCTGGCTGACGCTGCCGCACATTCAGGGACATCTCGGCGCGGCACACACCGGCTTGATCACGCTGTGGGGCGCACCGCTGTGGGTGGCTGCGCTGCTGCGCCTGCGCGCGCCAGGCGATCGCCGCGCCCATGTGCGCCGGATCGCGCTGGCGGCACTGCTCTTTCCGCTGACGCTGGTGGGCAATCCCACGCTCGTGATCACGCTGATCGCGCCGCTGGCGCTGCTGCTGTGGCTGACGAGCGGCGCGGCATGGCGGCGCACTGGCATCGCGCTGATCGCCGGGGGGATCATCTGGCTGCCGCTGGCTGCTCCATTCGCGCTGGAGGCGGTGCGCCCGGCGCGGACGCTGGCGGCGGAGGTGGGCGGACAGGTGCGCTACAGCGCGCCAGTGCTGGCGATCGCCTCACCCGCTGTGGGGCATCCATTGTGGGGCGGGCTGGCATATCCGCGCGCAGTGGTCGGCGTCGAACCGTTCGAGCTGACGGCGTACCTCGGCTTGGTGACGGCGGGGTTGTGCGCCATCGGCGTCATCGCGCGGCGCACGGCGCGGGCGTGGCTGGTGCTGGCGATCGTCGCCTGGGTCGCTTCACTGGGGGCGCTGCTCAAGTGGGTCGATGCGCCGGTGTGGACTGCGTTCGACGGGCTGCTGACCGGCATCACGCTGCCCTGGGCGGCGTTGCAGGATGTGCCTGGGATCAGCCTGGCGCGCACCCCGGCGCGCTTCAACCTGACGGTCGGGTTCGCGGCGGCGGTCATGGCGGGCTATGGTGCGGCGGCGCTGATGCGTCGTCGGCGGACAGCGGTCGCGTGGGGCGGCGCGCTGCTGCTGAGCGCGGCGATCGCTTTCGATGCGGCGACGTGGTTCCCCATCCCGCGCATCAACGGGCATGTGCCGGAGAACATTCGTGCGCTGGGGGCGCTGCCGGATGTGCGCGCCGTCCTCAACCTGCCGATCGCCCACCCGCTGACCAGCAAGGAAGCGCTGTTTCTGCAAACCGGGCACGGCTTGCCCATCCTGACCGGGCATGTGACACGGCGCACCCCGATCGACCCGGCGAAGGCAGCGCTGCTCGAAGGCACGCTCGACCCGGCGCTGCTGGATGCGGCGGGCGCGGATGTGATCATCGTGCATCGGGCATGGGCAGACCCGGCAGCGAACCTCGAAGCGCGGCTGACGGCGCTGGCAGGCGATCCGCTGTATGCCGACGACGCCTACGCGGTCTATCGGCTACCTCCGTATGCGGGTGATGCGCCTGGTTGGATGGTGTACATTCCACCTGATGAGGTCATCGCGCGCGACCCGCTGGCGATTGCGGTTTATGCACAGGCAGAGCGCGGCACATTGTTCACGCTGGCACTGGGCGCACCCGATGGGGTGCGAACGGTGGTGGCGTCGATGGAGGGGGCGGAACTGGCGCGCTGGACGATCGAAGGAGAGGCAGAAGCGCGCGTCTGGCTGGTATTCCCACCTGGTTATCACCGCGTGACGCTGGCGCTCGACCCGCCATGCCCTGTCGTGCCGACCCCGGCTCTGCGCTGCGCCGAGGTGGTCGTGCGCGGGATCACGGTCGAGTAAAGGCAATTTCTCCTAGAAGACAGAGCGCGTCTTGAAGTATTCCAGCAGATACGCCGCGCGGGACGGGTTTTCGTGCAGGAAAGAAGGGTCGAACGGGCGGGTGAGGAAGTCGGTGTAGCCAGGCAGGTCGGACGGTTTGATCGAGTCCAGCTTGTTGAAGCCCATCTCCCACGTGCCGAACGACCTCTCCGCCACACGGCGGCTGTACATGCGGTAGACGTTCTGATGGCGCGGATCGGCGGCGATGGTGTCGTAACAGCGGCAGGACAGCGCTCTCTTCCCCTTCAAGTGCCTGGATGAAATGCCCGTCCTTGAACAGCAGCATCCCGGTGATATGGCGGCGGGCGTTGTTGCGGCGGCTCACTTCCAGAATGGCTTTGAGATCATCATCGCTCATTCGGCGGGCGCTGACGCTGGTGTACACAAGGGAGATCAGGGGCATCGATTACCTTCTTTCGATCACAAAACATTCGACGACATCAGTGTATTTCACCCGTGTGTGGATGGCATAAGCTTTGTCTGAGTATTCGGTTTAGGGAGGTTTAAGTCAGGTCATCATGTGCCGCTGGTCGGAACGGCGGGCAGGGTGATGCAGAAGGTACTGCCTGCGCCTGGGGCGCTCTCGACGGTGATCGTTCCGCCGTGCCGCTCGACGACGGCGCGCACAATCGACAGCCCCAGCCCGAACCCCTCAACGCTGTACGCCTCATCCGCGCGGAAGAAGCGCTCGAAGATGCGTTCATGCAGTGAGGGGTGAATGCCGATCCCTGGATCGCGCGCCCGGATGATGACCTGAGAGGGCTGCAACACGCACATCGCGCTCAGGGTGACCGTTCCTTCGCCCTGGGTGTACTGGATGGCGTTGGTGAGCAGGTGACGCAGCGCCTCGGTGAAGAAATAGCGATCGATGTTCAGGCGCGGTAGGTCGAGGTCGATCATGATCTCCAGACGCAGCCGCCCGGCGGCGCGCGTCTCAAAGTGGTAGCTCAGCTCGCCCAGCAGGTCACGCAGAGAGGTGCTGACCAGCTCGAACGGTTCCCCGGTATCCAGCCGCACCATCAGCAGCATCATGTTGACCAGACGGTTGATGCGCTCGCTCTGCGCCAGCACCGAGTCCAGCCGCCGCTGGCGATCGGAGTCTGCCAGTGGGCGGCGCAGCAGATGCACATTCGTGCCGATGATCGACAGCGGGGTGCGGAACTCGTGCGATGCGCCGCGCACGAACTGGGCGAGGATCAGCCCGCGTTCCTGCTCGATGGCGGCGCGGATGGCGCTGCGCTCTGCCTGTTTGCGGGCGCTGATGTCGCGGATGATCAACTGAATGTGCTGTGCGCCACTGGTAGGGTGGATGATCAGCGCAGGACTCATCTCGGTCAGGATTTCTGCCCCGTCATAGCGCAGAAAAGTCCGCTCATAGACGACAAACTGCTCCCCGGTCAGCAGTTTTCTGCGGATGTCCATCACGTGCTGGCGTTCGCGCTCCACCACCAGATCGGTGCAGATCATCGTCTGAAGTTGGCTGACGTCATAGCCGAGCATGTCCGCCGCGCGCAGGTTGGCTTCGACGATCCTGCCATCCGGGGTGATGAGCAGAATGGCGTCGTTGGACTGCTCGAACAGGGCGCGGTAGCGCTGTTCGCTGGTGCGCAGGCGGGCAGCCACCATGTCGCGGGTGTAGCGTCCGAGAATGATCAGCGCTGAGGTGAGGATGGAGAAGGCGACTTCGCCTATCGATGCCATCACCGGAGAACGCGGGATGATGAAATTGAACAGGATGACCATCGCCAGCGACAGCACGCTCATCGCCAGCAGTCCGCGCAGATGCAGCATGAACGCCGCCAGCAGCACGCAGAAGACGTAGAATTTGGAGATGACGATCGGGGAAGTGCCGCGCTGTGCGTCGTCGAACGCGATCAGCGTGACGGTGACGAAGCTGAGCGCCACGACGGTATAGATGGCGATGCGGTAACGGCGCGTGCGGCTGATGACCAGCGACGCCACCAGCAGGCAGGTGTTAATCACGACGATCGACGGCACGAGCGTGACGTTGCGCGTCGTCAGCAGCCAGATCGGGGTGACGAGCGTATGCACGACCAGCAGAATCAGGATCAGGAAGGTGAAAGCGCGTACCGCCTCGCGCTCATCGTGGCGCATCGCCGGATGCGTCTTGGCGAGGATTTCGATAAAACGGTGGGCAGCGCGCCTGACACGCACCGCGATGGGCATAGCTGGCTGCATCCTGGCTCACTGTCCCGATCGGCACATCGAAATGGGGTGTGGCGGGCTGCACGATCTGCAAAAATTGTAAACGAGTGGCAGCAAAATGCAAATTTATGGCAGAGCATTGCGAAAACAACACATCTCCGCGTCATGGGATGGCGCAGGGGGCGGCGCAGCACATCGCCCCCTGTCAATATATGCTTACTCTCCGGTCAGCGTCAGCCCGACATACATCACCCCCGCGAAGACGAACGCCACCAGCGCCAGCCCGCCGTGCCCGCCGCTGTACAGCACCGCTGCAGAGACGAGTCCGCTGCCCGCCAGCACCGCGCGGGTGGTGCGCCGCCCCTGTGCTTCCAGCCTGGCGAACTGCTTCTCGAAGGCGCTGTTCGGGGCGACGTTGAGGGTGATGTCGCCGCGCTCCAGCCGGGTCAGCACCTCACGCGGGTCGCTGGCTGCCGGGGCGATGCCGAGGATCGACTGCCCGATGTTGAGCAGCGCCTTCGCGCCGTTGCCGTTGAACAAGCCCTGCAGCACGCTGGACCCGAAGAGGCTGGAGACGACGCTGCCGCCATCTGAGGCGCGCATCTGCAGAAGCTGCGCGGTATAGGGCTGCATCTCGCTCCAGGGGTTGAAGTTGGGGTCGAGGTTAGTCGCCAAACCGCTCAGGATGCCCATCGTGCGCCCCAGGTAGATGAAATCCTGCGGGACCTGAAACGGCATACTGAAGAGCAGGTCGTTGAACTGTTCGCCGATCTGCGCCATGCTGTCGAAGCTCATGTCGCGCATCTCGGTCATCGACATGCCCCACACCTGCTCGAAGACCATGCGCGTCGCCTGTTCAAGGCGTTCCTTGTCCGCGCCGGGCAGCAGGAAGCCAAGTTCGCTGTAGCTTTCGATCAGCTTCTTCGAGTCGCGCGTGACGACCGCCGCCATCGTGCCGATCAGCCCATCGACGATCTGCTGCGTCAGCGTGCCGATCATGCCGAAATCGATGAAGATCAGGTAGAACGGTCTGCCTTCGATTTTGCCCGCCTGCGCGCGGTAGGCGGCGCTGTTTTCGGGCAGGGGATAGATGAACAGGTTGCCTGGGTGCGGGTCGGCATGGAAGAAGCGTTCCTCGAAGATCTGCGTCAGGTAGGTGTCCATCAGCCGCCTGGCGACTTCGCGCCGGCTGATGCCCGCCCGTTCGAGGGCGGCGAAGTCATCCATCTTGATCGAGGTGACGTCTTCCATGACCAGCACACAGTCGGTGGAATGTTCGGCGTAGATGGTCGGCACGTACACGCCGAGATTGCTGGCGAACAGCGCGGAGAAGCGGGCAGCGTTTTCCGCCTCATGCCGATACGACAGTTCCTCCAGCAGGATACGCCCGAACTCGTCGATGAGCGCGACCGCATCCATACGACGGCGGATGAAGCGGAAGCGGTTAGCGATCTGTGCGACGACGAACATCGCCGCCAGGTCGGTCTGGCAGATGGCGGCGATGCCGGGGCGCTGCACCTTGACGACCACCTTCTCGCCGTTGTGCAGCCTGGCGCGATGCACCTGCCCCAGCGAGGCGGCGGCAATTGCCTGTTCGTCGAACTGGCTGAAGCGGGCGTTCAGGTCGCCCAGTTCACGCGCGAGGATCGCTCTGATCTGTTTGATCGGCACGCCGGGCACTTCATCGCGCAGCGAGACCAGCTCGTTGGTCACCTCTTCGGGCAGGATATCGTTGCGCGTCGAGACGAACTGCCCTGCCTTGATCATCACCCCGCCCAACTGGATGGCGAAGCCGCGAAAGCCGCGCGCATAGCCGCGCCAGCGGGCGATGTTGCCGCGCTCGACCCATTCCGGGAAGTAGCGCGCAACGCCCAGATGCCAGAAGATCAGCCGGACGAACAGCCAGCCGAAGTAGACCACCACACGGGCGAAGCGCAGCGACAGGCGCAGTGAACGAGGGCGACGGCGGATGGCGGCGCGCACATCGAGTGGCACATTGGTGGTGAAAGGGCGAATGGGCGGCGCAGGCGGCTGAAGCGGCGGCGAGTCGTCGGCGTCGGGCGGGGGAGTGCTGACCTTGCGCGGGGCGGGCGGCGCGTCTTCCACGCGCACCGCAGGCGATCCACTCCCGTTCAGGCGCACACTGCCGCCGTTGAGGGCGGCATCACGCGCTTCCGCTTCGGGCGAAGGTGATGTTGAGAGTATCGTGTTCAAATTTTGCATGGTCGATCTCGAGATCCCATAAACTGTAGGGCAGGACGATGTTCCGGCGGTAGGGCCCGACGCGCAGCGTCAGTTCATCGCGCGAACGGTACATGTCCAGATCGCGCTTGTCGGCAAAGGGCAGGGGCACAGTCAACACATATGCCCCGTCGTGTTCCCGAATCTGATGGGTGGTCCCGCTGAACTGCTTGACCGCCGGGTTGGCCCCGCTGTAGAGCGCGCCGCCCAGCGCCTGCAAATGCGATAATCCGCTCACCTCATGCCCGAACATCGGCGCGGTGAGCATCGGCAGTTCGCCGAATGCCTCCTGAATGAAGGCGATGTTGTCACGCTGGTTGCGCTTCCACATCTCGAAATACGGGTCGGTCACGTCGTCAGGGATGACGCGGTTGCAGATGATGGCATCGACCGCGTAGCCATACAGGTTGAGGTAGGTGTAGGTGCGCTGAGTCTCTTTGATGACCATGCGTTCCGGGTTGACGACCAGGCGGATGCTGGAGACTTCCGGGTCGGTGAGCAGGTCGCGCACCTTGTCGAGGGTGTCGAACAGGGCATTGACCTGTTCCCAGGCGTTGTCGTCGGGCATGGAGTCGCTGCTGCGACCGAGCATCCGGTTGATCGGGCGCAGGATTTTCGCCGCGCCGCGCGTGATGGTCAGGATGCGCTCGAACCACCAGCGGGTGACGTCGGGCAGGCTGAGCAGGCGCAGCGTCTCCGCCGTCGGCGCAGCATCGACCACCAGCACATCATATTTGTTCTCGGTGACATACTGGTTGATCCACAGCAGATGCGCGCCTTCCTCCAGACCTGGCAGGATGGTCACTTCTTCGGCAACGATGTCATCGACGCCCTGTTTGGTGAAAAGGGCGGAGAGATACTTCTGAATTTTGCCCCAGTACTTGTCCATCGAATAGCGGGTGTCGATCTCCTGTGCCCACAGGTTGTCGCGCACGAGGGTGGGTTCGGGACCGATCTGCGCTTCGAGCGAATCGCCCAGGCTGTGCGCGGCATCGGTGCTGATCACGATCGTTTTGAGTCCCTGTTCGGCACAGCGGAGCGCGGTAGCGGCGGATACACTCGTCTTGCCAACGCCGCCTTTGCCGGTATGCACAATCACGCGCATGAGGTTGTCTTCCTTCGCCTTGCTGTTCGTCCAATTATACCTGATGCCGCGCGCGGAAGGGCGTCTCGACCCACCGTGCAGCAAGCGGTTTCAGGATATATACGGCAAATGCTTATATGCGTTTCATGATGGGACGCGCGGAGCTGTGTAAACAGTGTTCACTTTTTCACGACAGCATGTTTACACTGTAAACAAAACGTCCCTGTAAACAGTGTTTACAGGGACGCTGACTGTGTGCCGAAAGCCGGACTTGAACCGGCGACCCACGCATTTTCAGTGCGTTGCTCTACCAACTGAGCTACCTCGGCAACCGTACCGGAGTACA
>CAZTLS010000088.1:0-7878 GCA_964614405.1 uncultured Pleurocapsa sp.
GTCGAAGCCGCCGATCGTCAGCCCGGCGCGCTGTACCGGGTCGCCCAGCGCCAGCGTGCGGATGCCGCGTTCGCGCAGCGCGCCCAGCACCGCGCCGAACTGCCCTTCGAGGTTCAAGCCGCTGGTGATGATCAGGTCAGCGGCGCTCATGGCGGCGATGTCGGCTTCGGTCGGCTTGTAGAGATGGGGATCGACGCCCGCGCCCATCAGCGCGGTGACGGTCACGCCGTCCACGTCGGTGGTGAGGACGCGCAGCAGGTCAGCCGCCTGCGTGGTGGTGACGACGACGCGCAGCGGTTCGGTCTGCGCCCCGGCGGGGAGGGCGATCGCCAGAGTGAGCAGGGCGATCACGGTCAAACGGAGAAGAAACATACAGCAACCTCACGATGTGTGGTCAAAAGTTATTTTTAGTCTAGTCGAAATTTTAAAAAACGCAAGCGGAACAGATTTTCTTTTTTAAAGATCGTGCCGGGTGCGGTGGGCGACCCACCGGGTGCGCCCCTACGAACGGCGCTGACGCAGCACCTCGAAGGCGATCGCCGCTGACGCCGCCACCGTGCCGAGCGCGTGCGGATAGGCGCGTCCGTAGGGGATGCTGAGGCGCAGATCGGCACTGTCGGCGAACGAGCGGGTGACGCCGCGTTTCTCCCCGCCGATGAGCAGCAGCAGCCCGCCCGTCAGGTCGGCGTCGTAGAGCGGGGTGGCGCGTTCTTTGTCCGCCACCGCAACGCGCAGCCCGTGTGCGCGCGCCGCTGCTGCCGCGTCTTCGGCGCGTTCGGCGATCGCCGTCGGCATGTATTCGGATGCGCCAGCGGAAGCGCGCGCCACCACCCCTGCCGCGCTCATCCAGTTGCGCGGGCGGACGATCAGCCCGTGCGCGCCCGCCGCGTAGAAGGCGCGCAGCGCCCCGCCGAAGTTGTAGGGGTCTTCGATACCGTCGAGCATGACGACGAACGGGGCAGCCGCCGTGAAGAGCGACTCCAGCGGGGCGAAACGGCGATCGCCGACGCGGGCGATCACCCCGCCGTGACTCGCCCCCTGCGCCAGGGCGTCGATGTCGGCGCGGGTCGCCAGTTCGACGGGCGCGCCCGCTGCCTCCGCCAGGTGACGGACGCGCGCGGCGGGGCGCTCGAAGCGCATCTCGCGGTCGATCCACACCTGATGGATCGGTCGGCTGTGCGCCTCCAGCGCGGCGGTGACGGCGATCGCCCCTTCGAGCAGCGCATCCTCGCCCATCACAGCCCCAGCGCTTTCGCTTCGTTCCACCAGGCGTCCATTTCGTCGAGAGAGAGCGAGTCGAGCGGGCGGGCATGTTCGCGGGCGCGCGCTTCGATGTGCCCGAAACGGCGGGCGAATTTGGCATTGGTGGCGCGCAGCGCCTCTTCCGGGTCGATGCCCAGCCAGCGCGCCCAGTTCGCCAGCACGAACAGCAGATCGCCCATCTCGGCACGGCGGGCGTCGTCGTCGGGCGCGGTGAGCAGCTCATCGAGTTCTTCGCGCACTTTGGCGATCACCCCGTCGATCGCCGCCCAGTCGAAGCCGACCTTCGCCGCCTTCTTCTGATATTTCACGGCGATGCTCAGCCCTGGCAGGCTGGCGGGCACGCCGGAGAGGATCGAGGCGTCGGCGGCTTCGCCTTTGGCGGCGCGTTCGCGCTGTTTGATGACCTCCCAGTTGGCGACGACCTGCTCCGCCGCGCCGTCGCCGCCGATCGGCTCCAGACCGAGCGCTGCCGGGTCTGCCCAGACGTGCGGATGACGGCGGATCATCTTGCTGCTGACGGCGCGCAGCACATCGCCCATGCGGAACGTGCCGTCGTCCACCCCGATCTGGGCGTGCAGCACCACCTGAAGCAGCAGATCGCCCAGTTCGTCCGCCAGCGCCGCCGGGTCGCCCCGGTCGATGGCATCGGCGACCTCATAGGCTTCTTCGATGACATACGGGCGCAGGCTGGCGTGCGTCTGACGGCGGTCCCAGGGGCAGCCTTCCGGGGCGCGCAGGTGGGCGATGATCTCCTGAAAACGGGCGAAGCCGCGCATCCCGCCGATCGGCGGGATGTAGAGCGCGGTCAGGTGGCGGATGTGCGGCGAACGGTCGATGGCGTAGAGGGGCAGCCGTTCGACAGTCGCCTCTGGCGTGCCCGCGCCATGCACCAGCACGACCTCGAACTCGTCGTCGTACTGGTTCATCAGGGTGAGCTTGAGCGCGGACGCCAGATCGCGGCTGTAGACCTGCCCCAGCAGGGCGGGAAAATCGGGATCGAGCGGGGGATGATGGCGCTGGGCGATGGCGATGGCGTCGAAGAGCTGTAAGCCGTCCGCCAGCGCATCGACGCCCAGCAGCACCAGCGTCGGCTCGACGAAGCTGATGCCGCTGACGACCTCGACGAAGATGCCGCGCGCGCCCGCCCCGGCACGGATGAGCGGGACGGTCGCTTCGGCGTTCGCCGGGTCGCCAGGCACAGCGTAGACGACCTCGCCCGCTTCAGCCGCCGCCAGCACGCGCTCGGCGATGGCGGCGTATACCCCGGCAAAATCGGGGATGGACTCGTACAGGTCGTCACACGCCTCGATGCGCGCCGTATGAGGCAGATAGGGGATGCAGGGGTGCTGCGCGGTGCGGGCGATGACGCGCGGTGCGTCTTCCAGGGTGCGCCAGGCGCGGCGCGTCAGGTCATCAACGCTGCCAGGTCCGAGACCGACGATGGTGAGGGGCATGCTGGGTTCAATCCTGAAGTCAGGCGGACATCAGCAGACAAGTATAGCAGGATCAGCGCACAGCGGCGCGCGAAGGCAGGGTGTGGCGCTGATCGACCGGGACGAAGGCGAACATGTCCTCGAAGAAGGTGAGGACGGGCGCGCCCGTCTCGAACACGCCGACCTGATCGCGCAGGGCGTCGCCGCGCGCGGTGCGCCATGCCAGATAGTCGAGCGCCTCATCCGCGGTAAGGGCGATCAGCACATACGCCAGTGTCATGTGAAAGACGTAGGTATCGTGATCGGGGTAGCGCACCCCGGTGGCGCGGGAGAGCTGATTGCGATAGGTCCGCAGGGCGAAGAAGGTCGTCTCGTCGGCGGGGCTGAGGACGAGGCTGTAGCCCCAGCCGTTGATGAAGTTCATGATCATGCGGAAGTTGGACGGCGGAGTGATCGGCGTGACCGTCTCGATGAAGTGGCGGTCCGTCTCGACCAGCGGCGCATCGATGGGCAGGGCTGACGACCATTCTGCGGGGTCGCGCCGCTGATCGCAGATGAGCGAGAAGACGGTCATGTGAAAGCTGGAGGGGGGCAGGAAGCCGAACTTGTGCCCATACGGTCTGGCGCGCAGCTCATCCTGAAGCGCCATGCCGATGCGGTAGATCGGGCTTTCGGGCGGGGTGAAGCAGATGACGGTATTGCCAGGGTAGCTGCGCGGCGAGCCATCGGCATGGAACTTCTCGCCGACGTGGAAGGTGTATTCGGGCTGGGTGGTCATAGGGGTTCAGAATCCTTGTGCAGGGGTGCGATCGGACATGAAAAACGGCGCTGCCGGGGGCAGCGCCGCGTACTGACCGGTGAACGCCGGGCGGGTTATTCGCCGATGGTCAGATTGTATTCCTCAAGCTGTTCGTTGGAAACGGCGACCGCCGAGTCCAGCGCAGCCTGGGCGTTCGGGAAGCCGCCGGTGAAGTAGCGGTCGAACGCCTGCACGTAGTGCGTGCGGTAGGGGACGAAGATGCCCGACAGGTGGGCGGTGTTGGCGTTGGTGATGTCGGTCAGACGAATCTGGTCGATCGCCACCTGGAACTGCGGGTACTGATCCAGACCGGCCTGCATTTCCGGCAGGTCGTAGGCAGCGCGCACGACCGGGTAGTAGCCCGTCGCCACCGCCCAGAACGCCTGCACTTCGGGGCGCAGCGTGAACTTCACGAAGTCCCACGCGCCTTCCTGCTGCTCGGTCGTGCCCACGTCGGTGATCCACAGCGACGCGCCGCCGACGATGGTCTTGCCGGTCGCGCTGGGGTCACGCGGCATGTACAGCACGCCGACATCGACGCCCTGACCCGCGCTTTCCGCCGAAGCGAGCAGCCCGCGCAGGCTGGCGATGCTGGCGAAGTGCATGGCAACCTGCCCGTTGACGAACGCCGACCCGGAAGCACCGCCGCCGCCCGTGCCGAAGTAGACGGCAACACCTTCATCGACCAGACCCTTCAGGAATTCGACCCACTGCACGCCGACCGGACCATTGTAGGCGTAGGTGGTGGCGCGCTCGCCCGCACGACCGTTCTCCGGCTCGACGATGAACGCCTCATGCACGGCGTGAATCTGCTCCAGGAACCAGCCTTCGGGGTAGACGCCCAGCCCGTGACGGGTGACGTTGCCGTTGGCATCGCGCACGGTGAGGGCGCGGGCGTAGTTCGCCACATCTTCGTAGGTGACCAGCGGCTGATCGGGGTCGAGACCGGCTTCGGCGAACGCGGCGCGGTCGATGTAGAGCATGGCGGTGGAGGAGTTGAAGGGCGCGGAATACAGCACGCCTTCCACTTCATAGTTGGCGCGCACCGCCGGCTCCATGTCTTCGATGACATCCAGCATCCCATCGCGCTCCATCAGACCCTGCACGGGGATGATGCGCCCGGAGTCGATCATGCGCTGTGTACCTGCTTCGAAGATCTGCGCCACGTTGGGCAGTTCACCGCTCGCCAGACCCGCGTTGATCTTGTTGATCGTGTCGTCGTAGCTCGCCTGGAAAACCGGGGTGACGTAGTACTGCGACTGGCTGCTGTTGTACAGGTTGACCACATCCAGGACGGAGTTGCCCAGGTTGCCACCCAGCCCGTACCAGAAGACGACCTCGGTGGAACCTGCCGGGCGCGGCACGGGCGGGACGGGGGTGGGCGTCTGCGCCATCGCGGGCGCAATGCTGATCGCCGCCACCAGGGCAACGACCATCGACACGAACATCAGACGAACATTCTTCATGCAGCTTTTCTCCATACACTCTGTGAAAAAGGGTAGACTGGATACTGCTGACACCGAAACTGCTTCATATCAACCCTTGAGCGCGCCCGCCGTCAGACCGGCGACGAGCTGGCGCTGCCCCAGGATCAATAACAGGAGGGTAGGGAACATCACGATGAGCGTGGCTGCCATCTGCATATTGAAGATCGCGCCGCCCTCGAAACTGCGGAAGATCGTGATGCCCACCTGTGTAGTGCGCCATTCGGTGGCGCTCGTCACCAGCAGGGGCCAGTAGAACTGGTTCCACGTGCCCAGGAAGGTGTAGACCGCCAGCGTCGCCAGTGCCGGACGCGAGAGCGGCAGCAGCACCAGCCACAGATAGCGGAAGCGCCCGCAGCCATCGACCATCGCCGCGTCGTACAGCTCGCGCGGGAGGGTGGCGAAATACTGGCGCATCAGGAAGATGCCGAAGCCGCTGGCGATGAACGGCAGGATGAGACCCTGATAGCTGTTCGTCCAGCCCCACTGCGTCACCAGTAGGTAGTTGGGGATGAGCGTCGCCTCGAACGGGACCATCAGCGAACCGAGCGCGAAGAAGAGCAGGAAGTTCTTGCCAGGAAAGTTGAAGTAGACCAGCACGTAGGCGAACAGCGATGACGTGACCAGCACGCCCAGCGTCACGCCGCCCGCCGCGACGAACGAATTGAGGATCCAGCGTGCGATGACCGGCTGCTGCTGGAACACCGTGACGAACACCCCCCAGTCGAGGTTATCGAAGCGGCGCGGGATGAACGTCGGCGCAAGGGTGGGACCCTGAAGCGCCAGCGACAGCGAGAAGAAGAGCGGCAGCAGCAGGATGAGCGCCACAACGATCAGCAGCAGGTAGGTGAGCGCTTGATAGGGCACAGAACCGCGTGTCAGCACGCCGGCTTCGTCGCGGCGTGGGGTGTCGATGGAGATGGCGCTCATTGGTAGTGAACCCTCCGGTTCAAGCCCGCGTACTGGATGACGGTCAGCACCAGCAGCATGACGAAGATGACGATCGACATGGCGCTCGCCAAGCCGTAGCGGTTGTCAAACCAGAAGGTGCGGTACGTCTCGTAGACGAACACGGTATTCGGCGCGTCTGGCATGAGCAGGTGGAACTGCGTGAACGCCTGCAAGCTGCCGATCGTGCCGATGACCAGCAGGAAGAGCAGCGTCGGCGAGAGCAGCGGCAGCGTGATGTGGCGGAAAGCCGCCCAGCGCCCTGCCCCGTCGATGGCGGCGCTCTCATACAGGTCGGACGGGATCGCCTGGATGCCCGCCAGCGCGATGATGAAGTTGAAGCCCAAACCCGACCAGATGGTCATGGCTGCGACGGCGGGAAGCTGGGTGACCGGGCTGGTGAGCAGGCTGGTCGTACCCAGATTGAGCAGATCGACCAGCCAGGTGGTGGCACGGGTCGAGGGATTGTAGAGCAGCGCCCAGATCACCCCGGCGCTCGCCAGCGAGATGGCGATGCTGCTGGTGAAGATGGTGCGGAAGACCTGAATGCCGCGCACGCGCGCCGTCGCCAGCACCGCCAGCGCCACCGCCAGTGCGATGCCGATCGGCACGACCATGATCACGAAGCGGAAGCTCGTCCCGATGCTCTCCAGCGAGTCGCGCCCGCTGCCGTCGAGACCGAGGATGCGTGTGTAGTACGCCAGCCCGTTGAAGCGGACCGGTTCGCCCGCCGCATTGGTGATGTGCAGGCTGAGGAAGATGGCGCGGAAGAAGGGGTAGTAGGTGAACAGCACGAAGATGATCAGCGCCGGGCTGCAATAGAGCAGCGCCAGCAGCAGTTCGCGGTGACGCGGTTTCGCCCACCAGCGGGCGAGCGGCGCGAACAACGCGGCGGGGCGTGCGGGGACGGTGGAAACGGGCGTCACAAGCGATACCGGGTCATCACGCATGAGGCAGTCATTCCAATACGATTTGTCTGGCGAAAATGATCGTGTATGGCAAACAAGCCGCTGGTAACGATACCATCAAAGGCGCTGTGCGGTGGTTATGGGGGGGTTAAGCGCTGAAGATAACGAATTTAAGAGTTGTGGCGCGCGGGATCACACTGCCAGCGCCAGGGTGAACGAGGTTTCGTCGCCCGGCTTGCTGATCACGCTGACTGTGCCGCCGTGCAGTTCGAGGATTTCGCGGGTGATGAACAGCCCCAGCCCCGCGCCGACTCCCCCCTCGGTCACGCGGAAGAATGGATCGAACAGGTGTGGCAGATGCTCTGCCTCGATCCCCGCGCCGCTGTTGGAGACGATCAGCAGCGCGCGCCCGGTATCCTCATCGAAGCAGGTGCAGATGCGTATCCAGCCGCCTTCCGGGGTGTAGAGGACGGCATTGCGCACCAGGTTGGTGAGCGCCTGATTGATCCGCACCGGGTCAGCCTGGACGGTGACCGGGTGATCGGGCAGGTCGAGGGTCGCTGTGATGCCTTTGGCGTCGGCATCGGGCTTCTGCACGTCCAGCACCTCACGGGCGATGACGCGCAGGTCGATCGCCTGGCGGTTGAGGGGGATGCTGCTTTCGAGCCGGGCGACGGTGAGCAGGTCGTTGAGCAGCACCAGCATGTTGCGGGCGACCTTGTTCAGCACCTCCAGATGGCGCGGGGTCTGTTCCGGGGCGCGTTCGATCAGGTACAGGCGGGTCATGATGTTCGTCAGCGGGGTACGCAGTTCGTGCGAGGCGCGGGCGAAGAAGTAGTCGCGCTGGCGGGCGAGCATCCGTTCCTGCGTGATGTCGCGCACCACGATCACCCGGCGGCGCTTGCCGTCGAAGGCGGGCAGCGGCGTGGAGGTGATCGCCACGTCCAGCGGTGTGCCATCCGCACGGACGAGCTGGCTCTCGAAGCGCTTGACGCGCTGCGCCAGGCTTTGGGTGGTCAGCGCCTCCGGCTTGCCGAGCAGGT
>CAZTLS010000089.1:0-7751 GCA_964614405.1 uncultured Pleurocapsa sp.
TCGATGTCGAACGGGCTGAATTTGACGCCGCCCCGGTTGATCAGCTCTTTCAGCCGCCCGGTGATGAAGAAGAACGCCCGTCCGCGCGCATCCGTCTGGTAGAACCCTTCGTCGCCGCTGCGGAACCAGCCGAATTTGAACGTTTCGGCGTTGGCGTCGTCGCGCTTGAAATAGCCGGTCATCACGTTGTGCCCGCGAATGCAGATTTCGCCGCGTTCGCCCTCGCCGAGCATGACGCCGCTGCCGGACGGGTCGAAGATCGCCATCTCGTTCGGGGCGATCGCGCAGCCGATGGTCGGATAACCGTAGTCGTACAGCCAGTGTGCGCGCTCTTCCGCCGTCAGGTCGAGCGGCATGAAGCAGCTGTAGCAGGTCGTCTCGCTCAAGCCATAGCCATGCACGATCGGCACGCCGAAGCGATCCTCATACGCGCGCACCAGGCTCATCGGCAGCGTGCCCGCGCCGCACAGCATGTGCCGGAAGAAGCGCAGGTCGGCGCGTTCCACCCCATCGCCGTAGATCGAGCGCCCGGCTGCCTGCTGTTTGTCGGCAAATTCCAGCGAGAACTGAAGCAGCGTCGGCACGAGGCTGACGATCTGCACCCGTTCGCGCGCCAGCCGCTCCCAGAAATGGCTGGCGGAGAACTGGCGGTTCAGCACGGTCGATGCGCCGACCAGCAGCGGGGCGATGACCGTGACCATGATGCCGTTGACGTGATGGATCGGCAGCACGCACATCGTGCGCTGTCCGCTCGTCAAGGCGTGCCAGTTGGCGATGCCATACGAGTCGATGATCATGTTCGCCTGCATCAGCACCACGCCTTTGGGCGCGCCCGTCGTGCCGCTGGTGTACACCAGCAGCGCTTCGTCGTGCAGTTCGGGGCGCTCATCGGTGGCGATGAAGGTGTTCGGCTTGTCGGCGATCGCCGTCTCGAAGTGGGGGTGTTCGGGCGCGGGCGTGCCGCCGACCTGCACGATCTGGCGGATGTTCGGCGCGCCGAGACCGTCGTCGGGGCTGCCGTCGATGATGCGCCTGGCGCGTTCCAGCAGGTCGTGTCTGGCGAGGCAGACGACCGCTTCGCTGTTGCGGAGGATGAAGGCGATGCGGCGGTCATCTTCAGAGACGTTCTGCGGGGCGACGCACGCGCCGATCAGCCAGCAGGCGAAGTAGATGACGAGCGTATCGACATGGTTGTAGGCGAGGGTCGCCACGCGGTCGCCGCGCCGCACGCCGAGGTCATCGTAGAGGAAGCCGGCAGCCTGATGCACGCGGGCGTTGAAGCGGGCATAGGACCATTCATCGCGCGTGCCTTCAGCGTCGTAGTGGATGATGAACGGCGCATCGGGCGTGTGGGTGGCGTGAAACGACAGCACCTGGCGCAGATTGCGAAAGGGCAGCGAGAGCTGTTCCGGCGGGACGCCGCGCAGCGTGCGCGCGGCGCGAATGTGGTCGAGCGTGGTGGCATCAGGCATGGCGAACAAAATCCTTTGCATAAGCTGTTTTCAAAACGACTCTACCGTTAAACATAGCGGAAAATGGGGCGTATGCGCGCAAAAAACGATGAATCGTTTGCCTGATGATGGTACGATGGAGGATGTTCGGCTGAATAAGCGAGGAGGCTGGGGCGCATGGGCACGACGATGCAGACCATGACACTGGCGCAGTTTGAAGCATTGCTGGCGGGGCATGAGGCAGATGATCGCCTGCTGGAGCTGATCGACGGGGAGGTTTACGAAAAGATGCCGACCGAACAGCATGGGGTCATCGTCCTCAATATCGCCGCCGCGCTCAAGGCATTCGTCGAGGCGCGCCAGATGGGGCGCGTCGGCGTGGAGATTCGTCACACCCGCCCCGGCGAGTCGCGCTTCAGCCTGCTGCCGGACATTTCGTATACCGCAGCGCGGTCAGCCGCACTGGTCGTGCAGGGCAGCGTGCCCCATATGCCCGACCTGGCGGTCGAGGTGCGTTCGCATGGAGATGTCTGGCGCAAGCTGCGGGCGAAAGCAGCGTACTATCTCGATCATGGGACGCAGATGGTGTGGCTGGTCGATCCCCTGCGCGAGCGGGTTTTCCTGCTCACTCAGGACGAAGAGGATGTGCTGGGCATCGCGGACGTCATCGATGGGGGCAGCCTGCTGCCTGGCTTTCGCCTGCCCGTCCGCGACGCCCTGCGCGATCCGCTGGCGTGAGCTTCAGCGCAGCGCCGTCCACACGCCGACCGTCGAGCCTGGCAGCTCGGTCAGCGCCAGCGTGCGTCGATCGGGCAGCGCGATGTAGGTGGTAAAGCTGCTGCGCCCGGCGGGCTGGCGCGCGCTGTCGAAGCCCTGCTCCGGCGCAGTCGCCCAGCCGAGGTCGCTCGCTGCGCCGCCGAGCGCATCCCACACGCGCCGGAAGCCGCGCACCGGGGCATACGACCCTGGCGGCGCGCTGACCGTCTCTTCCGGCATCCCTTCCCGCCACGTGTCGCTGTAGACGGTGAATGTGCCGTCTTCGTACAGGACGGTGATCGTGCCCACGTCGGACAGCCAGAGCATCAGCCCGCGCGTGAACGGCTGCCACGCGGCGTAGACGCGGATCGGCGGGCTGGGCGGGCAGACGGGCGCGCCCGCGCCGGGCAGCCATTCGTGGCGGCAGACCAACTCCGCCGTCAGGCGGAAGCGCGCCAGCGCCAGCAATGCCAGCGGATCGCGCGGAAGCGTCTGCTCATACACCGCCCCGGCGGGCAGGAAGATCGCCGCACCGATCGGCAGGGCGGACGGGTCGTCGAGGCAGTTGAGGACGGCAAGTTCGGTGATCGTGTACTCATCGTGCCCACTCATCAGCGCGGTCAGCGTATCGCCTGGGCGGACGAGGTGCAGCCAGAACGTGTCGCGGGCGTGGGCGCTGCACGCTTCGGCGCGCGGGTCGTTGGGCAGCAGGGGCAGCATGGCGGGCGGCGGCGCGTCAGCGAACGGGATGGCAGGGGTCGGCTGCTGGGCGTGCGCCGTCAGGCAGGCGCAGCACAGGCACAGCATAGCGATCAGGCGGGGCATCGGTCGGCACTCCGAGGCAGGCGAACGGGACATCCTTCATTCTACATCGTCCGCCAGCCGATGTGACCCGGCGCGGCGCACAGCGGGCAGTCGCTTCATGCATTAATTGCGTCGCATCCCCTGTCGATCAGGTATATAATGATTTTTGTCATTTTCGCCGTTCCCGGAGGTCTCCGTCATGGCGCGGACGCCCGCCACATCCCTCACCACCAGCGAGATCAGCCTTGTGGACTCGCTGCGCGCCGCGCGCGAGCTGCACACCCAGACCCGTGACAGCCTGCTGGCGTTCAACGCGCTGCTCAGCGTGCGCGAACTCAGTCTGTCTGACGACATCCTCGACCTGCTGGACGGGATCGACCGCCAGCTCAGCACACTCACCCTGCTGCTGAGTGCGGACAGCGCCGAACTGAACCAGCTCCGCACGCTGATCGACACCTCAGCGATCATCGCCACCTCGTTCGACCTCGACGACATCCTCACCCGCGCGATGGACGAGATCGTGCGGCTGACCGGGGCAGAACGTGGCTACATCCTGCTGATCGATCCGGAAAGCGGCGCGCTCGACATCCGCATCGCGCGGGAAGCCGTCGCCGGGGGTGAAGGGATCAGCCATACTGTGCTGGATCACGTGCTGACCACGCGCGAACCGATGGTGACCGACAATGCCGCCAGCGATCCGCGCATGGTCGGCACACAGACGGTCGCCCGTTTCACGCTGCGCTCGATCATCTGTGTGCCACTGCTGTACAAGGATCAGGTGATCGGGGCGATCTATGTCGATAACCGCCTGAAGGAAGGGCTGTTCACCGACACCGAGAAGAACCTGCTGCAGGCGTTCGCCAACCAGACGGCGGTCGCCATCGAAAATGCCCGCCTGTTCGCCGATGTGCAGGCGACGCTTGCCGAGATCACGCGGGTCAAGGAACTGCTGGAGAACGTCTTCGCCTCGATCATCAGCGGGGTGATCACCACCGGGGCGCAGGATCACATCCTGACCGCCAACCGCGCCGCCGCCCACATCCTCGCCCTGCCTGGCGACCGCCTGCTGGGGCAGCCGGTGCGCGCCCTCTACCCCCGCCTGGGCGATCTCGATGAGGTGCTGAACGCCGTGCGCGGCACGGGGCAGCCGCGCATCCTCGAAACCCGGACGCACATCGACGGGCGCGGCGAAGTGACGCTCAACCTGCGGATCAGCCCGCTGCGCGGCGCGCAGATCGTGCAGGGCACGGCGATGGTGCTGGACGACCTGACGGAAGCGCGCGAACGCGAAAAGACGATCGAGACGCTGCGCCGCTACCTGCCGCCCGGCATGATCGACCAGATCGAGCAGATCGCCCGCATCGACCTGGGCGGCGAACGGCGCGAGATCACCTGCATGTTCGTATACGTGCATCCCTACCAGACGGTCAGCGACGACCAGCCGGAAACGCTCATGGCGCTGCTCAACCGCTTTCTGGAAGCCACCACCGATGTGGTACATCGCGGCGGCGGCATCATCGACAAATACATGGGCAACGAGGTCATGGTGCTGGTCAACAGCCAGCTCAACCCCGTGCCCGACCACGCCTGGCGCGCGGTGAGCATGGCGATCGCCCTGCGCGATGCCTACCTGACGCTGTACGAACAGATGGGCATCCCGGCGGATGAGTGTGCCTACCGCATCGGCATCCACACCGGGATCGCCACGCTGGGCAACGTCGGCAGCGCAGCACGGCGCAGCTTTACCGCGCTGGGCGACTGCATCAACCTGACCAAACGTCTTCAGGAGAACGCCCCGCCGGGCGACATCATCATCAGCCAGGACACCCTCGACCACCTGCTGCGCCATTCCAGGCGCGATCAGCTTGCCGACCTGCGCTTTGACGAGCGCGACGCCGTGCAGGTGCGCGGCAGGCAGCAATCCACCCGCATCTACGAAGTCACCCGGAGCAGCCCTCGTCGATGAGCGACCCGCAGAACAAACCCACTGCCCGTATCAACCGTGACAGTCTGCTTTCCCCTCAGGAGCAGCTTCGCCAGGTGACGGGCGACCTGAGCCGTCTGGAAGAGGCGCTGCACATCGAACGCAGCACGCTGCGCCGCCGCGCGGTTGGGCTGCCAGGCGGCATCTTCGACCAGATGCAGGCAGCGCGCAGCCAGCTTGAGGCGCTGGGCTATGACCTGCTCAACCGCCAGATCGAGCTGCGTCAGCTGCGCGCCCTGGCGGAGACGACCGCGCTGATCAATTCCACCCTCGAAACGAACACCGTCCTCGATCAGGTGATCGATACCGTCATCCAGCTCACCGGGGCGGAACGCGGCTACATCATGCTGCTGAACAAGGCGACCGGCGCGCTGGAGTTCCGCGTGGCGCGCGGCATCGACCGTGAACCCCTCAGTGAGAAAGAATTCACCATCAGCCAGACGATCGTCAGCGAAGTGTTCGCCACCGGGCAGCCCGTGCTGACCGACAACGCGCGCAGCGACCCCCGCTATCGGAACATGGACAGCGTTATCGACTATCAGCTTCGCAGCATCCTCGCCGTGCCGCTGATCGTGCGCGGCGAAACGATCGGCGCGGTCTACTGCGACAACAGTGTGCTGACCAGCGTCTTTAAGGAAAGCGAACTCAATCTGCTGACCGCCTTCGCCAATCAAGCCGCCGTCGCGCTGGAGAACGCCCGCCTGTTCGAGGCGGCGCGCGCCCAGATCGCCGCCATCCGCGAAATGCGCGACCTGGTGGACAGCGTGTTCGATTCGGTCATCAGCGGATTGATCACCCTCGACGGGCGCGACTCGGTCACCGCCTTCAACCGCGCGGCGGAAGAGATCACCTTCATGCGGGCGGAAACGGTCATCGGCGCGCCGCTGTTCGCCGTGCTGCCCATGCTGCACGCCCCACTTCATGACGCCCTGTCGGAAATTCGCGCGGGCGCGCCGCAGACGGTGGTTGAGTTTCAGGTCGTGCTGCCGCATCACGGCGCGCGCACCTGGCGCGTCAATGCCAGCCCGCTGCGCGGCAGCGACGGCAGCGGCGGCGGGGTGGTGCTGGTGCTGGACGACCTGACGGAACAGCGCGAACGCGAAGCCAAACTGAACGAAGCGCGCCGCTATGTGCCCCTGGCGCTGGTGGACAACCTGGGCAGCGCCGACGTCGCCGCGCTGGGCGGGCAAAGCCGCATCATCAGCGTGGTCTTTGCCGATGTGCGCGGCTTCACCAGCTTCAGCGAAAAGCTCGAACCGGAAAACCTGATGCGGATCATCAACCGCTATCTGAGCGTCGCCAGCGATGCCATCAATGCCTACGAGGGAGTCGTCGATAAATACATCGGCGATGCCGTCAATGCCCTCTTCAACACGCCGCTCAACCCGCAGCCGGATCACGCCCTGCGCGCCGTCGGCGCGGCGCTGGCGGTGCATCAGGCGGTCCGCGCCCTGCACGCCCAACTGCCCCCGTCCGAGCATCTTGAGTTCCGAATCGGTGTGCATACCGGCATGGCGGTGCTGGGCAACATCGGCAGCGTGGAACGGCGCGAATTCACCGCCATCGGCGATGCGGTCGATATGGCGAAGCTGCTTCAGGATAACGCCGGGGCGGGCGAGGTGATGATCAGCGCCGCCACTGCCGAGCAGGTGCGCGCCGCCTGCACCCTCGAAGCCCTCACGCCCACGCGCACCGCCCACTATGCCGATTTCACCGTCATGTACCGGGTCACGGGCGTCCGGCGATCGACCGGGTAGGCGCATCACGCAATCTCTCAGCCCGCTCACCTTTCCCCCTCATGTACAATAGCGCATCATGATACGCGAAACGTTTTACACCCCATCGCGTATAACTGTGATGTGAGTGAACATGAAAGGCTGAGCTGTTGAGCTTTGACGTATGGCAGATTCTCGCGGTCGGCGCGCTCTTCGCCGTCATCAGCGGCTTGTGGGCGCTGATCAGCGCGCTGCTGCGCCGCCGCACCGTCTCATATCCCGATCTGGCACTGCTCTTCGGCGCGGTGCTTGTCCCGTTTGCAGCGCTGCTGCTCACCTATACCAGTGAAACACCGATCGCAGTCATCGGCACATTCACCCTCATCGGCGCGCTGGCGTTCGCCGCCCTGCACCTGCTCGTCCTGCTCATCGAGCTGACCCGCCCGCAGCGTCTGCGCGCCTCGCGCGGGGTGCTGGGGCTGTTCGCCGGGCTGTTCCTGGCGATCGCCGCTTTCGGCGTGCCGTTCGCCTGGGCGTTCCTCGCTCTGGAGACCGACCGCCCCGCACCCTCCGTCGCCGCCGCGCCCACCGCGCAGCCCGACCCGACCAACCCCGCATCCACCCCGGCTGACGAGGATGCGGAAGCCGCAGCGCGCTTTGCCGACCTATTCCGCGACATCCTCGGCTACGCCGCCGACGCCACCGGGCTGACCGAGATCGCCATCATCGACCAGTTGGAAGCCGGCGTGCCCTTCACCCGCGTGGTGACGGACAACGGCGGGGACATCGAACTGGTCATCCGCCAGATCGCCGAGACGATGCGCGCTGCCCTGCGCGATGCCGTCGCCGCCGGGCAGGTCAACCCGGTGCAAGCGGCGCTCGCCCTCAGCCAGATGGAGACCTTCGTCCGCTTCGTGGCGAACAGCGACATCACCACGCTGGGCGAACGCTTCGGCGGCGGCACGCCCGATCCACAGGCGACCCGCCCCAGCCTGCGCCTGCTCTACCAGACGCCGGAAGCGCCCGTCCGCGTCGCTGCCG
>CAZTLS010000090.1:0-7531 GCA_964614405.1 uncultured Pleurocapsa sp.
GCTCGTCTTCACGTCGTGGCGCTTTCACGACTATCCCCGTTTTCGCGCGCGCATCGTCCCCTGGGAGTCGCTCGCGCCCGGCTTTCCACTCGACCTGGAACCCGGCGATCACCTGCTCGACTGGCAGGGCGATGCCGCCGCGCCGCGCTACTGCCACGCTGTCGATGACGCCGAACACGCCGCGCTGGTCGCCGCCGCCGGGCTGACGCTCATCGACAGCTACCGCGCCGACGGCTTCGACGGGGCGCTCAACCAGTACGCCGTGCTGCGCCGCAACGCTGAATCAGGCTGAAACGTAATGATCGCTGTGACCGAACGTCTGTATGATGATAGCTAAAAAGTACCAGAAGGCAGTTTTCGATGCACACGATTCGCGTTTCTGACCGCCAGAATGGGACGATCATCGCTGAAGCTGTGTTGGGCGAGCAGGTGATCGAACTGGAGAACAGCTGGTATTTCGCGCCGGAACAGGTGGACATGACCCACCTGCACATCACCGAACGCACGTATACCTGCCCGTACAAAGGCGTGTGTCACTGGATCGATCTGGAAGTGGGCGGGGTGTATGCCCAGAATGTCGCGTGGGTCTATCACAAACCGAAGCGCGGCTTCGAGCAGATCGCCGGGCGCATCGCTTTCAGCAAAGAAGCCGGCTTCGCCCTGAGCATCGACATGCCGGAGGTGGTATGACGATGCCCGCCGGGCACACCCTGAGCACTCGCACGCTGCCCTGGCACACCGACTGGGCAGCGATCTTCGGCGCAGACCGCCCGCTCATCGTCGAGATCGGCTTCGGGCGCGGGGCGTTCCTGCGTCACCTGGCGGGCGCACACCGCGATCACAACATCGTCGGCATCGAGATCGCCAATCAGTGCCTCGAAAGCGCCGAACGCATGATCGCCCGTGAGGGGCTGTTCAACGTGCGCGTCGTCCACAGCATGGCGGAGACCGCGCTGCATCACCTCTTCACGTCCGGGTCGATCAGCGCCATCCACATCAACTTCCCCGATCCCTGGTTCAAGAGCGATCACCAGCATCGGCGGCTGATGCAGCCCGCCACCGCCGCGCTCATCGCCGACCGGCTCGCTCCCGACGGGATGCTCTGGCTGGCGACGGACATCGCCGAATACGCCGACATGTCTGACGCGGTGCTGAGCGGCACGCGCGGCTTGGTCAACACCCTGCCCGCCCGCTGGCTGCACAGCCTGCCTGGGCGCGTGGTGACCAAATACGAAGCGACTGCGCGCCGGGAAGGGCGGATGTGCTATTATTTCGCCTATCGGCGCGATCACACGCCGCTCGATCCGATCCCGGTGCAGAGAGAATGGGACATGCCGCACGCAGTCATTCACACCCCCGTCAGCCTGAGCGAGATGCACGCGCGCTTCGAGCCGCTGCGCGCCGCTGAGGACGGCATCCACGTTCACCTGAGCGAGGCGTTTCTGGGGCGCGCCGGGCTGCTCATCGAGGCGCACATCGGCGAACCGACCATCCGCCAGCACCTGATGCTCGGCATCTACCACTACGGCGACGGCACGACGCCCGATACCTACACGGTTCAGCTCGCCAACATCGGGCAGCCGCGCGCCACGCGCGGCACGCACATCGCAGTGCGGGCGCTGCGCGACTGGGTGCTGGCGCTGCACCCGGACGGGCGCGCACTGCACGAGAAGCTGCAATCGTCATGAGCGCCGTCGCCGTCAACGCCGCGTGGACGATCGAGCGGCTGGTCGAGCTGGTGCGCATCCCGTCGATCAACCCGGTCATGGGCGAGGGCGGCGGCGGGGAATATGCGCTGGCGCAGCGCCTCAAAGCCATCTGCGAGGGGCTGGGCTTCACCGTGTCGCTGCATGACGCTGCGCCAGGACGCCCGAATGTGATCGCCCGCCGTCACGGGTCGGGTGGCGGACGCTCGCTGCTGCTGACCGGGCACACCGATACCGTCGATGTGATCGACATGCCAGACGACCCGTTCAGCGCGCGCCAGCACGAGGGCAGGCTGTTCGGGCGTGGATCGCAGGACATGAAAGGGGGGATCGCCGCCATCCTGGGCGCGGCGGAGGCGCTGCGCGGACGGACGCTGCGCGGCGATCTGCTGCTGGCGTTCGTCGTGGACGAGGAATATGCCAGCGTCGGCGCGTTGGCGCTGGTCGATCATGTGCGCGCCGACGCCGCCATCCTGACCGAACCGACCGATGAGCGGCTGTGCGTGGCGCACAAAGGCTTCGCCTGGCTGACGCTGGAGACGCGAGGACGTGCCGCGCATGGCAGCCTGTTCGAGGCGGGCATCGATTCGATCGCCCACATGGGGTATCTGATCGAGGTCGTGCGACGGCTGGAAGCGGAGGTGTTCCCAGCGGCGACGCACCCGCTGCTCGGTCGGTCGTCCGTCCATGCCAGCGTGATCAGCGGCGGCAGCGGCTTGAGTACCTACCCGGAAAGCTGCCGCATGAGCGTCGAACACCGCCTGCTGCCCGACCAGACCGCCGAGATGATGCGCGACCTGTGGCAGGACGAGATCGACCGTCTGCGCGGGCGCGTGCCCGGCTTCGACGCGACCGTCATCCTCGATCTGGCGCGCCCAGGCTACGCCATCGACCCCGGCGCGCCGATCGTGCGCGCGCTCGACGAGTCGCTGCACGCAGCCGGGGCAACTCCGACGCTGTGGGGAATGCCCGCATGGCTGGACTCCGCCATTCTGGGGCGGGCGGGCATTCCAACGGTCATCTACGGTCCGCGCGGGGCAGGGATGCACGGCGCGGAAGAATACGTCGAGACGGCGAGCGTGGTGCGCTGCGCTGAGGCGCTGGCGCGCACCGCCCTGGCGTGGTGCGGGGGTTAGCCAAACGGCAGGTGCGGACCCATATGCCCGATCACGATCCTGCGGCTTTCGTGATCCCAGTGAAAATGCACACGGATGGTATCTGAAGCGTTATCCGCGACGCCGATCTTCAGATGTCGCCACATGCACACGGGTTCGCCCTTGTAGGTGAAAGTGCGGGCAGCCCGCGCTGCCCTGTTATTTTCCACCTTCTCACTTTCGCGTGAGCTGAAATTCTTATCCCCAAATATCTGTCTGGCTTCCCCATCTCCCCTGTCATCGCACATCGCCTGCCAGTATTCGTTCGCCAGTTTGAGCATCAGGTCGAGCAGGTCAGGCGTAAAACGAAACCCATCAGACCCACGCGCGCTTTTGCGTGCGCTGTCCAGAAAGAGCAGCCGATCGCCAAAAAGCGCTTCACACAGCAGCAGCACATCATGGGGAGTGGCAGCTTCCCGACGCGGCGTATCGGCGTTTCTGAGGCGAAGACAGCGCAGCGCTACAGCCGGATCGAGTTCAGCAGCAGGTCTGGCATTGGCACGGTTATAGTCGAGAGAGACGCGCAGACTTTCATTCTGGCGCTTCAGGTCGTCGATCTGCTCCTCACGCTCCAGAATTTGCATCGACAGCGCTTCACGCTCCGTTTTCAACCCGTCGATCTGCGCCTGCTGCTCTGCTTCTATCTCCTTTAACAGGTTCACATACTCCTGCTGTTCCTGGCTTGTGGCACCCAGTCGATCATACGCCGCGCTCAGATGCCGCATCCGCAGATTGCGCTGATGTTCGATGACCATCGCACGGGAGATGTGTTTCCACGAATTGGGGACATTCGTGCGATGCGTGATGATCGAGAGGATTTCGCGCTCGATATAGTGTCCCTTTTCCTCGCCTTTCAAGCGCTCACGGAGCTGCTCAATCTCGTCGGCTTTGATCAGCCAGACGTAGGGCAGCCCGTTCTGCCGCACATTTGACCCTGGGGGATAGATGATGCGGATAGCGCCGCGCCAGGCGGTGAACTCTGACCCCATGATGTCCGCGATGCGATACGTATTGGCTGTGGTGGGAATCTGCACGACTTCAGCCAGCCCGCACAACTGGAAGATCAGGTCTTTCGGGGCGATCAGATATTCGCCTTCCTGGGTGGGGCTGATGATCACGATGGGATATGCCCGATCCGGGCTGTTGATCAGACTGAGCATATCACGGGCGTTATGTTCGTCCAGCAGCATGATGTCTTTGTCCGGCATCGCTTCAGTCGGCTGGCAGCGCTGCATCAGATTGGGCACGATGCTCGGTCGGGTCGGGATGACTGTCCCGTTCACCCGAATGCTGTGTTCTTCTGTCTCCATCAGAATACTGAATTCGGTGGGTGACGCACTGCTGCTTTGCTTGACGCCGATCTCGGTCACCCATCGGCGTCCATCGATCCTGCTGTCAGGCTGGGTAAACGTGATCGACTGAAACAGCGGAAAATCATCGGCGGCGCGGATCGTCCTGAGGCGCTGCCGATCTTTGCTGAATTCCCCACCATTCTCAGTAAGCTTCAGTTTATGTGCGGACGTTTTCAGTTTGTCAGCCATCCAATCGGCAATTTCGTCTATCACCTTATGAAAAGGACTGTTCAGTTCGAGTTTGACACAATATACAAGCATGGTATGCCTCTGAAAGATAATAGTCGATCCATTTCATCATACCCTGCCTGTCAAGTTGCAGGCGGTCAGCGGGTGAGAGCTGCCTGCGTATGGAGACCGTAGAGCGCGCGGCATTGACAGCGGGCGGGCGATCGCCATAATCCGGGGCATGGCTAACCGACGGCTTTTCCCCCTGTCCATCACGCGGGCGCGCGCGCTGTGCGTCGCCTTCGCCCTGGGCGCAGTGAGTACGGGCTGCACGCTCGATCAGGCTCCGCCCGCCGACACGTCGTCCGCACCGCCCGCTGTCGTGCAGAACGCGACCGAAGCGCCGCCTACTCTCACCCCGATCCCGACCATCCCGCCCACGCCGACCATCCCGCCCGCCGACATCCTGCGCGCCGCCGAACGTCACCTGCACAACGGGCTGTATCAGGACGCCATCCTCACCTATCAGGCTGTGCTGCGCCAGAACGCCCCGCCCGATGATCAGGCGGCAGCCTACGCCGGCATCGGCAAAGCCGCGCTGCGCGAGGGCTTGTTCGCCGATGCCGTCAGCCACTTCACGACGCTCATCGACCGCTTTCCAGACAGCCCATACGCCGCCGAAGCCCGCTTCCAGCGCGGCGATGCCCTGCTGGGCGTCGATGAATGGGCGGCGGCGATCGCCGATTTTGAGGCGTATATGACCGCCCGACCAGGGCTGCTCGACAGCTACGCGCTGGAGCGCATCGCTGACGCTCAGGTCGCGCTGGGGCAGACCGACACCGCCATCGAGACGTATGTGCGCGCTGCCGCCGCCAGCCGGGGACTGATCCCGTCGCTGGCGCTGCGCGAACGGGTGGCGCAGGTGCTGCTGAATGCCCGCCGCCCCGCCGATGCCGTCGCTCAGTACGACGCCATCCTCGCCATCGCCCAGAACGCCCCGTACCGCGCGGACATCGGGCTGCGTGCCGCCCGCATCCTGCTGGAGAACGGCGAGACGGCAGCGGCGCTCGACCGCCTGACCGCCATCATCGCTGCCGCGCCGGAGACGCAGCCTGGCTATCAGGCGATCCGCCTGCTGATCGCCAACGGCGGCACGGTCGATGCCTATCTGGAAGGACGCAGTGCCTTCGCCGTCGGCGAATTTCAGGCGGCAGTCGATGCGCTCAACCGCTGGGCAAGCACCCGCGCCAGCGTGGGCGAAATCCCGGCGCAGTTCCACCTGACGCTGGGGCAGGCATACCGCGCGATCGGCAATACCGAGGCGGCGGTGACAGCGTTCCAGACGATCATCGACAGTTACACGCGCGATCCGCTCTTCGGCGCGGCGCTGCTCGAACAGGGGCGCACCCGCTTTCTGGCGGGCGACATCCCAGGCGCGATCGGACGCTACATGCAGATCGTCGAGCGCTACGGCTATCTGCCCGAAGCGGCGGAAGCGCTCTGGCGCGCCGCCTACCTTTACAGCACCAACGACCAGATCGCCGAGGGCAACACCCTGTTCGAGCGGCTGGCGGACGCCTATCCGAACACCGAACAGGCGATCAGCGGGCTGTTCCTGGCAGGGGCGAACGCCTGGCGCGCGGGCAATTTCGACGCCGCCGAACGCTACTACGCGGAACTGGCGACCAAGACGACGGGCGAACAGCGCGCCACCGCCTATTTCTGGCTGGGACGCGCCGCGCTCAACCGGGGCGAAGCGGCACGGGCGAGCCAGGCGTTCACCCAGACGATCGCCGACGCGCCGGACAGCTATTTCGCCGCCCGCGCCCGCGATTTGGTGAGCGGCGTGCCGCCCTTCACCCCGCCCGCTGCATGGCGCTTCACCTTCGACGACGCCGCCGAAGTCGCTGCCGCCGAGTCGTGGCTGCGCGCGACGTTCAGCATCGCCGAAGAGGGCGCGCTGTGGATGCTGCCGCCCGCGCTAGCGCAGGACGCCCGCTGGGTGCGCGGTTCGGCGCTGTGGTCGGTCGGCGCTGTGGACGAGGCAAATGCCGAACTGGGCGATCTGGTCGAGGCGTATCGCGCCGATCCGCTGGCGTCGTACCGGCTGGCGATCGCGCTGCGCGGCATCGGCGCGTACTACAACAGCATCATCGCCGCATCCTACGTCATCCGTGCTGCCAACATCGGCACGCTGGACGCGCCAGGCTTCATCGCTAGGATGCGCTACCCGGTCTACTATCTGGAACTGGTGCAGAGCGAGGCGGCGCGCTATCAGTTCGACCCGCTGCTGCTCTTCGCCCTGATCCGCCACGAGAGCCTGTTCAACACCTATGCGACGGCGGCAGCGGGTGAGATCGGGCTGACGCAGGTCGTGCCGGGCACGGCGGCGTACATCGCCCAGCAGATCGCCTTCCCCGATTACCAGCACAGCGACCTGTTCCGCCCGTATGCCGGGATCGCCTTCGGCGCGTTCTACCTCAATGAGCAGCTCGACCGCTTCGACCAGAACGCGATCGCGGCGCTGGCGGGCTACAACGCCGGTCCGGGACGGGCGATCGACTGGCTGCGGCTGAGCGGCGGCGACCCGGATCAGTTGATGACGGCGATCAGCATCAGCAGCACGCGCACCTACGTCGAGCGCATCTACAGCCATCACACCATCTACCGCGCTCTCTACGGCGAGACATGACGCCCCGTTTGGTGCGATCGGGCGGGCTGCGCTACAATGCCTCGTGTGCGGGTGCGCCCGCCACGACCGTCCTGATCTGTTCGCAAGAGGGGTGACATATCGCATGACCCACGCTGCACACCGCCGCACCAGCCGGCTCTTTCTGATCGCCTGCCTGCTGGGCATCCTGTCGCTGACGCTGGGCGCTGTCTACGCCCAGGCGGAGGCACTCGACACCACCATCACCTCGGATGCGCGCCTGCGCTCCGGTCCGGGCGCGGAGTGGCGCATCCTGAGCGTCGTCCCTGCCGGTACGCCGTTCCGCGCCGATGGGCGCGCGCCAGGCGGCGGCTGGGTGCGCGGCATCACCGCCGGGGGCGCACAGGGCTGGGTGGTGCAGACGGCGACCGGGCTGAGCGCTGATCAGGTGGCGGCACTGCCCGCCCGCTGGGTCGATGACCCGTACACGGCAGGTGCGCC
>CAZTLS010000091.1:0-4804 GCA_964614405.1 uncultured Pleurocapsa sp.
ATAGTCTGCTACAATGCAGAGGGGGCATGATCGATCATGTCCCGTATTGCCGCTCTGCCCGCACGCAAGGAGTCTCCCGCCCGATGGCTTTCGCCGCGCGCCTCCGCAGCAATTTCACCCGCACACTCAACCTGCGCCAGGCAGTGCGCCTGGTCTACAACGCCTCGCCGCGCCTGTTCTTCACCGGGGTGGCGCTCATCCTCGTGCAAAGCCTGATGCCGATCGCCATGCTGTACGCCACCAAGCTGATGATCGACGACATCACCGCACAGCTCATGCGCGATGCCGCCGACCGCGATTTCTCGCGCGTGCTGCTGCTGATCGCCATCGTCGGCATGATCACGCTGCTCGAAACGGTCTTCACCGCCATCGCCGGGCTGGTCACCGAAGCGCAGTCGGGCGTCGTCTCAGACCAGATCGTCTCGACCATCCACGACAAATCGACCGAGGTCGATCTCGAATACTACGAAAACGCCCAGGTGTATGACGCCCTGCACCGCGCCCAGTCCGACGCGCCGTATCGCCCGCCGCGCATCGTCGCCAGCCTGCTGCGCGTCGGGCAGAGTACGGTGTCGCTGCTGGGCATGGTGGCGCTGCTGGCGACGATCAACCTGTGGATCGCGCTGATCGTGTTCGCCGCCGCCGTGCCGCGCCTGTTCGTGCGCCTGTGGTCGTCGCGCGTGCTGCTGGCGTGGACGAAGCGCCGCTCCGCCACTGAACGTCTTCTGGGATGGTTCAGTCTGGTACTGACGTACCCGCTCTACGCCAAAGAGAACCGCCTGTTCGGGCTGGGGCGGCTGTTCGCGGCGCGGTCCGAGGCGACGCGCGCTGCGCTGCGCCGCGAACGGCTGGGCTTGTCTGCGCGGCGCGCCCGTTTCGACGTGGCGGCGCAGTCCGTCGCCATCGTCGCCCTGTTCGCCGCCTACGCACTGGTGGCGAACGATGCGCTGCTGGGCGGCATCACCATCGGCAGCCTGGTGATCAGCTTTCAGGCATTCCAGCGCGCTCAGGGCTACTTCGGCGACATCCTGGCGCAGCTCGCCGCCCTGTACGAGGACAACCTCTTCCTCGACAACTACTACCGCTTCATGGCGCTGGAGTCGAAGGTGAGCGCGCCCGCCCAGCCGCTTCCTGTGCCGCTGCCGCTGCGCGAGGGCATCCGCTTCGAGAACGTCTCATTCCGCTACGCGCCGAATGCTCAGGATGTGCTGCGCGACGTGACGATGCACATCGCCCCAGGTGAGACGATCGCGCTGGTGGGCGAAAACGGCGCGGGCAAAAGTACCCTCGTCAAGCTGCTCTGCCGCCTGTACGACCCGACGAGCGGGCGCATCACCTGGGACGGCATCGACATCCGCCAGTTCGATCCCGCCGCGCTGCGCGCCGCCATCAGCGCCATCTTTCAGGATTTTGTGCAGTACAACATGACCGCCGGCGAGAATATCTGGATGGGCGACATCAGCACCCCGCCCGACCCGGCGCGCATCGAAGCCGCTGCCCGCAAGAGCGAGGCGCACGCCGTCGTCGAGTCGCTGCCGCGCGGCTATGACACGCTGCTGGGCGAATACTTCGACGAATCGCGCCAGATCAGCATCGGGCAGTGGCAGAAGATCGCCCTGGCGCGTGCCTTCTACCGCGATGGGCAGATCATCATCCTCGATGAGCCGAGTGCCGCGCTCGACGTGACCACCGAGGCGGCGGTGTTCGATCACTTCCGCCAGATCGCCCAGGGTAAGACCGCCCTGCTGATCAGCCACCGCCTCAGCACCGTCCGCATGGCGGACCGCATCTGCGTGCTGGACGAGGGGCGCATCGTCGAGGAGGGAGCGCACGATGCGCTCATGGCGCAGGACGGCATCTACGCTGCGCTCTTCCGCACGCAGGCGCAGAACTACCGCATGGATGACCCGGCGTGAACGCGCTCTTCGACCGTCTGTTCGCCAACCCGATCGCCGCCCGCCTGCTGCCGCTCGCCTGGCTGCTCAGCCTCGCGGGGTACATCTTTGCGGGCGTCGCGCTCACGCCGTTCCATGCCGACGAGGGCACGCAGATCGCCATGAGCCGCGATGCCTGGGCGATCGCAGCGGGCGATTTCGACGCCCTGCGCTATGCCGACCGCCCGTCAGACCCCGCCGCGCAGGAACTGCGCCTGATCAACGGCACGCTCAACCCCTGGGCGATCGGCGGGCTGCTCATGCTCAGCGGCTATACCGTCAACGACCTGCCCCCGCCCTGGGACTGGGGCGCAGACATCGCCTACAACATCGATCGCGGGGCGCGCCCGCCTGATGCCCTGCTCTGGCTCGCTCGCCTGCCCTCGACGGTGTGGTATGCCCTCGGTCTGCTGCCGATGTTCGCCCTCGGCTGGCGGGTGGGCGGGCGCGCCGGAGCGTTCATCGCCGCCTTTCTGTATGCCCTGCACCCGGCGCTGCTCGTCAACGGGCGGCGCGCCATGATGGAAGGCGGGCTGACCGCACTCAGCCTGTTCACCGTCTGGGCGGGAATATGGCTGGTGCGCGTCCGCGCCCGATCGGGCTGGGCAGCCGTGTGGGCGGCGATCGGGCTGGGCATCGCGTCCGGGCTGGCGCTGGCGAGCAAGCACACAGCGGTGTTCACGGTGGTCGTCGTTTACATGACGACGCTGGTGTTCATTCTGGCAACCCGCACGACTGCCCGCACTGTCGATGCGCCTGACGTCACGGCATTGAGGCGGCGTCCGCGCCGCCTGCTGACGGCATGGGCGCTCTCGGCAGTGCTGGCGCTGGGCATCTTCTACCTGCTCACCCCTACCTGGTGGGGTGACCCGCTGGCGCGTGCCGGGGAGGTGCTGCGTCTGCGCGCCGACCTGCTGCGCGGGCAGACGGACGCTTTCGGCGGCTATGATGGCGCAGGGGCGGCATGGGCGGGCTGGCTGGAACACGGTTTCTTCCCCTTCCCGCAGTTCTACGAAGTGACCGGATGGGGCGGGTATCTGGCGGGGGAGATCGGCGCATATCAGCAGAGCGTCCTGGACGGCGTGCGCGACCTTCCGGCGGGCGGTCTGGAAGGCGTGCTGTTCGGGCTGTTCGTGCCGATCATGACGCTGATCGGCGCAGGGGCGCTGCTGGGGCGGGAGCGCGGTCAGCAGCCGGGCATGGCAACGTCCGCCGAACGCATGCTCATCCTCGCGTGGGCGCTGGCGATGGCGGCGGTAACGCTGCTGCTCACGCCGCTGGCATGGCAGCGCTACTACCTGCCCTTTCACCCGGCGATGATCCTGCTGGTCACGGCGGCGACGGCATGGGCGACCCGCCCGGCGCGGACGAGACCTGCCAGTGCGGGCGACCCGCCGGGTGACATGGGACGACCCACCGGGTGACATGGGACGACCCACCGGGTCGCCCCTACTCCCACTCGACTGCCAGCGCCCCGGCGACGGCGGCGGTGATCTCGCGTACCGCGCCGTTGATCTCCGCCACGTAGTAGCGCCGCTGCTCATCGCGCGCTGTTACCACCAGCACCGCCCGCCGATCGCCGCTCCATGCGACACGAACGGGCGGCGCATCGCCGATCGTCGCGGTCAGGGCGCGCCCGGTCTCGTCGAACAGGCGCATCGGCGCGTCCGCCCCGATGTTCGACCCCAGCATGATCAGCTGTCCGTCTGGCGACATGACCGCATCGCGCACCCATGCCAGCCCGATGGCATCGGCGCGCGCCAGCCGCTCGACGCGCCCGTCACGACGCACCACGCCAAAGCCGACTGTCCCATCCAGCAGCCGACCGCTCACCACGATGCGCCCGTCCGCCGTCCACGTCGCATGGTCATACCGATACACATCCGGGATGCGGCTGGGCGGCGAATCCGGCGTGACGATGGCGAACGCGCCGCGCCCTTCCTCGCCCAGCCACAGCGTGACCAGCAGCGCATCATCGCCGCGTACCGGACTCCACGCCATGTCGCGCGCATCATACACGAACGGACCGCCGCCCCGATCGACGATGCATACCGGAGCAGCGGGCGGGCATTCGCCGAAAATCTGCCGCGCCGACCCGCCCTCGACCAGCCAGATGCCGTCGTTGACCGAATCATTGTCGGTAGACGCATCCGCTTCGGTATCGATCCGCATCGCCAGCCGCCCGGTGGGGGAATATGCCACCTGCATCACGCGGGCATTGTTGCGCTCCGGCGCATCCGGCTCGAAGGGCGAGAACGGCGAAAATGCCGGGCGTGAAGGCTGTCCGTCCTGCGTCAGATACAATACCCCGCGCGGATCGACCAGCGCCGCCTGACGGGGATCGACCGGGTTACGGGCGAAAGCGGTGATGCCGCTCTCGAACGGCACGGTGAAATCGCCCCCGCGCACCACCCCGTCGCTGCTCAGCGTGAAGCCGCGTACCAGCGGGTTGAGCGGCACGATCTGCGGGATGGCGGCGATCGTGGGCAGCGCCGTCGGTTCGACCGGGGCGAGCGTCGGCTGCGGTGGCACATCCGTCGCGGCGGTCGCCGTCCCGCCGACCGGAGGCGGCACGTCCGTGCGCGTGGCGATCGGCGCGCCGACGGTGACGAAAGCGGGCGTGGCAGTCATCGGCGGTACGGACGTGGCGCGCGGACGCAGGGTGATGATCGGCGTGCCTGGCAGAGGCAGCGGCGAAGGGGAGGGCGGCGGGGTGAGTGACGGCGGGATCGTCCACGTCGCGGTGAAGACAGGCGTTGGCGTGCTGGATGGGATGATCGGCAGCGGCGTTGGCGATGGCGGCAGCGTGGGGAATGGCGTGAGGGTGGGCGACGGGGTGTCGGTGGGCATGGGCGATGACGTGTCGGTCG
>CAZTLS010000091.1:4904-7105 GCA_964614405.1 uncultured Pleurocapsa sp.
TGGGCGACGGGGTGTCGGTGGGCATGGGCGATGACGTGTCGGTCGGCGTGAGGGTCGGCGACGGGGTGTCGGTGGGCACGGGCGATGACGTGTCGGTCGGCGTGCGGGTCGGCGACGGGGTGTCGGTGGGCACGGGCGATGACGTGTCGGTCGGCGTGAGGGTCGGCGACGGGGTGTCGGTGGGCACGGGCGATGACGTGTCGGTCGGCGTGCGGGTCGGCGACGGGGTGTCGGTGGGCACGGGCGATGACGTGTCGGTCGGCGTGAGGGTCGGCGACGGGGTGTCGGTGGGCACGACGGGCGTGAGACTGGGAGGGCGCGTGGGGGCGATGGTGGGCGTGACATCGGGCAGCGGAAAGGTACACGCGCTCATGAGCAGTGCCGCGATAATCAGTTTCAGCCCGCGCATCGATGCCTCCAATCGCCTCTCTGAGGGTGATCATACCTCACAGGTGTGAGGCGGATCACCACCGCGATCACGGCGCAAGATGGGCGATGCGATCGTCGAGGTAGCGCAGCAGGGTGCGGTCAGTGACGGCGGCGCGGGCGGCGGTGTAGCAGGCAGCCGCACCAGCCCGATCGCCGCGCGCCGCCAGCACATCGCCGCGCACGATGCGCCAGTTCCAGGTATCGGGCAGGCTGTCGAGCAGGGTGAGCGCCGCGTCGAGATCAGCGGGCGATGCACGGCGCAGCCACAGATAGAGCAGCATGTCGGCATCGGCAGGGTGGCGCTGAGCCGACCAGAGCGGCATCAGCACAGCGACAGCGGCATCGGGATCGTCTATCTGAGCGTACAGGCGGGCGCGCAGACGGTGATCGTCGTCTGTCAGGTTGGCGATGCGCGCGCAATCCGCCAGCGCGTCAGCGGTGCGCCCAGGCAGCCTGGCGAGCAGCCCGGCGCGCAGCCGACGCGCATCGTCATGACCCGGATCAAACGCCAGCAGCTCATCCAGATAGCCGAGCGCCTCTTCCGCCCGACCGAAATCGAGTGCGGCGGTGGCAGCTTCCAGCAGGCGGGCGGGATGGCTCATGAATAGACGTAGGCGTGCATGGTCATGAGCGGGGCGAGCCACGCTGCCGGGCTGCCCGCATTGACCACCACACCACCGCGCTGCACATCGCGGTCGGGGTAGAAGGCGCGCGCCCCGTTCTGGAAGGCGCTGCGGATGCGCGAGACCAGCTTGCCTGGGTCAGGCGCGTAGGTCATCAGGATGAAGTTGTCGCCTTCGACGCCGACGAAATCGTCCTGAGTGCCGAGTTCGTTGACGGCTTCGCGGATGATGCGCCCGGCGAAGGCGAAGACATCATCGGCGGCGATGAAGCCGTATACATCGCGGAAGGCGGTGTAATTTTCGATATTGAAGATCAGTTCGAGGCTGCCGGTGGCATTTTCGCGGCGCATGACGCGCTCTTCCGTGACGAGTTCGCCGGTCGGCAAGCCGCTGCGCGGTTCGTGAAGCTGATCGCGCGTGGCACGGTGGATGGCGGCTGCGACGCGCAGCCACAGTTCTTCAATGTCGAAGGGTTTGGTGATGTAGTCATCCGCGCCCAGCGCCAGCCCCGCCACCTTGCTGGCACGCTCATCGCGCTGCGTCAGGAAGATGATCGGGATGTAGCGGGTGAACGCCACCTGACGCAGGGTATAACACACGTCATAGCCGTCCATATCGGGCAGCATCACATCCAGCAGGATGAGATGGGGCAGCGACACGCGGGCAATGGCGATCCCTTCTGTGCCGCTGGGTGCGTGCAGCACTTCGTAATCGCCCTGGCGGAAATACAGCACCAGCAGCTCGGCAACGTCGAAATCATCCTCGATGATGAGCAGGCGTTTACGCATCAGCTTGTCCCCCCTGGGGCACACAAGACTCAGGGCGTGCGAGATTCAAAGATCAGTCGTTGAAAATGTCTTCGACCAGAAACTGACCGTCACTGCTGTGGGCGGCATTGGCGATCACCTGCTCCGGCGTCAGCGGCGCGGCTGGCTCATCAGCCCGCATCACATTGACCAGCGGCAGCACCGATGCCGTCGGAGCGATGTGCGCCGTATCGATGCCGCGCAGGTTCTGGAAGGCGTCCAGCACATGAGCGAGCTGTCCGGCGTAGAGCGCAATTTCTTCTTCCGTCAGGTGCAGGCGCGCCAGTTCAGCGATGCGCCGCACTTCATCGTGCGAGAGTTCCACAGGGGCGGTCTCCTGCTT
>CAZTLS010000092.1:0-223 GCA_964614405.1 uncultured Pleurocapsa sp.
GCCGGTTGGTTGGCAACGATCCCCACAGCATGCCCGCCCAGGCGGGCAAAACCGACAACGATGTTCATCGCATACCCTGCCTGAATTTCGAAAAACTCCCCCTTATCCACAATGAGCCGAATCGCTTCTTTCATATCGTAGGGCTTGCTGGGATCTTCCGGCACCAGCTCATCGAGTTCTGCTTCCATTCTAAGAGGGTCATCGCCCGTATCCGTCTCCGGCG
>CAZTLS010000092.1:289-517 GCA_964614405.1 uncultured Pleurocapsa sp.
GGTCTCGGCTTCCGTCTCGGTGGCGATGTGGCAAACGCCGGATACCTCCGCATGGACGCCTGCCCCTCCCAGGTCTTCAAACGAGACATCTTCATGCGTCACTGTTTTGACGACATCCGGTCCGGTAACGAACATATATGACGAATTCCGCACCATGAAGATAAAATCCGTCAGAGCGGGCGAATAGACTGCCCCTCCGGCGCAGGGACCCATAATCGCGCTGATTTG
>CAZTLS010000092.1:543-7044 GCA_964614405.1 uncultured Pleurocapsa sp.
AGGCCAGCGTATTGCGCAGGAAGATGTCCGCATACCCGCCCAGCGAAACCACCCCTTCCTGAATGCGCGCACCGCCAGAATCGTTCAACCCGATCAGAGGCGCGCCGTTTTTGATCGCCATATCCATGATCTTGCAGATTTTTTCTGCATGCGCTTCGCCCAGACTGCCCCCGAAAACCGTAAAATCCTGCGAATAGACGTACACCAGCCGCCCGTTGATCGTCCCCCAGCCGGTCACCACGCTGTCGCCCGGAAAATCCTGCTGATCCATGCCGAAATCGCGCGCGCGGTGGCGCACGAAGGCGTCCAGTTCGCGGAATGAGCCGCGATCGAGCAGGATGTCGAGGCGCTCATAGGCGGTGTTGCGCCCGGCGTCGTGCTGCCGTTTGACGCGCTCTGCCCCGCCCCCGGCATGGCTTTGTTCGCGCAGAGCGCGCAGGCGTTCGATCTTGCTGTTGTGCTGGGTCATGTGTGTGTGATCCTCTCGCTGCCCAGGTTGCACAAACCGATTATACCGTGACGGCGGGGCGATATTCGCCGAACACTGCGCGCAGCGTGCCGCAGATTTCGCCCAGCGTCACCCCCCCTTCGACACAGGCGATCAGCAGCGGCATCAGGTTGTCGCTGCCCCGCGCTGCCTGGTCGAGCCTGGCGCGCAGCGCGCTGACCGTCTCATTATCGCGCGCGGCACGATGCGCCGCCAAACGCGCGCGCTGCCCCTGCTCGATCGCCGGATCGACGCGCAGCAGATCGGGCTGCGCCTCATCCTCGACGGTGTAGCGGTTGACGCCGACGATGATCTGCTGCCCTTCTTCGATGGCGCGCTGCGCCTCATATGCCGCCTGCTGGATTTCGCCCTGCACAAAGCCAGCTTCGATGGCATTGAGCGCCCCGCCCATCGCGTCGATCTGGGCGATCAGATCGCGCGCGCCTGCCTCCAGCGCGTCGGTCAGCGCCTCGATGACGTAACTGCCCGCCAGCGGATCGACGGTATCCGCCGCGCCGCTCTCGTGGGCGATGATCTGCTGCGTCCGCAGGGCGATGGTGGCGGCGCGCTGCGTCGGCAGGGCGAGCGCCTCATCCATGCTGTTGGTGTGCAGGCTTTGCGTGCCGCCCATGACGGCGGCGAGCGCCTGAAGCGCCACGCGGACGATGTTGTTCTCCGGCTGCTGCGCGGTGAGCGTGCTGCCGCCCGTCTGGGTGTGGAAGCGAAGCTGCATACTCTTCGGGTCACGTGCGCCGAAGCGATCGCGCATGATCGACGCCCACAGGCGGCGTGCCGCCCGGAACTTGGCGACTTCTTCCAGAAAGTGATTGTGGGCGTTGAAGAAGAACGAGAGCTGCGGCGCGAAATCGTCCACGTGCAGCCCGGCGTCGAGCGCTGCCTGCACATAGGCGATGCCGTTGGCGAGGGTGAAGGCGATCTCCTGCACAGCGGTGCTGCCCGCCTCGCGGATGTGATAGCCGCTGATGCTGATCGTGTTCCACAGCGGCACGTCCGTCTTGCAGTAGGCGAACAGGTCGGTGATCAGCCGCATCGACGGGGCAGGCGGGAAGATGTATGTGCCGCGCGCGATGTACTCTTTCAGGATGTCGTTCTGCACCGTGCCGCGCAGCGCCGCCGGATCGACGCCCTGCCGTTTGCCGACGGCGATGTACATCGCCAGCAGCACCGTCGCCGGGGCGTTGATCGTCATGCTGGTACTCACCTTGTCCAGCGGGATCCCCTCGAACAGGCGCGCCATGTCCTCCAGCGTGCTGATGCTCACGCCGACCTTGCCCACCTCGCCCAGCGCCATCGGGTCGTCGGCGTCGTAGCCGATCTGGGTGGGCAGGTCGAAGGCGACGGACAAGCCGCTCTGCCCCTGAGAGAGCAGGAAACGGTAGCGGGCGTTGCTCTCTTCGGCGGTGGCGTAGCCCGCGTACTGGCGCATCGTCCACAGCCGACCGCGATACATCGTGGGGTAGATGCCGCGCGTGAAGGGGTATGCGCCTGGGCTGCCGAGTGCGGCGTCCGGATCGGCGGGCAGGTCGGCGGCGGTGTAAACCGCTTTGAGTTCGATGCCGGAAGAAGTGCGAACAGGTTGGGTTGTCATGATGGAGAGTCCTCATCAGACGCAGTAACACTATATTACACCCCTGAGTGTAGCGAACGATGCGGCGAACGCCAAACGGATGGGGCGATCTGCACAGAGAAAGAGGTTTGCTCCGGCACACCCAAACCGGCTTATACGGGTGGAACCATTTGCCTTGCGCAAGGGGTGTTCTGATGGAAAATAGATCGAAATCATGGGTACGGTTTACGTCTGTCATGCCGCCACAGGGCATGTGCGGAGGAATGCGTCCGCCTGTTCATCCGTGAAGGGTTCGACCTGCTGAAAAAGCGGGGTTGAACCCCGCCAGACGCGCTATACTCACCGCCACTGCATCAGCACACCCGAAAGGATCGCATCCATGCTGCGTGTGGGCATTCTCGGTACCGGTTTCATGGGGGCGATTCACGCCGCCGCGTGGCGCGCCACTCCCGCCGACGTGATCGGCTATTACTCGCTCGAACCCGCGCGTGCGGCGGCGCTGGCAGCGGAATACGGCGGCACAGCCTTCGACTCCGCTGAGGCGCTCATCGCCGCCTGCGACGTGATCGACATCTGCACCCCCACCCACCTGCACGCCGACATGATCGCCGCCGCTGCCGACGCCGGGCGCGCCATCGTGTGCGAGAAGCCGCTGGCGCGGACGTATGCCGACGCGCTGGCGTCCGTCGAACGGTGCGAACGGGCGGGCGTGCCGCTGCTGGTGGCGCATGTGGTGCGCTTCTTCCCCGAATACGCCCGCGCCAAAGCGCTGGTCGATGCCGGGGCGATCGGGCGGGTGGCGGTCATCCGCACGACACGCGCCAGCTTTCAGCCGCGCCGCGCCGATGACAACTGGTTCCTCGATGACGCGCGATCCGGCGGCATGATCCTCGACCTGATGATCCACGATTTCGACTACGCACGCTGGGTGGCGGGCGAAGTCGAGTCGGTCTATGCGCGCAGCGTGCGCGGGCGCGACCCCGGCGCAGCGGAGGATTACGCCATCGCCCTGCTGACGCACACGGGCGGCGCGATGAGCAACATCGAAGGTGGCTGGGCATATCCGCAGCCGATGTTCCGCACGGCGCTGGAGATCGCTGGCGATGACGGGCTGATCGAACATCCCGCCGGGTCGTCACAGCCGCTCGCGCTGCACCTCAAGGCGTCGGCGGACGGCTCGACGCCGGACACGGGCTTGCCCGCCAGCCCGCTCGCGGAAGACCCGTACACCACCGAGATCAGGCATTTCTACGATGTGCTGGTGCATGGCGCTGAACCGCGCGTCACCGCCCGTGACGGGCTGGCGGCGGTGCGGATCGCGCTGGCGGCGCACCAGTCCGCCCGCACTGGCAAACCCGTCCGCATCGAGGAGATCAGCGCATGACCATCCGCATCGGCATCCTGAGTTTCGCTCACCTGCACGCCGAGGGCTACGCCGCCCTGCTCAAGACGATGCCTGGCGTCGAGCTGATCGGCTTGGCAGATCAGAACGCGGCGCGCGGCGCGTACTTCGCCGACCAGTTCGGTGTGCGCCAGTTCGCCACCGCGCACGACCTGCTCAACGAGCGCCCGCACGCCGTCATCATCACTTCGGAGAACGCCTATCACCTGCCGATCGCCCGCTATGCGGCGGCAGCGGGCGCACACGTGCTGTGCGAAAAGCCGCTGGCGACCCGCGTCGAAGATGCGCGCGCGCTGGTGGACGCCTGCGCCGAAGCAAACGTCTCGCTGATGACCGCCTTCCCGATGCGCTTCAGCCCGCCCGCCATACAGGTTAAGCGCGCCATCGACTCCGGCGTGCTGGGGCAGGTGTACGGCGTCAACAGCACCAATCAGGGGATGCTGCCCGAAGCGCACCAGTCGCCCGACGCACCCGCCTTCCTCGATCGGGGCTGGTTCACCGACCCGAAGCTGGCGGGCGGCGGCGCGCTGACCGATCATCTGGTGCATCTGGTCGATCTGCTGCGCTGGTTCTTCGCCTGTGAGGTGACCGAGGTCTACGCCCGCAGCAGCCGCCTGCTGCACGGGGAGCGGGTCGCCGTCGAGACGGCGGGCATCGCCCTGATCACCTTCGAGAACGGTGCATTCGCCAGCATCGACGCCAGCTGGAGCAAGCCTGCGCATTACCCCACCTGGGGCGGGCTGACGCTGGAGATCGTCGCTTCCGGCGGGTTGGTGGTCATGGACGCCTTTCGTCAGGCGATGCAGGTCTACAGCGGGGCGGTCGGTCGTGGAACGCGCGCCTTCTGGGGATCAGACGCCAACGCCGGGATGCTGGCGGAGTTCGTGAGCGCGGTGCGTGACGGTCGCCCGCCCGCCATCACGGGCGAGGACGGTTTGCGCGCAGTGGAGGTGGTCAGCGCAGCATACCAGTCGGCGCAGACGGGCGAGGTCGTGCGGCTGAGGTGAGGGCGTTGAAACAGGGAGAACAGGGTATGCCTGCAAAATCGTTTCGGTGGCTGTTCGCCTTCACCTCACCCCTCTCCGATGGAGAGGGTCTTTTGAGTAGGGGCGACCCGGTGGGTCGCCCAGGTCAAACGAGGCGACCCATCGGGGCTCATCCGCACAGCCTGATCAAGCGCAGGCAGGTTTCCGATCCTTTTTGTATTCACAGACCTGATCAGCTCAGCACATACCGGACTTCAGCTCATGCACAACGACAGCAAGGCGCATACCCGCGCTCGTTTCAGCCAGCACGCCGCAGCCTACGTCAGCAGCCCGACCCACAGCGCCGGCGCTGACCTCGACCTGATGCTCACCCTTGCCGACCCCGCCCCAGGCGCGATCGCCCTTGATGTGGCGACGGGCGGCGGGCACACCGCGCTCAAACTCGCCCCGCACGTCGGGCGGATGATCGCCAGCGACTATGCCCCGGTCATGCTCAGCGCCGCCCGCCAGTTCATCGACACCCAGCTCGGCGCGGGGCACAACGTCCGCTTCCTGCCCGCCGACGCCGAAGCCCTGCCCTTCGCTCAGGCGACCTTCGACGTGATCACCTGTCGCATCGCCGCCCATCACTTCCCGGACATCTTCCGCTTCGTGCTGGAGTGCGCGCGCACGCTCAAGCCAGGCGGCGTGCTGGTGGTGCAGGATCAGACCGTGCCCGATGACCCGCGCGACGCAGCCTACATCGAGGCGTTCGAGACGCTGCGCGATCCGTCGCATGTGCGGGCGTTCGCCCCGTATCAGTGGGAAGGCGCGCTGCTCGACGCCGGGCTGACTGTCGATCATGTCGAACTGCTGCGGCGCGATTCGCCCATGCTGCCCTGGGCGGCACGACAGGGCTGTACGCCGGAGGTGGTTGAACGGCTGCACCTGCTCATGCTGCAAGCGCCAACGCGCGTGGCGGAATGGATGCACATCCGCTGTGCCGGCACGCCGGACGCGGCGTTCGATCACACCTACGTCACGCTGCGCGGGCGCAAACCCGGCTAGACCGCCTCCAGCGCGTCGGCGGCGCGCGCCACCCCGCCCAGCGACGCCAGATCGTCCGCCAGCGCCCGCGCCTCATCCTGCACGCGCGCGTTGTTCAGCAGGGCGGGGAAGGCATCGCGCAGCATCCCCTGACGCACATCGTGTGCCGTCAGGTTCAGCCCAACCTTCGCCTGTGCTGCCCGGCGCGCCTGCCCGCGCTGGTCGGCGGCGTGCGGTACGATGATCTGCGGCACGCCGTGAATCAGCCCGGCGTGCGTCGTGCCCATCCCCCCATGATGGCAGAAGATGCGCGCGCGCGGCAGCACATCGGCGAACGGCACGTAATTGACCAGCCGCGTCCCGCGCGGCAGCACCCGGATGAGCGCCTGCTTCGCCTCCGGCGCGATCGGGTTCCAGCCGATCGCCACGATCGGCAGCAGCCCGGCACGCGCTGCCGCCTGTGCCGCCCAGCTGTAGAAGCCCAGATCGCCCGTGAAGGTCGTCCCCAGCGTGATGACCGCCAGCGGCACGTCGCCTGGGATCGCCGTCAGCCACGCCGGGGTCGGCTCGCCGGACGGGCGCGGCACGCCGCCGACGAAACATGTCTGCGGCAGCAGCAGCGGCTCTTCCGCCTGATACCATGCGCGGTTGAAATAGCTGATGTGCAGATGTGGGCTGAGCAGGGCGGGCGCAGCGCCTTCTGAAAAGTTGCTCCCTGTCACGCCGAAGCGGGCGCACAGCCGATCCAGCCGATCGCGGCTCTCGCTGCCCAGCGCGCGCTGCACCGGGAAGAGCAGATCGTCGTTCAGTTCGCGCATCGCCACCCAGCCGCACACCGCCAGCCGTGCGCCGAGCTTTTCAGCGGCGATGCCGGAGGCAGTCAGGAACGGGTCGGTGACCAGCACATCCGGCGCGCCGATCTGTTCTGCCAGCTCCAGCAGCGCCGTCACCCCCTCCGCCACCAGCGACTCGCTCATCCAGGTGTCGAGCGCGCGGCGGTAGCGCAGCATGA
>CAZTLS010000093.1:0-6541 GCA_964614405.1 uncultured Pleurocapsa sp.
GATGCGCGAGGTCTTCCGCCCGGAATTCCTCAACCGCATCGACGAGATCATCATCTTCGAGGCGCTTACTCTGGCACAGGTGGAGCAGATCGTCGATCTGCAGATGCACGAGATCGCCGAACGCCTGCGCGAGCGCGGCGTGCAGGTGCATCTGACGGAACCCGCCCGCCTGTGGGTGGCGCGCAAGGGCTACGACCCGCAGTTCGGGGCGCGTCCGCTGCGCCGCGCCCTGCAGCGGTATGTCGAGAATGAACTGAGCGCCATGCTGCTGCGCGGCGATGTGCAGCCTGACGACCTGATCGTCATCGATGAGGTGGGTGGACGGCTGGTGTTCGAGCGCCAGCCCAACGCCAGCAGCGATTACTACCCGCTGGAGCAGGAAGAGCCGTACTCGCACGACAGCTATCAGGACAACTATCAGTAAACGCACCGGACCTCACCCCGTTTCGCTGCGCTCCTCTCCATCGGAGAGGGGCAGGAAACCGCCCGGTTTCCGGGGTGAGGTTCGCGGTGAGCTGGAATCGAACAGACCTCAAAACGGTTTTGCACAGACAACCCTGACGATCCCTTTTCCAGATTTCGGCAATATACCAAAAACGTTTTACGCATGGCGTGCGGGCTGTGTTATGCTTATGATGTCTCGTCCGACTCCTGGTGACTGAAGGAGCGCCGCCGCAACCATCATGACCGCACCCGCCGACACCCTCTGGTGGCTCAGCCATGAGTACGGGCAGCGCCTCGCCAGAGCGAGCAGCTATCTGGAACTGCTGGAGCAGCTGGTGAGTGAGCGCCTGCCCATGCATGATGGTCTGATCGCCGCACTGGTCGAGGCGCGCAGCTATCTGGAAGCGCTGCGCGAGGAATTTCGTGCCTGGCGCTATGCCTACCTGTACGAGACGCCGGACTCCAAGCGCATGGTGCAGGGCGAACGCGCTGTCTCCAGCGCGCTCAGCAGCTTTCACCGGATGCGCCAGCGCCATCTCGAATTCCTCGGCGAGCTGAACACTTACTTCGTCAGTATGCCCCGCCCCGATACGCGCATCACCAGCGTCTCGATGGGCGATATGTGGGTGCTGACGCTGGACTCCGTCGGCGGGCTGCTCGACTTCGATGCCGATCAGCACGGCGTCACGGGGTAGAATGTATCTGCAAACCTGTTTTTAGCGTCTGTTTGCCCCAACCTCACCCCGGAAACCTGGCGGTTTCCTGCCCCTCTCCGTTGGAGAGGGGCGGTTGAGCGCAGCGAAACGGGGTGAGGTAGGACCCCGGCGGCAATACCGACCGATCACCCCTTGATCGACCCCGCCAGCAGCCCGCGAATGAAGTAACGCCCCAACACGATGTACACCAGCAGCGGCGGCAGCGCGGCGACGATCGCGCCCGCCATCGGCAGATTCCATTTGACCGCCTCACCCCCGGCAAGCTGCGCCAGCCCGACGGTGATCGGCTGCGAGTCCGTCGTGGTCATGGTGACGGCGAACAGGAACTCGTTCCAGATTTGCGTGAACTGCCAGATGATCACCACCACGAAGCCGGGCACGGACAGGGGGAAGACCACCTGCGTGTAGATGTCGAAGAAGTTTGCCCCGTCGATCGCCGCTGCCTCCAGCATCTCATCGGGGATTTCCACGTAGAAGTTGCGGAAGATGAGCGTGGTGATCGGCAAGCCGTAGACGGTGTGGATCACGATCAGCCCGATCACGCCACCGTACAGGTTGATCGAGCGCATGAACTCGAACAGCGGGATCAGGATCGCCTGATAGGGGATGAACATGCCGAACAGCATCAGCGGAAACAGGATGCGTTCGCCTGGGATGCGCCACTTCGACAGCACATAGCCGTTGAGCGACCCCAGCACCGATGAGAGGATCGTCGCGCCGATGACCAGCGCTGCGCTGTTCCGCAGGCGCGGACCGAACGCCGTGATCACCTCGTTGAAGCTCTGCCAGTAGGGCTGGCTGGGCGGAACCCAGGCGGTTTGCAGGTTGATCGTCGCCGGGTCTTTCAGCGCGGTGATCACCACCATGTAGACGGGCAGGATGAACACCGCCGTCAGCGCGATCAGCGTCACGTACAGCGCGGTCCGAAGGGTGGTGCGCCGCCACTGCTGGGCTGTGATCATGGAAAAGTCAGTCCTTTCTTTGGGGATGCAGGCATAATCAGCGTGCGCCCCGGCGCGACTCGCGCAGTTGTGACCACAGATACGGCACGATGATGACCGCCACGAAGAAGAGCATGATCACGGCGATGGCGCTGGCTTTGGCGAACGAGTTTTCGCGGAAGCCTTCGGTGTAGACGAGCAGCCCAGGCACGACCGTCTGCACGTTGTCCGGTCCTGCCATTGCGAACACGAGATCGAAGATTTTCAGCGAGATGTGCCCCAGGATGATCATGGCGCTGAGGATGATCGGGCTGAGCTGGGGCAGCACGATCAGGCGGTAGACATCCAGTTCGCTGCACCCATCCACCCGCGCTGCCTCGCGCAGTTCTTCCGGCACGCCGCGAATGCCGGCGATGAACATCGCCATGACGTAGCCGGACATCTGCCAGACGGCGGCGATGATGATGCCCACCAGCGCGGCGTTGAAGCCTTTGGGTGCGATTCCTGCTTCCGCGTCCGGCACATCGAGCGGCAGCCAGACGAAATCCCACAGCCTGGCGAAAAAGACGAGCAGCACGACTGCCGCCGCGAACGCGAAAAGCTGCATCGCCCGCCAGCGCCGCGTCAGCGCCGCGCGCACCGCCAGAAACGCGAGGATGGCGATGCCGACACTCGTCAGGATGCCGGGCACATCGCCCCAGTTGAAGCCCAGCCACACCTCGCGCGAATTGAGCCAGGGAAAGGTGAAGGGCGGTGCGCCGAAGAGCGCCTGCGGCAGCACGTTGATGCCGCCGTTCGGTTGCAGCATCCAGCGCCAGATCGTGCCCGTCACCACGAACGACAGCGCCATTGGGAAGAGGAAGATAGTGCGGAAGAACGCCTCGCCGACGATCTTCTGATCGAGCAGCAGCGCCAGCAGCATCCCCACCACGATGCAGCCCAGCACGAAGAACACGGTGAAGAAGAATGTATTGACCAGCGCGTTCCGAAATGGAAATTCGAGCAAATCGGTCATCAGGCTTTGGTAATTTTCCAGCCCGACGTAACTTTTGACGACATTGGGCGAAAGCGGCGGCTGGGCGAGGTTGCTCCCCCAGTCGGTCAGCGATGTATTGATCGCCTGAATGATAAAGCCATAGACGAAGATGCCCAGCACGATCAGCGACGGCAGCAGCATCAGGAAAGCGATCGCCCGATCGCGGTTGCTTCTCATCGGCGTATCCTCATGAAGTGGATGAGAGTCGGGGGTTTTTAAAACCTCACCCGGAAACCTGGCGGTTTCCTGCCCCTCTCCAGCGGAGAGGGGCAGTTGAGCGCAAGCGAAACAGGGTGAGGTCAGATCAGTTTGCAGACCTTAGCTGCACGCCCCGCTGGTGGCGCACACCGCAGCGAACGCGCTGGCGGCGGCGGCGGCGCTGCGGCTGGCGAGGTACACTTCCATCACCGTGCCGAAATCGCCCATGAAGCGCTCGTTGGCGGCGGAACCATGCACCAGGCTGCCCGCCAGGTCGTTCGACGCCCAGTCTTCGCTTGCCGACTGGAGATAGGCGTTGTACAGCTCCGGCGCGGCGCTCACTGCGTCTGCACGTGCCGGGATCGACCCCTTGAGCGGGTTGAAGGCATTCTGACCCTCGATCGAGCCGAGCAGCGTCAGCCAGGCGATGGTGTTCGCCTCGTTCGGCGCGCCGACGGGCAGCCCGAAGCTGTCCGACAGCCACATGAACACGCCCGCCGTATCCGGCGCAGGGGCATAGCCGAAGCCTTCGCCAGGCTCCAAGCCGAGGGTGGTGGTCATGTAGCCCGCCGCCCAGTCGCCCATGATGTTGAATGCCGCTGTGCCCGCCACGACCTGATCGATCGCCTGCTGCCACGACAAGCCTGCCGCGTCGGTGCTGATGTTGGAACACGCCAGCACTTCACCGAACCGCTCCCACACCGCCAGCATCTCCGCGCCCGTCGGGCTGGTCTCGCCCGTCCAGATGCCGTTCCAGCCGTCCACGCCCAGCACGCCGAGCGCCACGCTCTCCCACAGATGGTTGACCGTCCACGCCTCACCCACGACCAGCGGTGTCACGCCCTGTGCCTGGATCGCCGGGCAGACCGCCAGGAAGTCATCCCACGTCGCCGGCACGTCGATGCCCCATTCCGCCACCTTTGCCGGGTTGAACCACATCACGTTCGAGCGGTGGATGTTGACGGGCACGCTGTAGATGCCGCCGTCCACTGTCAGCGCGTCGATGAGCTGTGCCGGGAACGCTTCGTTCCAGCCCTGTTCGGCGAACAGACCGCTCAGATCCTGCATCCGGTCTGCCACGACCCACGTTCCGGTCAGTTCTTCACCTGCGTGAACCTGGAAGGTATCCGGCGGGTTGCCGCCCAGCATACGGGTCTTGAGGACGGCGCGCGCATTGACGCCCGATCCGCCGGTGACGGTGGCGTTGATCACTTCCACGCCTGGGTTTTCAGCGTTGTACAGCGCGATCAGCGCTTCCAGCGCCGGACCTTCATCGCCCGCCCACCACGAAAAAATCTCCAGTTGACCGCTCAAATCCTGTGCGCCGACCGCGCCGATACCGACCAGCAGCGCCAGCACCGCCGCCACCAACAGTTTCTTTACGCCAAAAATATGCCTGATCATGTCCCTGATGCCTCCAAAAAATGCCCGCTCATCTGCCGATCCCTGTACGCCCTGCACAAGAGCGCTCTGCGAACTGAGCGCCCCCGTGAGCGAGGCGTCCGCCGGAAGCGGCGGAGCGAGAAAATCGAAAGACACGATGCGCCGTACCCGTCAGCGCGGTTCGTGCTATGCTGAATGTACCATGCGCCCCACCTGCATGGCGCGTCTTTTTTGCCAGATTTGTGACACAGTGATGACACCCGCCATGACCGACCTGCCCGATGAATTCCTCAACGATGTCAAAAGTGCGCTGGAGAACCTGTACGATTTTCCCGCGCTCAACCGCCATCCGCTGGCAGCGGGCAGCCCGGCGGGCGGGGCTGCTGAAGCCGCCGGGCATCGGCTGCGCCGCGAGCTGATCGAGGCGATCGAGTCGCTCAGACAGCAGGCGAATACGACTCCAGGCGGGCGCATCTACCCGCTGCTCAACCTGCATTACGTCGCTGCCATGCCGCTGCCCGAAGCTGCCGCCAGCCTCGGCGTCTCGGTGCGGCAGGCATACCGTGACCTGCGTCAGGGGCATGAGGCGGTCGGCTGGCTGCTGTGGGTGCGCCGTCATCAGGCGGGGCAGGGTGCAGACGCGCCGCCCGACGCGCTCACGCCCACCAGCCTGACCGCCATGATCGAAGCTGCTGTCAAAGCCGTTTCCCGCCTCGCCGAAGGGCACAGCGTGACCGTCCATGCTGACCTGCCCGCTGCCCCGCTCACCATCCTGACCGACCCGGCGGCGGCGCAGCAAGTGTGCATCCACCTGCTCAGCCAGACGGTGCAGGCTGCTGCCTCAGGCACGCTGACCGTGATGCTGAGCGACGCGGCGGACGGGATCGCCCTCACGCTCGACTACCCCGCGCGATCGCCTGGCGCGCCCGTGCCGATCGGTTCCGCCGTGCAGGGGTTCATCGAACGGCTGCGCCTGACGCTCGAACAGATGAGTCTGCCCGATGGCATGGCGCGCGTCTGTCTGCGCTTTTCTGCCAGGCGCGCCGCACTGCTGGTCATCGACGACCACGCCGGGCTGACCGACCTGATCCAGCGCTACGTCGCTGACCGCGCGTTGGAGGTGCTGGCGGCGACCGACGGCGTGAGCGGGCTGGCGCTGGCGCGCGAGATGCAGCCCAGCGCCGTGCTGCTCGACCTGATGATGCCTGGCATGGACGGCTGGGAACTGCTCCAGCGCCTGCGGACGACGCCGGAGACGACGCATCTGCCGGTGATCATCTGCTCGGTCATCAACGATCCGGAACTGGCGTATTCGCTCGGCGCGTCGTACTTCCTGCCCAAACCGATCACCCGCGAGGCGCTGGCGGCGGCGCTGGGGCAGGTGGGCGTATGAGCGCCGTCAGCCCGCCGCTGCATCACGCCAGCTTCCGCGATACGCTCATCGATCTGCGCCTCAATATCCTGCGCCGCCTGTCGTGGGTCATCCTGATCGCGTTCAGCGTGGTCGGCTATGCGGCGCTCATCGCTCAGGAATTTCGCCCCGATGTGCTGACGCTGGCGCTGATCGGCATGGCGGGGGTGCTGCTGCTGCGCCGCCTCATCGCGCGCTGGCTGGACGGCGCACGTTTCGGGCTGATCGTGCTGCTGCATGGCGCGCTGTTCGCCGCCTATGCCTTCACCCGCGCCGAGTGGCTGCCCTTCTTCGGCGCAGTGCTGGTGCTGGTCACCGGGATGATCAGCAGTCGGCTGCACTGGGCATCCGCCGGGGCGGTGCTGGCGGGCGCGGCGGCGCTGGGCGCGGGCGGCGATCGGCTGGCGGCGCT
>CAZTLS010000094.1:0-6284 GCA_964614405.1 uncultured Pleurocapsa sp.
TCACCGAGCCGGCGTTCATCGCCTGATTCCACGTCAGCGCGATGGTCGTGTTCGCCGGGGCGTTGGTCATATTCGCCGGGACGACCGTCACGACATACGGGTCACGCCAGTTGGCGACGGTGTTCTCGACGACCTGCATCCCGTTCGTGCCGTAATCGGCGGTGGCGCGGCGGTTGTCGATCTCCCCGTTGCCGTCCGCCTCTTTCTCCACCGTATCCCACGATCCGCGCGTGTACTTGTACTCGACCTGTGTGCCGTCGAGCAGGGTGAACTCGCGCTCCCACACGCCCGGCGCGACCTGAGTCATCGCCATGCCGCCCGGATTCCACGTCGGATAGCCAGAGCCGAAGTTGCCCGCGATGTAGACCGTGCCTGGCGTGCCCGCCGGGACGGTGGCGCGGAAGGTGACGGTGACGTTCCGCATCTCGGCGGTGGCGCGCACCGCGTTCGACGGGGCGGACTCGTTCAGGCTGGTGTCCACTGCTGTGACGGTGTACTCGTAAGTCTGTCCGCTGGTCACCGTGCCGTCGGTGTAGGTGGTGGCGGCAGGGTTGTTGACGCTGCCGACCAGTGACGGCGTGCCCGCCACACCGCCCGTGACGAGCGCGCGGTAGACGCGGAAGCCGAACAGGTCGCCATCGGTGTTCGGGTGAGCATTCCAGACGAGCGAGACGCTGACCGAGGTCGTGCCCGTCACATCCAGCCCGGTCGGGGCGGCGGGCGGATCGCTGTCGGTCGGCGCGGTGACGGTGAGCGTGCCGGCGTCCGCCACATCGTAGGGCGGGGCGCTGCGATCGGTGTAGAACCAGGTCGTGCCGCCGTCAGCGCTGTAGCGGGTGGTGAATTTGAACGTGCCGACTGCGGTGGGGATCATCGTCCCCTGGAATTCATCGTTGCTCTGGTTGAAGTCGTAGCCTGGGTTGTGGCTCATCTCGAACCACGTCCACGACGCCGACGACGGCGCGTCTGCCTCCGGACCGTAGCCGACCTGCGCGCGGATGCCCGGCACGGGTTCACTGCTGGCGTCGGTCACACCACCGACCCAGATTTGCCCGTAGATGGTCGGGGTGGGGTTGACGGCGCTCAGGACATGGGTGATCTCGTGGGGCCACTGGAGGTTGTACCACACGCCGCTGCCGCCGAGGTCGATCGCCGGGATGACGCCCACCTCGTTGGAGTCGCCGCCGTGCAGCCCGTTGAGCGCCACCGGCACGACTTTGTACCAGTAGCGGATGGCGTTGGTCAGCCCGGTGTCCTGATAGGTCGAGTCGCTGGTCGTGCCGATCCACTCGAAACCGCCGTAGCTCAGGCGGCTGCGGTAGACCTGATACGACGCCGCGCCCGGCACATCCGCCCAGTCGAGGGTGACCTGATTCGCCGCTGGCGTGCCCGCCAGGTCAGTGATCGCCGCCGGGCGACCGCTCATCGTGCCGACCGGGAGCAGCACCACGCCGCCCTCCGCCGGGATGGACGGGATGACGACGATGCCGTTGGTGTCACTGGTGATCGCCGCGCCGCTGAAGAGTTCCGTCCAGGCGAAACTGTTCGGGGTATAGCCGCTGACGTCTACGCTGACGTTGGTCGCCGCCGCGCCGTTGTTCAGCACGACCAGCGCCACATCGCTGTCATCGGGCATCCAGCGCAGGTAGGCGTAGATGCCGGCTGCATCGTCGATCAGCACGGGGATGACCTCACCGACGCGCAGCGCTGCGTGAGCGTGGCGCGCCCCGGTCAGCGTGCGGTAGTGATCGCGCAGTGCATTCTGCCCGCCAGCCGTCTGCATGTGGGTGTAGTACGGCGTGCCCGTCTCGTCGAGCCAGGGGAAGGGGACGCGGTTGTAGGGGTCATCCTGCCACTGGCTGCCATCCCAGGCGGGCGGGTTGATCGTGCCGACCTCATCACCGTAGTAGATGGTGGGTGCGCCCGGCATGGTGAACTGGGCGATGGTCACCCCCCTGAGGCGGGCGATGGCGTCGCTCCAGTCATACGCCGGGTTGTTGTAGGTGGCGGTGGTGGCAGTGCCGGTATTGTGGTCGAGCATGAACAGCGCACGGCTGGTGTCGTGGCTGCCCAGCAGGTTCATCATGGCGTGGTACGCTTCAGGGGCATAGCGTTCGCGCCAGTTGAGGATGCGGTCGTTGAACAGCGACGGCGAAAGCGGAGCCAGCACGCCTGCCGAACTGCCGCCGTTGTGGTCGTTATCGACAAAGGGGTTGTCGCGGAAGAAGCTGAGGAACGCCGACGAGTACTGATAGTTCATCGTCGCGTCCCACTGGTTGTCGATCGTCCACGAGGTCGAGTTGCCCCATTCTTCGCCGACGATGTAGGCGTCCGGGTTGACGGCGCGCACCGCTGCGCGCAGGACTTCCATGTAGTCGTCGTCCGGGTCGCTCAGCGTGCCGTGATCGATCTCCGGGGCGACGTCCAGACGCCAGCCATCCGCCCACTGCATCCAGTACGGCGCGACCGACGCCAGACCGTTGGTCAGGAAGTAGGCGCGCACGCCTGGGTCGTCGTGGTTCATCACCGGCAGGCTGTCGAAAATGCCGAACCAGTAGTTGTAGTCGCGGTTGTCCGAGCAGGGGGACGCCCCTGTGCCGGTGTAGGGCTTGAAGGGGAACCAGTTGATGTACGGGCTGGCGGTCGACTCGCACGCGCCGACTTCGGGGTAGCGCCCGTAGCGGTCGAAGTAGATGCTGTCCGACGAGGTGTGGTTGAACACGCCGTCGAGGATGATGCGGATGCCGCGCGCGCGCGCCTGCGCCGAAAGCGTCTGGAAGAGCGCCAGATCGCCGAAGGCGTCATCGATCCGCATGAAGTCGGTGGTGTCGTATTTGTGGTTGGAGGGCGACTCGAAGATCGGGTTGAGGTAAAGCGCCGTCACGCCGAGGTCTTCGAGGTAATCGAGCTGATCGATCACGCCCTGAAGGTCGCCGCCGTAGAAATTCTGGCTGTAGCGCATGGCGCACACGCTGCTGCTGCCTGGCGCAGAGCGCGGGTCGCAGATGTGGGTGTTCCAGTCTGTCCCGTTGGAGCGGACGATGGTCGTGCCTTCGTCGTAGAAGAACTGCCCCGCCGTCGGGTTATTGCCGCTGTCGCCATCGCGGAAGCGATCGACGAAAATCTGATACATGACGGCGTTCTTCACCCAGTCTGGCGTGGTGAAGGACGGGTCGTAGTGCGTCAGCTGCCAGCTTCGATCCGGGCTGCCGGCGTAGGGCATCCCCCAGCCGCCCTGACCGAGATTGTCGTCTTCGTAAAAGGCGACCGCCGAACCATCGCGGGCGATGAAGCGATACCAGTAGACGGTGGAAAGCGCGCTGGGCGGCAGCGTCACCTCCCAGAATTCGTAGACGGTCGGGTCACCCGTGAAGGTGACGCCGGAAGCGACGCGCGTCAGCTCGTACAGCGTCGAGGCGTTGATGCGGTCGTTCCACACGCGCACCTGGGCACTCGTCAGGTCGCCATCGAGGGCGCGGAAACGCAGCGTGACGGATGTGCCCGTCGGCACTGCGCCCTGTGGGTAGCGGTAGAGCGGGTCACGGCTGTTGTGCCCCAGCTGATCCCAGTTAACATTGTTGTCGGCTGCCTGAACGAGCGGCACGGCAAGCGTCAGCATCAGCAGCAGCACAAGCCACAGCACCGCCCGCAGCGATCGGGGGGGACGTAAAGGATTTTGCGAATGCATTGAATATAACCCCTTTAGAAATATGTCGATGGCACGTCAGGTTTGCGCACATGAAGCGCCCCCACGATCCGAACGTGCAACGGCATGATAAACATAAGTACGAGATTAAAACAATGAGTTCGTACACATTACACGAGTGTCACGGGACGAGGGGATACAGCGGTGGGACAATGCGGACAAGGGGAGCGGGGAGAGCAGGCTGCACAGCAGGCGGGGACACGATCGCCCCTCACCCCGTTTCGCCGCGTTCACCTGCCCCTCTCCGGCGGAGAAGGGCAGGCGACCAGCAGGTCTGCGAGGTGAGAGGACGGGCAGGCGTCCGGTTTTACGTCCCGGTTCCTGGCGCAGCAGTGGGGGGCACGCCGCGTCCGCCTGGGCGCATCCCCTCACCCATGCCTGGGCGCATCCCACCACGACGCCCGCCCAGCCCTTCACGATATTCGCCATTGAGCATCTGCGTCAGGCGTTCCTGAAATGCGGTCAGCCGTTCCGCCTGGTTCGCCTCGAACAGCGCGGTGGCGGCGGTGGTGAAATCCTCGACCGTGCGCCCGTTGGCGGTGATCAGCTCGGCGAGGGTCGAGCCGCTGCGCAGCGCAGCGCGCAGCGCGGTCGCATCCAGCCCGGTGTATTCCTGAATCAGCGTCGCCATCTCCGACGCGCCGACGCGCTCTGCCAGCCGCCCGCGCATCCCGTGACCGGGCATCACCTGGGCGCTGGCATCCGGGGTGGGGGTAGGGGTGGCGGTGGCGTCCTGTGCTGCGACCGCACCGACGGCGATGGCGCTGGCAATGCCGACGCTGGCGAGGGCTGTCCTCAGATTGCGCTTCATGATCAGTCTGCTCCTTCTATCTGCCGATGCGCCACACTGTCGGGCGCATCTTCGTTCAATGCCCTGATCATCGCGCGCTGATGTTCGCAAACTGTGCGCCGGATGTAAAAAGTCCGTAAGACGGGGCTAAATCACCTTTCCGCGCGCCGCCACCTCCCACACCACCTCGATCTGATCGCCGCGCACGCCGTACAGCCGATCGTGCATGTTGCTCACCAGACAGGTATGCACCGGGATGAGGCGCACCACCTCGCCCACGCTGGGCTGGCGCTCACACGCCGACACATCGACGTAAGCGTGTTCCTCGTTCAGCTTATAGATGCGCGCATCAGGATACTCGACGATCATGCCGTAGGACGGCGCGGCGTCTGTGCCCAGCCGTTCGGGGGTGAGCGTTTTGCTGCCCGCATCGAGGATGGCGCGCCCGCTGGTGGGTCGGCTGACGACGGTGGCGGTGATGTGCATGGCGCAGTCGTCCGGCGTACACAGCCCCTTGCTGATCACGGTCAGGTCGTTGAAGACATACGTGCCGACGCGCATCTCGGTCAGTTCAGGCAGGTCGCCCATGTGTGCCACCGCGCCGATGCCGCCGCCGCTGACCGTCTCCACGCCGACGCCGTGCCGATGCAGCCGCTCGATCACCTCGACCAGCGCCGGGCGGATCGCCGCCGTGCTGGGGTAGACCATGACGCCCTGAAAATGTAGGTGATCGTCGGCGTCGATGCGCAGCGCCAGATCGATGGCGCGTTCGACATCCGCCCCGGCGCGGGCGATCTCCGTCGCCAGCTCGACCATGACGCGCAGGGTGATGCCGGCGCTCTCGGCAGCGGCGCTGTAGCCCGCCGCCACCGCTTCGCTGTCGGCAGCGGCACACACCCGGTTGCAGATGCCGATGTCTGCCAGCCGCGCCGCCTTGCGCGCCCCGACGATGTTGTAAGGGATGAAGAGGTCGCTGAACCCGGCGGCGGTGAACACTTCCGCCTCGCTCACCTTCTGGCAGGCGATGCCGATCGCCCCGGCGTCGATCTGCATCTGGGCGATGGCGGGAATCTTGTGCGTCTTGATGTGCGGGCGAAATGCCACCCCTGCCGCGTCACAGCGCGCTTGCATCGTGGCGATGTTGCGCTCCAGCCGATCGAGGTCGATCAGCACGGAAGGGGTGTCCAGCGTGTCGAGAGTGGGCATGAGCCGTCCTTTCAGGGCGAAAAAATCATGAACGGATTTAATGTTTGTGCGGTACGAACTTAATAATTTCCCTGATCCATCATAACGTTGTCGCATTATGCTCAACAGGGTTAAGTGTCCGGCTCATAGTGTGATGAGGTCAGCGACAAACCCCATGCCCCTGCTGGAAATCGACAGTGTACGTGTGGTGTACCACACGGGTAACGAAGCGCTCAAAACGATCTCGCTGTCAGCGGAAAAAGGCGAAGTGATCGCCATCATCGGGCGCTCTGGCGCGGGCAAATCGACGCTGCTGCGCTGCATCAACGGCTTGCAGCCCGTCACCAGCGGGCGCATCGTGCTGGACGGCGACGACATCACCGCCATGAACGCCGCGCAGCTTGGCGAAGTGCGCCGCTACATCGGCTTCATCTGGCAGGAATACAACCTCGTTGAGCGCCTGCCCGCCATCACCAACGTGCTGACGGGGCGGCTGGGCTACAACAAGGGCATCGGCAGCCTGTTTGGATATTTCAGTGCTGAACACCGCGAGATCGCGCTGCGTAATCTGGAGCGCGTCGGGCTGATGCACCGCGCCAAATA
>CAZTLS010000095.1:0-5733 GCA_964614405.1 uncultured Pleurocapsa sp.
CGGCTGTCCAACGCTGAGATCGGCGTGATCATGGATCGCACTGAAGGCGCAGTCAAATCGCTCTATCACCGCACGCTGCTGTCGCTGCGCGACATGCTGGACGGCGGCGCGGATGAAAATGATCACCTCGACGATGCGCCAGACGCATCTTCCACACGCACCCCACACGACAGATTGAAGAAAGGCTGACAGCGGTTATGGCACACACGCCCCCCCACAACGACTCGCCCATCAGCGCACTGCTCTCCGCGCTGACGGATGCCCTGCTGGATGACCGGGGCAGCCTCGACCAGATCATCAGCCGCTACAACGTCCCGCGCCGCGAAGCCGAGTCGATGGTCGGTCTCATCCGCAAACTGAGCGTGGTGCTGGTGCGCGTGCGCCCCTCACGCCGTTTCGTGCAGCAGTTGAAGCTGGAGCTGACGGGCGTCTCGCAGCACGGCGTCTTCCAGCGGGTGCGCTTCCTGCCGCCGCGCGTGCAGATCGCAGCAGGCGTGGCGCTGCTGGCAGGCTTCATGCTGCTTTCGCGCCGCCGCCTCCGTCTGAGCGACTCGACCGCGCAGGAGGTCGAAGTCGGCGCGGTGTAATGCCCGGCGTCACCCCCGATAGTTGCAGATCATCGGGGTGGGGTGGTATAGTGGAATGGTCGGGTCATGCCTGCCTCCACACCAGTTTATCGTCACCTGATCGGTCAACCGCCCGGTTGACACGAAGGTGTGATTCGTGCTATAGTGCATGTTCGCATCCATACCCTTCGGTCGTGATACAATTCGGATGATTCGTTCCCCCCATTTTCCCTCTGTCATGTCGGCACATCGTGGCACAGCGCTTCGTGCGGTGCGCTTTGAGCGTCGATCGACGTAGTTTGAGGAGCGTGTGGCTTTGCAGCGGTTGACCCAGATCAAGGATTATGCCCGTACCCCGGACGTACACGAACTGCCCTCCCTCATCGAGGTGCAGGTGGACTCGTTCAGATGGTTCACAGAACAGGGTCTTGGGGAATTGTTCGATGAGATCAACCCGATCGAAAGTTTCAACGGCAACCTGAAACTTTATTTCCCCGGCACGGGACCGGAAACCGAGCAGTTCGAGCTGCGCTACTGGTTTGAAGCCCCCAAATACAGCGAAGAAGTGTGCCTCGAACGCGACATGTCCTTCGCTGCGCCGCTCTACATCCGCGTCGCGCTGGTCAACCGCGAACTGGGCGATCAGGTGACCACCTCAGACATCTTCCTCGGCGATTTCCCGATGATGACCGAAAAGGGCACGTTCATCATCAACGGCACAGAGCGCGTCGTCGTCAGCCAGCTCATCCGTTCCCCAGGCGTGTACTTCGACGCCGAGGAAGACCGCACCACCGGGCGGCAGCTTGCCAATGCCAAGCTGATCCCCGACCGCGGCGCATGGATGGAGTTCGAGACGCGCAAGAACGACTACCTGACGATCAAGTTCAACCGCAAGCGTACCATCCCCGTCACGGTGCTGCTGCGCGCGATGGCGGCGATCGACGATGGCATCCCGCACGACCTGTCCCCGATCCGCACCGGATCGACCGAGGAAATCCTCGCGCTCTTCGCCGATGTCGAGCCGTCGGATGACCCCACCTCGCGCCGCTTCATCCTCAATACGCTCAAGAATGAGCCGAACTGGGACGACAAGAAGCCGATCGCAGAGCAGGCGCTCATCGAGTTCTACCGCAAGATGCGCCCCGGCGACCCGCCGACGCTGGACAACGCCCGCGAATACCTGCAAAGCCAGCTTTTCGACAAGCGCCGCTATGATCTGGAGCGCGTCGGGCGCTACAAGCTGAACACCCGCCTCAACCTCGACGGCGTGATCGACCGCAGCCACCGCACCATCACCCGGCACGATATTGTCAATCTGCTGCGCCACATCATCAATATCAATTACGGGCGCATCCCCAAAGACGACATCGACCATCTGGGCAACCGCCGCGTCAAGACGGTGGGCGAGCTGCTGCAGAACAAGCTGCGCGTCGGGCTGCGCCGCACCGAGCGCGTCGTCAAGGAACGCATGTCGATCCGCGAATCCGACAATGTGACGCCGATCACGCTGGTCAACATCCGCCCGATCATCGCCGCCATGCGCGAATTTTTCGGCTCGTCGCAGCTCTCACAGTTCATGGAGCAGACCAACCCGCTGGCGGAACTGACGCACAAGCGCACCCTCTCCGCGCTGGGACCTGGCGGTCTGCGCCGCGACCGCGCCGGCTTCGACGTGCGCGACGTGCATCACAGCCATTACGGGCGCATCTGCCCGATCGAGACGCCGGAAGGACCGAACATCGGTCTGATCGGACGTCTTGCCAGCTATGCGCGCGTCAACGAATACGGCTTCATCGAAACGCCCTATCATCAGGTGATCAAGTTCCTGCCCATCGATGACCCGGATGTCATCGGGCGTGTCGTGCGTGAGGATGTTGAGAACGCCGATGGCGATGCGATCATCGAGGAAGGCACGGTCGTCGATGAGGCGGTGCTGAAGAAGCTGAAGAAGGCGGGCATCACGCAGGTTCCGGTGCAGCCGTTTGTCTCACCAGACATCCTTTACATGTCTGCCGACCGCGAAGACGACTACAAGATCGCCCAGGCGAACAGCAAGCTCGGTCCGCGCCGCGAATTTCTGAGCAACCGCGTTTCGGCGCGCCACAACCAGAAGTTCCTCGTCTCCCCGGCTGCCGAACTCGACTTCGTAGACATCGCCCCGCGTCAGATCGTCGGCATCAGCGCGGCGCTCATCCCCTTTCTGGAGCATGACGACGCCAACCGCGCGCTGATGGGGTCGAACATGCAGCGTCAGGCTGTGCCGCTGCTTCAGCCGGACGTGCCGATCGTCTCGACGGGCATGGAGAGCCAGGCAGCGCGTGACAGCGGGCAGGTCCTCGTCTCGGATGTCGATGGCGAAGTGATCAGCGTGCAGAGCGACCGCGTGATCGTCCACACCAGCGAGGGGGACGAGCGCATCTTCCGCCTGCGGAAGTATAACCGCTCCAACCAGTCCACCTGCGTCGATCAGCGCCCGATCGTCCGCAAGGGACAGCACGTGCGCGCCGGTGAGGTGCTGGCAGACAGTTCCTCGACGTGGGAAGGCAAGATCGCTCTCGGTCATGACGTGCTGGCGACCTTCCTGTGCTGGGACGGCGGCAACTACGAAGACGCGCTGCTGATCAGCGAAAACATGCTGCGCGAGGACAAATTCACCTCGATCCACATCGAGAAGCACGAGATCGAAGCGCGCGACACCAAGCTCGGTCCTGAAGAGATCACCTACGACATCCCCAACGTCGGTGAAGACGCGCTGAAAGACCTCGACGAGAATGGCATCGTCCGCATCGGCGCGGAGGTCGGTCCGAACGACATCCTCGTCGGCAAGATCACGCCGAAGGGTGAAAAGGAACTCAGCCCGGAAGAGAAACTGCTGCGCGCCATCTTCGGCGAAAAAGCGCGCGAAGTGAAGGACTCGTCGCTGCGCCTGCCGCATGGTGAAAAGGGCAAGGTGGTGGACGTCAGGACGTTCACCCGCGAGGAATACTCCGACCTGCCCGCAGGCGTGGAAAAGATGGTGCGCGTCTCCGTCGCCCAGAAGCGCAAGCTGACCGTCGGCGACAAGATGGCGGGGCGGCATGGCAACAAGGGCGTCATCTCGCGCATCGTGGCGATCGAGGACATGCCTTTCCTGTCTGACGGTCGCCCGGTGGAGATCATCCTCAACCCGACGGGTGTGCCCGGTCGTATGAACCTCGGTCAGGTGCTGGAAGTCCACCTCGGCTGGGCGGCAGAACGCCTCGGCTTCCGCGCCGTCACCCCGGTGTTCGACGGGGCAAAGGAATTTGAAATTCAGGCGGAGCTGGGGCGCGCCTGGCTGATCGACCATGCCTGGAAAGAGATCACTGAACGGGCATGGCAGTGGATCGCGGAGTTCCCCGAACTCGACCGCGATCAGCTTGAGGATGACGATGAAGTCCGCCTGATGTACATCGAGGCGTGGCTCAAGGACAAGCCCGGCTATGACCTCGACAGCATCCTCGATCGCGGCAGCAGCATCCCCGCCCGTCGTGCGGTGCTGCACGCCTGGCTGGAAGAACTGGGTTACCGCGCCGACGACATCCTGATGTTCAGCACCACCGGGCTGAGCGTCGAAGAACGCGCCCGCCGCGACGAGAATGCCTACAACGTCGCGCTGCGCCTGTGGACGCAGTGGGCGGACCCGGAAGTCGTCATCCCTGACGACGCCACCTCGCGCGATCTGCTGGCATATGCCGACCGCGCCATGTTCAAGACTGGGCACGCCGTCCCGGTGTACGGCAAGCATGTGCTGTATGACGGGCGCACGGGTGACCGCTTCGACCAGCCTGTGACGGTGGGCATCATCCACATGCTCAAGCTGGCGCACCTCGTCGAAGACAAAGTCCACGCCCGCTCCACCGGACCCTACAGCCTGGTGACGCAGCAGCCCCTCGGCGGCAAGGCACAGTTCGGCGGTCAGCGCTTCGGTGAAATGGAAGTGTGGGCGCTGGAAGCGTATGGCGCGGCATACACCCTTCAGGAAATGCTCACCGTCAAGTCCGACGATGTGCAGGGGCGCGTCAAGACATATGAGGCGATCATCAAGGGCGAACAGATCGAAGAGCCTGGCATCCCGACCTCGTTCCGGGTGCTGGTCAAGGAACTGCAAAGCCTCGGTCTGGCGGTGGAAGCCGTCAACGACAAGGGGGAGACCATCCTCTTCGGTAAGGAAGACGAGAAGCAGCGCAACACCAATCTGAACACAGGCAGCGACCTGACCAGCATCGAACATTCTGCCACCTGACAGGTCAGCCCACGTGTGACAGCCAGCGGGTGGGCGATCGTGCCCACCCGCTTTCCGATCCCCGAAAGGCAGGCAGCGATGCACCTCCCCCAACCGCTCCACGACTGGCATGTCTCCCCTGCAGAAGCGGTCGCCTTGCAGCGGACGCTCGCCGCGCGCGTCATCCACGACGCGCCGCTCGACCTGACGCGCATCCAGACCGTCGCTGGCGTGGACGTCAGCGTGCGCCCGCACCCGCAGACTGGGACAGCGATGTCGTATGGCGCGGTCGTGGTGCTGTCATTCCCGGATTTGCGCGTCATCGAAACCCGGCACGCCGACGCGCCCACGCCGTTTCCCTACATCTCAGGGCTGCTCAGCTTCCGCGAAGCGCCCGTGCTGCTGGAGGCATTCGCCGCCCTGCACCACACGCCAGATGTGCTGATCTTCGACGGCATGGGGCGCGCTCATCCACGTCGGCTGGGCATCGCCGCTCACCTGGGCGTGTGGCTCGATCTGCCGGCGATCGGGTGTGGTAAGACGCACCTGCTCGGCACATCCGACCCGCTGCCGGATGAAGCAGGCAGCGTCAGCCCGCTCATCGACCGGGGCGAAGTCATCGGTGCGGTCGTGCGAACGCGCGCGCGGGTTTCGCCCGTCTATATCTCCGTCGGACACCGTGCCGACCTCGACAGCGCGGTCGCGTTCATCCTGCGCTGCACCACACGCTACCGCCTGCCCGAACCGATCCGCGCCGCCCACCACGCCGCCGGACAGCCCTACCCCGATTGATCCCAGTCCGCCACCAGATGCGCCAGATCGTCATAGATCGCGCCTGGCTGCGCCGCTGCCGCGTCGATATGCCCGCGCTCAGACGCCCCGCTCAGCAGCAGCGCCGTCTGCATTCCCGCCGCTGCGCCCCCG
>CAZTLS010000096.1:0-5331 GCA_964614405.1 uncultured Pleurocapsa sp.
CACCCGCAGCGCGGTCGGCACGGTGAACGCCCCGTCTGACCACAGCCAGGGGCGGTTCGGGATGTCGGTCACGACGCGCGCGGGCCACGCCCCGGTCATGCTGAACAGCCGGTCGCCGTCGTAGAGCGTCGGCTGGAAACGCACGGCGCTCACCGCATTCATCACCTCGCAGTGCTGCGGCTGTGCCGGGCGCACCTTCACCCCGATGCCGCGCCCCAGATTCACCCCGCCCCTCATCACCGCGAATGTGCGGCTGCCTGCATCGTATCCTGTCAGATACGCATATGCCCCATCTGGCACGCCAGGCGCATAGACTGCTCCCCATTGGCTGTCTGGGCTGGGAGCGAACGTCGGATACGGGGCGGGCGTCGGTGTGGGCGGGGGCGTACCCGTCGGAGTCGGCGGTGGAGCAGCGCTGAAAGGCAGGACGAAGAAGGGGGTTCCGCTCAGAGTTTGCTGCATGAAGGCGATCTGCGTCCCATCTGCCGACCACATCGGCAGCAGATAGCCCGATGGCGTGGTCAGCCGCCTTGGGGTCGGCACGGCAGCGGTCACATCGACGGTGTAGATGGCAAATGTGCCCGGCACGGTGGGGCTGCCCGCCGCAAACGCCAGGTGCGTCCCGCTCGGCGACCACGCCGGCATGACGGCTGCGCTCACACCGGGCAGAGCGTGGGTCAGGCTGACGCGGTTAAGTCCGGCGTCATGCAGGATCAGGTCAACGCGCGTGCCTGAAGTGTTCACTTCCAGAAATGCCTGCCTGTTCCCGTCCGGTGACCACACCGGGTCCCAACGGGAGTTAGGGATGTTAGGGATGATGAACAGCGCCGCCTGACAGCCGATCTGCGGCGCTGTCACGCTGCGCCCGCTGTGACGACAGATTTGCGGGTTGGCTGGGGTCGTGAGATAGGCGAATTCATCCCCTTCCAGCCGCCACACCGGGAACGTCCCCGTAACATTCCGGGACGGATAGGACGAAAAAGCGAGCGTGATATTGCTGGTCAACTGCGTACTGGCGGCGAAGAGCAGGTCAGGCTGTGGCGTCCCAGCCTGGGTGACAGGCAGCGCACGAGAGGTATCAAACACGGATGAAATATATGCAGCTATACTATCTGGGGGGGGGGGTGAAAATCCCCGTCACGACGGTGGTGAGGATGAGCCACAGGGCATGACGTGCAGACATGGTTTCCCTTGACATGCTTTCCGATGTTTTCACTGTAACACACTTCCAGGGACGAAGACAAGTATCAAACGGGCTGACGATTGACGCCGCGCAGGTCGTCCGGCATGATTCTGACGCATTTTTCATCAGCCCATCAGGAGTCATGACCATCATGCAGCACAACGACCTCGGCAAGCCGCGCACCCCGGCGCAGTTTGTGCGCCTGTTCCTCACCGGGTTTGCGATCGGCGCGGCGGACATCGTGCCGGGCGTTTCCGGCGGCACAATGGCATTCATCCTCGGCGTATATCAGTCGCTGCTCAACGCCATCACCTCGTTCAACCTGAACGCGATTCGACTCGCGGTCGGTCTGAAATTTCGTGAACTGATCGCGCACGTCTCGCTGCCGTTTCTGATCGCGCTGGGGCTGGGCATCGGCACGGCGATCATCGCCCTCTCCAACCTGCTGGGCACGGCGCTGGAAGAGAGTCCCTCTTTCGTGTTCGCCTTCTTTGGCGGGCTGGTCATCGCCTCGATCGTGGCGATCGGCGCGAAGCTGCGCTGGACGCCGCTCAACATCGTCATGCTGATCATCGGCGGCGTGGGGGCATATCTGATCGTCGGTCTGAACCCGTTGCAGGACGCTGACCATTCGCCGCTGGTGCTGTTCGTCAGCGGGGCGATCGCTATCTGCGCGATGATCCTGCCAGGCATCTCCGGGTCGTTCATCCTGCTCATCCTCGGTCAGTATCAGTATGTGCTGGATGCAGTGCGTTCGCGCGATTTTGGCACGATCATCATGGTCGGGCTGGGGGCGGTTGTCGGGCTGCTGGCGTTCTCGCGCGTGCTGCGCTGGCTGCTCAAACATCATGAACAGCCGACCATCGCCGTACTGACGGGATTCATGATCGGCTCGCTGCGGAAAATCTGGGAAGAGACGACGGCGGGCTGGAAGCCGGAATACGGCACAGGCGAACTGGTGCTGGTGATCGTGCTGCTGGCAGGTGGCTTCCTGCTGGTCAGCGCGCTGGATCACATGCAGTCACGCAGTAACCCCCTGTTCACGCTGTTCAGCCCGGCTCGGCGCACTGCTCAGGCAGAGAGCAACGGATAATATCGTCCAAACGACGCAGCCCCTCCCAGTGCGGAGGGGTTTACTTCCCCCAGCTTTCACACATCCTGCTCATCCGATATATTAAAGATTTGCTGGAAACTTGTACCATGTGGTGGTAACATAGATCGAGTCGGTTTTCACAAACACGCTCATCTGCCCAGGAGGGCTGCCAGCATATGGCATCCAACATCCCGGATATCGTCATCAGCCGCCTGCCGCTGTACCTGCGTGCGCTGGAGCGCCTGACGCACGAGGGACATGAAGTCACCTCATCGCTCGAATTAGGGAAACGGCTGGGGATCAGTTCGGCGCAGATTCGCAAAGACCTGTCTCATTTCGGCGGCTTCGGCAAGCAGGGGACAGGTTATCGTATCCCCTTCCTGATCGAACAACTGCGCCAGGTGCTGCGGATCGAACGCGAATGGCGCGTCGCGCTGGTCGGCGCAGGCGACCTGGGCAACGCCATCGCTCACTACCGCGGCTTTGCCGAACGCGGCTTTCACATCGCCTGCATCTTCGACAGTTCGCCCGCCAAGATCGGCAAGGCAAGTGGGGACTTCATCATCCAGTCGGTCGATGCCATACCGCAGGTCATCCCGGCGCTGAAGATTCGCATCGCCATGATCGCCGTGCCTGCCGAAGCGGCTCAGTCGGTCGCTGACCTGCTGATCGACTCCGGGGTGCGCGCTATCCTCAACTATGCCCCGATCAACCTCAAAACCCCGCCGAATGTGCATGTGCAGTATATCGACCCGGTACTGCACCTCCAGCGCATGACCTTCTACCTCGATGACGAATAAACACCACTGGGCTGCCTGAGACAGAGCAGCCCGGTGTGCCCTAAATCAGGTTCTGCTCCAGTTTCCGCATCAGCGCCGGGTCGTTGAGCGCCCGCCCTGCGCCGATCGCACAGGCGATCAGCGCATTTTCTGCGCGATAGACCGGCACGCCCGTCTCTCTGGTCAGGAACTGATCGATGCCTCGCAGCAGCGCGCCTCCCCCGGTCAGCACAATGCCCCGGTCGATGATGTCAGACGCCAGTTCGGGCGGAGTCTGACTCAGCACGCCGCGCACCACCGCCGAAATTTCGCGCAGCGGCTCGTCGATCGCCTCGATGATCTCGCTGGTGCTGATCGTCACCGTGCGCGGCAAGCCGCTCACATTGTCCCGTCCCTGTACCTCCATCGTCAGGTCTTCAGGCAGCGCGACCGCCGCGCCGATCTGAATCTTGACCGACTCGGCAGTCGGCTGACCAATGGTCAGGTTGAACTTGCGCCGCACATGGGCGATGATCGCGTCGTCGATCTTCAGCCCACCGACACGCCCGCTTTCCGCGCGCACGATATTGTTCATCGTCAGCACGGCTGCCTCGGTCATGCCGCCGCCGATATTGACGATCATATCGCCAGCAGGCGTGCCGACAGGCAGCCCCGCGCCAATCGCCGCCGCCAGCGGTTCCCAGATGAGCAGCGCCTTGCGCGCGCCTGCCTCCAGCGCCACATCGCGGACTGCCCGCTTCTCGACCGCATTGACTCCATACGGCACGGTGATCGCCACCGTCGGCTTGACCAGGCGCACGCGCCCAGCGATGCGCCCGAAGAAGTAGCGCAGCATCGCCTCAGTCACCTCGTCATCCGCGATCACCCCGTTTTGCAGCGGACGCACGATCTGCACATCTTCTTCATCCACGCGCCCCACCATCTCGCGCGCAGGCTGCCCGATTTCCACAATACGCTCATCATCGACCGTCAGCGCGACCAGCGTCGGCTCATTGAGGACGATCTGGTCGTTTTCGCAGATGCGAAGATTGACCGTCCCCAGATCGACGCCGAGATTTTTGTCAAACATGCCCATAGGGATTCATCCGGCGGCATACCCGCCCATCGTGGTCAGCACATGGGCAAGATTATATCACGCCGTCCGTCTCGTAGAGGTGCGCCCTGCGCCCTAAACCATGCCTGTTTACAAACACACCCGCCGCGCCAGCATCTTTGGCGCGGCGGACAGATTTTCCCCTGTACAACAGTAGCAGGCGCTATTCGCCTTCTTCGTCATCCTCGACGATACGCATCAGCCCGCCGCCGCTTTTCACCTTGCGGCTCAGCTTCAGCGCCAGTTCTGCCCGGCGCAACGCAAGCTGTGCCTCGCGGTTCTGTTCAGGCGGCACGCCCTCGCGCATCATTTTCTCGGCACTGGCGCGCGCAGCTTCCATCGCCGCTTCATCGATCTCGAACGACGACTCCGCCAGGTCTGCCAGCACGACCACTTTGTCCGGGCGTACATCGACCACCCCACCGAAAATGGCGAAGCGTTCCTCAGCGCGCCCCTTGCGGATGACCAGTTCCCCGAAACCGAGCGTCGTCAGCACCGGGGCATGGTTGGGCAGCACACCCATCATGCCTTCCGCCGCCGGGATCAGGACAATATCGGCGGCGGGTTCGCTGAACACCACCTTTTCCTGCGTGACAATATCGACAGCGATCGGCATGATGGTTTACTTCTCAGACTCGTCGTAGCGCTTCAGCACGTCTTCGATCGCACCGGTCATGTAGAACATCTGCTCCGGGATGTGATCCAGCTCACCATCGAGGATCATGCGGAAGCCGCGCACGGTGTCCTTGATGCGGACATACCGTCCTTCACGCCCGGTGAACTGCTCCGCCACCTTCATCGGCTGGCTCAGGAACTGCTCGATCTTGCGGGCACGCGCCACCAGCAGCTTGTCGTCATCGCTCAGTTCATCGATGCCGAGAATGGCGATGATGTCCTGGAGGTTCTTGTAGCGCTGGAGGACTTCCTGCACCTCACGCGCGGTGCGATAGTGTTCTTCACCCACGATGAGTGGGTCGAGGATTTTGCTGGTGCTTGCCAGCGGATCGACCGCCGGGAAGATGCCGCGCGCGGCGATGGCGCGCTCCAGCGCGATCGTCCCGTCAAGATGCGTGAACACCGCCACAGGCGCGGGGTCGCTGTAGTCGTCAGCGGGCACATACACCGCCTGCATCGAGGTGATCGAGCCGGTCTTGGTCGAGGTGATGCGCTCCTGAAGCTGTCC
>CAZTLS010000097.1:0-5290 GCA_964614405.1 uncultured Pleurocapsa sp.
ATGAAACCGACCACCAGCACCAGGAGGAGTGCCGGTCTGAACCGATGTGAAACGAGTGTTCCGAGCATGAAACGATCCTCTCAGGTACAAAGGTCACGCGACCTGCCACAACGCGGCGAAAAGAGTCCGCATGTCATCATAACGGATTTTCGCCTGAAAATGCAATACATCCTACATTGTATCCGAAGATGTGCGATCGTGCATGAGTCAAAAAGCAAATTTTACGAAAATCAGAGGATTGGGGGTGGATGGAGGAACGAGGCTGGAGTGTGTTCGCAAAAGTCTCACCTCACCCCGTTTCGCTGCGCTCGACCGCCAGGTTTCCGGGGTGAGGTGGGGGCAGACAGACGACAAAAATGAGTTTGCAGACATACTCTAGAGCGAGCGGTCTTCAGGCACAATCAGACGAATGAAAGGGGAAAACGATTTGAAGTCAGCGGCATTGTAGGTCAACAGCTGTGAGATACCATATACCTGCATGGTAGCAATGATGTTGATATCATGAATTTGTTTTCCCCGCAGCGGGACACTCGCCACAAGTTCCAGCATTTTGTCCAGCACAGAAGTGGTCTCTTCAGCGATCTCGAACATGGCTCTGAACTGTCTGATCTGTTCCAGAACATGCTCTACTGGCACTGGCTGCATATAACTTTGCGCGCGAGTCATGTTGACCATATATTCCCGGATGATCTGTGCGCTGATCCAGAATACTGCTCCTGAGTCTGCTAAATTATTGAGTATCTCGCGTGTCTTCTCATGTAAGGGTGCAGTGGCAACGGTTGCGCGTATGAGAATGTTCGTGTCGATGAAGATGGCATTAACGTCCATCATCGCTGTACTCATCTTCGCGTCGCAGCGTCATCTCTTCATCCCACACGCCTCTATCAAACACCATCAGATGGTCAGACAACCGTTCTGCCTGTCGGTTTTCTGAAAGTTGCAGACGTTCAATCAGCATCCGACGCTGCTCGATGGGGAGCTGCTCAACCAATCGGACAAGTGTCTCAAATGGGATCGTCAACTGCACTGCCATGTGTCACCTCTCCCGGAACACGGCGCATCCACGCCCGCTGACTTCACAGTGTGTCTGCAAATTCGTCTTTGGCGTCTGTTTGCCTCAACCTCACCCCGGAAAGCTGAAGGTTTCCTGTCCCTCTCCGACGGAGCGGGGCGGTTGAGCGCAGCGAAACGGGGTGAGGTCGGACCATTTGCAGACAGACCCCGGACAGCGAACGAAGATAGTCTACCACATCCCCTCCATCGTTCACCCCGCGATCGGCAGCAGCGCCGCGTCGAGGTCGGCGATCAGGTCGGCGGCGTCTTCTATGCCGACGGCGAAGCGCACCAGATTGTCGCGGATGCCCAGCGCGGCGCGCTCTTCCGGCGATTTGTCGGAGTGGCTCATGATGGCGGGCTGCTGGATCAGGCTCTCCACCCCGCCCAGGCTGGCAGCGAGATGCGGGAGGGTCAGGCGGTCGATGAACGCCGCCGTGCCGTCGAGGTCGGCGCGCACGGTGAAGGTGACCACGCCGCCGAAGCCGCGCATCTGGGCACAGGCGATAGCGTGATCGGGATGTGAGGGCAAGCCAGGATACCACACGCGCTCGATGGCGGGGTGGCGTTCGAGGTGTTCGGCGATCGCCTGAGCGTTGGCGTTGTGGCGCGCCACACGTAGCGCCATCGTCTTCATGCCGCGTTCGAGCAGGTACGCCGCGCCAGGATCGACGATGCCGCCCAGCAGCACGCGCGCCTCGCGCAGCGCCGCGATGCGGTCGCGCCGCCCGATGACCGCGCCCATCAGCAGGTCGTTGTGCCCGGAGAGGTACTTGGTGGCGCTGTGGACGACGAAATCGATGCCGTATTCCAGCGGGCGCTGGTTGACCGGGCTGGCGAAGGTGCTGTCGATGAGCGTGAGCAGGCGGTGTCTGCGCGCGAAAGCGACCAGCGCCTCCAGATCGGTGACGCGCAGGTACGGGTTGGTCGGGCTTTCGCTCAGGATCAGGCGCGTCTTCTTCGGGATGAGCGCCGCCTCCAGCGCATCGGGGTCGTTCGGCGGGACGAGCGTACTGCTGATGCCGAACTTCGCAAGAAAGTTGATGCAGAATTCGACGGTGTGGCGGTAGCAGTCGTCGGTGATCAGCACGTGCGTCTCCGGGCGCAGCAGGGTGAGCAGCACCGAGCTGATCGCCGCCATGCCGCTGGGGTACAGCAGTGCATCCTCGCCGCCCTCCAGCGCCGCCACGCGCCGCTCAACGGCGTCTACGGTCGGGTTGCCCAGCCTGGAGTATTCCTCGTATTCGACCGTCTCGCCGCGCGCCTTGCGCCCCAGATACGCCACCAGATCGGCGGTCGTGTCATAGGCGAAGGTGGAAGACTGCACGATCGGCGTGGTGACGGAGCCATACGGGTTGGCGGCGCGCGCGCCATGCACGGCGCGGGTGCTTTCGCCCTGCTTGCGGGGCGGGTGCGGGTCGGTCATCGGGCAGAATCCTGAGGCAGGTGACGAGTCGATCTGCACGACACGGTAACACACGCTGTGCGCGGGCGCAAGCGCCAGGGCAGACGAACAAACGCCCCCGGTCACGATTGGGATGCGACCAGGGGCGTCTGCGTCAGGGTGTGCGGGAAAGCGGCGCGGTGTCTATGCCTGATTTGCCAGGCTGAGCGCCACGATCTTGCTGAAGGTGGCGGCATCGCGCACGGCGATGTCGCTGAGGACTTTGCGGTCCAGCTCGACGCCGGCGCGCTTCAGCCCGTACATGAAGCGGCTGTAGCTCAGCCCGTTCAGGCGGGCGGCGGCGTTGATGCGGACGATCCACAGCCGGCGCAGGTCGCGGCGGCGGGCGCGGCGGTCACGGTAGGCGTAGAAGAGGCTCTTGAGCATCGCCTCGTTGGAGCGGCGGAACAGGCGTCCGCGTGTGCCCCACTGCCCGCGCGTGAGCTTCAGGACTTTTTTGTGACGACGACGGCGCGTGAACCCCGTCTTGACTCGTGCCATTGGCTCATTTCTCCTGTACAGAAAACAGCCCCGCTGCGCATGCGTGAGCGCGGCGGGGAAAATACCCGGATCATTCAGAAGCGCGTCGGTCGCCTGTGGATCAGGCGGGCGGGTGCGCCTTGTACTGGCTCATGTAGGGCGCAAGAATCTTAATGCGCTTGATGAACTTGATCTTCGTCACCACCAGCATTTTATCGAGCGCCTGTTTCGCGCGCGTCGAACGGCGGCGGCGGAAATGCGTCTTGCCGCCTTTCGTCCGCAGCACCTTGCCGCCCGCAGACATGCGGAAGCGCTTGGCGGTCGATTTGTGAGTCTTCAGTTTGTACTTCTTCGTCTTGGCTTTCTTCGCCACGATACACTACTCCGACGCAGGACAGGACTGCGCGCTATGATCGCTCATCTGACGATGAAATGAAAGGCTGAACTGTCACGAAGACGCCGGAGGCGGCGGAGCCTTGACGGGCGCTTCCTTCTTCTTTTCCGGCTTGGCAGCCGCCGGAGCCAGCACCATTAGCATGGTGTTCCCTTCCATGCTGGGAGCCTGTTCCACCGATGCCACATCGTTCAGCTCAGCGGCGATCTTCTCCAGCCGCACCAGCCCGATATTGGCATGGGTGATCTCGCGCCCGCGAAAACGGATGCGTACCCGCACCTTCATCCCATCCTGAAGCCATTTGCGCGCATCGCGCACCTTGAACGACAGATGATGATCGTCCGTCTTCGGGCTGAGGCGAATCTCCTTCACCTCGATCACGTTCTGGTTCCTGCGCGCCTTGCGTTCCTTGCGCGCCTGCTCATACTGGAACTTGCCGAAGTCCATGATGCGGCAGACGGGCGGGTTGGCGTTGGGCGAGACTTCGACCAGATCAAGCCCGCGCGACTCCGCCAGTTCGAGCGCACGCCCGATCGGGATCACGCCGACATTTTCGTTGGTGTCGGTGATCACCCGCACTTCACGCGCGCGTATCTGATTATTGATGCGGTACGACTCTTGCGAATTAATTGCCAGCCCTCACAGTGTCTTTGATGCGTTGAATATGAATTTTAACATAAAGTATGCGTCACGGCAAGCGCAAAAAAAACAGGCTGTCCGGCACGGACAGCCTGCATCAGTCGAAGCATCGCGGTGCGCCGCCTGTTTCATCAGGCACGCGCACAGATGTGCGCCTACGCGCTGACCGCCGCCGTCTGCTGATAGCTGAAGCCGCGCATCTCCATCATGCGCTGCGCTTCCTGAAGGTTGGCGGCGAAGCGGACGTTGGCGAACGCCTTTTTGTCCATCGTCGTGAACCAGTCGTACACCTTGCGGATCAGCCCATCCAAGCCGACCACGACGACCGGTCCCGTGCCGTCTTTGCCCATCGCCAGCATGTTGCGCGCGTGGTTCAGCCCGGTGGGCGTGAACACCGTGCCGCCTGGGAACTGCACGCCCTCGCTCACATCGAGGATCGCGCCGATCTCGCGCCCGGCGTTATCGGTCACCTTTTTGATGCGGTGCAGCACATCGTACATCTCATCCCAACTGAATGCGCCACGTACTTCGATCAGCATCACGCTGCGTTCGTCGTTGTCCCAGTACAGTTCGATGCCCATGTCCCACCCGCCGTTTGTTTTCACAGTGTCCGTTACGATACTGTTCCATCGTAGGGTGCGCGGGTGATCGCACGATAATCATCGGATTAATCGCGCATTGGAAATGAATTTCACAAACGGCTGTCACGCCTCGGTCTGTATCCGGTCATACAGCGCGCGCGTGGCGGCGATCATGCGCGCCGCGCCGAAATGCGTCTCGCAGCGTTCCTGCCCCATCAGCCCCAGGTGACGGCTGAGCGGCGCATCGCGCAGCAGCGCATCGATCGCCGCCGCCAGCGACTCGTCATCGCGCGGGGGGACGAGCAGCCCGGTCTCACCGTCCAGCACCACCTCCGGGATGGCGCTGACCGCCGAGCCGACGATCGGCACGCCCGCTGCCATCGCCTCCAGCAGCACGATGCCGAATCCCTCCCACAGGCTGGGCATGACGAACACGTCGAAGCCCGCCATCAGCCGCGCGGCGTCCGTGCGCCAGCCGACGAAGTGGGTGCGCGCCCGCACGCCCAGCGCGCCCGCCTCCGCTTCCAGCGCCGGGCGCTGATCGCCATCGCCGATGATCAGCAGGCGTGCCGCCGGGTGTGCTTCCGCCAGCCGCGCGAACGCGCGCACTGCATAGCGCACCCCTTTCTGCTCGATCAGCCGACCGACGAAGCCGATCACGGGCGCGTCAGCGGGCGCGGCGATCAGACGGCGCACCTC
>CAZTLS010000098.1:0-5066 GCA_964614405.1 uncultured Pleurocapsa sp.
CCCTGACGCCGATCCAGATGCGGACGAAATGCCGCCGTGTGGCGCATGAACACGGACTCGATCTGGTCATCCTCGACTACATCCAGCTCATGAACGGCGGTGGCACATACGAGAACAACCGCGTGCAGGAGATCAGCTACATCAGCCGCAGCATCAAGGAACTGGCGCGCGAGCTGAACGTGCCCGTCTTCACCGCCGCTCAGCTTTCGCGCGCCGTCGAACAACGCCAGGACAAACGCCCGCAGCTTTCCGATCTGCGCGAGAGCGGCTCGCTGGAGCAGGACGCCGACATCGTTGCCTTCCTCTACCGCGACTCGGTCTACAATCAGGACAGCGACTCGCCGAACAAGGCGGATATCATCGTCGCCAAACACCGCAACGGTCCGACGGGCACGATCAGCCTGTTCTTCGAGAATTCGCTCACCCGCTTCCGCGATTATCAGACGCAGACCGTTGACCTCAGCCAGCGGTGACGGAGACAGCATGAGTGCAGTCCCTTCCCCTTACGGCGGCTTCCCCGCCCAGACGTTTCCGCTCTACACCGGGCTGATCGCCGACCTGCTGCCGCAGATCGACCACCTGGGCGAACTCAAGGTGACGCTGTACGCGCTGTGGGCGGTGCGCCAGCGGGAAGGCGCATCGCGCTATCTGCTGCTGCGCGATTTCAGCGCGGCAGCCCTGCTGCCCACCGCCGCCGACCTCGACGATGCGCTCGCCCGCGCCTGTGCGCGCGGTTCGCTGCTGAGGGTCAGCGCGGGCGACAAAACGCTCTATTTCGTGCATGACGACGCCGGGCGCGCCGCCGCCGAACAGGTGCGCGCCGGAGGCTGGCGTGCCCGCGAAGATGCCGCTGCCCCGGTGGAGATTCTGCCGCCGCGCCCGTCGATCTACGCGCTGTATGAGCAGAACATCGGCGCGCTGACGCCGATGATCCGCGATGAACTGCTGGCGGCAGCGCGCGATTTTCCGGCGGGCTGGCTGGAAGAGGCGATCCGCCTCGCGGTGACGGGCAACAAACGCAACTGGCGTTACATCCGGGCGATCCTCGATCGCTGGCAAAAGGAAGGCAAGGCTCATGAAATCGCTCCGCGACCTGCTGCCGAACCCGAACGACGGCTCTCGCGCGATCCCTCCGACTTCATCATCCGCTGAAAACGACGACGCCCCGTGCAGCCTGTGCGGGGCATCGCCCGCCCTGTGCGGTGGGATGGGGCTGGTGCGCGTGGACGTGCCGATCGACGATCCGCGCTTCGGCAAGCCCGTGCGCTGCCCCAACTATCAGCCCTCGGACGACGTGCAGCGCATCCAGAAGCTGCGCGCGCTGAGCAACCTGAGCGCTTTCGATCACTGCCGCTTCGACACCTTCAACCCCAGCCCGCCAGGTCTGTCCGCCGCACATGTGCGCTCGCTTCAGCACGCCGCCCACAGCGCCTACAACTACGCCCACGACATGCAGGGCTGGCTGCTGCTCTTCGGCGGCTTCGGCTGTGGCAAAACGCATCTGGCAGCCGCCATCGGGCATGAGCGCATCGCGCGCGGCGACCTGGTGCTGTTCGTCACCGTGCCCGACCTGCTCGACCACCTCCGCAGCACCTACGGTCCCTCATCTGAAGTCGGCTATGACGACCTGTTCGCGCGTCTCAGCGAGTCCCCCCTGCTCATCCTCGACGACCTGGGCGCGGAAAACCCCAGCCCCTGGGCGCGGGAAAAGCTCTATCAGCTGCTCAACCATCGCTACAGCCTGCGCCTGCCCACCGTCATCACCACCAACGTCGAGGTCGATCTGCTCGACCCACGCCTGCGCAGCCGCCTGATGGACACGTATCTGGTGCGGCACGTCACCATCGACGCGCCCGATTTCCGCAACGCCTCCGCCAGCCTGCGCGACCCGGTCTCCGATCTGACGCTGTATGCCGACATGCGCTTCGACAATTTCGACGTGCGGACGAACGTCACCCCAGACGAAGCGCGCAGCCTGAGCGAAAGCCTGGAGGCGGCGCGCCAGTATGCCGCCCGCCCCAGCCGCTGGCTGGTGTGGATGGGCGCGTATCACGGCTGTGGCAAAACGCATCTCGCCGCCGCCATCGGCAACAGCGTGGTCGAAGAAGGCGGACAGGTCGTCTTCCTCACCGTGCCCGACCTGCTCGACAAGCTGCGCCGCTCGTACAGCAGCGCCAGCACCCCAGGCTTCACCCCGTATGACCGCCTGTTTCAGATGGTGCGCGATGCCGAACTGCTCATCCTTGACGATCTGGGCGCGCAGAACGAGACCAACTGGGGGCGGGAGAAGCTCTTCCAAATCCTCAATCACCGCTACGTCACCGCCCGCCCGACGGTCATCACCACCGGGGTGAAAAAGCTCAACGACCTCGACTACCGCATCGTCACCTGGCTGATCGACCAGCGGCGCTGCGTCATCCGCCAGATCAACGCGCGCGATTACGCGGGTCGGCTGTACAAGCGGGGCGGGTGAGCGCACATCATGAGCAGCGATACCCGGCGCGCCATCGCGGTGCGCCCCTTCACGCGGCGCGATCGGCAGGCGCTGCGCGATCTCATCTTCTACAACGGGCGTGTTCACACCCATCTCGACTGGGTGGAACTCGACCAGTGGCTCGAACAACCGACAGTCAGCCTCAGCCTCGCCTGGGAAGGCGCGCGCCTGTCCGGTGCGCTGGGAGTCTCGACGGCGCTCGATGGGGCACGATGGGTGCGCCTGCTGGCGCTGAGCGACTACGCCGACGGGGTGCGCGTCACCGAAGCGCTCTGGCAGCACCTGCTGGAAAATGTCCGCCCGGCGGAACGGATGCAGATCGCTATGCTGATCGGCAGCGAATGGGCGATCGCGCCGCTGACCGGGGTGGGCTTCATCGCCGTCGAACAGATCGTCACGCTCCAGCGCCCGCGCCTGCCCATCCCCACCGTCGCTACGCCGTCGGGGGTCGCACTGCGGCTGACGCGCCCCGATGATGTCCCCCGGCTGATCGCCATCGACCACGCCGCCTTCGTCCCGCCCTGGCAGATGGACGCCTACGATCTGCGCCGTGCAGAGCAGGTCGCCGCGCTGGGGCTGGCGGCGGTCGTGGACGATCAGGTCGTCGGCTATGCCCTCTGCACCGTCTTTCTGGAAGGGGCACACCTGGCGCGGCTGGGCGTCAGCCCCGCCATGCAGGGGCGCGGCGTGGCGGCGGCGCTGCTGCGCGAGGCGCTGCTGCGTTTCGGTCGGCGGGGCATCTTCACGATGACCGTCAATACCCAGGCGTCCAATGCCCGATCGCTGCATCTGTACGAGGGATTCGGCTTTGTCCGCACGGGCTACGACCTGCCTGTGTACGCCGCCTACCCGTCGGAGGACAGCCTGCCCCCGCCTCTCAGGGAAGGGTGAAGAGGGCATCGCGCCAGGCGTTCGCCTCCTGATTGGTCAGCCCGGCGTTGAGCTGCACCATAACGTTGACGTGAAAGAAGGTGTACACCACGTCGCGCCGGGTGTTGGCGTTGGCGCGCAGACGATCGATGTACGCCTGCCATTCGCGCTGCTGGGCGGGGTCGGCAAAGATGATGACCTGCCCACCCGCCGGGGCAATGCGCTCGATCGAGAACACCCAGCGATCGCGCAGCGCACGTGGGGCATCGCGCTGAACGTCGGTATTCTGCTCCAGATCGCCGGCGATCAGCCCGGCGCGGGCGAAGGCGGTAAAGACATCCTGCGCCGTGTGGCGGGCATAGGGCAGCGGCGTGGCGGTCGGTTCGCCGCCCATCGGCAGCGCGTCGCACGCGGCGGCGATCATTGCGATCAGCAGCAGCAGCAGGTATTGTTTGAGGCGATGAACAGCCATCGGTGCTTCCCTTCGCTCAGCATACGAAAGAGTGCGGACTCATGACCGTAATATATCACGACCGGGACGGCGATCTGTCGATCCTGCGCGGCAAACGTACAGCGATCATCGGCTATGGCAACATGGGCAGACCCGCCGCGCTCAACCTGCGCGACTCCGGCGTCGAGGTGATGGTGAGCGAACCGCGCCCGGAACGCGCCGCGCAAGCTGCTGAGGAAGGGTTCACGCCGCACCTGGTCGGGGAGGCGGTCGCCGGGGCGGACATCATCATGCCGCTGCTGCGCGACGAAGCCATGCCGCGCATCTACATCGAGCAGATCGCGCCACACCTGCGGCGCGGGCAGATGCTCATCTTCAGCAGCGCCTACAATCTGACGTACAGCCTGATCGAAGCGCCGTCGTTCGTCGATGTCGGTCTGGTGTCGGCGCGCACCTTCGGGTCAGCCGTGCGCGAACGCTTCCTGAGCGGGCAGGGCTGCACCAGCTTCGTCGCCGTCGCTCAGGATGCCAGCAGCCGGGCATGGGAGGTGCTGCTGGCGATCGCCAAAGGGATGGGCGCACTGGGCGGCGGGGCAGTCGAAGTGCCGTTCGAGCATGAGACGCATCTCGACCTGTTCCTTCAGCAGTCGGTGCTGCCGCTCTTTCACCGGGTGGTGATCACAGCAGCGCAAATCCTGATCGAGGCGGGCTATTCGCCCGAAGCGGTCTTCACCGAACTGTACCTGTCTGGCGAGACGGCGGACTATCTGCGCAGCGCCGCCCAGGTCGGGCTGATGCACACCCTCGAACAGCAGGGCTTGCCCGCGCAGTACGGCATCCTGAGCCGCTATGAACGGCTGAACACGCTGGGTCTGGAACGGCTGATGGAGGCGACGCTGCGCGACATCCGGGAGAGGAAATTCTCGGAGGAATGGACGAAGGAATTCGACGCCGAATACCCGCGCCTGCGCCAGTTGATGCGTCACCGCCAGGCGATGGATTTGTGGGAACTGGAACAGCAGACGATCGAGGGGCTGCATGACGAGCTGTGAGTCGGTCGAAACAGACCGCAGCGCCGCTTTGCACGTGCAGAACGGCGCTGCGTCGGCGTTTTTCTCCCCCCACAGAGAAACGGGAAAGACCTTCGCGCTCACATACCCTGATCGGTCAGGCGGGGGTCGCCTTTCGGCAGGGCGAAGCGCAGAAAGTCAGCTATGGTGAATTGATCGGGTTCAGCGCACGGTATGGTGA
>CAZTLS010000099.1:0-4520 GCA_964614405.1 uncultured Pleurocapsa sp.
TTTCAACAGCCCGTCGCATCTCGACTGGACGGGGGATGAGAACGGTGTGCAGCGCTACGTGCGGCAAGGGCTGGCGGTACGCTGGCCCGTCACGGTCGCGCTGGAAGAAGCGGGTTTCATCGATACATGGCGCGCTCAGTTTCCCGATCCTGGCGCACATCCTGGCTTCACCTGGACGTATGGCGCGCCCTATCCACGTCGTGTGTCCTTCGATGAAGAGATCGACCGCATCGACATGGTGCTGGTGGCGGGTGATGTCTCGATCAACCGGGTCGAGATCGTTGGTCCGTTCTCCCGCTCAGGAATCGAGTTCCCCATCATCTATGATCCGTATCCGTCCGATCATCGCGCGGTGAGCGCCACGCTCACCCTCAGAACCGGGCGCGCGCCCGCTTTCGTCAGCCCGGATCGGCGCATCCTGCGCCCAGGCGATCCGCTGGTCGTGCGTTACGGCACGCCGGGCGGCGAAGCGACCGACCGGATCACGCTGGTCGCACGGGGGGGGAGTATCGATCGTGACGCCCTCTTCTCCCTGCCGCCCATGGAGGCGGAGCTGTACGGATCGGTGACGTTCGGGACGGCGCTGCTTGCGCCTGGCGAGTATGATGTGGTGCTGACCACTTCCGGCGATGAGATCGCCCGCGCCCCCGTGACCCTCTTCCCCCCGGATGCGCGCCCGCTGCTGGAGAGCGCCAAAGCGGTGTATGCCCCCGATGAGCCGATCGTGCTGTCGTGGTCGTATGCGCCGGGCAATCGACTCGACTGGATCGGCATTTACCCTGCCGGAGCGGTCGATCTGTACAACGACTATCTCGCGTATGCCTACACCGGAAGCGAACGCGACGGGCGGTTCGTGTACGGCGAACCGTTCGGCTCGGTTCGTCTCGACCGTGACGCCAACGGCGAACCGCTGCGGCTGGAACCTGGTGAATATGCAGCCTACCTGCTGCTGGACGATGTGTACCAGCCGCTCGCTGTCGCACGCTTCACCGTCGGCGGAGGTTGACCCGGCGCGCGGCGTTTCGCGCTATAATGCGAATGGGCACAGCCAGACTGTGCCCATCCGTGACCGACCGATGCCACAGGGAGCGCCCGTGTACGCCGATGAAGTGCTGGCGTTTCGCCATCAGAAAGACCTGCTGTACAAACACAGCCTGGACTCGCCGCTTACCGATGAGCAGAAAGCGGTCTTCGAGGGGCTGCGCTATTTTCCACCCAACCCGGATTACATCTTCACCGTCGATGCCGAGCGGCTGGACGGCGGCAGAGTCGCCATCGCCACCACCAGCGGCGACGCGCGCGCCTACCGCCGCTATGCCCGCTTCACCTTCACCGTGCCAGGCGCAGAGCAGCCCGCCGCCCTGACCATCTACGAGACGCCGCACGGCTTCTTCCTGCCCTTCACCGACGGCACGCCGGACACCTACTTCGGCGGGCGCTATCTCGACCTGGAGCTGATCGAAGAGACGGCGACGCACGCCCGCTTCGTCGTCGATTTCAACTACGCCTACAACCCTTACTGCGCCTTCGGCGACGGCTGGTCGTGCCCGATCGTGCCGCCGGAAAATCGCCTCGACATCTGGATTCCGGCGGGCGAGCGCGCGTGGGACGCCGAACAGGACGTGGAGGTCGATCTGTGATCGCACGGCGCATCGGGATCATCTGCATCCTCCTGCTGCTGCTGACCGCAGCAGGTGTCGTACAGGCACAGGATCGCCCGTCGGTCGATGTGCGGTCGTTCACGCTGGACAACGGCTTGCGCGTCTTCATGGCGCGCGACACCAGTTCGCCCGTCGCCGCCGTCAACCTGACCTACAACGTCGGCGGGGCGGATGACCCCGCCGGGCGCAGCGGCTTCGCCCACCTGTTCGAGCATCTGATGTTCGAGGAGACGGCAAACCTGGAGGCGGGCGAACTCGACCGGCTGGTCGAGCGGGTGGGCGGGGTGATCAACGCCTACACCGACGTGGAGCGCACCGTCTACTTCACTGTGCTGCCCGCGCATCACCTGCCGCTGGCGCTGTGGTTCGAGGCAGACCGCATGGCGTCGCTGCGCGTCAGCACGCCCAATTTCGACAATCAGCGCGCCATCGTCATCGAGGAATACCGCCAGAACGTCCGCAATGTGCCGTATGGCGATGCCTTCGAGGTCATCTACACCCTGCCGCACACCGTCCCCGCATACCGCAACCGGGTGATCGGCGGTGTGCCCGACCTGAACGCCGCCAGCGTGCGCGATGCCATCGCCTTCCACGATGCCTACTACCTGCCCAACAACGCCGTGCTGACCATCGCCGGGGACATCGACTTCGGCGAGACGGAGCGGCTGGTGCGCGCCTATTTCTCGCCCATCCCGCGCGGCGAACGCCCGCCTATCGAGGGGCGCGTCGCCGGGACGCCCACCGCCGGGCGCTACGATTTCCTCGACCCCCTCGCCCCGGTCAACGCCGCGCTCATCGGCTACCCGATCCCGCCGCGCCGCGATCGCGATTACCCGGCGCTGGAGGTAGCGGCGCGCATCCTCGGTCAGGGCGCGTCGTCGCGGCTGGCGGTCTCGCTGCTGGACACGGGCACAGCCGTCAATGCCGGGGCGTTCGCCTTCGCCAACCGCGCCGAAGGGCTGTTCGTCGCCTACGCTTTCGGCAACCTCGATGTGCCCATGTCGTTCCTCGAAAACGGGGTGCGCGATGCCCTCCAGCGCATCGTCGATGACGGCGTGACGCCCGGTGAGCTGACGAAGGCGGTCAACAGCCTGCGCGCCGAACGCTTCTTCTCGCTGGAGACGGCGGAGGGACTCGCCAGCGCGGTCGCTGACGGACAGTTCCACTACGACGACCCGCGCGGCATGATCGACGAGATCGACCGCGTGGCGGCGGTGACGCCCGAAGATGTGCGCCGTGTGGTGCGCGACTACCTGACTCCGGCGCGCGCCACTATCCTGCTGGTGCAGCCGGTCATCCAGGGTGTCGGTGGCGAGTCGCAGGATGAACTGACCGCCGCCACCAGCAGCCCCGAAGACGCTGACATCACCTCGACGCCGCGCGCGGTGCTGGCGCAGACCACCCCGCCCGATCCGCTGCCCACCCGTCCGTTCACCCTGCCGCCGATCAGCGAGGCACGGCTGGACAACGGCCTGACGGTGATCACCATCGAGCGCCCGGAACTGCCGATCGTGCTGCTCAATCTGGTGCTGCCTGGCGGCACGAGCGCCGTCCCTGCCGCGCAAGCCGGGCTTGCCGACCTGACGGCGGCGGCGATGCTGCGCGGCACGACCAGCCGCTCCGCACTGGCGATCGCCAATGCCATCGAAAGCACGGGCGGGGCGATCAACAGCGCCGCCGACCCGAACGCGATCACGATCAGCGCCTACACCCTGCGTCCCAGCGCCCCGGTCGCCTTCGAGATCATGGCGGACGTGGTACAGCGCGCCACCCTGCCGGACAGCGAGGTGGCGGTGCTGCGCGACATGCTCTTCACCAATCTGGAAAACGAGTTTGCCGACGGCGGTGCGCTGGCGATGCGGACGTTCAACAGCCTGGTCTACGGGACGCATCCGTATGGCAGGCTGCCGACGACGGACTCGCTCGCCACGCTGACGCCGGACATGGCGCGTTTCTTCTACAGCACCCAGTCCGCGCCGGGGCGGGCGCTGCTGGTCGTCGCCGGGGCGATCAGCCCGCGCGATGCCGAAGCGCTGGCGCGCGAGCATTTCGGCGGCTGGAGCAGCCCCAACGCCGCGCCTGCTCTGCTGCTGCCCGACCCGACCCCTGCATCCGCGCCCGGCATCTATCTGGTCGATCGCCCTGGCAGCGCTCAGGCGGACATCGTGATCGGGCGGCTGGCGATCGCCGGAGGGGACCCGGATCGGGATACCCTGACGATGCTGAACGGTGTGCTGGGCGGCACGTTCGGGGCGCGGCTGGGGCGGGTGATCCGCGAGGAACTGGGCTACACCTACGGCATCTATTCGCGCGTCGGCTTGTCGCCCGCGCGCGGCACGCTCGCCATCGTCACGGCGACGGGCAACGCGGTGACCGTCCCGGCGCTGCGGGCGATCGACGAACAGTTCGCCCTGCTGCGCAGCCAGCCCGTGCCGGAAAATGAGCGGCTCGATGTGCTGGACGGGATCATCAACAGCCAGGCGCTGGCGTTCGAGACGAGCGAAGCGCTCGCCAACGCACTGATCGGGCTGCGCCTGAACGGGCTGCCCGCCAGCGAACTGCGCGAACAGCCTCAGCGCCTGCGCGCCGTCGATGCGGCAGCCATCCAGCGGGCGGCGGCGGTGTATCTGGCGCGCGAAGATCTGATCACCGTCGTGGTCGGCGATGCCGCGCTGCTCGCGTCGGAGCTGGCGGCGCTGGGGAACGTCACCCTGCTGGAGGCACGCTGATGTTCCCTCAGGCGCGCGTCGAGGCGGTGCTGGGCGCGGTCGCACGGCGGCACGCGCCCGCCCTCGTGCCCGCCAACCTGACGGCGCACGGCATGGACGCTGCTGATCTGGCGCGGCGGCTGGCGGCGGA
>CAZTLS010000100.1:0-4397 GCA_964614405.1 uncultured Pleurocapsa sp.
TCAGGCGAATATGCCGCTCGAAGGCGCAGCCTGGTTCGAGGCGACGTTCGCTGCGAACACGGAGATCGAACTGCTCACTCCCATCGACGACACGGTGAACTACGCCGTCGTGGTGACGGATACCGATCCCTGGACGACCGAGCTGATGGTCGAGAAGTTCTGGCGCGAACCGGGCGGTTATGTTGGCTCGGACTCACTCACCATCGACACCTACGACTCGGACGACGAGGGAGAACGCGAGGTGGCGCACGCAGCCCGTGCTGCCCTGATTGACATTTACGAGGAACGCGGCTTGGAAGCGATGATGCACCAGGCGGAACTCGGCGCGATGGAGAACGGCTACCTAGACAGCGGCCGCGCCGATATGCGGTTGTTCCGTGATGGGCCGCCTGACCGCTTCGAGACGCTGGCTCATCGTCTGGAGGGAACCCCCAATCCCTACTGGAACACCAGCGGCGAACGCATTGAGAGCCTGCCCGACGAAAAAGAGGAACTGCCCGCCGTCCCGTCAGAGCGGGTGTACCTGCTCGACGAGGCAGACCTAGCACAGCCCGCGCCCGGAAGCTGGGACGAGCTGCTCGCGGCGCAGCCAAACGAAGAACCCGCGCGCGAAGCGCACTACTGGCAGATGCACTACCGTCCGGTCGAAACGCCGAACGGCGAACCGCTTGGCACAGCACTGTTCGTGACCGAGTTCCCACAGCTTCCGCCAGACTTCGACGACTATATCGACGAGTTTGGCATGGATGATACGGTATACCCGACCGAGGCGCGCACGCTGGAGATGGCGCACTTCGCCAACGAGGATGATGCCCGCAAGTTCGAGACGGAGTTTCGCTCGTATCTGGTGCCGGGGCTGCTCGACGGACCGGAACTCGCGCCGGAGGTAGCAAAGCTCGAAGGGTTGTCCGGTGAGTGGGAGAACATGGACTATCGCGGCATCGTGGACTACATGAGCGGGAATCGCACCATAGTGCGCGAGGCGGAGGACTGGCACCCGCATAATCCGAATGCAGAGCGGGAGGCTGAAGCGTATTCGGCAGGGATGCCGCTGCTATACGATGAGGAACTTGTCCAGATCAAACCTGATGATCCTGCACCAGCCCCAGGCTTCGATAGGTAGGCACAGCAGCCCGGCAGTCAACCGGGCTGTTTTTTTGCAGTGAGGAAAGTTGATATGATCGCCTCAGCAAATGCAAAAGGTGAGCCTCATGAAGGCACGAAGAACAACACGCGATGACACGCACAACAGTTGGGAATGCGTCGGCTGTGACCTGCCGCTGCCGCTGAACGAACAGGGGCTGTGTGCGGAATGTGCTGGCAAACTCGAACGCGACCTTATCCGCGCCCGTGACTGGGAATATTCGTATGCCGCATTCTTAATTCCTGAACGACAGGAAGCGCTGCGCGCACAGATCATCCGTGAGTTTGGAGCGGCAAACGAACTGCTCGTCACACTGAAACCTAAACCGAAAAACAAGGGCAGTCATTCCACCAATACGAAGCGCAAGCGTGCCATCGCCACTGCCGCCATCCGGGAATACACCACCGAGGATGTCCTTCAAGCGGCGCACGACTTCATTCAGAAGCAGGGTGATGAATGGGTGAACTTCAGCCATGTATCCCAGCATCTCTACGAGCGGTTCTACAAGCTCAAACCGAAACGGCTGGGGCAGCCGGGAAAGCGGCACAACAGCCTGCTCAAAGTGATCGCTGATTACCCCGAACGATTCCAGATACGCAAGGAAGCGGATCAGCCAGGGATGTACTGGATACGCCTGGTATCGTGATCACGGCTTTGGATTGAGCTTCTCTCGCAACACCTTACTCACGCGCATCGTGAGCTGACGAAAGCGATACGTGCGCATCAGGCGGTTGGTCGGTCGCTCAATAGTCTGCACATCGATCACGATGAAATGTTCGACCTCGACACGCCCTCCAGAGATCAGTTCCTCTGTCCACACCTCGATCAGCGTCTCCAGCATCAACTGCACATCGCGGTTCTTCAACCGCGTGCGCAGTCCAACTTCCTGTATTGTCCGATTTTTCGTCATCGTCATGGCATCATCTCCAGCTTCGCCGCTTTGCGCCGTGCGCGTAGCTCTTCGACGGTGACCATCTTGACCTTCTCACCGGTGCGCTGTTCGGTCTTCTCCTTTACTTCTGCCAGCTTCGCCCGCGCTGCAATTTCGATGCTCGATGCACCGCCGCTGATGGGCAGTGCCGTTGGTACCTCGGCATGTTCGCCGTCCTGCTCATCGAAGTCGATGCCACGCTCCAGCAGTAGCGGTTCGCCCGTCGGTGCGTTCAGCCGCCGCTTCCAGTCATCGCGCTCATAGAAGCGGGTCAGCCGAGCATTCAGGATCACCTGGGTGGCAAAGCCCGTTTCGACATAGCGCGCGAAGATTGTGCAGTTGCCGACCTGCGGCGTGATAACCTCATCGACGGTCAGCAGCGGACGCTGGCGCAGATGGCTGTTCGGATCGTCCATGTTCGCGTCGGTCGTCGCTGTACCACTCGCCTTGCTGTAGAACTCAGCGGTGTCTGCATCGCAGCCGCCGTAGACCACCTGCGTCGCCAAGCCTGTGAACAATGCCTGCGTGCCTTCACGACCGTAGATCATCTCGAACTGTCCCTTGGTCTGCGCGCCGATCAGAATAGAGATGCGGCGTTTACGGACGAGGTTCACATCCCCGACCAGGCTGTCCAGCTTGCCAAGTGTCGGGAACTCGTCGAGGATCACCCCGACCGGCATGGGCAATGGACCTTTGTTTCGCTCACCAATCGTGTCCAAGTCGAGCATGAGCTTACGCAGCGTCGCACCCAAGTACGAGGCATAGACGGCACGCATCCGCCCGGGACAGGTCAGAACGACGACGGTTGGCTGCGAGACGATCAGCTCTGCGTCGAAGTCGGAAGCCGATGTGTTGGCGCGCACGTCGGTCGAAGCCCACCCGGTGAGCGCGGTCGCCAGCGTCGCAATCACGTTCGAGGCAACTTTGCCGTCGCTGCCAACCGACGCGATGAAGCTGTTCGCCAGCAGCGCCGCGTCGTCCCGCTCCGCTTTGAGCGCCTTCGCCAGCGCCTTCATGTCGTTCATTGCGTTGTAGATCGTGCCCAAGTTCGGGAAGCGGATCAGGCAGGCGGCGAGCAGCGCGGCGGCGCTGTCCGTCCAGAAGCGGTTGTCGCCCGCCGCCGATGGCACAAGCACATCGGCAATCGCACGTGCGTCGGACACGTTGTCGATGCCTTCCGCCAGGTTGTAGCGCGGTCCGGCGGCGCTGGTCGGGTCATGGACGACAACCATATGTCGCGTAACGGCGGCGTACTTCAGGATGTGGGCGGTGATCTCGCCCTGTGGGTCGGCGACGACCAGCGAATGACCCGACAGCATACGGTCGGCGATGGCGGGCAGAATAATACCCTGCGTCTTGCCTGATCCCGGACCGCCTAGCGTGAGAATGCCGCGCGCCACATCTTCACCGCTGAGTGAGAATCGTCCGGTCCCTACATCGAGCCGCCGCTTGCTCTCGCCCCAGAACGCGCCGAGCAGGGTCAGTCCTTCTGCGTCCTGGCGGCGAAAACGGCGATACTCGCGCAATGTGCAGAAGTGCGATGATCCCAACGCCCCGCGTTTGACCGACGGCGACCGCAGACGGTCGATGCGTTCGCGCAGCCAGCCGCCACTTCTGAGCAGACTGTGCAGACCGAGCGCAGCTACAAGCAAAGTGAACGTCAGTATCGCACCGAACAGGAACAGGCGCATCGTGTTCACGCCGCGCGGCGCGCCAACTACGAATTCGATGATCGGACTGGCGTTCGAGCGTCCACGCTGCACCGCGCCCTCACCGACGAGAGTCAGATAGAGTGCAGCGACGGTGAGCAGGATTACCGTATAGGTGAAACTCAGGAGTATTCGCTGAATGCCAGATGGTTTCGTACCTTCAGCGCTGGTGCGCCGGATGCCCGCACCCAGCGCCGCTGCCGTGACCAGCAGCAGGATCGGCGTGCTGAACGCCAGCGGCACGATCAGCCCGCTCAATATCTCGCGCCCATCGGTGAACAACCAATAGATCATCGGCGCTGCTCCTCACGACGGGCGCGCCGCCCGACCCACCAGCCGACAACCGCTATCACCAGCATTGCCAGATAAGCTCCTTCACCCCCCGACCAGCCGAACGCGCGTCCCAGTGCTGCGCCTGCCAGCACCGCCGTCACCAGCGCGAACAATCCGATACAGATGTGCATTTTGCCTCCTCAGCGTGAGAAAAACTCGTCCAGATCGATACCGTTGTCGCCGTCAAGTTCTGGTTTTGGCTCCTCGCGCAGCGGTCGCCAGTCAATGCCGCGCTCGTCGAGCATGTCCGCGAAGTGCTGCGCGGCGACTTTCCGAAACA
>CAZTLS010000101.1:0-4303 GCA_964614405.1 uncultured Pleurocapsa sp.
ACACATCGCGGATGAAGGTGATGCGATCGGCAAAGCCGTTCAGCCGCGCCATTTCTGGTCCCAGGCTGATCAGCGGGTTCGGCTCGATGGCATAAACGTGGCGGGCGCCGTATTTGCATGCCATGAGCGCAAAGATGCCCGTGCCCGCGCCAATATCGACCACCACATCGCCCGGTTTGACCGCGCGGCGCAGCGCTTCGTCGAAGGCGCTGATGCGAACCGAGTCGCGGATCATGTATCCGAACTGCTGAAGGCTGTACATCGATTTGTCATCCTGAGCGTGATGAAAGTGAAACGGGAGAAGGCATCGCCTGCTGAAGCAGGGCGAGCAGCGCATCGGCAGACTCGCCAAGGCGGGTGATGTCGTGTGGACGCACCAGCGAGACGACCTTCGCCTGCGCCGTCAGACGCGTCAGCCAGCGAAAATCGCCAGCCCGCTGCTCCGGGGCGTACAGGAAGGTCAGGTAAGTGTTCCCCATCAGGCGCATCAGTGCGCGCGGAGGGGGCAGCGGGGTGAGTGTCAACGCATCGCCATACCCATCCAGCAGGCAGACGAGGCGCACGGGCAGCGGGCGTTCGGCAAGCTGGAAGCGCGCATCGCCGATGTCGATCAGACGTTTACCTTTGGGGGTGACGATGCGCGCCAGGTCAGCGCTATCCTCATCCACTGCCGCCAGCGACTCGCCCCACAGCCGCAGATACGGATGGGCGGGCGTGCTGCCGACTCGCCCATCGGGCAGATCGAGCAGGGCGCACACGTCATCGGTGATGAAGGGATACCCGCGCCGGGCGAATTCATAGGCAAGGGTCGATTTGCCCGACCCCGACGGCGCAACGAACAGCACTGCACCATCCTCGACAGCGGCAGCGCTGGCGTGTAGACAGATGTGACCGCGCAGCCGCAGACAGAAAACCATGATCTGGTTGAGCAGCCAGGTGTAGATGACCTCGGATGCGACCGACACATTCGGGTCGATGTAGATGATCCGCCCATCGAGCGACAGGGTGAAGGTCGTGCCCTCAGCATAGACAAAGCGCAGCCAGCCCTGATCAGGATCGGTCAGGATGGCAGGCGTGCCGGCATGAGTGAGCGTGCTGCCCAGCTCGAAAAGCGGATGCGGCTGCCAGCCCGCTTCGCCCAGAGCGAGCAGATGATCCGGGGCTGCCTGTGCGAAATGCAGGTACAAATCGATCGCTGTTTCATCGGCGCTGGCTGGAATGCCGGGGATCGCCCGATCGCTCTCCACCGTCAATCCATACAGACTGTACACATAGGTCATAACTAGGTTTGCTCAACTTTCACGCATCATTCTGAGCAAAGCAGACGTTTACCGAACGGTAAAAATCACATCATGCAATAATGATGATTATGTGATGGTGATTGTACGATCGGTGCGGGCAATTGGAATAGCTGTTTTGGAGAACATGTGCAGTGAAGACACATTTTTCATGGGGTTCATAAATCAAAGGAGCCAGCATTATGCTGGCTCCTTTGATTCCAGAACAGTCTCGACTTAGGGGATCATGATCGGGACGCCAGGGACGTCCGTCGAGAAGGTCAGGAGGATGAGGACCATATTGCCCTTGATGATCGGCGCACCGTCATAGGCGAAGGTATCGCGCTGGGTGTTGACCACTTCGTTCAGACGACCGATTTCCGCGATCTGCGGCGCCACATACTGCTTCTTCTGCATGATACTACTCCTCATGAGGAACACAACCTGACAATTACGGATTATATCGACTTTCAGGCATGAGTCAAGCTATTCAGCCCTACAGCCCTGAAACGAAAAAGTGTAAATAATTTCTTTCCTGATCATGCTGAATCAATGATATATGGTTTGTTCACCATGTGCAACGGGCAGCCGATTGCCAGCAGCGCAGCATCAGCGGGGCGGGATGACCCGCCGCTACTGCGGCGTCTGAACAGACGCCATGCCGGGCAGGGCGGCGATCACCGCGTGGGTGGTGGCGTCGGTACGCCCGCTGTGCGGCGTGGCGTACACCGCCGTGCGCACGCGCGCTGCTGCGTTGTGCTGCCCCAGATGCGCCAGCATCAGCGCCGCGCTCAGGATGGCGGCGCGAGGGTCTGCCGTGCCCTGCCCGGCGATGTCTGGCGCACTGCCATGCACCGGCTCGAACACGCCGAAGCGCCCGTCGCCCACATTGGCGGACGCCGCCATGCCCAAGCCGCCCGTCAGCCCGGCTGCCAGGTCGCTCAGGATGTCGCCGAACAGGTTGGTCGTCACCAGCACGTCGAAGCGCGCCGCGTCGGTCACCAGCCGCATCGCCGCTGTATCGACCAGCAATTCTTCGACGCGCAGACCGGGATAACCTGCCGTCACCTCCAGTGCCGCACGCCGGAACAAGCCGCACGTTTCCTTGAGGACGTTCGCCTTGTGGACGATCGTCAGCCGACCGCGCCGCCGTGCCGCCCAGATGCACGCCGCCGCCGTGATGCGCTGTGACGCGCGCCGTGTGATCACCCGTTCGGTGATGGCAGTCTCGCCGTCGTCTTCCACCCGCTCGCGCCCGCTGTACATGCCTTCGGTGTTTTCGCGCACGATCAGCAGGTCGATGTCGCCGCTGACCGCCGGGCGCAGGTTGGCGTACAGGTCGAACAGGCGGCGCAGCGCCAGGATTGGGCTGGTGTAGCCCGCCACTTTCTCCATCGGCGACTGCGTTGCGCCGAACAGCACCGCGTGCGATTCACGGCAGGCGCGCACCGTGTCATCGGGCAGTGCCGACCCGGTGCGGGTGAATGTGCCGAAGCCGGCTTCGGCGTGGCGGAAGGTAAGCGGCAGGCTGAGCGCCTCCAGCACGCGCTGCGCCGCCGGGATGACCTCTGCCCCGATGCCGTCTCCGGCGATCAGGCAGATCGGGATGTGAGAGGGAGTGGGTGTGGTATTCATGCGCGCGAGTATAGCGCGATGCACCGGGCGGATGCAAATCCGGTTTGCGGCTGTACTCACCGCGCGATACACTCAGTCTGCATTTCGACCTGACCACACAGAGGGCTGTCTATGACCCCGATCGCCCCTTCGCCGATTCGCACTGACGCCACCAACCCATTCGCCAACCATACCATGCGCGTCCGCCTGCCCTCGATCGCGCGCGATGTCGCTGCGCGCAACCCCGATTATCCGCATCACATCGCCGCCGGGCTCGAAGACCTGGCACACGCGCTGGAGACCGACGCGCGCATCCCGCAGATCGACGATCCCCTCTGGACGCCGCTGCTGGCGGCGCGTGCGGAGGAAAGCTGGCTGAACACCCAGTGGTTTTTCGCTGAAGTCTACTTCTACCGCATGATCATGGAGGTGACAGGCTGGCACAGCACCCGCCGTGACCCGTTCGCCCCGCATAAATGGGCGGAGATCGACTCGCGCGCTTTTCGCACTGCCCTGTTCGCCGCCTTCGAGATGACCCCCATGACCAGCACGCGCGATCTGCTGGCGGAACGCCTGCTGCGCGCGATGTGGGGCAACCGCGCCGACCTCAGCCTGAAAGAGGTAGCACAGCACGGGACGTTCGGCGCGCATGACGATCTGCTGACCGACGATCGCGCTGCCGCCATCGATCGCCTCGCGGGGGGCGGCGTCGTGCATGTCATCGCCGACAATGCCGGCACAGAACTGGCGATGGACTGCCTGCTCATCGATGCCCTGCTGGAGGGCGAACCCGGCTTCACCGCCGAGCAGGTGGTGCTGCACGTCAAGCTGCACCCCACCTTCGTCAGCGACGCCACGCACGACGACGTGCTGACGCTGATCGCCGAACTGGGCGGGCGCGGACGTGCCGGGGTCAACTTTGGGGCATATTCAGCGATGGCAGCGGAGCGTTTGCAGGCGGCACTGCTGGAGGGGAGGCTGGTGGTGCAGGCGGATGAATTCTGGAACAGCGGCTGCTTCCTGCGCGACCTGAGCCGCATCCGCCCCGACCTGTACGCGCACTTTGAGGGTGCAGCGCTGGTCATCCAGAAGGGCGACGCCAACTATCGGCGTGCGCTCGATGACACCATCTGGGATGCCGGCATCCCGTTCGCCGCGCTGACCGGGTATTTCCCCGCGCCGCTGCTGGCGCTTCGCACACTCAAGAGCGATCCGGTGGTCGGGCTGGCGTCTGGCGCGGCGGCGGCGCTGGATGCGATCGATCCGGCATGGCGGGTGAACGGCAGGCGGGCGGTGGCGTCGCTGGGTGGGCGGATGTGAAAACAGGAAAAATTCTCATTTTCAAACGTTTGCAGTGGGCATGAAACTCGCTATACTTGAAATGCCGTACCCGTCGGCACAAGCGAATGTGC
>CAZTLS010000102.1:0-4280 GCA_964614405.1 uncultured Pleurocapsa sp.
CACGCCGCCGCGCGCACGATGCGCCGCCACGTCAGCAGCAGCACGGGCAGCCAGAAGCCCGCCATGAGGTTGATGTTCGTCCAGCCGATGCTGAGCAGCATGAGCGATGAGAAGCCGAACGCCGCCCCGCCCGTGAACGCCAGCGCGGGCGTCACGCCCAGATCGCGCAGAAAGACGTACCCGGCGAAGGCGGTGAGCAGCAGCGCGGCGAAAAAGACGGTGTTCATGCCCGCCACCGTGCCGCCGAAGAGCGCCGCCCCAACCCACCAGACCGGATACCAAGCCGCCGACAGGGTGTGCAGCGCCAGGCTGGAGGCGAACGGCGCGAACACGTAGTTCATGTGATAGACATCCAGCCCGTTCGTCAGCGCGTGCCCGATCCACCAGAAATTCCAGTGAAAATGATAGTAGTCGCTCACGCTGCCCGCGACCGGGGCGGCGGGCAGGTGGGTGGCGGCGTTGAAGAGGGGATGCGCCAGCGTCAGCAGCGCCAGCAGCGCATAGCCCGCCAGCGCCAGCAGGTCGGGGGAAAGCCGAATGGGGGTGCGCGAATGGGTCGTCATGGCGGACAGTATAGCCGATCGCCCGCCCGCCTGACGAGATGCACAGCGGTCGGCGGCGTGTTACACTGGAGGGCATCCGTGCGCGAAAAATGCAGAAATGCGCACGGGAAAACTGGACTTTTGTGAAAGGGATGATGATCTTGATTCGCACGCTGCACCGCTTTGCCCTGCTGATCGCCCTGCTGCTGGCGGCGCTGTTCGCCGTCAGCGCCCGCGCGCATGAAGAAGGGGAAACGCTTTACATCCCGATCGGCGGCTTCTACGCCGAGACATTCCCTGGCTTCGTCGATGCGGCGATCGCCCATGCCGAACATCTGGAAAGCGACCGGGTGTACGTGCTGGTCATGCCGATGAGCTTCACCTATGACCCGTTTGCCCTGACGCAGGAAGACCTGCTGCTGAACACGCGCGACGCCGAACGCCGTCGCCGTCAGCTTGAGGACATCTGCCGCGAACGCACGACGCTCGACTGTCAGGCGGTCGTGCCGCCCATCTACGTGCGCGAAGCCGCCGAAAGCGACGCCGTGCTGCGCTACTTTGCCGACGATCTGGCGGGCGTGTACTTCCTCGGCGGCGATCAGGTGTACGCCATGCAGATCACCGCCAACACGCCGCTGGAGCAGGCGCTTGCCGAGGCGTTCGCCAGCGGCGTGCCGATGGGCGGCAACAGCGCGGGCTTGGCGATCGGCTCGCGCGCGATGATCGCTGGCTACGGCGGCGATGACTTCGGACCGGAAAACGGCTTTAACGCCTGGGCGGTCGAGGTGTGGAACAGCGACGAAGAGCGCGGTTTGTCGTTCGGCAGCACCCGCACCGTGCTGGAGCAGCACTTCTGGGAACGGGCGCGTCTGGCGCGCTTCCTGAACGCGCTGACGCGCGAGGATGTGCCGCCGATCGGCATCGGCGTGGACAGCTTCACGGGCGGGCTGCTGCACAGCGACTCGACCTTTGACGGCGTGTTCGGGCTGTACACCGCCGCTGTGCTGGATGTCGAGACGCTGGGCGCGCGCGGCACGGCGCATTTCGACAGCGGCGTGCTGAGCATCCGCGATGTGCTGGTTCACACCCTCGCGCCTGGGGCGTTCGCCTATGACATCCAGGCGCGTGCCCACTCGCTGGCTGCGCCGATCAGCGCCGCGCCCGAACGCGCCGACCTGTGGACGCTGCCGGAAGGCGCGGGGTCGCTCACGCTGCTGGGCGGCGACACGTTCGTCTCGCCCTATCTGGCGGCGGACGCGCCAGGCTACATCCTGCTGGCGGGCTATGCCGACGCCGCTGCCGCTGCCGAAGCGACCGGCTACACCGATGGTCAGGGCGCGTTCTTCATCGACGCCGACACCGCGCTGCCCGCCAACCTCGCCAGCGTCCGCGCCATCGCGCTCATCGTCGGCGACGCCTCGCTCATCGACGCGGCGCAGTTCCAGCCGATCGCCGAGGCGTGGCGCGGCGGCGTCGATCTGGTGCTGGCGGGCGATGCGGTCGGTCTGGCGGGGCAGGCGTACACCGCCATGCCGCCCACGCCGTATGACACCGATGACGACCTGCTCATCGAAGCGGCGACGCAGGGCGTCTTCCTGGCGGGCAATGTGCCGTTCGCGCCTGGGCTGGGGCTGCTGCCGGTCAATGTCGAGCCGCGTCTGATGGCGGATAACCGCTATGGTCGCCTGTTCGCGCTGGCGTATGCCCACCCGGATGCGCTGGCGGTCGGCATCAGCGATGAGGCGGTGGTGCGCGTCACCGCTGACGGGGCGATCGTCGTGGGGTCGAACGCCGTCCTCACCCTCGACCTGAGCGCGGCGGCGCTGGCGACGGGCGACAATGACGGTTTGGTCATCGCCAACGGCGTCATCGATGTGTTCGCACCTGGAGACCGCATCGGGTAAACTCTTCAGCAGCAGTGTGTGTCAGCAGGGCACGGCACAGCGTCGTGCCCTTTTCGCAAGCTTCTTTATCCTGGAGCAGCCAACATGGAATTCGGCATCACTTTCAAAGGCGATATTGACCCCCGGCGGACGGTCGCGCTGTGCAAACAGGCGGAACAAGCCGGGTTTTCGTATGCCTGGTTTTTCGATTCGCATGTGCTGTGGCGTGAATGCTACGTCACGATGGCGATGTGCATGGAGCATACCGAGCGAATGCGCTTCGGTCCGTGCGTGACCAACCCGGCAGTGCGTGACTGGTCGGTCGCCGCCAGCCTGTTCGCCACCCTCGCTCACCAGAGCGGCGGGCGCTTCGATATGGGGCTGGGGCGCGGCGACAGTTCGCGGCGCGTGCTGGGTAAGAAGCCGGAGACAGTCGAGCGCATGATGGAGTTCGCCGATGCGGTCAAACGCATGATCCGGGGCGAAAGCGTCAAATACAGCGACGACTACGCCGAAGTGCAGATTCCCTGGGCGACGGGCTATGAACTGCCCGTGTGGATCGCCGCCTACGGACCGAAGGCGCTGGCGGCGGCGGGGCAGTCCGACGGGCTGATCATCCAGCTCGCCGATCCCTTCCTCGTCAAATGGTTCACCGATCAGGCGGTGGCGGCGGGCACGGCTGCCGGGCGCGATATGAGCGGCTTCCGCGTCATGTCCGCCGCGCCGGTGTGGGTGGGCGACATGCCGAAGGCGCGCGAACAGACGCGCTGGTTCCCGGCGATGGTCGGCAATCACGTGGCGGACCTGGTGGAGCGCTATGGTAAAGAGGGCGGCGTCATCCCCAAACGCCTGACCGACTACATCGAAGGGCGCAAGGGCTACGATTACCGCCACCATGCCGACAAGGACGCCGATCACCTCGACTTCATCAGCCCGGACATCATCGACAGCTTCGGCGTGCTGGGCACGGTCGAGCAGCACATCGAGAAGATTCAGGAATTGCAGTCGCTGGGCGTCACGCAGTTCAACATCTACCTGATGTGCGGCGACGAGGAGCGCATCGTCGAGGAATACGGCAAGCATATCCTGCCGCGTTTTCAGTCTGTGACGGCATAAGAAAGGACGGATAGACACATGGGCACACTGTTCAAGGGCGGCACGGTCGTCACCGCCAGCGAGACCTTCCGCGCCGATGTGCTGGTGGAAGGCGAAAAGATCACCACCCTCGGCATCGACCTGCCTGTGGATGGGCATACCGTCATCGACTGTACCAACAAGCTGCTCATGCCTGGTGGCATCGATGTGCATACCCACCTCGACCTGTCGTTCGGCGGCACGTACAGCAATGACGACTTCGACACCGGGCACAGGGCGGCGGCGTTCGGCGGCACGACCGCGCACATCGATTTCGTCATCCAGCCCAAAGGCGGCAGCCTGCACGACGGACTCGCCATCTGGCGCGAAAAGGCGAAGCTGGCGCAGATCGACTACGCCTTCCACATGGCGGTCACTGACCTGCGCGATGACGTGCTGCACGAGATTCCGTCGCTGGTGCATGAGGGAATCACCAGCCTCAAGCTCTTCATGGCGTACAAGAACGTCTTTCAGGTGGACGACCGCACGCTCTACCGCGCCATGCAGGTGGCGGCGCAGCACGGCATGATCGTCATGGTTCACGCCGAAAATGGCGACGTGGAGGAACAGCTTCGCAACCGCCTGCTGGCAGAGGGCAAAACTGACCCGATCTACCACTACGATTCGCGCCCGCCGGAGATCGAAGGCGAGGCGACCAATCGCGCGGTCGTCATGGCGGGCATGACCGGGGGCGCGCTGTGCGGGGGGCATACGGCGTGCG
>CAZTLS010000103.1:0-4153 GCA_964614405.1 uncultured Pleurocapsa sp.
GGGCGGCGGGCGCACTCACCGGGGCGGACGGCGGCGCGGCGGGCGCGGCAGCGACCGGCTGTTCGCCAGGCGCGCCGATCACGCCCAGCAGCGTGCCATGCGCGACCGTCGAACCCGCCTCGACCACGATCGACAGCAGCACGCCCGCTGCCGGGGACGGGATTTCCGTATCCACCTTGTCAGTGCTGACCTCCAGCAGCGGCTCGAACGCCTGCACCGGGTCGCCGACCTGCTTGAGCCAGCGGCTGACCGTGCCTTCGACCACACTCTCGCCCAGTTGGGGCATGACGATTTGCGTCGGCATGGACTCATTCCTCCGTCAGTATGCCGCCAGATCGCGGATGGCGTCGGCGATGGTGTTTGGGTTGGGAATGAAGAATTCCTGCATCGTGTGAGCGAACGGCACGCCGGGCACATCGGGCGCGGCGAGGCGGCGCACGGGCGCGTCGAGATGCTCGAACGCCTCATCCGCGATGATCGCCGCCACCTCCGCGCCGAAGCCCATCGTCAGGTTGTCCTCATGCACGATCAGCGCCTTGCCCGTCCTGCGGACGGATTCCAGCACGGCGGCTTTGTCCAGCGGCAGCAGGGTACGCAGATCGATCACCTCGGCGTCGATGCCCTCGCGGGCGGTGATGGCGGCTGCCTGTTCAGTGTAGTGCGCCATCATGCCGTAGGCGAACACGCTCAGGTCACGCCCTGGGCGGGCGATGCGCGCGACGCCGATCGGGACGGTGTATTCGCCGTCCGGCACATCGCCTTTGATGGCGCGGTAGCCTTTTTTGGGTTCGAGGAACAGCACCGGGTTCGGGTCGCGCACAGCGCTCTTCAGCAAGCCTTTGGCGTCGTAGGGCGTGGCGGGCACGACCACCTTCAAGCCGGGCACGTGGGCGAAGAACGCCTCGATGCTCTGGCTGTGATACAAACCGCCGCTGATGCCGCCGCCATACGGGGCGCGGATGACCATCGGCACGCGCCACTGTCCGTTGGAACGGTAGTAGAAGCGGGCGGCTTCGTTGACGATCTGGTTGAAAGCGGGGTGGATGAAGTCGGCGAACTGAATTTCGCAGATCGGGCGCAGGTCTGCCAGCGCCGCGCCGATGCCGATGGCGACGATGCTCAGCTCTGCCAGCGGCGAATCGACGATGCGCGCCGCGCCGTACTTCTCGAACAAGCCCTGGGTGGCGCGGAAGACACCGCCGCGCTGCCCCACATCTTCCCCGGTGATGAACACGCGCGGATCGCGCGCCAGTTCTTCGTCCATCGCGGCGCGCAGCGCATCGATGAGGGTCATGGTCGCCATCGGTCAGTCCTCCAATGGGGCGTAGACCGCGCCGAGCGCATCTTCCGGGGCGGGGTCTGGAGCGGCTTCGGCGGCGGTCTGGGCGGCGTCCACCTCGGTGCGGGCGCGGGCGTCGAGATCGTCAGCTTCGGCGGCGGTCATCAGCCCCTTGGCGAGCAGGTGGGCGCGCAGGCGGGCGATCGGGTCGCGCGCTTTCCAGCTTTCGACCTCTTCGCGGCTGCGATAGCTGCGGTCGTCGTCGTCACTGCTGTGCGGGACGATGCGGTAGGTTTTGGCTTCGATGAGCGTCGCCCCGCCGCCGCTGTAGGCGCGCTGCACCGCTTCGACGGCGACGGCGTACACCGCCAGCACATCGTTGCCGTCCACGACCACGCCATGCACGCCGTATGCCGCCGCGCGGTCAGCGACGTTGCTGATCGCCATCTGCTGATCGACGGGCACGCTGATCGCGTAGTGGTTGTTCTGCACCATGCAGATGAAGGGCAGTTTATGCACGCCCGCCCAGTTCATGCCTTCGTGCCATTCGCCCTGACTGGTCGATCCTTCGCCCAGACAGGTGAGCGCCAGCCTCGGCTGGCTGGCGTCGTCGGGATCGACCAGCCCAGTCATCTGGCGGTAGCGAATGGCGAACGCCAGACCCGCCGCCTGCGGAACCTGCGTGGCGACCGGGGCGGAACCGCTGACGATGTTCAGGTGCTTCGCCCCGAAATGGCTGGGCATCTGCCGTCCGCCGCTGCTCAGCTCGCCCGCCTTACCGAACAGGCTCATCATGAAGTCGGTCGGGGTGATGCCGATCGCCAGGCAGAGCGCCAGATCGCGGTAGTAGGGATGCACGTAATCGACGCCCCGGTTGACGGCGAACGCCATGCCGACCTGCGCCGCTTCCTGACCCATCGCGCTGATGTGAAAGGCGATCTTGCCCTGGCGGTGCAGCGCCCACGCCCGCTCGTCTACTCGGCGGCTGAGCAGCATCGTCCAGTACATTTCGCGTAACAGCGTCGTATCGAGTATTTTTTCCATCAATCATCCTGTATCGCAAAAGAATTGTAAGGCATAACAGCAGCGTAGCGAATTATTGGCGGATGCACAAGGCGCAGATGATGCCGCTGTGCAGCGCTGATCATCATCACATTACCACAGAAAAGGGGGGATGCTCAAATGAAAACACCCCGTCCCACAGTGGATTGGGGGACGGGGCGTGGCGGTCACACCGGGCGGGACGCCCGTGTGCGCGTCAGTTCAGACCGGGGTCGATCATCCCAGGCTTGACCAGTTCCGGCGCGGTGTCTTCCACCTGCTCCAGCACCAGTTCGCCATCGCGCGCGGTGACGCGCACGATGCCCGCCAGCGAGAACCTGCCGGAGAGGATGCCGTCGGAGAGCGCATCCTCGACTTCATTCTGGATCAGGCGGCGCAGCGGACGCGCGCCAAATTCCACGTCGTAGCCCTTGTCCGCCAGCCACTCGCGCGCTTCCTCGGTCACATCCAGCGTGATGGCGTGTTCGATCAGCCGCTCGCGCACCTTGTTCAGTTCGAGATCGACGATCTGTTTGATCTCGCTGCGGGTGAGCGACCGGAAGACGATGGTGGCGTCCACGCGGTTGAGGAATTCCGGGCGGAAGACGCGGCGAAGCTGCTCGGTGACGTTCTTCCGCATGTCGGCGTAGGTCGTCTTTTCGTCCAGTTCCTCATCGCGCGGGGCGTTGAAGCCCAGCGTCGAACCGCGCTTGATCGTGTCCGCGCCGACGTTGCTGGTCATGACGATGATGGCGTTGCGGAAATCGACGCGCCGTCCGCGCGCATCCGTCAGCGTGCCCTCCTCCATGATCTGGAGCAGCATGTTGAAGGCTTCAGGGTGCGCCTTCTCGATCTCGTCGAAGACGACGATGCTGTACGGGCGGCGGCGGATCGCCTCGGTCAGCTGCCCGGCATCTTCATAGCCGATGTAGCCTGGGGGCGCACCGACCAGCCGCGCCACCGAGTGCCGCTCCATGAACTCGCTCATGTCGAGCTGCACCAGCGCGTCTTCGCTGCCGAACAGGAACTCCGCCAGCGTCTTGGTCAGTTCAGACTTGCCCACGCCCGTCGGTCCCAGGAACATGAACGACCCAATCGGGCGGCGCGGGTCTTTCAGCCCGGCGCGGGCGCGGCGCACCGCCTTGCTGATGGCGTCGATCGCCTCGTCCTGCCCAACGATGCGCTGATGCAGCGCTTCTTCCATGTGCATCAGGCGGGCGCTCTCTTCCCCGGCGATCCGCATCGTCGGGATGCCCGTCCACATCGCCACCACTTCGGCGATGTCTTCCGAGCCGAGGCGCGGCTGTTCGGTCTTCTCGTTCCAGTTGGCGCGGAAGGCGCTCAGCGTGGCGTTCAGGCTGTCACGCTGTGCCCGCAGCCGCTCGATCTCATCGCCAAACGCCCCGTCTTCCTCCAGCAGCTTGATGTCGTCTTCGACCTGCTGAAGTTCCTGCATCGTGCGGCGCACCTGAGCCGCTTCGGGACTCTTGTACATCCGCAGCCGGGCGGACGCCTCGTCGATCAGGTCGATCGCCTTGTCCGGTAGGAAGCGATCCGGCACGTAGCGCGCCGACAGGTTGACCGCCGTCTCGATCGCCTCGTCGGTGATCTCGACGTTGTGGTGTTCCTGATACGGTCCCTTGATCCCCTGGAGGATTTCCATCGCCTCTTCGATCGACGGCTCGTTGACGATGATCGGCTGGAAGCGGCGCTCCAGCGCGGCATCGCTCTCGATGTGCTTGCGGTATTCGTCGAGCGTGGTCGCGCCGATGCACTGAAGCTCGCCGCGCGACAGGGCCGGTTTGAGGATGTTGGCCGCGTCCACGCTGCTGC
>CAZTLS010000104.1:0-2559 GCA_964614405.1 uncultured Pleurocapsa sp.
CGGCGCCGAGTTCCTCCAGACCGCGATCCATCGTGCGGCGGAAGCGTTCCTCTTCCTGGGTGATCACGCGGGTGATGGCGTCGGCTTTTTCGACTAGCTCGGTGTAGTGCGCGCCCATCACGTCGATGACGGCGCGCGCTACTCTGCCGAGAAACGGCTGGGTGAAGCCGAGTTTTTCGCCGAAGCGGGCGGCGCGCCGGATGACCAGACGGCAGACCGAGTCGCGCCCTTTCGCCCCAGGCAGCACGCCGTCACTGATCAGGAAGACGGCGGCGCGCATGTGGTCGGCGATGACGCGGTAGGGGACGATGTTGGCGTTGCGTTGGGCGTCGCTGTCCCCGGTGAGTGCCTGGGTCGCGGCGAAGATGGGCAGGAAGAGATCGGTCTCGTAATTGTTATCGACCCCGTTCATCACGCTCAGGATGCGCTCCAGCCCCATCCCGGTATCGACGCCAGGGGCGGGCAGCGGCACATCAAATGCGCCGCTGTGATCCGGGTCTGCCTGGGTGCGGTTAAACTGCATGAAGACGAGGTTCCACAGTTCGAGGAAGCGGTCATCCTCTGCCTGAAGCTGGGCGACGATCGAGTCTTCTCCCAGTTCGGGCGTCTTGTCCCAGTGGATTTCGCTGGTCGGTCCGCACGGACCGGTCTCCGCCATCTGCCAGAAATTGGTCTTCGGACCCATGCGCGCGACGCGACGCGGGTCGATGCCGATGTCGTTGACCCAGATGTCAAATGCCTCATCGTCGTTCTGGTAGACGGTGTAGACCAGCCGGTCGGCGGGCAGACCGAACACCTGCGTCAGCAGGGTGTAGGCGTAGCGGATGGCATCGCGCTTGAAATAGTCACCAAAGCTGAAATTGCCCAGCATCTCGAAGAAGGTGTGGTGGCGTGGCGACGGACCGACATTTTCCAGGTCGCTGTGCTTGCCGGAGACGCGCATCGACTTCTGCGAGGTGACGGCGCGGCTGTAGTCGCGCTTGTCCAGCCCCAGGAAGACATCCTTGAACTGCACCATGCCTGCATTGGTGAAGAGCAGCGTCGGGTCGTTGGAAGGCACGAGTGAGGATGATGCCACCTTCCTGTGCCCCATTTCTTCAAAAAAATCGAGAAATGCCTGGCGCGCTTCGGCGCTGGTCATCGGTTTCATGGCGGGTTATGCGCTCCGGTTTACAATGACGCAGTGAATGATACAGGCTGCTCATGTGCTGGTTATCTTGTGTGATTATAAATGTCGTACACCGCAAACGGTAGAAGCGGTTGTGGTGTGATATTCTATCCTCTCTGGAGTACTGTGATGACGATCTCGCCGGAAGTGCGCGAATTTCTCAAAACCCCGCTGATCGCCCGCCTGAGCGTGACCGACGCGAACGGCTATCCGCATACTGTGCCGCTGTGGTTCGATGTGGATGGCGATGATCTGGTGATCATCACCGACCGCAAGACGCGCAAGGTCGATTATCTGAATGCCAACCCGAAGGCGTCGGTGTGCATCGGCGGCGGGGAGATCGCTGCTGGCGAGATCACCCCCGGCTGGCTGTTCAAGGGGGAGGGGCATGTCGAGGAAGACCCCGGTTATGCCTGGCTGCGCCGCATGACGTACCGCTATGAAGCGCCCGATGCCGCCGAAAAAGACATCGAACTGTGGCGGACGACTCTGGACATGGTGATAATCCGGTTTAAGATTCACCGGGTCACCAAAGTATTCTGACCCGTTTTTACCCACGTACTGTGAAGATGAGCCACCCATGCCGACGATTGACGAACAGGTAGAGGTACTGATGTCGGGCGCTGAATACGGCGACCCGCAGACGAAACAGACGATGACGCGCGAACTGCGCGAACGGCTGATCGAAGCTGAGAAACAGGGACGTCCGCTGCGCGTCTACTGCGGCTATGACCCGCGCACGGCGGACCTGCACCTGGGGCATACGATCACCATGCGTAAGCTGCGCCAGTTTCAGGAGTTCGGGCACGATGTCACCTTTCTCGTTGGCACATTCACCAGCCTGATCGGAGACCCGTCGGACAAGGACAAGGCGCGCCCGCAGCTCACCCGCGATGAAGTGCGCGAGAATGCCCGTACCTATGCGGAACAGGCGTTCAAAATCCTCGACCCGAACCTGACGCGCATCCGCTACAACGATGAATGGCTGTCCAGCCTGGATTTCGCCGACATCATCCGGCTGGCGTCCAACTTCACGGTGCAGCAGTTCCTCGTGCGTGAGAATTTCAGCAAGCGTGTGGACGCCGGGCAGCCGATCTACCTGCACGAGTTCTTCTACGCCCTGATGCAGGCGTATGATGCTGTCGCTCAGGAGACGGATGTGCAGGTGGGCGGGCAGGATCAGCTGTTCAACATCCTGGTAGCGGGACGCAAATTGCAGGAAGCTCTGGGTCAGCGTCCGCAGATCGCCATCATCATGGGCGAAAGCCTGCCTGGGACGGACGGCAGCGCCAAGATGAGCAAGAGTACCGGCAACCATATCCCCCTGATGGCGGAACCCTGGGACATGTTCGGCAAGGTGATGAGCCTGCCGGATGCCACCATGCCGATCT
>CAZTLS010000104.1:2704-3985 GCA_964614405.1 uncultured Pleurocapsa sp.
TGCTGAAGCCGCGCAGAAACGGTGGGATGAGGTCTTCCGCAGCGGGACGGGCGTGCCGGAAGACATCGAGGAGTCGGTGCTGGGCGCGCCGGAGAAGGTGGTCGATATTCTGCGGCGGCTGAACATGGTCGCCAGCGGCGGAGAAGCGCGCCGCCTGATCGAACAGGGCGGGGTGCGTGCCAATGGTGAACCGGTGACTGATGTCCATGCCATGATCGACCCGGTGGCGCTGCCGATCGTGCTTCAGGTGGGCAAGCGCAAATTCGTGCGGCTGGTGGCGGGTTAGCCGATCAGCAGCAGCACACCCGCCAGTGCCAGCACTGCCAGCAGGATGCGTTCAAATGAGCGTGGATCGACGCGGTTGACGATCGCCCGTCCTGCCAGCACTCCCACCGGGATGAGTGGCAGGGCGGGCAGCAGCGTCAGCAGACGGTCGATGTCCAGCAGTCCTGCGCCGATATAGCCGGGGACTTTCAGCAGATTGATGATCGTGAAATACAGCGTGATCGTGCCGACGAAGACGCGCGGTTCCAGCTTTTGCAGCATCAGATAGATGGTGTAGGGCGTTCCGCCAGCGTTGGCGAGCGCTGACGCCAGCCCGGTGATCAGCCCGGCGGCGGGGTCATGCCACGATCGGCGCACATACGCCGCGCTGAGCAGCCGATCGCCGAACAGCTTGAAAGCGACGAAGAACAGGGTGAACAAGCCCAGGGCGATTTTGAGGGCGCGATTGTCGAGACTGACCAGCAGGGTCGTACCGATGACGATGCCGATCAGCGCGGCGGGCAGCAGCCACCAGATATAACGCATGTTCCATGCCCGCCAGTAGGCGGCGATGGCAAATCCATCCCCGATCAGCAGCAGCGGCAGGGTGAGCGCCACTGCCTGCGAGACGGGAAAGGTGATCGCCAGCATCGGGGCGATCAGCCCGCCCAGCGGCGCGCCCAGCCCACCTTTGGACAGCCCGACGACCAGCCCGGCAAGCACGATGACCAGGTTGAGTGGCATGAAAATCGACCTCGACTGTGTACAATGGCAGCAGGATTGGGGTATTGCAGCCTCAAGTGTAGCATGACCGAAATGAGTGAACGATGACCAACGCGGACTATACCGTTGATGAGCTGATCTGCACCTGCATCGCACGGCAGGTGGTGGATGGAGAGGTGCTGGCTCAGGGGATCAACACCCCGCTGGTGATGGCGGGTTTCATCCTGGCGCAGATGACCCACGCGCCGAATGCCCGCTTTGCCTCCGCCATCGGGCAGAGCATCTGCCGCGACC
>CAZTLS010000105.1:0-3905 GCA_964614405.1 uncultured Pleurocapsa sp.
CTTTGCCCCCCAGCATGATGATCGCGGCGGCGGGCTGCGCCACGCGCACCTCACATGTCAGCGGCGACTCGCCCCTGTTGCAGCGCGGGTTATTTGCCCAGAACGGATCGCGCGCAGCGGCACTGTTGAAACCCATCTGTGTGGTGATGCTCTGGCGCGAAAACGACGAACGCGCCGTCCCATCCGGTGAGACGTTGTAGAAACGCACCGCTTCCTGAAGGGGGCTGTATCCGCCCCAGGCGCAGTAATTGTCCAGCACCAGCGGACGCAGAAAATCGCCGCTCACGCTGTTGCTGTCGCCGACCACTGTGAACACGTTCGCCCGGTTGCCCAGCGACCGCCCCCGCGCGATGATCTCCCGCACCTGGGGCGTGTCGAACCCGGTCAGGATCGGCACGGAACGCAGCAGACCGCGCTGCGCGTCCAGCCCGCTCTCGACCGCGCGCAGTGCCGGGTCGAGCGCTGCGCCCTCGCTCAGCAGCGCGATCTGCGTCGGCACGGTCGTCGGTGCAGCGACGCCGATCGCCGCCTGTGTAGGCACAGCGGTTGGCAGGATCAACACCTGCGGCGTGATCGACGGTACGGCAGCAGGCGGTGCAGCTCCAGCCTGCGCGCCTGGCAGAGTCGCCAGCGCCGCGATCGGCGGGATGTCCGCCCCAGGCGGAACGATCAGCGCGCGCGACAACTGCTCTGCGGTCGGCGTATCGATGACGACGACGTGCGGCGTTTCAGACGGCGGCGGCGACGGCTCTATCGCTACAGCGACGGCGGGCAGCGTGGCGGTCGGCATGGTGCTGACGGGCGGTGTGACAGTGGCGGTGGGCAGGCTGATCAGCGTAGGCGGGACATACTCGGTCGCCACACAGCCGCCGACCAGCGCGATCAGCACGACGAGGATCGCTCGATATGCCCGCATCCGCCGCATCGATCCGTCACACCTCATCCTGCCGTTCGCGCAGCCACTTGTCGCGGTTGCTGGAACGGGCGATTTTGCCGCTGGAGGTCTTGATCAGCCAGCGATCGTCCACCAGTTTCACCCACGTCACCGTCACCCCGGCGCGCGCCGACACCATGCGCCGGATGTCCGCAGCGATGCGCCGCAGCGCCTCGTCGTCGTGCGCGCCGCGCACCTCCGCCACCACCGCGATCAGCTCTGTGCCCTCGCGTTCATCCGGCACACCGAACGCCACCGCCCGTCCCGGATACACCCCGTCCACCTCATTGACGATCGCCTCCAGGTCGCCTGGGAAGATATTCTTGCCGCCGTTGATGATCAGGTCTTTCACCCGTCCGCTCACGTACACATGCCCATCCGCCAGATAGCCGATGTCGCCGGTGCGATACCAGCCGTCGGCATCGATCGGGTTGAGGTCGGGTCGGCGGTAGTACTCGCTCAGCAGGCAGTCACTGGTGATGGCGTATTCGCCCACCTGCCGATCGCCCAGCACCGCACCGGTCTGGCGATCGACCACCCGGATGCGCGTGCCTGAGATGGCTGTGCCGCATGAGACCTTGCTCACCGCATCCGGGTGATCGGGCGGCACAGGCACAGCGCGCCCTTCCTGCTCCAGCGCCGCGCGATCGACCGTCTCGACGAGCGGCAGCAGCCCGGCGCGCGTCTGCGAGACAGCGAACACGTTCTCCGCCATGCCATAGCTGGTGCTGAGCATGGCGCGCGTGCAGCCGATCGGCGCAAACCGTTCGTGAAACAGGGCATGGCTGGCGTCGGAGACGTTCTCGGACGTGTTGATGAACATCCGCATCGAGGCGATCGACACGCCTTCCAGATCGCGATCGCGCGTCCGGCGGGCGCAGTGGTTGTAGGCGAAGTTGGGCAGCCAGCACAGCGTCCCTTTGTAGTCACTGATCGCCCGGAAGAGCATCCCAGGTGCGCGCACCCACTCGAACGGCGACATCAGTACCAGCGGGATGCCCTGCACCAGCGGCATGATGAAGCCGGCGATCAGCCCCATGTCGTGGTAGAGGGGCAGCCAGCTCACGATCACGTCGTCGTGGGCGATGGCGATCGCGTCACCATAGCTGGCGAGGTGGTTCAGCACCGCGCGGTGCGACAGCGCCACCCCCTTCTGCAGCCCGGTCGTGCCGCTGCTGTGCTGGAGGAAGGCGATCGCCTCCGGCGCGGGATCGGGGTAGGCGATGACGGCATCGTCGATCGGCGGCACGTCTGACGAGCCGTACACCGCACACCCCACCAGCGGACGCAGCGACGGCGCGAACGAGTCGGTGGTGAAGACCGCCCGCACGCCTTCACGCGCCACCAGCGCCGTGATCCCGTTCATGTAGATATCCGGGTCGAGCTTTTCCGTCAACGTGGGAAACATCGACGGCACGGCGTCGATCGCCAGCGCGCCCCAGAAGGCGTAGATACACTCCAGATTCTGGGTGTGGGCGATCACGATCAGATCGCGCGCGCCCACGCCCTGAGCGCGCAGTGCCGCCGCCGCCCGTGCCACCTGACGCTGAAATTCGGCGCGCGTCACGGTGATCGGCGGGGCGGTCTGGCTGAGGTAGATGATCGCCGTCGCATCCGGGTCGCCAGGCTGGAGGACCGCAGCGTCCAGCAGCGAGCGGTAGCGATCGCGGGTGTGCAGGGTCAGCATAGGGCGCTCACCGGGGCAGATCGCGCAGCACGCGCGCCGTGATCTGGTCGAGCGTGTCCATCGCCGCGACGGTCAGGTCGGGGTCGGGGATGTACACGTTGAAGGTCTTCTCGACGTAAACACCCAGTTCCGCCAGAGCGAACGAGTCCATCAGCCCGCCGCTGATGATGCCTTCGTCATCACGCAGCGGATATCTGGCATCGCGGATCAGTTCGCGGGTGATGTAGGCGCGCAGCGCGGCGCGCACATCCTGTTCGGTCATGGTCAGTCATCCTTTCGGGGTGGGATTCGATTGACAGAGATGAGCGGGGCAGCCGCCTCAGCCAGCAGGCGGGTCCCTTCCGGCGAGAGATGCACCGGCGAGTCGGTGAATTCCTGCGCGGGCACGGCGTCCCACAGGTCGGCGCACAGCCATCCGCGCGAATCGCACGCACGGGCGAAGGCGTCCCGATAGCTGTCGTATGCCCAGCGCGGATACCAGGTGTTGTAGCGGACATCGCTGTTCGCGCCGCCGCTGATGAAGATCGGCTGATTGACGAACGTGACGTGCGCCCCACCCTGATGGGCGATCGCTTCACCCGCTGCCAGCACCTCCCACACCAGATCGCCATCACCCAGCGCGCGCGGCGTCTCGATGCCGTTCCACGTCACATCCGGTGGCAGATCGCCCGCCACTGGGGTAAACGACGGCGGGATGACCTGATCGATGCCGGTGATCGCCCAGGGGACGCCGTACACCTGCAGACGCAGCCAGTCCGCCAGCGGACGGCGCATCCCGACGATCGAGCGGGCGAACAGATCGGGTTCGGGCGGGGCAGGCAGATCGATCGGCAGGGCGTATGTGCCGATCAGCGCACGGGCGCGGTCGGCGTTGCGCGTCACCAGCGGCGGGAAGGTCTGCTTGTCCGGCGTCAGCCCATCCAGCGTGACCAGCCACAGCACATGATCCGGGCGCTGCGCCATGACCGCCTCCAGCAGCAGCAGGTCTTTCAGCGCCGCCTGCACCGGATAGCCCAGGTTGTACACGCGGATGTGCAGGCTGGCAGTCGGACCGTCCAGCACGCGCTCAAGCTGGCTGGCGAGCGTCTGGTCGTGTTCGAGCAGCCAGCCCCACACGCTGGAATCACCGATGAGCGCGACCCGATATTCGTCAGGGGCTTTGGGTTGACTGATCGTGTGCGACGCCAGCATTGCGGGGATGCTGTCCAGCGTCAGGCTGTACGAGCGCGCCGGGGTTTCGCCATACGGCAGGCGCGCCCGTCCGGGAACGAGCAGGTTGTAGAT
>CAZTLS010000106.1:0-3782 GCA_964614405.1 uncultured Pleurocapsa sp.
CCGTGTTCATGCGCCACACGGCGGCATTTCGTCCGCATCTGGATCGGCGTCAGGGCGGGGGTATCGTCGATGAACATCTGGAGGTTGCTCAGCCGACCGGTGGCGTGGACGAAGCTGCGCCATTCCTGGGCATTGAACTGCCCGGTCCGCATCTTCTGGGTATTGATGCCCGTCTCCATCGAGACGAGGCGCTGCACGATCTGTTCGCTGCCCATCTCCAGTGTGAAGATCAGCACGCGCGCCCGGAACATCGAGGCGGCGTTGAGCGCCATCGAGAGCAGGAAGCTGCTCTTGCCCATGCCAGGACGCCCGGCGAAGATGAGCAGGTCGCTGCGCTGCAAGCCGCCGAGCATCCGGTCGAGGTCTTTGAAGCCGGTCGGCAAACCGAGGGGTTCATCGGGATGGTTGTAGAGGTACTCCATGCGCTCGAAGTAGGCGTTGATCGCATCCTGCATGGAGACGATTTCGCGCTGGACGCCGCGCTCGGTCACACGGAAGAGGCGCTGCTCTGCCTCGGTGATGACCTGATCGGCGGGCATCTCTTCGTCGCGGGCGATCGCCTTGATCTCTTCGGCGGCTGCCAGCAGACGCCGGCGCAGCGCAGCCCGTTCGACCAGCCTGGCATACGACTCGGCATGGTAGGCGCTGGGCGTGTTGTTGGCGAGCTGAAGCAGATAGGGTGCGCCGCCGATCTCGTCGAGCTGGCGCACGGCGCGCAGTTCATCGACGACGGTCACATAGTCGATGCGATCATTGCGGTCGCTGATGCGGCGCATCGCCGCCCAGATCATGCCATGCCGCGTGAAGTAAAAATCGTCCTGCTGCAGAAAGGCGGCAAGGGTGAGGAAGATGTCCGGGTTGACCAGCACCGCGCCGATAACCGCCTGTTCCGCCTCCTGGCTGAACGGGGCGAGCCCCTCGGTCACCTGAGGGGGTGGGCTGCCGGATTGTCCTGAAGGGTAGGACTGCATGATCGGGTGGGTATCCTCGCTGTGAAAGGCGATGAAAAACGGCGCGTGCCGATGCGCCGTCGTTCAGGGTCAGATGCGTGTTCGCGTCACATCGGGCGCGATGGGCAGAGCCATTTATTCGTCGCCGTCGTCCAGATCGTCCAGATCGAGGGAATTGACGAAATCCTTGAAGGCGCTCAGGCGATCTTCGTCCGCCTCCGGGCGCTGTTCCCGCTGAAGCTGATCGACATCATCTTCGGGCTGGATGGAGTGAATGTCCATGACCGGATCGGCGACGAAGATGGGCGCTTTGGCGCGGATGGCGAGGGCGATGGCATCGCTGGGGCGCGAATCGACCTCGACCTGCCGCCCGCCCACCTCGACGACCACGCGGGCGTAGTAGACAGCATTCCGCAGATCGTTGATCAGGATATGCACGATGCGCCCGTTCATTTCCTCGATCATCGACTTGAGCAGATCGTGCGTCAGCGGGCGCTGCGGAGTCACTTCCTGCAACTCCAGTGTGATGGCGTCTGCCTCGCACGGACCGATCCAGATCGGGAGAAAGCGATCGCTGTTGGTATCCTTCAGGATGACGATGCGGTGTTGCGATACCAGGCTCACGCGAATAGTATCGATAATGACCTCGATCATGGGCAGTGTGCGCCTTTGTGACTTTTCGTTACCGACAGATCAGCGAGCGTTTAACTTTTGGCGATTATAGCATAATTTGCCCGTACAGCGCGCGCAAATCTACCCGAAAGGATGAGATGACTCCCCGTTTGACCTGGATCGTCCTGCTGTTCACCCTGCTGGCGGCGTGCAGCCCGCCTCCCGCCCCGACCATCGCGCTCGATGCTGACCTGCTGCGCGAGGATTTTTCCGATCCGCGCGCGTGGGAAAGCTACTTCAACGCCGCACAGGGCATGAACTTCGCCATCGAAGATGGCGTGTACAAGGCGCGGGTGACGCAGACCGGCATCATGTGGACGCTGCACAATGACGTGCATACCGACGTGGTGATCGAAGTCGAGACCACCCAGATCAGCACATGGCGCGATAACGCCTACGGGCTGATGTGCCGCGCCGCGCCTTCGGGCAATGGCAACGGCTATTATTTCCTGATCAGCGCCGATGGGCAGTACACCATCCGGCGCGGCGCGCGCGACCAGATCACCGCGCTCATCCCCTGGCGCGCTTCCAGCGCCATCCGTCAGGATCGGGCGATCAACCGCCTTCGCATCGCCTGCATCGGCGAACGGCTGCTGCTGTTCGTCAACGGCGAATTCGTCGCTGAAACGCACGACAACCTCTATCGCAGTGGCAGCGCGGGCATCAGCGCCGGGATGGGCATGGCGACGGGCGCGCAGCTCAATCAGGCGCGCGATGTCGAGGTGTGGTTCGATGACCTCACCGTGTGGGCGGCACGCTTTCCATAACGCGGGGCGCGCTGCCCGGATCGGTCAGTTGCCGCGCGGCGGGATGACCAGCCGCTGACCGACGCTCAGCACGTCGGGATTGGTCAGGTTGTTGGCTGCCATGATCGCGCGTACCGTCACGCCGTTGCGCTGGGCGATCGCCACCAGCGTATCGCCGGAACGCACGATGTACACCGTCGCGCCATCGGGAACCGCCTCTCCAGTCGGCGTCACGCCGGGTGCGCCCGGTGAGGGAGTCACGTTCAGCCCAGGGATGCAGGCGGGCAGCAGCAGCACCTGTCCGATTTGCAGGATGGGCGGGTCGCCGACCAGGCTGGGGTTGGCGGCGCGCATCTGGGCGACGGTCGTCCCCTGCGAAAGGGCGATCGCGTACAGGCTGTCGCCTGGGCGCACCGTGTATTCACAGCCATCGGCGCTGACCGGGTTGACCGCTTCTGCCGGGGTAGGCAGCGGCGTGCCATCGAGGTTGAGGGCGGGCGTGGCGGCATCGCTGACTGGCGTGCGCGTGGGCAGCGCGGTGGCGTCCGGCGTCGTCAAGCCGAGCGCGACGCCTGGCGTGATGATTTGCAGGGTGAACGTCGGCGCGATCGTCTCGATCGGCTGGGTTGGCTGTGGCGTGGCGGTCGGCGCTGCCAGCGTGACCAGAGTGAGCGCAGGCTGAGGCTGTTCGCCGCTCAGCGCATCGGGCGGGGCGATCAGCGTGACCGGGGGAATCTCGGTCGGGAAAGCGCCCGCCAACCCCTCCGGGGCGATGAGCGTGATCGGGGGGAGCGCGCCGTCAGGCGGCGTGGTGGGGGCATCGAGGGCTGCGCCGTCCGGGATGGGCTGGGTGAGGGATACCTGAGGTTCAACTTCTGTGGCGGGGCGAAAGCAGCCCGCGCTGACCAGCATCAACGCCACGCCGATCGCCAACATGCCACGTGCAGATCGCTTCGCCAACTTGCCACACTCCTTGCACAAAATCTGCTGTCAGCATACACTGCTGTCAGAGGATGTGCAATGCAAAAGCGCCTGGTCACAGGTTTTCACAGCCGCAGGTGTGCGCTAAAATGGTGCAAAAGTTTCTGAAATCAAATTTTCATTGGTATGCCTGGGCATGACGGGATCACCCACCCTTGTGAAAGAGAGAATGCCGTGTCGGCAGAAAAGAAACGGGTACTGGTCGTCGATGATGATGCAGAGCTGCTGCAACTGGTACGCATCCTGCTTGGGCGGGTGGGCGTGGACGTGATCACCGCGCTCGATGTGGCGTCGGCACAGCAGGCGCTGGCGGGTCAGCGACCGCCGGACCTGATGATCCTCGATGTGATGCTGCCTGATGTGAGCGGCATCGACTTCCTGAAGATGATGCGCGCCGATGACCACTACGACGAGGTTCCGGTGCTGATGCTCT
>CAZTLS010000107.1:0-3743 GCA_964614405.1 uncultured Pleurocapsa sp.
CGCAGACCTGGCGCTGTACGCGCTGGAAGTGAGCGACCTGTTCCTGATGCTGCCGCGCATCAGCACCGACGACGCCGAACGCCGCGCCGCCGACATCGCCGTCTTCACCGGGGCGCTGCCTTTCGCGCTCGAACTGGGCGTGCCTGGGATCACCGTCTCGCCTGGAGTGGTGCATCCACCGGAACAGGACGCCGCCGCCTGGGAACGGGCACTGGCAGCGCTGACCGAGATGCACGCCGCTGCCCGCGCTGCCGGGGTCGCCCTGAGCATCGCCCCGCACGTGGACTCGATGACGGCGACGCCCGAACGCGCCCGACAGATCGTCACCGCCATCGACGGCATGATGCTCACCCTCGACTGGGCGAGCCTGACCTACGGCGGGGCGCGCCACGAAGAGATCGCCGCGCTGCTGCGCCACGCCCGTCACATTCAGGTGCGCGGGGCAGCCAAAGGACAGCTTCAGGCGACGCTGGAACGCAGCCGCATCGACCCGGCGCGGCTGCTGGAAGATGCGGTCATCGCGGGGTATGACCGGACGATCGCCATCTCGCTGCTGGGCGAGGCGGGGCGTCACCGCGTCGCCAGAGTGACGCCCGCACACGAGGCTGCCCGCCTGCGCGATGCCCTGCGCGAAGCGCGCGATGCCGTCTACGCGCGCCAGCGCGGATGAGACGCCGACGGGCGTGACGCATCACGCCCGCCCCGATGCCGCTATGCCAGCACGCTGCACGAGTTGGTCAGGTCGCCGATCGCCGGGCTGCTGACGGTGACGACATCGCCGTCCGCCAGATAGCGGGGCGGGGTCATGCCGTGCCCTACCCCGGCGGGCGTGCCCGTCAGGATGACATCGCCTGGTTCGAGGGTGATGTGCGCGCTGATGTAGGCGATCAGCGCCGCCACGCCGAACACCATGTCCGCCGTCGTGCCGTCCTGCATCACCTGTCCGTTGACGGTGGTGCGGAGCGCCACCGACTGCGGATCGGGCAGGGATTCTTTGGTGACGATGACCGGTCCCAGCGGGCAGAAGGTGTCCAGCCCTTTGCCGCGCAGCCACTGCGGTTCGCTGGCTTGCAGGTCGCGCGCGGTCACGTCGTTGGCGAGGGTGTAGCCGAACACGTGATCGAGGGCGCGCTCTTCCGGCACGGCGCGCGCCTGTCTGCCGATGACGACCGCCAGTTCCGCCTCCCAGTCCACCGCCTGCGTCACGTCGGCGCGCCAGGTGATCGCCGCGCGATGCCCGATCAGCGCGCTGGTCAGCTTGGCGAAGAGGAGCGGGCGTTCGGGCACGCTGCCGCCCGTCTCTCTGGCATGTTCGGCGTAGTTTTTGCCGACGGCGATGATCTTGCCGGGCAGCAGCGGCGGGCGGATGGTCGCTCCTTCCAGCGGAAAGCGCTCGTAAGTGCGGATCGGGCTGATGCCGCGCCGGATCAAACCGCGCATGTCGGTATCGGGCCAGGCGATGCCGTAGATCGTCGTGCCGTCGGTCTCGCCCAGCAGTGTCCGTCCGCTGACGGTGAAAACGCCGAGTTTCATGGGGGATCGTCCTTTGGGGTACTGGGGTACAATAGTTCTGTCTGTCGTCATTCTAACCGACGGCGTGTCCATCTGTGCAGACCATCATACCCCCATTTCACGCAAAGGCGAACCCTCATGCAGCTCGATCGTTCTGTCGCACTCATCACCGGAGCCGCATCCGGTCTGGGCGCTGCCACCGCCCTGCATTTCAGCCGCAGGGGAGCGCGCGTCGCCCTGCTCGACCGCGATGTTGAACGGCTGGGCGGCACGGCGGGCGAACTGGGCGGCATCGCCATGCCCGCCGACGTGACCGATCCCGAAGCGGTGCAGCACGCCATCAACGGGACGGTCAGGCTGTTCGGCGGGCTGCACATCGTCGTCCACTGCGCGGGCATCGTCGCCGGGGTGCGCACGCTGGGCAAAGACGGCGCGCCGCACGATCTCGGTCTGTTCGCGCACATCGTGCAGGTCAACCTGATCGGCACGTTCAACGTGCTGCGGCTGGCGGCGGCGGCGATGCGCGCCAACACCCCCAATGAGGAGGGCGAACGCGGGGTCATCATCACCACCGCGTCGGTCGCCGCCTTCGACGGGCAGATCGGGCAGGCGGCGTATGCCGCGTCCAAAGCCGGAGTTGCCGGGATGACGCTGCCGATCGCCCGCGATCTGGCGCGCGACGGCATTCGGGTGGTGACGATCGCGCCAGGCGTCTTCGAGACGACGATGATGGCGAATATGCCCGATGCGGTGCGAACCGCACTGGAGGCGCTCGTCCCCTTCCCGCCCCGCCTGGGCAAGCCGGAGGAATACGCGCTGCTGGCGGAGGCGATCGCCATCAACCCGATGCTCAACGGCGAGACGATCCGGCTGGACGGCGCGCTGCGTATGCCACCGAAATGATGTGAGGTAATGCGATGAAACTGGCTGACCTGATGCGAGAAGTCAACCGCCTTTCCAGCGATGATCTGGACGCGCTGCTTGTGTATGTCGAAACACAACGCGCGCACAGGAAAGAGCCCCAAATCCTGCCAGATGCGGGCGATCACACCCCATCAGTGCAGGATGCGACCGAGCTGGAAGCGATTTTTGCCGAACTGCGCGCCGGTTTTGATGAGCGCGATCTGGAAGAACTCGATTGGGCGATGAATGTTGAATTCATACCACCTCCAGATGCCGAGACATGAAACGTATTCTGGATACAAACGCCATTACCGACCTGATCAAAGGTCATCCTGATGTAACGGCTCAACTGACAAGCCATATACAGGATGAACTCTATCTGTGTCCTCCGGTCTATTTCGAGGCGATGCGTGGTTTACTGTGGAAGCGTGCCCCGGCTAAAATCGCATTACTTCAACAGCTTAGAGCGAAACTGGGATGGCTTCAGGTGACGGAACAGGACTGGGATACTGCTGGAGTGTTATGGGCACAGTCCGTCCGGGCTGGGAAACAGTTGTCGGACATCGACCTGCTGATCGCAGCGATCGCGCTGCGCGCCGATGCGATCATCGTCACGGCTGATGCTGATTTTGATACATTGCCGGTGAAGCGAGAGAATTGGCGAAACTGACGATCTCGAAAATAAATTCCATGTCCCCCGCGCGCTGGGCATGGACGGCGGCGCTTTATCTGGCGCTGGCGTGCCTCATCACCTTCCCCCTCGTCACCGACCTGAGCGGGGCGGTGTTCGGCTTTGACTACGGCGACGGATACGAGAACGTCCATCACGTCTGGTGGATCGGGCGTGCCCTCTCGACCGGGCGATCGCCGTTCATTGCCGCCGACCTGGGCTATCCCGACGGCATCGACGGGGTGACGCTGTGGGCGCACCCGCTGCAAACCTTTCCTGCCTGGGCGCTCGCCCCGCTGACCGGGGCAGTCGCCGCCGTCAACCTCGCTGCGCTGCTCTCGCTCACGCTCAACGGGCTGGCGCTGTGCGCCCTCGTCCATCATCTGACGCGCGCGCCCGGCGCAGCGGTCATCGCAGGGGCGGCGTATCTGCTCTTCCCCACCTTTCAGGGACATCTGGGCGCGGGACACAGCGGCATGATCGTCGGCTGGACGCTGCCCCTGTACGCTCTGGCGCTGCTGCGGCTGCGCGCTGCGCCGTCCGCGCGGCGCGCGGCGATCGCCGTCGTCTTCGGCGTGGCGTCGGCGTGGGGACACAGCCTGCAAGCGCTGTACGCGACCGCCCCGGTGACGCTGGCGCTGATCGGCGCAGCATGGCT
>CAZTLS010000108.1:0-3663 GCA_964614405.1 uncultured Pleurocapsa sp.
GCAGTGCCGGGCGCACACGGGCGCGCGTGGTCAGCGCGATCGCCGCCGCCAGCGGCGCGCCCAGCGCCAGCGCTCCGCCGATCTCGTTGACGTTGAAGCCGCCTGGCGCGAAGGGCAGATCGCGCATCTGCGGCAGCAGGTCGATGAGCGGCTGCAACGCCATCGATTTGACGGTATACTGCTGCGCCACCAGCGCCAGACCGCCCAGCACGCCCGCGCCGATGACCAGCCCGGCGAGCAGCGCGTCAGGCATCCAGCGATCACGCCCCCAGTCCCCGATCACCCACACGATGCCCGCGCCCAGCAGCGCGCGCGCGATGACCCACGCGCCCCAACTGTACGGCGCGAGCGTGAGGTTGAGGATGCAGAGGAGGATGAAGGCGATCAGCGGCAGGTCGAAGACGGTGCGCGTGAACGGGCGGCGCAGCAGCGCCACCCGTCCGACGAAAATGGGGATCAGCCACACCAGCGCCCACAGGCGATCGGGGTTGTTCGGTTCCCAGTGCCCGGCGATGGCGATGACCAGCAGGGCGGCTTCGATCAGCCGCCACAGCACGTGGAATGCCTCGCGGCGCGTCACCGGAGCGGGACTTCGCTTTCGCTGCCGCGCACCAGACGCACGAACCCACTCGATACCCAGCCGACCGTGCCGCGCCACACCACCCTGTACCAGCCGTCGCGCGTGCGCTCCAGGATGGGCAGCAGGTCGCCCCAGGGGATGCGCCCGATCTGCGTGGAGAGGACGTTCGGCTCAGCGCGCAGGCGCAGCGTCGCCTGGCTGACGCCGATCACCCCGGTCTCGGAGGCAGGCATCCCCTGCGTCACGAAGGGGTTGACGATCGGCGCGTTGAAGCCGTTGCCGTTGATGTTGAAGTAATAGTGCCACACCCAGCCCTGACGGTTGCTGAGCTGGATGAGATACCACAGGGCGTTTTCATCGCGCCCCAGCACCTGATACGTCTGCCCGCGCAGCACGCGATCGACCACGTTCGCCCCGGTGAACGGTCCCTCGCGCACCAGCAGCACCTGAGCGCGGATGACCGTGCCGCTCAGCGCACCCGGTGGGATAGCGGGCAGCGGGGTGGGTGGGATGCGCGTGGCGGTGGGGGTCGGTCCGGCGGTGACGAAGCCGCCGCCGAAGCCCGGCGTGCCCGGACCTGGGGTGAGGAAGCCCGGCGTCAGCCCGCCGCTGATCTGAAACCACTGGAATTGCAGCGCCGCCTGATCGATCCCCTCGAAGTACTCGACGACCAGCGAGTGCGTGCCCGCCGTCAGGGTAAACTGAAAGCGGTCGGTGGTCAGCACGCGCGGCACGAAGCGATCCAGCACCAGCACGCCGTCGATGAAGACGCGCACGCCGTCGTCTGACGAGACGACGAACTCGTACACGCCGGCGTTGAACAACTGCACCGACGAGAAACGGGCGGAGAAGTTATCCTCGTTGACCACGCCTGGGATCGGGCTGGATGTGCCCCAGTTGAAGTTGATGCCGCCCGCCAGCGGTTCGGTGCGGACCGGCTGCCCGCTCAGGTCGGTATTGTTGAACCACTGCACCTGCCAGCCCGTGCCGAATTCGTGCGCCACATCTGCCCGCAGGCTGAGTCCCGCTCCCACGATCAGCAGCAGCACCAGCAGCGCGATCGCCATTCTGCGCCCGTTCATCGTCCGTTCCTTTCTATCGCCTCACGACAAATCGCAAAACCGCACGCGGTGCGCTCACGCCTCGGTGATGGTGACGCGGGTCATCACGTCACCCTGGCGGATGCTGTTGACGACGTTCATGCTGGCGGCGTCTGCCACCCTGCCGAACACGGCGTGCTTGCCGTCCAGATGTGGGGTGGGGGTGTGGGTGATGAAGAACTGCGACCCGTTGGTGTTGCGCCCGGCGTTCGCCATGCTCAGGATGCCTGGGCTGTCGTGGCGCAGGCGCAGGGCGCTCGGCTCGTCATCCCACTTGTAGCCGGGTCCGCCAGAGCCGCGCCCGGTCGGGTCGCCGCCCTGAATGACGAAGTTGTCCACCACGCGGTGGAAGCTCACGCCGTCGTAAAAGCCTTCACGGGCGAGGAAGACGAAGTTGTTGACGGTGATCGGCGCGTCTTTGGCGAACAGGGTGAGGACGATCGTGCCCTTGCTCGTCTCCATGTGCGCGGTGTACTGCTTAGCGGGGTCGATCTGAAGAGCAGGGGCTTTGGCATACGATTTTGCCATGACAGAAACTTTCTGCACGCAGGGTGCAATGGGTTCGGTTGATTGTCCCCGATTATAGCGCAGAACGGGCACAGACGCGCGCGGGGCAAAAGTCCCGGTTGGTGGCGATCGATGCGCGCAACCAGGCAGGTTGCGGTACACTAGGGTCTGTCTGCAAATAGTCTTACCTCACCCCGTTTCGCTGTACTCAACCGCCCCTCTCCGATGGAGAGGGGCAGGAAACCGTCAGGTTTCCGGGGTGAGGTTGGGGCAAACAGACGCTGAAAACGAATTTGCAGACACACTTTGGTAAGTCGATCACCTTTTAACCTGGTTTGTCTGACCCATTTACGGAGAGCTTCTCATGAGCGATTACGCGCAGTTCGCCCCGCGTACCTATCTGGAGCAGTACTACACCGTCATCATCCCGGAAGCTGCCGGGATGATCGCCTTCATGGTGCAGGCGTGTGCCCTGCTGCCCGAAGGCGCGCGCGTGCTGGAATTCGGCGCAGGTCCGACGGTGTTCACTGCCCTGGCAGCCGCCCGGCGTGCATCGGTGATCGACATGAGCGAGTATGCTGAGGCGAACCGCGCCGAGATCGCCCGCTGGCACAGCGCCGCGCCCGATGCTTACGACTGGTCGGAATATACCCGCCGCATCCTGACGCACGAGGGCGTGCCCGTCACTGATGAGGCGGTGCAGCAGCGCGAAGCGGCGACGCGCGCCGCCATCGACCGCATCATCCCGTGTGACGCCCACACCGACCCGCCGGTCGATGCAGCCTATGCCACCTATGACGCGGTGATCAGCAGCCTGTGCCTGGAAGCCGCCGCGCGCGATGCCGAAACGTGGCGGGCGTGCCTGGCGCGCGTTGCCGCGCTCGCCCGCCCTGGCGGGCACATCATCCTGTGTACCTCACTGCGTTCGTCGATGTACGCGGTCGGCGGGTGGATGTTCGATGTGCTGTGGGTGGATGGCGCAATGATGCGTGCCGGGCTGGACGCCGCCGGGTGCGACGTGCTGAGCATGGAAGAACTGCCGCCGTCGCAGCCTTCGCCCACCTTCGACGGGCTGCTCTTCACCATCGCCCGCCGCCGGGTGTGATGCGACAAGCAAAGGAGCGCACTGCATGGACAACGTGATCAGCATCGGGGTCGTCATCCTGCTGACGATTGTCTCTGGTCTTGCCGATGCCTTCGGCGGGCTGCACGCTGCCCGCGTCTGGCGAGAGAATACCCTCGACCTGCGCGAACTGGGCTTGTCGGCGATCGGCTTTGCCATCGGCATCGGCGTGTACTACATCGCGGTGCGCTTCATGCGCCAGGCGGGGATCGTCACGCCGGAAATCCAGACGACACTGTGGTTCGTCGTGATGATCGTGGGGCTGGCGCTCCTGAACGGGGCGTTTCTGCGCTGGGAACTGGTCGATCAGATCGTCGCTATCGCGGTCATCGCCGGGGTGGGCTGGCTGTCGG
>CAZTLS010000109.1:0-3658 GCA_964614405.1 uncultured Pleurocapsa sp.
GTGCTGGAGACGGGCTGCAACATCGGCACGGACATCCGGCGGCGCTACAGCATCGGCGGCTTGGAGGCGGTCGGCACGGGATTCGCCGGGGTGGATTGCCCGGCATTGCCCGATACGCGCGGCTGGTTCGCCGGGCTGCGCCAGTACGGGCTGAATTTCGTCTTCTACGCCTACGCCGAGCCGATCGAAGCGCTGCCCGGCGCGGAGGCGACGCTTCAGGCGATCCTCGACAGCGTGCAGTTCAGCCTGCCCGCAGTCCAGCCAACGGCGACGCCATGAGCGCGCGCCTGCCGGTGGTGGTGGTCGGTGCGGGCGTCGGTGGGTTGAGCGCGGCGATCCACCTGGCGTGCGCCGGGCGGCGCGTGGTGGTGCTGGAGGCGGGCGGGCGCGTCGGCGGCAAGATGAACGAGATCGTCAGCGACGGCTTCCGCTGGGATACCGGTCCGTCGGTGATCACCATGCGCCACGTGCTGGAGGCGCTGTTCGCTGCTGCCGGGCGGCGCATGGCGGACTATCTGACGCTGGAGCCGATCGACCCGCTCACGCGCTACCTGTGGCGCGATGGCACGGTGTTCGATCCCTCGCCCGACCTGACGCGCACCCTCGCCGGGATCGCGGCGATCGACCCGCGCGACGTGGAAGGCTATCTGGGCTATCTGGCGTATGCCGCGCGCATCCACCGCATCACGGGCGACAAGTTCATCTACGGCACGCCGCCCACGCTGCTCAAACTGCTCAACACCCCGCCGCTCGACATGCTGGCGGTCGATCCGCTGCGGACGATGCACGGGGCGATCGCCTCGTTCGTGCGTTCGGCGAAGATGCGCCAGTTTCTGGGGCGGTTCGCCACTTACGTCGGTGCGAGTCCGTATCGCGCGCCTGCCACGCTCAACGTCATCGCCCATGTCGAGCTGTCCGGCGGGGTGTACTATCCGCGCGGCGGCATCTATGCGATCGCGCGGGCGCTGGAGCGGCTGGCGGGCGAAGTCGGCGTTGAGGTGCGGCTGCACAGCCCGGTGACCGCGATCAGCGTGCGCGATGGGCGCGCGCGCGGCGTGACGCTGGCGGACGGGACGAACCTCGACGCCGAGGCGGTGATCGCCAACGTCGATGTGGCGACGGTCTACGATCGCCTGCTGCCCGCCGACCCCGCGCGGGCGCGCCGCCGTCGTGCGCTGCTGGGCGCTGAAGCATCGTGTTCCGGCTTCATCCTGCTGCTGGGCGTGGAGGGGGAAGATGCGCGTCTGGCGCACCACAACATTCTGTTCAGCGACGACTACCGCCGTGAATTTGACGACATCTTCGCGCGCGGCGTCCCGCCCAGCGACCCGACGGTGTACATCGCCATCACCAGTAAGACCGACCCCGACCATGCCCCGGCTGGCTGCGAGAACTGGTTCGTGCTGGTCAATGCCCCGCCGCTGGACGGGCGCTTCGTCTGGGATGAGGCGAACACAGCGGCGTACCGCGATCGGGTGCTGGCGACGATGGCGGCGCACGGCTTCGATGTGCGCGGACGGGTGCGCACCATGCACACCCTGACGCCCGCCGATCTGGAGCGGCTGAGCGGGGCGCGGCGCGGCGCGCTGTACGGGGCGGGGTCGAACGATCGGTTTTCGGCGCTGCGCCGCCCGCACAACCGCGATCCGCTGGTGCGCGGGCTGTATTTCGCCGGGGGCACGGCGCATCCTGGGGGCGGCGTGCCGATGGTGACGCTCTCCGGCGCGGCGGCGGCGGCGGTGCTGCTGGAAGATTTACCCTGATCTGCACGAAAGAGAGACATCGATGGACATGCTGGTCAAACTGTATACGCTGCCTGAACAGCATACGCTGCTGGCGGCGCTGGCGGCGGAGGGGATCACCGTGCGCCGGTCGATCGCGCCGGAGAAGCACGTCGTCACCGAATGGGTGAGGCAGTTGTTCAGCCCGTTCTGGCAGAGCGAGGCGGAGGTCGCCTTCGCGCACACCCCGGTGTCGTGCTTCGTCGCCACGCACGAGGGCAAGCCGATCGGTTTCGGCTGCTATGACACCACGCAGCGCGGCTTTTTCGGACCGACCGGGGTGGACGAGACGTATCGCGGGCGGCGCATCGGCAAGGCACTGCTGCTGGCGTGCCTGCACGACATGCGCGCCCAGGGCTATGGCTACGCGGTCATCGGCGGGGCGGGTCCGGTCGATTTTTACATCGGCGCGGTCGGGGCGATGCCGATCCCGGATTCCATTCCAGGTGTGTACGCCGGGATGCTGCGCGGCGGCGCTGAAGATGACGAATGATCAGAAAGCCCCAAACTGCATATACTGAGTTATAAAATGCACATCCAGGCATGGTTGATTGAAAGGATAAGTGAATTGATGTCGAACCGCTTCACACGTCTCGTACAGATTGTCATCGCTGCGCTTATCCTGTCGATCGCTTTTTCTGCACAGCCCGCCCACGCTGCCCCGTTCCGCCTGCGCGCCGTCACCCAGCCGCTGGCGGAATACAGCACGCTGGGGACGATCAGCGTCTCGTTTGAACTCTACGACGAGGCGACCAATCTGCGCGTGATAGCCAGCGGCACGAACGTGACGCTGGCGCTGATGCGCTGCTCAGGTTTGCCCAACCCCTGCACGCCGACGGTGATCAATGCCAGTTACGCCAGCGGCATGACCAGCAACGGACTGGTCAGTTTCTCTCTCAACCCGCCAAGTGCGAACACCGACTACTACTTCCGCGCCACCGCCACCAGCGTCAACACCGGCACATCGACTGATTTCGATGTCGTCGGGGCGTATGCTACCTATCAGGGGGCGGACGGGACGATGCCCAGTACCCTGACGACGCTCTCGCGCTTCCCGCGCCAGGTCGCCGTGCGCCGGGGATCGACCAGCGGTCCAGTGGATACCACCGTCAACGGCAAACCCGCCTATCTCGACCTGCTGCAATGCAACCTGCCAGGATGCAGTTCGCCCACCGTCAGCGTGGACAGGCTGTTCAGCACCACCTTCATCAACGGCGTCGCCACGTTCGACATCCTGTTCAGCAGCACCTACACGGGCGTGTATCTGGTCACGGACGTGCCCAGCTCGCTCAGCTCGCAGGGTTCGACCACCTTCGAGGTGCTGAACGCCTATCTGGTGGCTGAACCGACCTTCACCCCGCCGAACAGCACCGCCTCGCGCTTCGACATGACCGTCGCCGTGCGGCGTGGACCGACCACCAGCGACCCGATCGACACCCTCGCCAACAACATCACGCTGGCGCTCGACCTGCGTAAATGCACCAATTTCCTCTTCTCGGCGTGCATCGCCTTCACCACCATCAGCACCAATTTCAATACCACCTTCGTCGTCAACGGCGTGGCGAATTTCGTGGGGATGAACGTCTCTAATCCAGACAGCTCACTCTATCTGTTTGCGAGCAAATTAATCCCGACGGGAGGCTTCGCCTTCGGTGGCACTTCGCCGGGCTTCTTCCAGGTGCGTCAGGCGTATCTGGAGCTGTCGCCCGAACCGTCTGACCGCTTCGTCGGCGAGACGTTCACGCAGACGGTCAACGTCCGCATCAGCGGACCGAACACGATCGACCCGATGGCGGACGGCGTGTCGCTGCGCCACAGTCGCAGGCGCAGCGCCCCGCCCGCCGGTGACCAGCTCTCCCAGCGCGCTCGCGAGCATC
>CAZTLS010000110.1:0-3341 GCA_964614405.1 uncultured Pleurocapsa sp.
CAATTACCGCGCGCCGGAACAGGGCAGCGGGCGCGGTGGGCGCATCACCCGGCGTGACCTCACCCCGGCGCAGGCAGCGCCCGTCGATGTGCCGAGCGCCGCGCCGCGGGAGGGAGCGGAGTCGGTTCGCCTGACGCCGACGCGGGCGCGCATCGCCGCCCGGATGCGCGAGTCGCTGGCGAACAGCGCCCAGCTCACCCTGCACGCCCGTGTCGATGCGCGCGCGCTCAGGCGCTATCGGGCGGCGCTCAAAGCTGCACCGCCGGAACTGGGGTTGAACGGGGTGACGATCAACGATCTGGTGCTGTTCGCCACTGCGCGCACGCTGACCGCCTTCCCGGATGTCAACGCCCATCTGCACGGCGAGTCGCTCACCCGTTTCGCATCAGTGCATCTGGGCTTCGCGGTCGATACCCCGCGCGGGCTGCTCGTGCCGGTCATCCGCGATGCGCAGGCGCTCACGCTGCGCGGGCTGGCAGAACAGGCGAAGACGCTGGCGGAGGCGGCGCAGAGCGGCAAACTCTCCCCGGATGCGATGCAGGGTGGGACGTTCACCGTGACCAATCTGGGCGGGCTGGGCATCGAGTGGTTCACGCCGATCCTCAATCCCCCGCAGGTGGCGATCCTGGGCGTGGGGGGGATCACGCTGCACCCGGTCGAAGGTGAGGACGGGGCAGTGACGTTCGTGCCGCACATCGCCCTGTCGCTGACGATCGATCATCAGGTGGTGGATGGCGCGCCAGGCGCGCGCTTCCTGTCGGCGCTGGGGCGCGCGCTGACGGCGATCGATCTGCTGCCTGCCGGGGGATGACGAGCGGGTGCGTCCCCTGGGGTGACCCACCGGGTGCGCCTGTACATGGGGCGACCCACCGGGTGCGCCCCTGCTGCAAATCGATATATGACGCATCGGAAACGATCGTTTTGCACATGCGCATACCGCATCTGTAACGCTGTTGAAAGAATTGGCGGAAGATGAGAGCGGTGCTATAATCAGCCGCAAAAATGAAGGTGTTTCAGATTTGCAAATCAGGAGTTCATCTTGACATCGCTCGCCCTCACCATCTCGGAAACGCTTCGCTATCGCGGGGCAATCGGTCAGTGGAGCTGGGTTCTCCACCGAATCAGCGGTCTTGGCGTGGTGCTTTTCCTCACGCTGCACGTTGTGGATACCTCATGGGCGGTCTTCTATCCGGAACTGTATGTCGAAGCGGTCGCTGCCTACCAGTCGCCCATCTTCACGATCGGCGAGTTCGGGCTGGTGGCGTGCGTGGTCTATCACGCACTCAACGGCTTCCGCATCAGCCTGTTTGACGCACGTCCGGCGCTGTGGAAGCATCAGGCGCGGGCGGCGTGGATCGTCATCGCCGGGACGATCATCCTGCTGATCCCGACATTCATCCTGATGTTTGGGCATGTGCTGGACTTCTACAACGAAGGCGGGCAGCCGATGGGCGTCATCGATGCGCTCGTCAAGCAGGCTCCGTTCGGCGCGGGCATCGCGGCAGCGGGGATCGCGGCGGTGCTGCTCAGCGCGGTGACGACCGCTGTGCTGCCGGAACGCAAGGGACAGGGGCGCGGCAGCCGTCTGGAGCGTTTCTGGTGGTCGTTCATGCGCGTCAGCGGTGTGATCATCATCCCGCTGGTGTTCGGGCATCTGATCATGATCCACCTGATCCAGGGCGTGTTCGACCTGACGGTGGCGGGGCACAGCGTCGTCGGCACGTCGATGATCAATGAGTCTGGCACGGCGGTCGAATTCGTGGCGCAGCGCTGGAATTATCTCGTGGCGGGGATTGCCATCTGGCGTCTGTATGACTTTGCGCTGCTGGCGCTGGTCGTCACGCACGGTTTCAACGGGCTGCGCTATGTGCTGACCGACTACACGATGGGCAATCGTTTCCTGAAGAACGCTATGATCTATCTGTGCGTGATCGGCGCGGTCGTGCTGCTCACTCTGGGCGGGCTGGCGCTGCTGAACACCATCGACAGTTCCGCTATCGAAGTGGCAAGGGAAGCGACTGCGCGGCTGGCGGGCAAATAAGAACACCTCAGTGCGGTCACACCACACAGATACACCTAACGCAAACGCAGGCAGTGAGTGCAGAGGAAGAGCAGCACAATGAAGACACATCAGTTTGAGGCGATCGTGGTTGGCGCGGGCGGCGCGGGGTTGATGGCGGCGCTGTATGCCACCAAAGGCGGCGCGAGAACCGCCGTGATCAGCAAGCTGTACCCCACGCGCAGCCACACCGGGACCGCGCAGGGCGGCATCGGCGCGGCGCTGGGCAATCTGGAAGAGGACAGCCCCTTGTGGCACGCCTATGATACTGTCAAGGGCGGCGACTACCTGGCAGACCAGAACGCGGCGAAAGTGCTGGCGGAGAATGCCATCGACGCGGTGATCGAGCTGGAACACATGGGCTTGCCTTTCGACCGCACCGATGCGGGCAAGATCAGCCAGCGTCGCTTCGGCGGGCACACCAGCAATTTCGGCGAGAAGCCCGTCCGTCGTGCCTGCCACGCCGCTGACCGCACCGGGCACATGATCCTGCAAACCCTCTATCAGCAGTGCATCAAGCACAACGTCACCTTCTTTGACGAGTTCCAGGTCGTCGATATGATCCGCAATCAGGGTGCAGTCGTCGGCGTGGTGGCGGTGGAGATGGGCACGGGTGAACTGCACATCTTCCACAGCAAGGCGACCCTGTTTGCGACGGGCGGCTGGGGGCGCGTGTGGAGTGTGACGAGCAACGCCCACAGCCTGACCGGGGACGGCGCGGCGGTGGTCTACCGCCGGGGCGTGCCCCTTCAGGATATGGAGTTCTATCAGTTCCATCCCACCGGCATCTATAAGATGGGCATTCTGATCACCGAGGGCGTGCGCGGTGAGGGCGGCGTGCTGATCAACGGGCGCGGCGAACGCTTCATGGAGAAGTACGCTCCGAAGATCAAGGACCTCGCCAGCCGCGATGTGGTCAGCCGTGCCATCTATCTGGAACTGCGTGAAGGGCGCGGCATCAAGGGCAAGGATTACGTCTACCTCGATGTGACGCCGGATACCGTCAACCGCTATCTGGCGGAAGCGGGCGAGTCGCGCCGCATCACCGGGCACGATGTGGAGAAGAAGCTGCCGGACATCCTCGATTTCTGCCGCACCTATCTCGGCGTCGATCCGGTCAGGGAGCCGATGCCCATCCAGCCGACTGCCCATTACGCGATGGGCGGCATCCCCACCAACGTGGACGCTGAAGCGGTGCTGGATGAAAACTGGACGGTGCTGCCCGGCCTGTACGCGGCGGGCGAGGTGGCGTGCGTGAGCTGTCACGGGGCGAACCGCCTCG
>CAZTLS010000111.1:0-3209 GCA_964614405.1 uncultured Pleurocapsa sp.
CCTGCCGCGCCTGACCCGGTGCGCGCCACTGCATCCGCTGCCGCTGTGCCTGGCGGCGCGGTGCAGGACGCGCCGCGCGTCGCCGGGGCGCGTCTGTTCAGGGGACAGCGCCCGGATGAGCATGTGCTGTACGTGTTCCGGCGGCACTGGTGGGCGTTCGGGCGTCACCTGTGGATGCCTGGCGCACTGGTCAGCGCCTCAGTCATCGGCGCGGTGCTGCTGGCGATGAGCGCCGGCGCGATCGCCTTCGGGCTGCTCGTGCTGGGGGTGATCGCGGCGGCGCTGCTGACGCTCTATCTGTACGTCGAATGGCGCAACGACAGCATCGTGCTGACGGATGAGCGCATCGTGCAGATTTCCCGTTCCATCCTCGGCTTTCAGAGCGCGCTGAGCGAGATTCCCCTCGACCGCGTGCTGGAGGTGTCCACGTCTGTGCCGCCTGGCGACCCGTTCGCGCAGGCATTCCGCTACAGCACGCTCTTCATCCGCACGGCGGGTGAGGCAGCGAACCTGCAACTGGGGATGATCGCCGACGCCAACAATATCCAGTCGTTCATCTTCGCTCAGCGTGATGCCTTCCGCCAGCGGGTGCTGCGGCAGCAGGGCGGTATGGTTCAGGCTGATGTGCAGGCGGCGCTGGGCGTCACGCCGACCGAGCCGCTTGCCGTGCAGAGTGCGCCCGTCGCCGCCGCGCCCGCCAGCCCGCCTCTGGACACGATCGATGATGTGGGGCTGCCCTTCATCCGCACGCGCTTCATCCTGCCCGATGGCGACATCGCCTATCGGCATCACAGCACGGTGTGGCTGCGGATGGTCTTCTTCCCGACGCTGGTGCTGATCGCCGGGCTGGTGCTGATGGCGGTCAGCGCCTTCGTCCCGACTTCGCCGCTCCCCGGCGTACTTGGTATCAGCGCCGGAATGCTTCTCTTTCTGGTCGGGGTGGTGCTGTTCTATCTGGCGGACTGGGACTGGCGCAACGACCTGCTCATCCTGGGCAGCGACGCCGTGACCATCGTCCGCAAGCGCCCGCTCTGGCTGCAAAATCAGGTCGAGCGGATGCGGATGTCGCAGATCGACAACGTGACGAGCGAGGTCGAGGGGCTGCTGAACAACCTGCTCAATCGCGGCGAGGTGCGGATCGCCATGATCGGCGCGGCGCAGTCCGACATCAAGCGCTTCAGCAATGTGTACGACCCTGAAGCGATCCAGTCGGAGGTGTCGCGGCGGCTGTCGGTGCTGCGCGCGCAGAAGCAGGCGCAGGAACTGGAGGCGCAGCGCCAGGTGATGCTGGAATATCTGGCGGCATACCACCGCCAGACTCAGGGCGGCGCACCGGGATGAGGGTGTGTTAGAATAGCGTCCACTTCCGTAAAACCATCAGTGAGAAGGCATAAAGCGCACTGCGCGACTGTATTATGGCAATCCGACCGATCATTCAGCCCGATAATCCGGTGCTGCGTAAAAAAGCGATCCGCGTCACCTCGTTCGACAAAAAGTTTCAGACGCTGGTGGACGACATGGTGGAGACGATGCTCGATGCCCCTGGCGTCGGGCTGGCAGCGCCTCAGGTGGGCGTCAGCCAGCGGGTGATCGTGGTGCGGCTTCAGGATGACGAAGAGAGCCGCGCCGAGTTTGGCGATCAGGCGGGCGTGCTGTATGTCGTCGCCAACCCGGACATCATCAAACACAGCCGGACGGAGGTCGAGGGCGTCGAAGCGTGCCTGTCGATCCCAGGCTATGCGGGCAAGGTGATGCGCTACGAGAGCGTGGTGATCACCGGGCAGGATCGGCACGGCAAGCCGATCCGCATCAAAGCGAAAGACTGGCTGGCGCGCGTCTTTCAGCACGAGATCGACCACCTTGATGGCAGGCTGTACATCGACATCGCCACCGAGGTTTTCCGCCCGGAAGAGATGGAAGCGAAAGAGGGGCAGGACGCGCCAGCGGGCGAACCGTCCTGATCGCATCCCCTGAGCGCTTTGTCTGACGGAGAAAGCGACCTGCGCCGCACCGATACAACGGTCAGTTGACCTGACTGAATGGTGTGCTACAGTCGTGTGCATGAAAAATCACACAACTGGAGTTCGCCCTATGTGGCGCTATGCGTGGCCCGGCTCGGACGACGACGCCAAACCTGAAATCACCTGGGCGCTCATCCGGCGCGTGCTGGCGTATGCCGCGCCGTACCGCCTGCACATCGCCGGATCGCTGCTGCTCATCCTGCTCTCGTCGGGGATCGGCTTGCTCACCCCGCTCATCCTGCGCGATCTGATCGACTATACCCTGCCCAATGGGGACGCCGCCAGGCTGAACGTGCTGGCGTTGGCGCTGATCCTGATCCCGGTCGGCGGCAGCGCGATCGGCATCCTCAACCGACGGCTGAACGCCGCTGTGGGCGAGGGCGTGATCTACGATCTGCGCCGCCATCTGTATGGACATCTGCAGCGCATGTCGCTGCGCTTCTTCACCAACACCCGTTCCGGCGAACTGCTCAGCCGCCTGAACAACGATGTGGTCAGCGCGCAGAGCGCGATCAACGACAGCATCGTCGGCATCATCACCAACAGCGTGACGCTGATCGCCACCCTGATCGTGATGCTGTCGCTGGACTGGCGGCTGACGCTGCTGGGTCTGCTGGTTTTCCCGATTTTCTACTTCGTCGGGAGGTCGGTCGGGATGCGGCTGCGCGCCATCGCGCGCGAAGCGATGGACATCAACGCCGAGATGAACGCCATGATGGGCGAGACGCTGAACATCAGTGGGGCGCTGCTGGTCAAGCTGTTCGGTCGGCGGGCGATGGAGGTGGCGCGCTTTGAAGATCGCGCGGCGCGGGTGAGGGACATCGGCGTGCGGCGCGCGGTGATCGGCAGCCGCTTCTGGGCACTGATCGGGCTGACGGGCGTGGTCGGCACGGCGCTGGTGTACTGGGTGGGCGGGCATCTGGTGCTGGGCGGGGTGTTCACCACCGGGACGATCGTCGCCTTTGCCGCCTATCTGGGGCAGTTGTACGGTCCGCTGGAATACCTGATCAACGCGCCGGCGTCGTTCAGCACGTCGATGGTCAGCTTCGAGCGGGTGTTCGAGGTGATCGACCTGCCCGTCGAGATCGATGAGAAGCCGAACGCGGTCGCGCTGGAGACGGTGCGCGGCGCGATTGCCTTCGAGAATGTCTCGTTCCGCTACCCGGCGGCGAACGATGGGCTGCTGGG
>CAZTLS010000112.1:0-3162 GCA_964614405.1 uncultured Pleurocapsa sp.
CGCCGCGTCTGCCCCACTGATCGCGCATCCATCCAACGAGGAGATGAACCCGCCATGAAACGTCCGTCGATCGTCCTGCTCACCCTGATCGCCTGTGCCGCCTTCGCCGCCTCCGCCTGGGGGCAGGTCGCTGTGACGCCGGAGGTGCAGCCGCCGCTGACCAGCGGCGGGCAGGCGATCGCCACGCTGCCTCCGCCGCCCGATGTGATCCCCTCGACGCTGGGCGCGGAGCAGACCGCCGCGCTGCCCATCCTCGCCGCCGTCCGTGCCGACATCGAACTGCTGGCGACGCAGGCGATCGGCACGGCGCAGCGCCCGGTCGGGTGGAGCGGCAGCAGCGACCTGAACGACCCCGATCTGCCGATCAAGGTGCGCCTTGACCTGGAACTGCTAGCGACGCTGGTCGGGGGCGACACGCGCCCGGCGGGCTGGTTCGGCGTGGTCGGCACAGTACCGATCGGCATCGCGCGGGACATCCGCCACGACCTGGAACTGCTGGCGGATCAGGTGCTGGGCACGAGCAGCATCCGCCCGGCGGGCTGGCAGGGCGACAACCCGATCTACCGCTGCGGTCGGGCGACGCAGGCGATCCTGATCCTGCTGGAGGCGCAGAACCTGACCATCCCGGTCGATTTCACTCAGCCCGACTACTGCGCCCGCGCTGAGATCGACACCGCCGTGTACGTCGAGCGTAACGTGCTTCAGCCGCTGCGCGCCGGGGCGATCCAGCGGGGCGGTGAGGTGAACTACACCTACCGCACGGTGCGTCCGTTCGGCGTGGTCTTCTTTGACCGCGATGCGCGTCAGCGCGCCGGGGTGCTGCCCGTCGATACCGGCTTCGAGGCGATCGGGCGCAGCACGCGCGGCTTCTCCAACATGACGCTCATCGAGGGCGACGGCTTCCGGCTGTACATCGATTACACCACCACGCCGCTCACCCGCGCGCAGTTCGAGGCGCTGCCCGATTTCACCGACCTCGGCTTGGAAATTTTCTGCACGGCGGCATGGTGTGACTGAGGCGGCAGCATGACGATGAAGACGGTCGCCCTGGCTGGGGCGCTCGATACCAAAGGCGAGGCGTTCGCCTTCGTGCGCGAACGCCTGATCGCCGCCGGGCTGCGCGTCATCACCCTCGACTTCGGCGTCATGGGCGCGCCCCGCTTTTCGCCGGACGTCACCCGCGCCGAGATCGCCTCGGCGGGCGGGGGCGACCTGGCGCATCTGGCGGACGGGACGCGCAAGGACGAGGCGATGCGCGTCATGGCGGCGGGGCTGGCGGTCGTAGTGCGCCGCCTGTACGACGCGGGCGAGCTGGACGGGATGCTGAGCATGGGCGGGGGCGGGGGCACGTCGATCGCGGCGCGCGCCATGCGCGGGCTGCCCGTCGGCGTGCCGAAGCTGCTCGTCTCGACGATGGTCGGCGACATCAGCCCGTTCGTCGGCTTAAAGGACATCACCTTCATGCCGTCGGTGGTCGATGTGGCGGGTCTGAACCGGATCAGCCGACGCATCTACGCTAACGCCGCCGACGCGCTGATCGGCATGATGCGCGGCGCGCCTGTGAGCATGGATGATGCGCGCCCGATCATCACCGCCTCGATGTTCGGCAACACGACTCAAGGGGTGACGGAGGCGGCGCGCATCCTCGAAGCGGCGGGGTATGAGGTGCTGGTCTTCCATGCGACGGGCACGGGCGGACGGGCGATGGAGGCGCTCATCGCCGATGGCTATGCCGTCGGCTGCCTCGACTTCACCCCCACCGAGATCGCCGACAGCGTATGCGGCGGCATCCTCGACGCCGGACCGGATCGCCTGCTGGCTGCGCCGCGCGCGGGCATCCCGACGGTGCTTGTGCCCGGCTGTGTGGACATGGCGAACTTCGGCGCGAGCGCCACCGTGCCGGAGCGCTATCGCGGTCGGCAACTCTATCAATGGAACGCCGATGTGACGCTGCTGCGGACGAACGTGGAAGAGAACCGCATGATGGGCGCACGCCTCGCCGACGCCGCCAACCGCGCCCCGGCGGGCACGGTCGCCGTGCTGCTGCCGCTGGGCGGCGTCTCGATGCTCGACAGCGCAGGCGGGGCGTTCTGGGACCCGGAAGCGGACGCCGCCTGCTTCGATGCCCTGCGCGCCGGGCTACGTGCGGATGTGCCGTGCATCGCCCATGACGCGCACATCAACGACCCGGCGTTCGCCCGTGCCGCCGCCGAAACCCTGCTCGATCTGATCGCCAGAAAGGATGCTGCCCATCATGCCGATCGCCCGTGACGAGATTCTGCGCCGCCTGAACGCACAGCGCGCCGCCCGCCAGCCGATCATCGGAGCGGGGGCAGGGACCGGGATCAGCGCCAAACTCGCTGAGGCGGGCGGCGCAGACCTGATCATCATCTACAACAGCGGGCGCTACCGCATGGCGGGGCGCGGCTCGTTGGCGGGCTACCTACCGTATGGCGACGCCAACGCCATCGTGATGGAGATGGGCGGCGAGGTGCTGCCGATCGTGCGCGATACGCCGGTGCTGGCGGGCGTGTGCGGAACCGACCCGTTCCGGCTGATGCCGGTCTTCCTGCGACAGGTGCGCGATGCTGGCTTCTCCGGCGTGCAGAACTTCCCAACCGTCGGCTTGATCGATGGGCGTTTTCGCGCCAACCTGGAGGCGACGGGCATGGGCTATGACCTGGAGGTCGCCCTGATCGCCGAAGCGCACCGCCTCGACCTGTTCACCTCGCCGTATGTGTTCACGCCGGAAGAGGCGCGGGCGATGGCGGAGGCGGGCGCGGATCAACTGGTGGCGCACGTCGGGCTGACGACTGCCGGGACGATCGGCGCGGGCGTGGCGATGACGCTGGACGAGGCGATCGGCGTCACGCTGGCGATCATGGAGGCGGGGCGCGCCGTCCGCCCGGACATCTTCGTGATCTGTCATGGAGGTCCGTTCGACGAGCCGGAGGCAGTGGCGGAGGGGCTGCGTCGGATGCCGGGCATCGACGGCTTTTTCGGGGCGAGCAGCGTCGAGCGCCTGCCGACCGAGCGGGCGATCACGGCGCAGGTGGCGGCGTTCAAGCGGCTGGCGCTGGGCTGAGCCGGGCGCGGGTCGAATCGGTCACGGGAAGAAAAACGGGCGGTTTCGCAACTCGGCAAAAACGGGGTGTCGGAGGG
>CAZTLS010000113.1:0-3117 GCA_964614405.1 uncultured Pleurocapsa sp.
CCGGGGCGCGCGACTCGCTGCGCGAGGCGGCGCGCGAGGTCGGTGAGACGGCGCGCCAGTCCGAAGCCGATGCCGCGTCACAGGGGTCGCTCGACCGCCTGGGGGAACAGACGCGCCAGAGCGCCAGCGAGATCGCCCGCGCGGGCGATGCCGGACAGGGCGCGCAGCAGGGCGAACGCGGCGCACCTTCGCCAGGCGAGGGGGACATGGCGGGTGCTGAAGGCGAAGACGCCAGCGCCGCTGCGGATGGCAATGCCGCTGCTGGTCAGAGCGCGGGGGAGCCGTCTGGTGAAGGCGAAGGCGCGGGCGAACCGGGCAGCCGCACTGACGCGGCGGGCGCGGGGTCGAACAGCGCCGGGGATGGCGCAGGAGGCGCGGGGTCGGACTTTCAGAGCGGGGTCAACCAGCGTGGGCAGGGCGGCGAAGCGGGCAACAGCCCGGATGGGGTGGGTGAACGCCCCTTCGCCCCGGTCAATGTGCCACGCGCCTTCGCCATGCCGCGCGGGACGACGGCGATCGAACTGGCAGCCGATCCCGGCGCGCGCATGACGGGCAGCGGCGATTTCGCCGACAATCCCACCGGGACGATCAGCGTGCCGTATCAGGAGGTGTTCCAGGTGTATCGCGGGGCGGTCGATCAGGCGCTCGATTCGGGCAATGTGCCGCTGGCGCTGCGCGATGTGGTGCGTGGCTACTTCACCTCGCTCGATCCGGGGCGATGAACGCCGCCCGATCATCATCATCCAGCCGCCCGAATCGCACCCGGCAAATGTGGGATACGCTGTAGGCAGATGACACGACAGGGAGGCGGGTGATGGTGATCAGACGGTGGATGGGCTGGATGGCGGTGTGGGCGCTGCTGCTGACCGGGGCGACGGGCGCGTCGGCGCAGGTGGCGGAGGCGTGCATGGTCGATGTCGTGCTGGCGATCGATCACGCCGCCAGCCTCGCGCCGGAGACGCTGGCGGAGATGAGCGCGTTCGCCGGGCGGCTGGCGGGAGCGCTGCCGATGGGCACGGCGCGCATCGGCGTGGTGGGGTTTGCGGGTGAGGGCGTGGTGCGGCTGGGGCTGAGCGCCGACGGCGGCGCGGTTGCCGGGGCGGTGGCAGGACTGGGGATCGCGCCCACCGCCGCCGATTTCCGCACCGGGCTGTCCGCCGCCTATGCCCTGCTCGATGCCGAAGCACGCCCGAATGCCACGCGCGCCGTCCTGCTGGTGACCGACGGCTTCAGCAGCACCGACACCGCAGCCCGCGTCGGCGCGGTGCGTCCCAGTCAGCCGACCGGGGTGATCGCGGTCGGCGTGGGATCGGGCGTCAGCCGCCGCGAACTGCTCAGCCTGAGCATACCCGCGTTCTACAGCTACTACGACTCCAGCTCACCGTATACCCTGTATACGACGCGGGCGGCAGAACTGCCCGGCGTGGCGGGGTCGGCGGCGGCGGCGCTGTGCCGGCTGGTCCCGACGATCGGGGGATCGGTGAGCGGACGCCTGCCGCGCGACTCACGCGGGGTGCGGCAGGTGCTGCCCGTGCAGAACGCGGTGGTCACGCTGCTGAACGGGGCGAACGAGGCGATCGCCAGCACGCGCACGGATCAGAACGGGCGCTACCTGTTCTATGTCACGCCTGGGTATGGCTACACGATCCGGGTGGAGCCTGTGCCGGGGTATCCGTTCGCCAATGGACAGGACGGCATTCTGGAAGGACGGTTCGCAGGGCTGGCGACGCGCAGCAGCGGGTTCAGCAACGCGACGACACTGGACGCGCCCGGACCGTGACCGGGCGTGGCGGTACAAACGTCCTGTTGCGGACGATCATCGCAATCCACTGCGATCGGGTTATAATCGACTTAATACCGACGGTGAAGGGGATGACGGGCGGACGATGAGCTATCTGGACGATACGTTCAAGCAGTATGTCGAGCTGCGCCAGGCGGGGCGCGATGCCAAAGCGACGCTGGAGGCGCTGCGTCTGCGCGTGGAACTGCTGGACTCGAAAGACCGCAGCGAGATGGTGCGGCTGGTGCGTGAATGGGAAGCGAGCCGCAAGGGCGCTGCGCCAGCATCGCCGACGCCGCCTGTCGAGTCGCTGTCACAGCGGCTGGCACAGGCATCGGTCGCCCAGCCGATGCCGCCTCCCGCGCCGCCGCCTGCTGCGCCCCCGCCCGAACCGCCCACTGCGACCTTCGCACCGCCGCCCTCGACGGCGATGCCCCCCAGCCCGCCGGTGATGACCCCGGAGAGCATCCGCTGCCCGAACTGTCGCAAGCCGAACAAAGCCAGCGATGTGTTCTGCTATGCGTGCGGCGAATTTCTTAGGAAGGACAAGACGGTCAGCACGTTCGAGACGCACCGCTTCAGCGATACCGGGGCGCTGCCGTCCGCGGACTACTATGGACCGGACTCGACGCTGGTGCTGGTGGTCGCCAGCAGCAAGGAGTCGCCGCGCTTCAGCGTGCGCCCGCAGGATGTGCGGCACGAGATCGTGATCGGGCGCAGCGACGGCGGGACGATGACGCCAGACATCGACCTGGCGGCGCACAACGCCAGCGACCTGGGCGTGTCGCGGCTGCACGTAGGGGTGCAGTACAACGCGCGCAGCCAGATCATCAGCATCAGCGACATGAAGAGCGCCAACGGGACGTATGTGAACGGGCAGAAGCTGTATCCGCAGGAAGTGCGGGTGCTGAGGCATGGCGATGAACTGCGGCTGGGGCGGATGATCCTGCGGGTGTATTTCGAGCATCCCGGCGATCGGCGTGAATGAAGCCAGGTCGGTGAAGGTCACGGGAAGAAAAACGGGCGGTTTCGCAACTCGGCAAAAACGGGGTGTCAGAGGGGGGTGTGGGGTGGGGTGCAAAAACAGGTCGTGAGGGAAACTCTTCCCGTGTCGAAACTCCCTCGGTCAGACCATGCAGTGAGGGGGTTGCGAAAAAAACAAAGTCGGTATATGCTTTTGGATAGGTGAGGATGAAAAAATGACCGCTCCACAGCCCACCAAACGCACGTCATCAATTGAACAGGTCATTTACGACCCTCTGCCGTTTGCAATTTGCAGGCGGCTTCAATCTAATCGACCCGCTTGAGGGTACTGAAACCGATGCGCATGGCGTAGT
>CAZTLS010000114.1:0-3061 GCA_964614405.1 uncultured Pleurocapsa sp.
CGCCCCGGCAAACCCCAGCAGCACGAGGCACACGGCGAAGATGGACAAGACACGGCGTAAACTGGTCATTGGGATGGTTTCCTCCATGCACTGCGATGAATCGGCACATGCCTGATACTGTGACTCGTCGTGGTGGAGCGCGCCAGCCCCGGATGACCTAGCCCGTCTGGGCGATCAGACGGGTGTACAGCTCGGTCTGGCGCTGACGGGCGTGCTGCAGGGCGCGCACCCCTTCCGCGCTCGGCTCGACGCGCATCCGCACGCTGGGCGGGTAGGCATCACGCAGGGCGGGGATGGGCAGCGCTTTGAGGTTCGCCAGCGCCAGAATTGCTGCGCCGCGCGCCGTCACCTCATCGGAGTCGATGACGAAAAGAGGGCGGTTCATGGCATCGGCGATCATCTGCGTCCAGGCGCGTGAGGCGCGGATGACACCGCCGCCCGCCGCGATCGCCACCTCAGTGGGCAGGCGCAGGTGTTCGACGATGAGCGCCAGGCGCAGCGCCACGCTCTCCATCAGGGCATGGGCGATGTCCAGCGGGGTCGTCTCCAGCCGCAGCCCGATGATCGCCCCGGTCGCATGGGCGGCGTAGCCTGGGCTGCGCTCACCGCCCAGGAAGGGCAGCACCGTCAGCCCGTGCGAGTCGGGTTCGCGCAGCAGCAGTGCCTCTTCGATGTCTGGCGACAGGCGCAGCGCTTCCTGTGCCCAGGTGTAGACGGAACCCCCTTCGGTGGTTGCGCCGCCGATCAGGTGGTGCGCGGCGTCCACACGGTAGCCGAAGATCCCGGCGGGGAGGGCGGGCGGGCTGTCGGCGGCGACGATCATCCGCAGCGCAGCGGTCGTGCCGACGGTGAGCGCGGCGACCGCGCCATCGACCGCGCCCACACCGACGTTCGCCGCCGCCCCGTCACCCACCGGCAGCAGGAAAGGGGTATCTGCCAGCGCGCCCCAGCGCATCCGGTAGGGGCTGCTCAACCCCTGGAACGCCTCGCGGTAATCGACGACGGCGGGCAGGGCATCGCGCGGCACGCCGATGGCGTCCACGATGTCCCCGCCCCAGTCACGCCTGGCGCGGTCGATCATCCCGCTCCACGACGCCAGCGACAGACTGGTGCGCCCCAAACCGAACCAGGCACGGTAGAGGTAGGTGGGAAAATCGACCCACTCGCTGGCAGCGCTGAACAGATCGGGGTGCGCATCGCGCAGCCACACCAGCTTTGCCAGGCGGTGCGCCGGGTGCAGCACACAGCCCGTGCGCTGATGCAGCGCCGCCGCGTCGAACCGGGTTTGCAGCCCGGCGATGGCGACGCTGGCACGCGAGTCGGCATAGGTGTAGACGGGGGTGACGGGCGTGCCGCGCTCATCCAGCCCGACCAGGCTGTCAGCAAAAGCGGCGCACGCCACCGCAGCGATGCGCCCGGCCCGCGGATGGGTGAGCAGGTCATCGATGCACGTCTCGACCAAGCCGCGCAGGGTGCGGGCGTCGCCGATCGCCGCGCCATGTTCGGGATGCTCCAGGACGTGATCGCGGCTGACGCTTGCGCCGAACACCGGGGTGGCGTCCGGTTCGTAGAGCATGGCGCGCACCGACGAACTGCCGATGTCCAGGGTGAGGATGGGATCGGGGTGGGTCATCATCGCTGCGCTGTATCATCCCTTAAGTGATGCCGAACGGGGTCATGGGAGGACGCCCATCCGCACGGAGGACAAAATCGTTCGCACGACTCATGTATATCATGATTTGCGTTCTGACGCGCGGTAAGAATTCATGTGAGAGAACCTGCCGATCACACAGCAGAGGCAGCACGACGTTTGTCGCGCGCCACCGCCAGGCAGAGCAGCACCAGAGTCAGCGCGGGCATGACCAGCGCCTCCAGGTCATGTGTCACATCGGACAGGGCGAACAGCACCCAGGGCGCAGCCAGCGTCACGCCCAGCCACAGCGCAATCCCTGCCGTGCGCCCGCTGTGCCATGTGCGGATGCGGTGCAGCGCAATCAGCAGCGGCGGGATGAGCAGGGTGAGGGTGTAGCTGCCCGTCTGCGGCAGAAAGAGCAGCATGACCGCGAACAAGCCGCCGATGGCGTCGATGAGCACGTCGTCGCTGCCCCGCCGTGCCCGCCACACCAGCCAGCCGAACCCCGCCAGCGCCGCCGCCCCTCCTGCGATCTGGATGGGCAGGCTGGGCAGCAGCGTCAGCGCCCAGGTCGGCGGGGCGTACCTGGCGTATTCGCCCAGCAGAGCGAAAAAGTCAGGCAGCCACCAGCCGATGAGCGCCAGCGTCACGATGCCGATCAACACACACATGGCGGCGAAGCCGACCGTCGGACGGATGCGCCCGCGCAGGGCGAACAGTCCGCCCAGCAGCAGCAGCACGAGCGGCGCGGCGATGGTCGGTGGGCTGAGCGCCCACGCCAGCACCACGCCCGCCAGCGCATCGCGCCGCTGCATGAGCAGCAGCACGCCGAGCGTCATGAGCAGCAGCATGATCCCGGTGAACTGACCGAGGACGTAGACATCGATCGGGTAGCGCACGCCGAACGTCAGCACCAACAGCAACCCGACGCCGACCAGCGGCGCTGCCCGCCAGCCCAGGATGACCAGCCAGAGCAGGATACTGATCATGACCCCCAGAAGCTGTGCGCTCATCCACACCGCCGTCGCCACATCGAGCGGCAGGGACAGCAGCGGCGCGACGAGCAGCGCGCTGTAGGCGGGGTAGGCGTAGCGCTGCTGGTCGATGCCTTCCGGCGGCAGGGTGAAGCCCCACATCGTCGTCTGGATGCGCGCGGTCACCTCTGGGGTGTAGGGCGTCTCGCCGCGCCAGACTGCCGATGCGCTGACGTAGTGCGGCGTGAAGTCAAAGCGCGCCCCGCGCGCCATGACGAATACCTGATAACTGGCGATGCTCAGCAGCACCAGCATCGCCAGCGCGCACAGAGCGATCACGATCGCCTGCCCGACGGCGCGCTCGTTCATCGGAACAGCGCGATCGCCGTCTGAAACAGAATGCCGATGTCGCGGATGAGCGATGGGTGGGCGGCGTACTCCAGATCGACGGCGA
>CAZTLS010000115.1:0-3036 GCA_964614405.1 uncultured Pleurocapsa sp.
GCGCGCACTGCCGACGAAGCCCGCGCCATGCGCGATGCGGTCGTCGCAGCGGGCGTCAAACACATGGTCGCGTTCAACTACCGCTTCGTCCCGGCGATCCTTCAGGCGAAGCGGCTGATCGACTCCGGCGCGCTGGGGCGCATCTTCCATTTCCGCGCCGTCTATCTGCAGGAATGGATCATCGATCCGAGCTTCCCCAAAATCTGGCGGCTGGATAAAAGCGTGGCGGGCAGCGGCGCGCTGGGCGACTTGGGATCGCACGTGATCGATCTGGCGCGCTTCCTGATCGGCGAACCGAAAGAAGTCATGGGCATGACGCGCACCTTCGTCGAAGAGCGCCCGCTGCCCGATGGTTCCGGCACGGGGCGGGTCGATGTCGATGACGCCTTCATCGCCCTGCTCGACTTTGAAAACGGCGCGCTGGGCAGCGTCGAAGCATCGCGCTTCTGTCAGGGGCGCAAGAACTTCAACAGCCTGGAGATCAACGGCGAACACGGCTCGATCCAGTTCAATCTGGAACGGATGAACGAGTTGAACGTCTTCTGGGCGGGTGAAGAACCGAAAGAGACTCGCGGCTTCCACAATGTGCTGGTCAGCGAAAGCTGGCATCCGTACTGGGAGAACTGGTGGCCCCAGGGGCATATGATCGGCTGGGAACACACCTTCGTCCATGAGTTCGACCACTTCTTCCGGTCGATCATCACGGGCGCGCCCGTCGATCCGCTGGGGGCGACTTTCGAGGATGGCTATCGCAACGCCGTCATCTGCGATGCGATCGTCGAATCCGCCACCAGCAGGCGTCAGGTGGCAGTGCGCTACTGAGCGCAGCAGCCTCCCTCATTCCCGAATCCGTGCGCGGCTTCAGAATGAGGGATTCCGATCTAAATCAGCAGTTGATGATAAAAATGGCGCAAACGGTGTCAGGGCACGTACACTACCTGACACCGTTTGTTCTTTACGCCTATGATGGAGTTTCTGACCATGCAGATTGTGACCGACAGCGCTGCCGACCTGACGCACGAAGACATCAGCCGCTACGGGATTCAGGTCGTGCCGCTGATGATCAACTTCCCCGATCGGGAAGTCGCCGCGTCTGACATCAGCCATGACGACTTCTACACCCGCCTGAAGAACATGGTTCCCCAGGTTCCCACCACCTCCCAGCCGTCCGTCGGCGATTTTGTGAAAGTGTATGAGGCGGCGGCAGCAGCGGGGAAGGATATTCTGTCGATCCACGTCTCATCCGGCTTGAGCGGAACCTACAACGCCGCGCGCAGCGCCGCCCAGCAGCTCACCAGCGGCAAAGTGACCACCATCGACACCCTGACGCTCAGCGGCGGGCAGCGCTTCCAGGTGCTGGCGGCAGCGATGGCGATCGAAAAAGGCTGGTCGCTGGCGCAGATCGGCGAACGGCTGGCGGAAATTCGCCGGGACAGCGAAGTGATTTACACGCTGGAGACGCTGGAATATCTGGCGCGCGGCGGGCGCATCGGGCGGGTGCAGGCGCTTGCCGGGTCGCTGCTGTCGATCAAGCCGGTCATCCACGTGGCGGATGACGGCAAATACAGCACGCTGGCGCGCGGGCGCACCATCGCCCAGACGATCACCACCATCGCCGATCATCTGGCGAAGCGCTACGGCGATACCCCGGTGTGGGTGTCGGCGCTGCACGGGCAGATGCAGGAAAAGGTCGAGGTGCTGACGGAGGCGCTCAAGGCGAAGCTGAAGATCGCCAGGCTGGATACCGAGCGCATCTCGCCCGTGCTGGGTGTGCATACCGGTCCGGGCATCGTCGGCGCGTGCGTCGTGCCGATGGCGCGGTTCGACGGGCTGCTGTAAGCGCACCCCTCACGACCGGACACATCCGTCGCGCGCTGCCTGTCTATCCGCCGATCACAGCCGATCGAGCAGCGCGGGCAGCGCGCTGGCAGAAGCCTGACTCAGCCAAACGTCGGTCATCGGCGTGAGCGCGCTCGTGTGTGGATTGACCTCGATCAGCACTGCGCCCTTGCGCTGTGCCATACCAGGCAGTTCCGACGCCGGGCTGACCATCCCCGATGTACCGACGATCAGCATCACGTCACACGCCAATACAGCTTCGATCGCCGACCACAGCTCGGCTTCGGGCAGCATCTCGCCGAACCACACCACATCCGGGCGGACGAATGCGCCACAGTATGGGCAGGCGGGCGGCAGGGCATTCAGGTCTTCCTCAGTCTCAGGCGGCACGGAGACTTCGATCGGCGTCGGATTGCCCTGGCAGTTCGCTGAACAGCGATTGGCAGTGATCCGCCCATGCAGGCGGATGACGTTCTGGCTGCCCGCCCGCTCATGCAGATCGTCCACGTTTTGCGTGATCAGGGTGAAATGCGCTGATCGCCGCTCCAGCGCCGCCAGCGCGTAGTGTCCAGGGTTGGGCTGGGCGGGACGCATGATACGCCGACGAAACTGGTAGAATGCCCATACCAGAGCAGGACGCTCAGCAAAGGCATCAGGCGTGGCGAGCAGAGCCGGGTCATACCGCGACCACAGCCCATCGAGCGCGTCACGAAAGGTCGGCACGCCAGACTCGCTGCTCACGCCTGCCCCGGTCAGCACAGTAATACGTCTGGCAGCGCGCAGGCAGGCGGCAGCATACTCCAGGTCGTTGATCCGAGCCGCCATGTGTCCGCCTCAGTCAGTGCGTCACTACACATTCATCCGCAGCACGCCCAGCACCCGCCCCTGAATCTGGCAGTTCGCCGCCGGGACGACGATCGGTGGGTAGGTGGGGTGGTCGGGCTGAAGGCGGATCATGTCACCTTCGCGGAAAAAGCGCTTGAGCGTCGTCTCGTTGCGGTCGGGCAGCCAGGCAGCCACCATGTCGCCGTTGCTGGCGGTGCTGGTGCGGCGGAAGACCACGATGTCGCCCTCGCTGATCAGCGCGTCGATCATCGAGTCGCCCTTGACCCTGAGCGCGAACACCTCCGCCGGGTCGCTGCCGTGCAGCATGGCGGGCATGACCTCGATCGGCTCATCGGCGAACGCCGCCGCCAT
>CAZTLS010000116.1:0-2865 GCA_964614405.1 uncultured Pleurocapsa sp.
AGCAGCCGCGCGGCGATCTCCAGACGGTTCACTTCACGCTCTGCTTCTTCACGCGACCGCCCCGCCGTGACCGCGCCTTCAACCAGTTCGCCGCGCGTGTCCGCTGTCATCCGACGATCCGGCGTTTCCTTCACTTCCCGTCCCACGCGCTCGGTCTGCTCTGGCGTCAGTCCGAGCCGTGCTGCACCATCGATAAACATGCCAAACCGCGTCAGGTTATCGCGCACGGGTGGTTTACCGTCTGCCAGCGGGGTCACGCCGACCGCCTGTGCCATCAGTCCAGCAACCGATACGTGATCGACACCAGCCGCACCGCGCCCGCCCAGCAGCCGCATCACATCGCCCATGACGCTGGTCACATCAGCGCTTCCGGTCACGCGCAGGCTGCCCATCATGGTTCCGGCGGCACGTTCGAGGGCTTCAGCACTCCGTTCCAGCCGCCCTGCTGCGCTCTCGATACGGCTTGAGTCGGTACGGCTCGCACTGCGCGCAGTATTGGACTGTGCCACATCGGACATGTGCTGCTCCATCTCTTCGCCCCGCATATCGTCTGCGTAGGTTTCGCGTTCGCGTGCCAGTTCCTCATCGGCAGCGGCATCGGTCGGCGTTGGCGCAACCGGGGTGAACATGCCCATGCGCTTGCGTCTGACGGGCGTGAACATCGGCGACAGCTCGCCGTCGTCATCGACCTGCCATTCGATCCCGTCGTCATCTGCTGACAGGGAAGGGTTCGTCTTGCGCGGTGCTTTGCCGACCGGGTAGGTCATCTTCTCCAGCCGTTCCCCCACTGCGGGGACGAGCATCGGACGCGCGATGACCCGTCCTTTGTCGTCATACTCCGCTTTGGCAGGGTCATAATCTGAGAGAAGCTGTCCGCCAATGCGCGGTCCAAGCGCCCCACCAATGAGCGGCACATCACGTGCCACCCGCCGCACGGTTGCCCCTTCGGTGAACTGTTCCGCCGCGTCACCGAGCGGGGTTCCGCGCAGTGCGGGCAACCGCGTGATTGCCCGCGCCGCGTCCGCGATCGGTTCGATACCACCAAAGGTCAATCCTGCTGCTTGTGCCGGGGTTGCACCCGAACGAAGTGCTGTCGCCCCTGCCAGAGCGCTTGACCCCATGCTCACTGCACCGCTGTAGGCAGCCGCTCCCAGAGCAGCCGTACCGACCGCTGTTGCACCTACTGTCACTGCTGCTGCACCAGGGCTGATGACTGCGCCACCCGTCGCCTGTCCAAAGGCGTTGAACAGCCGATTGAACGAGTTCCACACCGCCTTCACGCCGCTGAACAGCACAATCCCCATGAAAATCAGGCAGATCAGCCCGACGCCAAGCACGACAATCCCGTTGCCGCTGGCTGTCCCCGCCAGGAAGAAGGTCACGACGAGCGACTGAATCAGGGCAATGACGATGGTCTGGATGATCAGCTCGATCCACAGGTCGATGATCGAGCGGGCGATGACTTCCGTTTTCTTGAAGAACGCAAACAGGATCGCTACGCCGAACGAGATGAACGTCAGCCCCTGCGCGATGGTCAGCAGCAGGTAGACGAGCTGCTCAGTCACGCCAAATAAGATGAGCGGCCACGCGGTGAGCAGCCGCCCCTGTGCCGCCATGGTCATCGCCAGCGAGTCGGAACGCTGTAAGGCGGTCATTGCGGGGAAGAACACCGGGTCGCGGTCGTTCGCGAAGAACGACCCCGGTCGCCGCCATTCCCACGGCACACTGCCCGCTGTCCATAAACCGGTTGCCGGATCGGGCGTGTGCGGCTGACAGAGCGGGTCACGCGGCGTGGACGGATAGCCCATCAGGTCGATCCCGTCGGCGCGCAGATACGCCAGCGCCACATCCAGCCCATCGATGGTGTAGTTCCAGACTGGCATGTACGAGCCAAAGTTGTCGCACAGCGTCAGGATTCCCATGTCGGCGCTGTCCACACTCGTTAACGAGTTGAACGCTGTCCCGGTGACCGCCGCAAGTCCGCTCAAGCTGCTGGCGTAGAACGCCTGCGAGATGTCGCGGCGGAAATCGCTCATGCCCTGATACAGGCTCGGACCGAGCGAGAAGAAGAGCGCGCCCGCCAGATACCAGGCGATGGCGCTCTTTGGCTCAACAATTCGCATCCGTGCGAAAGCGGCGAGCAGGTAGGTGATCCCCAAGACCAGCAGCGCCACGATAAACGAGATGCTCACCGCCACCTGTAAGCTGGCGTTCGTCTGGGTGATCAGCGGCGTGAAGGCATTGTCGATCAGCCATTGGTTCATCAGCTCGATGGTGTAGCCCATCATCAGGAACGCCCGCTGCAAGCTCCAACCCATCCCCGCCAGCGCGAACATCAGGTTCCACCACAGCGTATCGATCTGAATTTGCAGCCCGTTCAGCACATCGTCGATGATCGGCATTCTTCTTTCCTTTCACTTACGCAGGCGGCAGCATGCCGACGGGCGGGTCAGCAATCGTGCCAGCACAGGACGGGTTGGTTTCGGTGCGCCAGACGAGGGCATTGCTCCCCGGCAGGCGCGGCGGCGGCGTGGGGCGTGTGGTCGGGTCGAGCATGAACGTCACGCGGTTGGGTGCTGTGCCATACGGGATGAACCCGGCGAGCGTGAACGTCTGCGCTGCACCCGGCGCGAGACCGACCGCCTCATATGTCACGGTCAACCCGGCATCCACAGCCGCATCAGACGACGCCCCCCATACACCGGACGTGCCGCCTACAAGCTGACTGATGTAGCTCTGGTAGGCGGGGAACACGTCGTAATTGCCGCCGCTCAAGTTCTTGATCTCCAACTCCCACACCGCGACTGTGCGTCCGGCGGGGGTGTTGATGGTGTAGATGTTCGTCAGGCGGAAACGCGCCGACTG
>CAZTLS010000117.1:0-2806 GCA_964614405.1 uncultured Pleurocapsa sp.
TCCGTTCGCGTTTGCGATGGCGGCGCTGGCCTCTGGCGATCTGTCGTCCAACTGGATCAAAGCGACTCGGCGCTGGTCGCTGGTGGCATGGCTGTTCCTCAGTCTCGGCCTCATCCTCGGCGGGCGCTGGGCCTATGACGTGCTGGGCTGGGGCGGCTACTGGGGCTGGGACCCGGTGGAGAACGCCGCTTTCCTGCCCTGGCTCATCGGCACGGGCTTCCTGCACAGCGTCATGATTCAGGAAAAGCGCGGGATGCTCAAGGTGTGGAACATGTTCCTGGTCATCTTCACCTTCAGCGCCGTGCTTTTCGGCACGTTCGCCACGCGCAGCGGCTTGGTCGAGAGCGTCCACAGCTTCGCGCAGAGCGGCATCGGCTTGCCGATGTTCGCGTTCTGGGCGGGCGTGACGCTGGTCGCCGTCTGGCTCATCCTGCTGCGCTGGCGGCAGGGGCGGCTGGCAGACGAACATGCCTTCGCCGGGGCGCTCAGCCGCGAGTCGCTCTTCGTGCTGAACAACGTCGTGTTCGTGGCGCTCACGCTTGCCATCTTCTGGGGCAGCTTCGGCGCGCCCATCCTGTCCGAGTTGTTCGCCGGCACGGAGATCACCCTGGGCGCGGAGTATTTTGAACTGGTGACCGCGCCGCTCTTCCTCATCATGTACATCCTGATGGGCGTCGCGCCGCTTTCGGCATGGGGAGCGATGACGCTGGCGCGGCTGCGCGGGGCGCTCGTCCAGCCGATCATCGGCACGGCGCTGGCGCTGGCGATCGCCTGGCTGCTCGGTGCGCGCTCGGTCGGCGCGCTCATCGGCTACGGCGCGGTGCTGTTCGCGGGCGTAGTGGCGGTGTGGGAGATCGGGCGCGGGGCATGGGCGCGGCGCAAGGCGACCGGGGAAAATCTGGCGCTGGCGCTGGCGAACATCTTCGGGCGCAACCGCCGTCGTTACGGCGGCTTCATCGTCCACCTGGGCATCACGGTCATCGGCATCGGCGTGATCGGCAGCACGCTCTACCAGCAGGAGACGCAGCGCACGCTGCGCCCTGGCGAGTCGGTCGAATTTTCCGGCTACACGATCACCTACGAGCGGATGCTGAACGGGCAGATCGCCGACGACGGGCGCATCATGGATATCGCTGAAGTGCGCGTGGCGCGCGATGGCGAGTCGCTGGCGCTGCTGCGCCCGCGCTATGACTTCTACCCCGACGCGCGCGGCATGAACACCCAGATCATCGCCGGGGCGCACAGCACGCTGGAGAACGACGTGTACGTGCTGCTGTCGGGCTTCCAGACGATCGAGGGCGTGGTCGGCGCGACGGCGACCTTCAAGATTTACATCAACCCGCTCATCAATCTCGTCTGGTGGGGTGGTCTCGTCCTCATCCTCGGCACGGTCATCTCGGTCGCCCCGGCTGCGGTCGGCAGCCCGGCGCGCGCCCGCCAGCCTGAGCGCGCCGCCCGCGCGGAGAGTGCCGCATGATCCGCCGACTGCTGCTGCTGGTCATCGTGCTGTGCGTCGGCGCGTTTGCGGCGCACGGGCAGGATGTGACGTATGACGATGTGAACGCCGTCGCCGGGCGGCTGTACTGCCCGGTCTGCCCCAACGAACTGCTCAAGGACTGCATGACGCAGGCGTGCGTGCAGTGGCGCGATGAGATTCGCGTCCAGCTCAGCGACGGGCAGACGCCCGAACAGGTGATCGACTCGTTCGTGCAGCGCTATGGCGATCGGGTCGTGCCCATTCCGCAGGATGCCTTCCTGCGCGCGCTCTCGGTCTACACACCGTTCGTCCTGGCGGCGGCGGCGCTGCTGCTGGGCGCGTACACCCTGCTGCGCTGGACGGCGCGCCGTTCGGCTGCTGCCGCGTCCGCCCCGGTCAGCGCGCCGCCCGCCCCGATCAATGAAGACGCCCGCGCCCGCTTCGAGCGCGATCTGAAAGGATGACGATGGCGACTTCCCCCGATCCTCTGCTGCACGAGGCGCTCAGCGACCCGCCTCCCCCGCCGCGCCGGGGTGTGGGTGCGGTGGCGTTCGCCGTGCTGGGCGTGTTCGTGATCGTCATCGCCGTCATCGGCATCGCCCTGGCGCGCAGCCAGCAGCGCCAGCCGACCGAAGGCGCAGCACCCGATTTCGCGCTCACCACCCTCGACGGCAGCACATTCCGCCTCAGCGAGCAGCGCGGCAGGGTGGTCGTCCTCAACTTCTGGGCGAGCTGGTGCGCCCCGTGCCGCGAGGAAGCACCCGCGCTGGAACGCCTGTGGCGCGAATACAGCGCCCGCTATCCCGACCGCATCGTCTTCGTCGGCGTCAGCCATGCCGACTCGCCGTCGGACTCGCAGGGGTTCATCGACCGCTACGCCATCACCTACCCCAACGCCGCCGACACGCGCGGCGAGGTGACCGGACGCCTGTACCGCATCACCGGCGTGCCGGAGACGTTCGTCATCGACGCCGACGGACAGGTCGTCCGCTTTTTCTTCGCCGCCGTCACCGAGGCGCAGCTTCGCCCGGTGCTGGACGGTCTGCTGACGGAGGCATCGTGAGATGAGCCTGGAAGGGCTGCTGTTCGCCGTCGTGCTGACGCTGGTCGTGGTGATGATCAGCGCCGCGCCGCTGCTGCTGCGCCGCCGTGCCTTCACCGCCGGGACGGTCGAAGAGCGCCAGCGCGCCCGCCTGACCCGCTACTACGAGCGCGCGCTTCGCAACGTGCGCGACCTCGATGAGGATCACGCGCTGGGCAAGATCGACCCCGACTCGTGGGCGGCTGACCGCGCCCTGTGGGTGGCGCGCGGCGTGGCGGCGCTGGAGG
>CAZTLS010000118.1:0-2724 GCA_964614405.1 uncultured Pleurocapsa sp.
AGTACCTGCTCAACCCGGCGGTGACTCAGGCGTTCCTGGTGCAGTTGATGACCACTACCTGGGACGCGCCCAACGCGATGGCGCGCATCAGCGCAATGTGGACCGCCCCCGACTCCGGTGTGGTCGATCTGACGGGCATCACGCTCGGTGCAGAGCAGTTCCCCGCCTGGTCGATCTTCGCCACGCCGGAACTGCTGATCGTCGATGACATCGATGAATATGACGGGCTGGACGAGACGGGCAGGATCGGGTTGTACAGCCTCGATCTGCGTTCGCTGCTGGTGCTGCCGCTGCGCGCGGGCGGGCGGGCGCTGGGCAGCATCGTGATCGGCTCGAACATCGTGCGGCGGCACGACGAACGTGAAATCCGCACCTACCGCTCGTTCATCGAACAGGCGTCGCTGCGTCTCGATGCCAACCGCGCGCTGCGCCAGGCGGAACGGCGCGCCCGCCAGCTCGTCACCTCCTCTGAAGTGAGCCAGATCGCCGGTACGCTGCTCGACCTCGACCGCCTGCTGCCGCAGATCGTCGATCTGATCAAGGATCGCTTCGAGTACGACCATGTGCAGATTTTCCTGATGGATGACAAAGATGAGTATGCCCTGCTGCGCGCCAGCACGGGCGAAGCCGGGCGGCAGCTGCTCAGCATCCGTCACAGGCTGAAGAAGGGGTCGCAGTCGGTCATCGGGCAGGTGACGGCGAACGCCCGCGCCACCATCGCCGCCGACACCGCCGATGCGCGCGTCGTCCACCGCCCCAACCCCTACCTGCCCAACACCCGTTCGGAAATGGCGATCCCGCTCATCCTCAAGGGGCGGGTGGTGGGCGCGCTCGACGTGCAGTCCAACGTGCCGAACGCCTTCGACAGCGATGACGTGCTGGTGCTGACCACCCTCGCCGGGCAGGTGGCGACCGCCATCGACAACGCGCAGCTGTACGAACAGGCGCGCGGGCGTGCCAGCGAGATGAGCTTCCTCTACAGCGTGACCAATGCCGCTGCCCGCGCCGAAACGCTGGAAGATGCGGTGGGCAACGTGGCGGAAGAACTGGCGCATTCGCTTAACGCCATCTCCGCCGCCATCTACCTGCCCGAAACCTACATCGACGCCGATGAGCAGGAGTTCACCCTGCTCGTGCCGATCGCTCAGGCGGGCAGCGACCAGCCGCTCTCCGAGCTGAGCGAAATCCGGCTGGATACCGCGCAGAACCTGATCGCCAGCGTCGCCAATTCGCGCCGCCCGCTGATCATCTCCGACCTGACCGCTGAACCGCGCTACCTGCCGATCGTGGAAAGCGCGCGCAGCGCCATCATCGTGCCGCTGGGCACAGCATCGACGCTGGTCGGTCTGATCACGATGGAGGGCGACCGCCCAGGCGCGTTCACCGATGATACGCTGCAACTGCTGCTCACCCTCTCCGGCACGCTGAGCGCCATCGTGCAGAATCAGCAGCTTTTGCAGCAGGTGCAGCGCCAGAACGAAGACCTGCAGGAACTCGACCGCCTCAAGAGCGACTTCCTGGCGAACATGAGCCACGAGTTGCGCACGCCGCTCAACTCGATCATCGGCTTCAGCCGCGTCATCCTGAAGGGCATCGACGGTCCGCTGACCGAGATGCAGGAACAGGACCTGACGACGATCTACAACAGCGGGATGCACCTGCTCAACCTGATCAACGACATCCTCGATCAGGCGAAGATCGCGGCGGGCAAGATGGACCTGCAGTTCGACTATTTCGAGATCAGACCCGTCATCGATGGAGTACGCTCGATCGGCATCGGTCTGGTCAAAGACAAGCCGATCGACATCATTGTCGATCTCGCCCCAGGAATGCCGAAGGCATACGGCGATGAATTCCGCATCCGCCAGGTGCTGCTCAACCTCGTCTCGAACGCCAGCAAGTTCACGCGCGAAGGCTCGATCACGATCAGCGCCTACGCCGTGCGCGATGAGGAGACCGGGCAGACGATGGTGCGCGTCGATGTGACCGACACCGGCATCGGCATTGCCGAGAAAGACATCCCGCTGCTGTTCGAGGCGTTCCGCCAGGTGGACTCGTCGCTGACGCGCACGGCCGGCGGCACGGGACTGGGCTTGCCGATCGCCAAATCGCTGGTGGAAATTCAGGGCGGGCGGATGCTGGTGCGCTCCACCGTCAACGTCGGTTCGACGTTCAGCGTGCTGCTGCCGATCGAGCCGGTCGTCGATCCCGATGCGCCGCCCAAACGCAAGACAGACGACCTGAACGCCACACCGACCTCGCGCGCTGCACTGCGCGGCGTGACGGGGCATCTGCGCGCCCCGCAGGAACCCGCCCGTGACGAGACGCAGGATACCCAGACGGACATCACGCGCATCATGACGCGCAAGCGTCAGATTCTGCTGATCGAGGACAACCCGGAGATGGTCGATCAGTTCCGGCGGGCGCTGGCGCGTGAGGGTTTTGAGATTTTCGCCGCCACCATCCCGCTGGAGGCGGAGGCGATGGCGAGCGGGCTGCACCCGACGATCATCATCATGGACGTGAACTTCTCCAACGGCGCGGGCTGGAACATCCTGCGGAACCTGCAATCGCGCGATGACACGATGGATATCCCGGTGATCGTCGTCTCGCTGTCCGATCAGGTGGATGAAGCGCGCCAGGCGGGGGCGTTCACCTTCATCCGCCGCCCGTTCGTGCCGGAAGACATCGTGGAAGCCGTCAAACAGGCGGAGGCGGAAAGCC
>CAZTLS010000119.1:0-2721 GCA_964614405.1 uncultured Pleurocapsa sp.
GTCGTGCTGTGCAATCCTGAGCTTGTGAAAACCGGGCTTGACCTCATCCACTTCCCATCGCTCATCTTCTACGAACTCGTCTTCAATCTGTCCACACTGATGCAGGCGGCGGCACGCTCGTATCGGCTCAACCAGACACACGCGCACTGCAAGGTTTTCTACCTGTATGCAGAAGGCACGATGGAACAGACTGCCGTGCAGCTCATGAGCCGGAAACAGCGGGCGGCGAAACTGCTCACAGGTGACATCGGCTTGACCGGACTGGACGCGCTCACGGAGTCGGAAGGCGGATTCGAGGAAGCACTGCTTGACGCTATCGGGCGCGACGAGACGCTACTTGACCCGTCGCAGTTGTTCAAGGCATCAGGCGCAGTCAGCGAGATCGACATCGAGGACGCGGGCTACTGGAATGTCGAGAACTCGCCGGTTGCAGCCGAAACGGTGACGGATGAACCAAGCGAAACCGATCCGTTGATCGCGCTGGCGCTGGAGCTGGGCGCGACGGTCACATTGGTTGACGAGTTGACACCTGATCGAGTCATCGAGACGGTTGAACAGTCTGAATCACATCCGGTCGAAGCAGTGACGGCATATCTGGAGACCGTCCACCTGATCGCTGACGAACGCGAATGGGCGAAGCACCGGGCAGAACTGCTCACGATGCTGGACGGCGGCACAGTGGATGGGATAGCGGCGTGGCTGACCGAACACCGGGTCGTGTTCCCCGGCTTCGAGCGCGAGGTCGCAGGGAAAGTCGTTTCGCGCATCACCGGTCAGAGCGTCCCGCCAACAGTGAAGCCGACACGCCGCGCTGCGCCGAAACGCACGAACCCCGCCGAACGTCCGCCGCTGGTGTTTCCGCAGCGCGAAGCCATCTACGAGGAAGCGCGCACGCAGCAGTTGGCGTTGTTCTGATGCCATGCACAGTCATGATGAGCGTTCCGCGTTCTTCAACGCGCTGCTCGCCCGCTGCACCGCCTACCGCTCGACCTGCCTCACGCTCACCGCCATCCATCCCGATGGCAAGCACCCGACCCCCTCACGACACATCCGGCTCGACGATGCACCAGCATTGCACGACGCATTCGCTCGTCTTGACGCGGCGAATGCGCTCGGCTGGGGCGCGTACTTCGCGGTTGGGCTGCGTCGTCCGGGATTGACCAGGTGGAAGCGCGGCAGCGCGGCAGATGTAGTCGCGCTGCCGGCATTGTTCGTTGATGTTGATGATCCATCGACTGAAACACTGGCACGGCTGCGACGCGTCAATCCATCTCCCTCATGCATCGTTGCCAGTGGCGGCGGATATCATGTCTACTGGTGGCTGGACGAACCAACCACCGACCTGAACACAGCGCGGCTGCTGCTGTGTGGGCTGGCAACGGCACTTGGCGGCGACAGGTTGAGTGTGGCACAGAGCTTGCGTATCGTCGGATCGGTGAACACGAAGCCGTCGCGTGGAAACGCTCTGTGCCGTCTGGTTGAACTCCGTGAGTGGCGCTGCGCCCTGCAAGATTTCACCGCCTATCTTCCCCGTTCAGCGCCACGCCAGCACAATCAATCAGCCACTCACTACGTACCCAATCCCGACCTGATCGCCCGCGTCACATACGCGCTCATGGGGCGAGGCGGCAGAATGCGCGGCGACTGGGTGAACTGCGCGTGTCCGTTTCCAGAACATCACAAGCATGGTGACCGACAACCTTCCTTCGGTTTCAATACGCGCAGCGGCTACGGATTTTGTCACGTCTGCGGGTCGCTGCTGCTCAAAGACCTGTGTCCCGCGCTGGGGATACCAGCCTTCGATCAATCACGAAAGGGGGTGATGCCCGCACACCAGTTTACTGCTTTACCCGATACTCGCATTTGATGAAAGGAACTTTCATGTCCAAGAAAACTGCACCGAAACCGCCGACGGTCATCACGCTCACTCTGCCCGAAAGCGACAGTGAGTCCCGTGACGGCACACTGCTCATCCAGCGCGGCGATCTCGCCCACCTCAACCGCTTTACCTACACGCGCATCGCTGACCTGACTGAAATCATCGCGGAAGCCCTGATCGCCCTGTCCGCCGTCGAAGCCGCCCCGCCCATCATCCCTGATGCGCCGCCACCTGCGTCCACATCCACGCGAACAAAGCCAGCCGCTCCGCCGCCACCTGCCGAACCAACGGTCGATATTCCGCTGAAGAAGGGCAAGAAAACGGTCAAGATCAGTCACCTCAAGCTCACGGGCGGGGAGACGGATGCCGCCGCCTACCGCCAGGCAGTGCAGCTCGCCGCCATCCTCATCGACGGCAAGCTGTGGGACGGCGATACGCCGATCCGCATCGATGACGTGTACGCGCTGGCGAAGAAGATGAAGCACCTGACCGCCCGTGACATGCCGCTGTTCTCGCTCACTGACTTCGTGCAGGTCGGCGCGATCGAGCCGGAGTCCACCGCAGACGAGACGGACAACATGCCCGCCGTCGATGAGGAACCCGACGAACCGCTCACGCTTACCCCGCCGCACGAACTTACCCATTCCGCCAACGGACACCACCGTGCAAACGGTGCATCCGCCCAGACTGCTCTGCTTTAGTTCGCCTACTCAGAAAAGGACTTCACCACCATGACCGACCAGAATGTGACTCCGACCCAGCCCGCGCGCGTGTTCAAGATCGGCGCGACGCGCATCGTGGAAGATGCATCCATGTCCGCGCTGGACAACAACGCGATCCGC
>CAZTLS010000120.1:0-2715 GCA_964614405.1 uncultured Pleurocapsa sp.
TCGAACGGCAGCGTGGACGCCATGACCACTTCCGTCCCGGCGTGCCCCTCGCGTGAGGGGAGCATCGTCCCGAACAGCACCCCGCCGATGGTGAAGCCCAGCAGCAGGAACGTCCACACGATGCCGACGGCGCGCCCGCGCTGGTCTTCCCCGCTGCGATCGTAGATGAGCGCCAGGAAGGTGCTGCCGGAGATGGATGACCCCAGGCTGAAGAGCAGCAGCGCCACCACGATGACCACCCACTCCAAGCTGTCTGACGACCCGGCAAAGTCGGCATGGCGCACCAGGTTCGCCGTCACCAAGCCGAGCATGAAGATGCTGATCGCCATCATCGCCCGCCCCAGCCACACCCAGAAGAGGCGGCGGTAGCCCAGCACCGCCTGTTTGTCGCTCATGCGCCCCGCCCATATCCCCAGCGGCGCGAGGAAGTAGCGCAGCGCCACCAGCAAGCCGATCGGCGTGGCGTTGAAGCCCAGATCGGTGATCATGATGCGGTTCCACACGCCCGTCGTGATCACGTCTGACATGCCCGATCCCAGATGGAACAGGGCGATCTTGAGGTTTCGCAGCACAGAAAGGTTGGGAGGTTGAGTCATGTGCCTGTGATTTCTGTAGATTTATGCAGATTTACGCATTGTACGACTCATCATCGCGCATGGCAAGCACCGGATGCTGGGCAAATGATGAGAACAGCGCGCGGGGAGTCGTTACTCGGCGGCGGGCGGGGGGACGATCTCGTCGATCTTGTGCTTGACGGCGTAGGCGGCGGCTTCGGCGCGGTTGGCAGCGCCGATCTTCGCCAGCACGCTGCTGACGTAATTGCGGACTGTCCCTTCGCCCAGATAGAGCTTAACCGCGATCTGGCGGTTGGTGTAGCCGTGCGCCACCAGCGAGAGGATGCCCAGTTCCTGAAGCGTCAAATCGCTGAAGGCGGCGGTCTGCTGAAGCTGATCCTGCTTGCGGACTTCGGCGAACACCGTTGCCGTCAGTGCGGGGTCGAGGATGTTTTCGCCCCGGCTCACCCGTTCGACGGCGCTGAGCAGTTCGTTATCACCGATGCGCTTCAGCACATAGCCCGATGCGCCGGCGCGAATGGCGGCGAAGAGCAGGTCGTCTTCGGCGTAGGTGGTCAGCACGATCACGCGGCAGGTGGGCACATTGGCGACGATCTGGCGGCACGCTTCGATGCCGGAGATGCCAGGCATACGGATGTCGAGGATGGCGATGTCCGGATGCATCTCGATCGCCTTCTGCACCGCCTCTTCACCCGTCGCCGCTTCCGCGATAACGCTGAACTGGGCATTGTGCGCCAGCAGCGCGCGCAGCCCAGCGCGCACAATGGAATGGTCATCGGCGATCAGCAGGCGCACGGTTCGCCCCTTATCCATATGAGTAATCCTGTGTGTGTACCAGCCAGGTCAAACATCGTCTATACTCCCGGAATGATAACACCTTCACTGTAAACCGGAAGTGGGATGATGATGAGTGACGAAACTCAAAAAAAAGAGGTGACGGTTATCCTTGAGACGCTCAAGACGATCGCCGCGGCGGTCGTCGGGGCGGCGAGCGCCGACAATCTGCGCGCCATGCTCCAACAGATCGCGGTAGTGGCGCAGCATCTGGTGCAGACGCGCTATGCCGCGCTGGGCACGCCCAGCGAACACGGCACGATGCAGTACTTCGAGGTGGCTGGCATCGCCGAGGTAGACATCCGCCGCATCCCACACCCCCCGGTCGGGAGGGGGCTGCTGGGCGTCATCATGCACGAGCGCGAAAAGCTGCGCCTGGAACACATGCACGACGATCCGCGTCACGTCGGCTTTCCTCAGCATCACCCGGAGATGGACTCGCTGCTGGGCGTGCCGATCGCCGCATCCGGGCGTTTGTTCGGCATGTTGTACCTGACCGACCGGCTGGACGGGCTGCCGTTCACCGAGGCGGACGAGTGGCTCGTCGAGTCGCTGGCGGGCTATGCGGCGCTGGCGATCGCGGGCAAGCACCTTTCCGAGCAGAATGCCAGGCTGACGCTGCTGGAAGAACGCGAACGGGTGGGTATGGAGCTGCACGACGGCGTGATCCAGTCGCTCTATGCCATCGGCATGGGGCTGCAACTGCTGCGCCTGTCGCAACCGCAGATCGCCGACGCCATCGGCGAATCCACCCGCGCCATCGACACGGTGATCGCCGACATCCGCCGCTACATCCTCAACCTCAGGGCGGATGAAGACGACGAACCGCGCACCCTGCGCGATCGCCTGGCGGACTCGCTGGCGCGGCTGCACATCCCCGATGCGCTCGACGTCACCATCACCGTGCCCGACGATGCCGGATCGTTCTCGCCCAGCGTGGTGGACACTATCTGCCAGATCGCCACTGAAGCGGTGAGCAACCTGCTCCGTCATGCCGGGGCGAACGCAGCGCGCATCGTCATCGCCAATGACGCGCTCGGCTGGCGCATGGTCATCGCCGACGACGGGCGCGGCTTCGACCCCGACGCCACCACTATGGGCTTGGGCTTGCGCAACATGCGCCAGCGCGCCCACCTGCACGGTGGGGAAGTGGTCATCGAGAGCGCGCCTGGCGAGGGTACGCGCATCATCGTCACCATGCCATTGGGGTGAAAATGGGGTAAACTGGAGTCAAAGTATTCTTTGCGATCGAGAAAGGTGCGCCCAAAATCATGGCAGAAAGTCGCTACAAGAAAATCCTCGTCCC
>CAZTLS010000121.1:0-2688 GCA_964614405.1 uncultured Pleurocapsa sp.
TACACTCTTTCCCTACACGACGCGCCGCCGCCTGTGGTTCCGCCGACCGGGCTGCCCCCCGCCACCACCTCCAACGCCAACCTCGTGGCGGGCGTGGTGGTGCTGGAGCCTGGTCAGCCGGTGTGCGCGCAGACGTTCGTCGTCGGCTTCGACGTGGCGAACCTCGGCAGCGAACGCACCGCCGCCAGCGGCACCGTCAGCCTCACCAACGTGCGCGCGGCGGACGGCTCGCAGCAGGGTTCGACCGTCGGCGGCTTCCCCGTCCTCGAACCCAACCAGACGTTCCGCGTCACCATGCCGCTGACGATCAGCACCTTCTATAATGAGACGCACCGCATCACGCTGGTCATCGACCCAGGCAACCAGATTCCTGAGAACAACAAGAGCGACAACACCCGCACCATCGAATACACGCTGCAAAAGGGCAACTGCCCGTAAGGGCTGCCCCGTCCGCCTGTGCCCATCGGCACGGGCGGACACGAATGAGTCATGACGATAAAGGACATACACATGCTTAAACGACTGTTCATCCTGCTCGCTGCGCTGACCCTGGTGGCAGCGCCCGCCTTCGGGCAGATCGCCGACATCGCCATCGATTTTCCCCCGCCCGTGTATGACGTGGCGGGCACGGTCAGCGTCGCCGGGACGGTCAACCCGTTCGCCGGGCTGAACCTGTACTATCTGGAGATGGGCGCGTACCCCGAAGCCGGGGATGTGTGGACGCCCGTCTCGCTGCCCAGCCGCGCCACCGTGACCAACGGCGTCATCGCCACCATCGACACCCGCGTCGTGCCGGACGGCGTGTACACGCTGCGCCTGCGCGTGCTGCTGGCGGACGGCACACAGCGCACCGTCAGCGTCGCCCCGATCCGCGTCGGCAACAGCCTGAGTCGGCTCGACGGCAGCACCGCCCCATCGTTCACCCTGCCGACCACCCCGTCCGTCTCCACACCGCCGGAACCCACCGGTCCGGTCCGGGTTCCGCGACCGCAAGTCGTCAATACGCTGCCCATCCCGGTAGGTGGACAGATGGACAACTTCGACGAACGCGCGGCAGAGCTGATGCGCGAAGCGGGCATGACGTGGATGAAGTGGCAGATTCCGTTCGTGGTCGGCGATCGCTCGCTCATCGACGTCGCCCGTGATCGCGTGAACTGGTCGCACGAGCGCGGCTTCGAGGTCTTCCTGTCCGTCAAGGGCAACAAGGATGAACTGGCGGCAGGCGGTGCGGAATACTATCGCCAGTACGCCGAATTCGTCGCTGAACTTGCCGCACTCGGACCTGGCGCGATCCAGATTTGGAACGAGATGAACCTCGACCGCGAGTGGCCTCGCGGGCAGATCGACCCGCGCCGCTACGTCGAACTGCTGCGTGAAGCCCATGACGCGATCAAGGCGGTCGATCCGTCGATCCGCGTGGTGACGGGCGCGCCCGCGCCGACCGGGGCGGAAGGCGCGTTCGGCTCAGATCGCGTGTGGAACGACGATCGCTATTACCTCGGCATGGCGAATGCGGGCGCGGCGTCCTTCTCCGACTGCATCGGCATCCACTACAACGAGGGCATCATCTCGCCCCGCCTGCAGGGGGGCGACCCGCGCGGCACATACGAGACCTACTACCTGCCGCTGATGATCCAGCGCGCCGCCTTCCCCTTCCGCAACAGCAACGCGCGCCTGTGCTTCAGCGAACTGGGCTATGTCTCGCCGGACGGCTACGGCGCGCTGCCTGAGGGCTTCGCCTGGGGCGCGAACACCAGCGTCGGCGAACAGGCGATGTGGCTGCGTGAAGCGATCGAGGTCGCTGCTGCCACCGGGCGGGTTGACCTGATCATCATCTTCAACGTCAACTACACCCGCTTCGTCGATGGTGACCCACAGGGCGGCTACGCCATCATCCGCCCGGACGGGTCGTGCCCGGCATGTGAGGAGATCGCGCTGCTGCGCGGCGGCGGCTAGCGGCTGCCTGTAAATCCGTTCCGGCGTCTGTTTGCCCCCACCTCACCCCGGAAACCTGGCGGTTGAGCGGGGCGAAACACAGACACAGGTTTGACCTGTAGGGGCGACCCGGTGGGTCGCCCCTACCTCACCCCGCCAGGCACATGGGTGAGCGCTGTGCGCCATGCCGCCTCATCCACCGTCACGATCACGTCCGGGTCGATGTAGTACAGGGCGCATTCCGGCGCACGCCCGGTCAGTTGTTCGACGGCGCGCGCATAAATCCCCACCTGCACGAAATAGCGTCTGGCGTGCTGCGCCACCGCCTGCGGGCTGGCATTGCCCAGCGCTGCCGTCTTGAAGTCGATCAGCAGCCATGATCCATCCTCCCGCTCGATCAGCAGATCGATGACGCCGTGAATGCGCCGTCCGCCGCCCGTTTGCAGGCTGAACGGCACTTCGCGCAGCACCCGCCGACCCGCTGCCTCCGCCGCGCGCAGCGCCGCGTAGACCGGGCTGCTGTGGGCGGCACGGACGCGCGCTGCCGCTGCTTCTGCGATCGCCGCCGCCTCATCCGGGTTCAGCACGCCCGCCTCCCATGCCGCATCGCGCAGCAGGCGCGGCAGATCACACGACGCCTCGTCCAGCCCGTATTGCAGCGCCCGATGCACGATGTCGCCGATCAGCCTGGCGCGGGCGCGCGTGCCGCGGGCGATGACCTGCCGCCGGGGAGCGCCGGCGGCGCGCGCGCCC
>CAZTLS010000122.1:0-2688 GCA_964614405.1 uncultured Pleurocapsa sp.
GGCGGCAACCTCGGCACGGGCGCGACCACGCCGACCAGCCCGCCGCGCCCGCCCGTCAACACCGGCAACCTGGGCGCGCGACCCGGATCGCGATCCGGCGGGGGCAGCGCGACGGCTGTGCCGATGCAGACTCAGCGCCTTACCTCAGCCCTCGTCGATGAAATTCGCGCTTACCGCGTGCGCAACCTGGCGCGTGACTACGCCCTCGCCCCGCTCTTCAACGCTTCGGTGTGGCTGGAAGGGACGATCGACTCGCTGAGCTGGCGCTACACCGGTCCGGGCATGGCGGGTTTGGGCGCGAACTACTTCATGGTCACGCTGCCGCCCGGCGCGTACAGCGTGCGCGTGGTCGGCGCGGCACTGGAGGCGTGGAGCGTCAGCGTCGATGCGGAAAGCGTGACCGCCGTGCCGCTGGGGATGAACGGCGTCATGGTGGTGCAGCCCGGCAGCAGGCAGTACATCATGGTCTACAACCCGCAGTACGATGAAGAGCTGAGCCGCTGCCGCATGACGCGCTACAACCTGGCGCTGGAGCGGGCGACCAGCGCGCCGCAGCCTCCCGCGTTCAGCATCAAGTACCCGGCGGCGCAGTACGCCCCGCTCGATACGGTGTGGGATTAGCATCTGACCTCACCCCGTTTCGCCCCGCTCAACCGCCCCTCTCCATCGGAGAGGGGCAGGAAACCGCAGGTTTCCGGGGTGAGGTTGCCCCCACCCGCACAGCGCGTTACACTGATGATCACGCACTCACCCCATCGGGAGCCCATGCCATGACCAGTGACCGCTTCGACGTCTTCCTCTCCTACGCCCGCGCCGACGACGCCGGCGCCGACTCCGCCGCCTATGACGACCCCGCCCGTTCGTTCATGCGCCGCCTGTACACCGCCCTGACCGACGCCGGGATGCGCGTGTGGTGGGACAAGGTCGAGCTGCCCTCGCGCGGGGAGGTGTTCACCGCCGAGATCGAGCGCGCCATCCGCGCCAGCGACCGCCTGGTGCTGGTGTGCGGGGCGGGCGCAGCCGCGTCCGAATACGTGCGCGCCGAATGGCGCTTCGCCTTCGCCGAATGCAAGCCGATCCTCCCCATCCTGCTCAACGGCGACTACCCCCTCATCCCGCCGGAAGTGGCGCTCTTCAACGCCATCGACTTCCGCCCGCCGCGCGCTGAAGCCGCCGCCAGTGCCGACCTGGTCGCCCGCTTGCGCCAGAGCGACCGCGCCGGGCGGCTGATCGGCGCGCTCAAGCCGCTGCCCGATGCCTACGTCCCGCGCGAAGCGACGTTCGCCGCCGCCCGCGCCGCCCTGATCGCCGACGCCATCGCGCCGACGGTGATCAGCGCCCCGCAGCGCGCCGTCGCCATGGTCGGCATGGGCGGCTTCGGCAAATCGACGCTGGCGCGCGCCCTGACCGACGACTGCCAGATACGCCGCCGCTACGTCGATGACGTGCTGTGGCTGGAGGTCGGGCGGGAGCCGAGCATCCCGGCGCTGCAAGCCGCCGTCGGCGTTCACTTCGGCGACGCGCGTGAGAACTACCCGGACGAGAAGACCGGCGCGCTCAGCCTGAACCGCGTGCTGCATGGCAGACAGGCGCTGATCGTGCTGGATGATGTGTGGGATGCGAAGGTGGTGACGTATTTTCCGACCGCCGACACCGCCTGCCGCCTGCTGATCACCACGCGCAGCGGCGCGCTGGCGGGCAGGGTGCAGGGCGCGGACATCCCGCTCAACGCGCTGACGCCTCAGGAAGGGGCGCGCCTGATCGCCGCGCGCACCGGGCGGGGCGACGAGCATGACGCGGTGTACCAGGCGATCAGCGCGCGGCTGGGCGGGCACACCCTGGCGGTGGCGCTGGCGGCGGCGCAGATCGCCGAAGGCTACGCCGACGACGCCGCCGACATGCTGCGGCTGATCGACAGGCGGCTGGCGAGCGACGATCCGTTCGCCGACCTGAAGCTGGACGAGACGGACAAGGACGTCAACCTCGCCCTGTCGCTGGGGCTGAGCTACGACGCGCTGCCGGGCGACGACCTGCGGCGGCGCTTCCGCGCGCTGGGGGCATTCGCCCGTGAGGGGACGTTCGACCGGGCGGCGCTGGCAGCCGTCTGGGGCGATGCCGACGCGGATGCGGCGCGCGCACCGCTGGCGGCGCTGCGCGGGGCGGGGCTGATCGAGGATGCCGCCGCCGACGGTCGCTTCACCCTGCACGCCCTCATCCACGCCTACGCCGCCGCCCTGCTGCGCACGGCAGGGGAGGCGGAAGCGGTGTTCGGGTGGCACTTCGCCCACTACGCGGCGCTTCACGGAACCGAACGCGATCATACCGACATCAACTATCTGCGCGGCATCACGCCGGACTTCGACAACCTTCAGGCTGCGCTGCAATGGGGGTTGGTCCAGCAGCCGGAAGCGGCGGTCGATCTGCTGAATGCGCTGAACAACTATCTCGGTCTGTATCAGCCGAATGCCGTGCGCCGCGCCCTGCTTGAAGCGGGGCTGCCGGTGGCGCAGCGGATCAGCTATCCATCAGGGGAGGCGAACACGCTGAAGGCGTTGGGCGATCTGGCGATGAGGGAAGCCGACTACGGCGGCGCGCGGGCGCGCTACACCGCCGCGCTGGCGCTGTTCCAGGCGATCCCCGCCCGCCTGGGGGAGGCGAACACGCTGAAGGCGTTGGGCGATCTGGCGA
>CAZTLS010000123.1:0-2608 GCA_964614405.1 uncultured Pleurocapsa sp.
TCCGCCGCGACTCGCGCACATATGGCGCGGCAGCAAGCCCATCGGCGGTATCGGTGATGTCAGCGCGCAGCTTCAGTTCGGGGTAGCCGCGCCCACCGTCATCGCGCGGGCATTCGGTGTGCAGCCAGTGCAGGAGTCCCAGCGAGAGGCGCTTCGCTTCGTCGAGCGCGGCGTCCGCGTCGGCGGGCGGCACGTCGATCAGCCCGCGCGCGTGGTAGTCATTGCTCACCCAGTTGATCAGCGCGATATCGTTCCCGCCCAGCAGCGCGCCGCTGTGGATGCGGCGGTACGTCCAGAACGGCGGATTGCCGGACGGACTGGTCTCAAAAAAGCGGTATTCGACCGGGATGCCATCGCGCCCGACCGGGCTGAGCGTGAATGCGCCGGAGTCGCGCAGCGCGGCGTACCCCTCCGGCGCGGGGAAGATGTGATCCTCACCCGGACGGTATTCGACGAAGAAGCACACGGTGAAACCCTGGGTTTCACCCGGACGAGCGTCATCCGGCGCAAGTGCTTCGCCCGTGTCGGCACGCGCCTCCGCCCCGGTGACGTATGCCGTCCCGGTCAGGGGCAGCAGATCGCCCAGTTCGGTGGCGTCGATGAACTGCGCCGCGCGCACAGTGATCGGCTGATCGCGGCGTGCGTCGTGCAGCGTCACGCTCACTACCCGCGCACCGTCCATGTCGGCGCGGACAGGCGCACAGCGGGTGTAGACGTTCAGCCGATCGCCCACATCGTGCAGCATCCCCTCCAGCACATGCCGCCCGATGCGCGGATCGAAGCACAGCCGGCTGACCCACCCATCGCCTGGGTTGAGCGGTTTGCCCGCGCCCAGCACGCTCTCCGGCATGATCGCGGGGACGCCGTACACGCGCATGTACCAGGCGCGGATCGCCTCGCGCAGCGCGTGATAGCTGGCGGGCGCGCCGCCTGGCTTCTCGATGTGCGGGTGTTCATCCAATGCCGACACACCCTGCACGGTCATCTGTCCGCCAGGGGCGGCTGTTGGCTCGAACAGGGCGACGCGCAGCCCTGCCGCTGCTGCGCGCAGCGCCGCCGCCGCACCGCCCATCCCCCCGCCGATGACCGCCACATCGACGATCACCTCGTCCGCCGTTGAAAACAGGTCGAAATCGACCTCGAACATGCGCCCCCAGGGCTGACGAACGCTGCCGACCGCGATGCGCCACCGATCGCCGATGCCGGGCAGAGTCGCCAGCCGATCCGCCAGCCGATCGCCGATCTGCTGCACGGCGAACGGCGCACTGTGCGGGGTGACATCGCGCGATGCAGTGTGCGCTTCAAGCCAGGCGCGGGTCTCTTCGCGGACGAGGTGCTGATATGCCCAGTCTTCGACGAAGCGGTGCGCCAGAAAGCGGGCGTGCGCTGTCTGTGCCGCCTCACTCGCTCCCAGCAGCGCGCTCACCCCATGCGCCAGCGCCGCGCCGATGGTGTTGCCCGCCGTGTTCCATGCGCCGTAGCTCGCCAGCCGGTCGAGCGGGACGCCCCCTGCGATCAGCGCATCGATCAGCGCCGGGTCGCTGCCATTGGGATATGCCACATCTGCGAGGATGACGCGCCGCCCGGCATCGATGTGGGCGCGCATATCGGCGCACCATGCCTCCAGCGGTTCAGCGCGGCGGGCGCGTTCTTCAGCCGCGTGCGCCGGGTCATACTCGCGCCCCAGCGGGGAAGGCGGGTTGACCCTCAGCAGCAGGTCGGCGCGGGCGGGGTCGTGCGTGACGGTCATGCCGACGGCGGCGATCTGCCGTTCAACGGTGATGCTGACCGCGCCGTCCTCATACGGGGCGGTGCGGGCGGCATCAGCGGGGATAGCGTATTCGACATGGCAGGTGAGCGAACGCCCGCCGAGCAGCATCCGCGCCAGCAGCGCACAGCCGATCTCGTCCGCGCCTGGGTACATCAGCAGACGCAGGTCGTCCGGCAGCGCCAGCCCGCCCCACGCAGCGATCCACGCTTTTTCACGCGTCCCCAGCCCGAACGGGCTGGTGTCGTCACTGCTGATGACCAGCAGGTCGAGCGCATCGTGCGCCAGCAGGTCGAGCGCGGTCAGATTCAGGGCATGGTTGCGCAGGCGGCGCGTCAGCCAGTCGCGGCGGATTTCCGGCGGGATGCCCGCTTCGGCGGCAGCGATGGCGTCGGCGAGCGCTTCGCCGCGCCCGCGTCGATCGTACAGAGCGGAGAGGGCGTGCAGCGCCGCGCCATGCGTCTCCCAGTAGTCCGGCTCTTCGATGGCGTCGTTGTAGTTGGGCGTGCGGGTGATGACGGTGAAGGCGTAGATCGGCAGATGCGGGTGGGCGCGTTTCAGGTCAGCCAGCAGCGACAGCCTAGCGGCGGCCTGAGCGGCGGGTTCGTGCGACAGCCGGGAGGCGATCAGCCCGCCGCTGCCGAGCATCTCCAACGAGACGATCACCCCATCGACCGACGGCGCGGTCTGGCGCAGCCACGCCGCCAGCGCATCGGGATCGGCGGGCTGGCGAAAGCGGCTGAGCAGTTCAGGCGGTGGCAGGGCGATCTCCGCATCGGCGGCGGCGGCGATCAGCGCCGGGTAGCGCGTGTTGACCGGACGTTCATCGAGAGGCAGCAG
>CAZTLS010000124.1:0-2577 GCA_964614405.1 uncultured Pleurocapsa sp.
ACGGGTTGTTCAGTCATGCGATGTGCCATACCGACTCGCCAGACAGCACCCGTGCGATCAGGTTAGGGAATGTGGATACGCTCAGCGGTTTGGCGATCGCGCCATTGAAGCCGCTGCTGCGCAGCCGGGCTACTTCTTCGTTCATCACACTGGCGGTCAGCGCCAGCACGATACTGTCATCGAATGCGCGCCGTTCGCGGATCAGGTGCAGCATGGCGAAGCCATCGATCGGCTTCATATGGATATCCAGCAGGATGAGCTTCGGCACATCGGGCAGGGCATCCAGGCGGGCGGCGAAGTCCACACTGTCCGGGAAGAGGTGCAGCTGCTCCACACCCATCGCCACGCCCATGATCATCGACAGAATCTCCCGGCTCATCACGTCATCTTCGACGTAGAGATAGCTGTGCATATTGAACATGTCCATTCTCCGTGCTGCGTCAGCCCGAAATCAGGCAGGCACTTTCTCGATCAGCTCTGGCGCGGCGATGGGCAGGGTGAAGAAGAAGGCTGCTCCGTGCCCAGGCGTGCTTTCCAGCCACAGCCTGCCGCCGTGCGCCTGCACCAGGCGGTTGGAGATGGGCAAACCCAGCCCTGTGCCTCCGGCGTGGCGCACACCGTCACTCGTCTGCACGAATGGCTCGAAGATGAGCGAGGTGTCTTCCGGGGCGATGCCCGGACCGGTATCGATCACCCCGAAGAGCAGTTCGTCGCCGCGCCGCTTGACGCTGACCGTCACCGTACCCGCCTCAGTGAACTTGATGGCATTGGAGACGAGGTTGAGCAAAATCTGGCGGATGCGCCGCCGATCCCCCACCAGGGGGGGCAGGTCGGGGTCGATGTCTTCCACATAGCGCAGCGGCTTGTTCTGGATCAGGCTGAGCGCTGACGCTTTGACCGTCCCCAGTTCGGTGTACAGGTCGATGTCGCGCTCGACGAACAACTGCATCATGCCCGACTCGATCTTGGTGATGTCCAGCACGTCGTTGATCAGCGACAGCAGATGCCGCCCGCTCTCCAGCGCCTTGCCCAGCGCGTCACGCTGGCGGTCGTTGACCTCGCCCATCATCCCCACAGCGACGAACTCGGTGAAGTTGAGGATGGCATTCAGCGGAGTACGCAGTTCATGGCTCATGCTGGCGAGGAACTGGCTTTTCATGGCATCGACGGCGCGAAGCTGATCGGCGATCGCCATCTGCTGGTCGAGGCGCTGACGGCGTTCGATGGCAGCGGCGGCGAGCTGTGCCCCGATCCGCAGCATATCCAGGTCATGCGCGCTGAAGGTGACAGGCTGGCTGCTGCTGTAGGTGAGCGACCCGATCACCCGGTCACCGACCACGATGGTGGCGGAAGCGACTGCCATGACGCCGATCGACAGATAGAAATCGCGCGCTTCCTTATACGGAGACTGATGCATGTCGGTGATGATCAGCAGCGGGTCGCCCGGTTTGGGCATCGTGCCGATCGGCAGCACCACGTCGTGTGCCGTGATGGTATCGCCGGGCTGCCTGCTGGCGATCAGCCGCCCCATCGGTGGGGTGCTGGGAGGCAGGTCATACAGCATCAGCGACAAGGTGAGCGACTGATCGATCACCTCATCGGTGACGATTTGCAGAATGCTGGTATAGCTGTCAGCATGGTTCATCGCCGCGCTCATGCGGTAGAACGCCTCAGTGCGCTGGCGTGTCGCCTCCAGTTCGCGGGTGCGCTCACTCACACGCTGTTCCAGCGTGGCTTCGTTCTGGCGCAGCGCGGCATTGGCGGCTTCCAGACGGCGCTGGCGAATGGTGGACAGCGTTTGCAGATGGTTGACGAACACCGCGATCAGCACCGCCATGAAGACGACGAACTCGACCACCCCACCGATAAACCGCCCGCCAAATTCCGGCTCGATACCGAACAGGCGCAGCAGGACTGGGATCAGGTTGAGCAGGACTGGGAAGACAGCAGCCCACATCAGCGGGGCGCGTCCAGGGAAGAACATGCCCGTCATCAGCGGCACGAACACCACGTAATACAGCGTGGTGCTGCGGCTGCCAGGGAAATAGGGCGGCACAGCCGTCACCAGCAGTGCGACCGCGATGGTCAGGGCGGCGATCAGCCCGATGCGCTGCGAACGGCGCAGCCAGACGTACAACCCCGCCGTGACCACTGCGCCGACCGACGCCGCCAGCGTGTCCGCATCGTACAACCATGCTTCAATCGGGTTAGAGATAATCGCGCTGCCCACCAGCACCACGATGGCGACCAGCATAACCAGGTGCGTGCCCGCCAGCAGACGATAGCGCGAAGTCTCCTCCTCATCTGCGATCGGCGGGTTCGGAGAAGTCAGGCTGCTCCAGATGGCAATCAACAAGTCAAGTATCGCCCGAAATGGCGCTGCGATGAGGGGGAAGATAGCTGTGTCTGGTGTGTGCTGCTGCATAATCATCGTGACCTCGTAGACAACTCTGGGCATGGGCGCGCGCATGGATCATGCCTGCGGGTGTTTATGAGTACATGGTAACCGATCGTGATTTTCGGCACGACTGGCTGATCAGAGAGTGTTTGGAGCCGATTCCCCTGTCTGATTGGACA
>CAZTLS010000125.1:0-2411 GCA_964614405.1 uncultured Pleurocapsa sp.
CTGAAGATGATGCGCGCCGATGACCACTACGACGAGGTTCCGGTGCTGATGCTCTCGGCGCTGATCGACCCGGATCACATTCGCGTGGCGATCGACGCCGGGGCAGATCGCTATCTGACCAAGCCGTATGTCGGCAACAGCCTGCTCTCGATCGTGCAGGACCTGCTGAACAACGGGCGCAAGCGGGCGTGATCACGGCGGCTCAAGGCGCAGCACGACGAAGTTTCCGATATAAGTTTCTAACCTCACTGCAAAGCCGCGTGTTTCCAGCGCGATGATCCACTCGTGCAGGTCGGTGCTGCGCGGGGCGATGAGCCAGCGCACGCCGCGCTCATCCAGCGCCGCCGCGCTGGACGCCAGCGCATCTGGCGTCGGATAATGCACGAACCGTTCGTCTGCCCAGGCGGAACGGTAGAAGCGCATGTGCCAGCCCAGCCAGGGATCGTACACGACCGAGGCGGTGGGCAGGGCATCCGTCCAATCTGCCAGCCGTTCGATCCCCTCCATGACGCCATAGCGCCCGTCCCCCCCATCGCCGCCGACGGGCAGGCGCTCGCCGTGCGCCTCGATGACACCCCACACCAGCGCCAGCCCAGCCAGCCCCAGCAGCAGCGGACGCCGCCCCAGCCATGCCCCGCTTTGTCCCATCAGCAGGCAGGCGGGGATGAGTGGAATGAGCGCGTAGCGGTCGTACACAGCCACCCCACCCAGCACATGCAGCAGCAGATACCCGATGATCGCCAGCAGCAGCCCCGCATTCGGCGATCGCCCAGCCGGGCGTATGCGCCCGCGCCACGCCGCGAATGTCAGCAGCGGCAGCGCCCAGCCCAGCCATGTGCCAATGTAGCCCAGCCAGCGTGTCGCGCGGGCGATGATCGCCTCCGGCGGCGCAAACGGGGCGAGCGGATTATTCGCCGCGCCGAGGGCGTAGAATGGCGTCACTGCGCCGCGCGCAGCATCCCATCCCACCAGACCGACGCCCCACAGCGCGATCGCAGTTCCCAGCCTCGCCAGCCCGATCAGCCGCAGTTCGTCCTGACTCCACAGCACGATCAGGGCGAACGGGATGAAGAACACCCCCTGCGGTTTGGCGGCGATCGCCGCGCCCAGCCAGACCCCTGTCCAGCCAGGCGCGCCGCCCGCTGCCGCGCGCAGCGCCAGTGCCCCACCCATGAGCATCAGCCCGTCGGTGAAGCCCGTTGCCCCGAAGGCGATGCCGATCGGGGAGAGCGCCAGCAGCACGCCCGACCAGAGCGCCGCTCCATGTGACCGATACAGTCGGCGTGCCGCCCCTGTCAGCGCGCCGACCGTCACCACTGCCGCCAGCAGCCCCGGCAGGCGCACTGCCATTTCGCCCGCGTACACCGATATGTCCAGCACGCCGGATGGCGCGGGGTGAGCGGCGAAAAGCGCCATGCTGAATGCCATCGCGTAGATCGCCAGCGGCGGCTTGTCGAGGTCGCCAGGCAGCATCCAGTCTCCATACAGCACGGCATTGCGCGCGAAGGCGGCGAAGTAGGCTTCGTCAGCGTGCAGACGGTGATCGCCCGTCAGGAAGGGGAGGCGCACGGCGAATGCCAGCAGCAGCACCAGGCTGGCGAGATATGTAAAACGGGGTGAGCGAGGCGTGCGGATCATGTACCCGATTGTATAATGCACGACGCGAAGATGTGATCGGGCAATCAGACGAGGGAGCGGGCATGGCGATCGACTGGCGGGCGGTGCGGGCGGTGGTGTGCGACATGGACGGGGTGCTGTGGCTGGATGACCAGCCGCTGCCTGGTCTGGGCGCGTTTTTCGATCGGCTGCGCACGCGCGATGTGCCGTTTCAGCTTGCCACCAACAACAGCAGCAAAACAGCAGCCGATTATGTCGGCAAGCTGGCGAAGATGGGCGTGACCGATGTGCTGCCCGACCAGATCATCACCTCCGGCATGGTGACGGTGGCTGCGCTGCGCGCGGCATATCCGGCGGGGACGGCGGCGTATGTGCTGGGCGGGGCAGGGCTACGCGCGCTGATCGCCGATGCGGGTTTCACGCTGGTCGATCGGGACGCGGCGTTCGTCGTCGTCGGGCTTGACCCAGCCCTGACCTACGATCGGCTGCGCGGGGCGGCGTTCTGTCTGGGAGCGGGCGCGGCGTTCTACGCCACCAACGATGACGCCGCCATTCCCACCCCGGACGGGCTTGCCCCAGGTGCGGGCAGCCTCGTCGCCGCGCTGATGACCGCTTCCGGTCGCCAGCCGACGGTGATGGGCAAGCCGCACCGCCCGATGTTCGATTATGCGCTGGCGCGGCTGGGCTGCCCGCCGGATGTGGTGCTGATGATCGGCGATCGGCTGGAGACGGACATCGCCGGGGGCGCAGCGGCGGGAATGCAGACGGCGCTGCTGCTGAGCGGGGCGTCTGAG
>CAZTLS010000126.1:0-2371 GCA_964614405.1 uncultured Pleurocapsa sp.
CTTTCCCTACACGACGCTCTTCCGATCTGATGAGCGGCGACTGGTGGAAGACGACGATGCTGCCATCCGGGCACTCGTCATAGCGCTGCTGGATTTCTTCCTCGGACATGAACACCAGGTAGGGGAATTCTTCGGGCGTGGCGGGACCTTCGATGCCCATGTCGGTGAAACCGCACAGCTCGATGCCCGCGCGCTCGACCATCGTCGGCATGTTGGCGGAGAAGGTCGCGCCGGCTTCCACCGTGTCATTCCACACCGCCAGCACCGCGTTCGGGTGGTTGCCGGCGAAGCTCACCTGGGCGAACGACTCGATCTCCGACGGGTCGGTCAGTTCGAGGATGCGGATGAATTCGTTGGCGGGCACGAGGTAGCCGCTGGTCGAAGCCGGGTCGGTGAAGGCGAAGCTGCGCCCTTCCAGGTCCTGAAGGGTGCGGATGCCGGACCCCTTCTTGGTGAACAGCACGCTGTAGTAGCCGGGGGTCAGGTCGAGATTGACGTTGACGGAGTAGTTGGCGATCGCCAGAGCTTCCGCCTGCGCCACTTCAGCCGCCAGCACATACGAGAACGGACCGACTTCCAGCGCGTCCGCACGCCCGGCAGCCATCGCCTCGATAACGGCGTTGTAGCTGGTTCCGGTGATCAGGACGGTGCGTACGCCGAGGGCCTCTTCAAAGTAGGCGCGCAGCGGCTCGACGGCAGCCAGCGCCGCTTCGACGTTATCGCCGGGGTACACGCCGATGATGAAGGTTTCGGGCCAACCGGTGCGATCCACGTCCTGCGCGGCGACCAGACCAATGCTGAGCGACGCCAGCACCAGCACACTGAGGATGACGATGACCAGCTTCTTCATGTCTTTACAGCACTCCTGAATAAACCGTCAGCGAAACAAGCGAAAACCTGCATTGGCTGCCTGTGCGGGCGCTTTCAGATGAAGCGTGCGCGCAGCCAACTGCTAAAACGATCGATGATCGTCACAGCCACAACCATGATGAGCGTCGCGCCCAGCAGCATGTCATAGGCGCTGGTCCCGGTATACTTGAACAGCAGGAACCCAACGCCGCCCGCACCCACATACCCCAGAATGGTGGCATGGCGCACGTTGCTCTCGAAATAGATGATGGTATAAGAGATGAAGAGCGGGAACGCCTGTGGGATGACGGCGTACACGAAGTTCTGCACACTGGTCGCGCCCGTCGCGCGCACTGCTGCCACCTGCGCCGGGTCGATCTGCTCGATCGCCTCGCTGAACACGCGCGAAAGCGACCCGACTGAGCCGAACGCCAGCGCCAGCACGCCCGTGAACGGTCCCAGCCCGATCGCCGCCACGAACAGCAGCGCCCACACCAGCTCAGGGATGGAACGCATGAAGTTCAGCACCAGACGCACCGACTGATAGATGATCGGATGCGGCGAAGTATTGCGCGCCGCCAGCAGCGAGAGCGGCAGCGCCATCAGCACCGCCCCGATCGTGCCGACGATCGCCATCTGGATCGTCTCGAAAATGGCGGAGATGACGGGCAGCCAGCCGATGCGGACATCCGTGCCGAAGAGATTGACGGTGCTGGCTTCGATGGTGAAGCGCCCCAGGGATGTGCCGAAAATCTGAATATCGACGTTGCGCACGCGGTCGATCTCGAACGTCGGCGGCAGCATTCGACCGAGCAGGTTGCCCATCGCAATGAACGGGTCGAACACGCTGGTGATGCGGTTGGTCGGGCTCGGTCCGCTCCCTGCCAGGCTCCAGCCCAGCACGGCGATGATGGCGATCACGATCAGCACGCCGCGCAGGGTGATGCTGGGCAGCGGACGCAGCAGCTGCGCGCGCACCTTCTCGATCTCGGCGGCGGTGGCAGCCGCGTCCTTCGCGGCTGGGGCGGTGGGCGCGCTGCTGACAGGTTTGCTGCTCAGTTCCGCAGCGGTGATCTGCTTGAGTTCGGTTTCCATCGTGAGGGGGTCTCCGGGCTGACTCATCATACAGCGGGCGTGAGTTCAGGTTTGACCTGATCGAAGCGGTAGATGCGATCGAGGACGGCTTCCGTCAAGCCGGACGGCGACCCGTCGTACTCCACCCGTCCCTGCGCGATGCCGATGATGCGGTCGCAGAAGCGCACCGCCAGATCGACCTGATGGATGTTGATCAGCGTCAGCACGCCGATCTCGCGGGCGACGCGCGCCAGGTCTGCCATGACCTGCTGCGACAGTTCCGGGTCGAGGCTGGCAACAGGTTCGTCCGCCAGGATGATCTTCGGTTCCTGTGAGATGGCACGGGCGATCGCCACGCGCTGCTTTTCACCGCCGCTGAGCTTGTCGGCGCGATATTTGGCGCGGTGCATCAGCCCGACGCGCTCCAGATTACGCAGCGCGATCTCGC
>CAZTLS010000127.1:0-2321 GCA_964614405.1 uncultured Pleurocapsa sp.
ATTGACCAGTCTGAGAGAATAGTTTGATGCAGATCGACAAACATCATTTTTATGCTGATCCGAACCGTCCGACGCCGCTCTACTATCAGATTCAGGAGAATCTGGTCGAGCTGATCACGCTGGAGCTGCTCAAACCTGGGGACATGCTCCCATCGGAGCGCGAGCTGTGCCGGCTGTACGGGGTCAGCCGCCTGACGGTGCGCCAGGCGATCGAGCCGCTGGTGATGCGCGGGCTGCTCAAACGGCAGCATGGGGTGGGGACGTTTGTGGCGGAACAGCCGCGCACCGGGTCATTCGCGCCGACGGTGATGGGCTTCAGCCAGCGGATGCGCGAAGCGGGTGCAAAACCGTCATCGCGCCTGCTGGAGAAAGCCATCGTCACCGCACCGCCGCTGGTCTATCACCGCCTCGATCTGCGCGCCGATGCTCAGGTGGTGCGGTTGCGGCGCGTGCGCCTGGTGGACGACGAACCGCTGATGGTGGAAACGTCGTATCTGCCGCTGGCGCGCTTCCCTGGGCTGCTGGAGCAGGATTTGGGCAGCCAGAGTTTGTACCGCGTACTGGAGACGGCATACAACACGGCGATCGCCGAAGCCGACCAGACGCTTGAGCCGACGGTGCTGAACGAGCATGAAGCTGAACTGCTGGGCGTGGCGGCGGGAATGCCCGCCATGCTGGTGCAGATCATCGCCTATACCGGCGATCATCAGCCCGTCGAGTTCTCCAAATCGGTGGTGCGCGGCGACCGCTGCCGCTTCTATTTCCGCGTGCAGACAGCGCAGCCGATCGTGCGCTGAAGCGCAGCCGCACCACCCAGACATGGGTATCCTCTGTTCCCGCTCAGGCGGGGCAGTGATGCTGAACGAATGCCGATGGCGTATTTTGTGGAGAGTGTGTGCGATGAAGAAACTGGTTTTGTTTCTGCTGGTACTGGGGCTGATGGCGGGGGCGCTGTCGGTCGCCGCGATCGGCGAAAATCGTGATCCGGATCGTCCGTTCTGGAACCCGTCGGAAGAAGATATTGCCTCGTGGCGCGTCATCGAAGGCGTCGAAGAAGGGGCGGTCATCCGCTTCTGGCCCTGGGCGCTGAGCGGCTTCGAGGCGTACCTCGATCAGCTCGTCGCCAATTTCATGCGCGTTTACCCCGAAGTGACCGTCACCTACGAGATTCAGCCTCCGGCGGGTGCGCGCGATAACATTCGCAACAACTTCGCAGCGGGTACGCCAGCCGACGTGATCAACGTCAGCGATAGCTGGGTGGCGGAATTCGCCGAAGCGGGTGTGCTGATGAATATGGACGAGGCGTTCGCCGCGTATCCTGAGCTGCGCGCGCAGTATGTTGATGGTGCGTGGGTCAAGGCGGCGTATGAAGGCACGACTTACAGCATCCCCTGGTATCTGGCACTCTCCAACGTCATGGCGGTCAACACGCTCATCCTCGACGAACTGGGCTACACGCTGGAAGACCTGCCCACTACCACCGCCGAAGTGGTCGATTTTGCCCGGCGCGTGCGTGAGGACAGCGGCGGCGCGTACTATGCCTTCAGCTACGCCCTGGGCGAACTGGCGGGCTTGGGCGTGCTGAACAACTTCTACGGCGAGGGCGTCACCATCCGCGATGAGAGCGGCGCAGCGGTCTTCAATACGCCGGAAGCGGTGCAGGTGCTGAGTGACTTCACCACGATGATCAACGAAGACCTGATCCCGCGCCGCAGCCTGACCGACGACGTGCGCGAGATGGTCGATCGCTTCGCGGGCGGCGAAATCCTGCTGCTCTCGACCGGTCCGCAGCTCCTGCGCCTGATCAACGAAGCCAACCCGGAAGTGTACGAGAACCTGGTGCTGGTCAACGGCATCACCGGCTCGGCGAACATCCGCAACATCGGTGGCGTGCAGATGATCGTCGTCCCGGCGAACACGCCGTTCCCGAATGCGGCGCTGGCGTTCGCTCAGTACATGACGAGCGCTGAGGCGCAGACGGCGTTCACCCAGGAAGCCGCCATCTTCTCCAGCAACCTGGACAGCTACAGCGATCCGTTCTTCACCGAGGGCGGTCCGGCGCTGACCGACGGGCTGCGTCCGCTGGCGCGCGATTACTTCCTGAGCGCGCAGCCGGTGTCGATCGGGTTCCCGAATCAGGCGCAGGTCGAGCAGATCGTGCTGGGCGAAACGCAGGCGGCGCTGCTGGGCGTCAAGACGCCCGAGCAGGCGGTGGCTGACATGCAGGATCGCATCAACGCGGTGATCAGCGGCAACTAAGCGACATCGACCTCACCCCGTTTCGCTGCGCTCAACCGCCCCTCTCCATCGGAGAGGGGCAG
>CAZTLS010000128.1:0-2311 GCA_964614405.1 uncultured Pleurocapsa sp.
CCGACCGAAGCTGACATCGCCGCCATGAGCGCCGCCGACCTGATCATCACCAGCGGACTGAACCTCGAAGGGCAGTTCGGCGCGGTGCTGGGTGCGCTGCGCGAACGAGGCATCCGCACGCTGGCGCTGGGCGACCCGGTGCAGCGCGCAGGGCTGACGATCCGCGGCTTCGACCTGTCAGAAGAATTCACCAATGTGGACGACCCGCATTTCTGGTTCGCCATCTACAACTGGCAGATCAGCGCTGACGCCGCCACCGCGCTGCTCGTCAGCCTGCTGCCCGATCAGGCGGAGCAGGTGCGCGCCAATGCCGACGCCTATTCCGCCCGGCTCGACGCGCTGACTGAATGGGCGGAGACCGCCATGTCCAGCGTGCCGCAGGCACAGCGCGCCCTGATCACCTCGCACGACGCCTTTCAGTATTTCGCGCTGATGTTCGGCTGGGCGGTCATGTCTGTGCAGGGCATCAGCACGGCGTCAGAGGCGGGGGTCGGCGATGTACAGGCGGTCATCGACTTTGTGCTGGAAAATGACGTGCCGGTGCTGTTCGTCGAGTCCAGCGTCTCGCCCGCCACCATCGAGGCGGTGCGCGCGGGCGTGCGCGCAGCGGGCGGCAGTGTGCGCCTCGGCGTGCGCGAACTGTATTCCGACGCGATGGGCGCGCCGGATACGTTCGGCGGCACGTACATCGGCATGATCGCCAGCAATGTCTACACCATCCTGACCTCGTTCGCCTGTGCGGGCGTCGAGGTGACCCTCCCCGAATGGGACGCCGCCATCGGCGACCCGCCACCTGCCGACCTCGTTTCGCCTGATTGCACCGCCGGAGCCTGAGCGCCATGTCGCACGCACTGAGCATCCATGACCTGACCGTCGCCTACAACGACAAACCCGTCCTGTGGGATGTCGATCTCGATGTGCCGGAGGGGGTGCTGATGGGCATCGTCGGTCCCAACGGCGCCGGCAAATCGACCCTGATCAAAGCCGCCCTCAACCTGATCCCGCGCGCAACGGGCACGGTGCGCTTTTACGGCAAACCGTATGCCCAGGCGCGCGACTGGGTGGGCTATGTGCCGCAGCGCGGCAGCGTGGACTGGGACTTTCCCACCAGCGTGCTGGATGTGGTCATGATGGGGCTGTATGGCAGGCTGGGCTGGTTCCGCCGCCCAGGAGCCGCCGAGCGCGCCCGCGCCTTTGAAGCGCTGGAGCAGGTCGGGCTGGCGGCGTTCGCCGATCGCCAGATCAGCCAGCTCAGCGGCGGGCAGCAGCAGCGCACCTTCCTGGCGCGCGCGCTGGTGCAGGAAGCGCGCCTCTACTTCATGGATGAGCCGTTCGCCGCCGTCGATGCCGTCACCGAGCGGGCGATCGTCGATCTGCTGCGCGGGCTGCGCGCGCGCGGCGCGACGGTCATCGTCGTGCATCACGACCTCGCCACCGTCGAGCAGTATTTCGACCACGTGACGCTGCTCAACGTCGAGGTGATCGCCAGCGGCACAACGCGCGAGGTGTTCACGCCCGATCTGCTGCGCCGGACCTACGGCGGGCGCATGACGGCGATCGAGACGCCGCGCGCCGCCCTCGCGCTGGCGGGCGACTGACGGAGACGGGTCGCACGAACCGGAAAGGCATTCTCTCATGACGCTCAAACTCGTGCCGCCGCCGCGCACCGCCGACGGACGGCGGGCATGGCTGTGGATCGCTGTGCTGGCGCTGATGGGCGGGGCATGCGTGCCGCTCAGCGCGTGGCTGGGCGGGGTGCAGTACACCTACACCCTGTCGATGGTGGCGCTGGGCGGGGCGCTGCTCGGCGCGCTGAGCGGGGCGATCGGCTGTTTTGCCGTGCTGCGCCGCGAAAGCCTGGTCGGAGACGCGCTTTCACACGCCGCGCTGCCAGGCGTCGGCATCGCCTTCCTGATCGCCGGGCGCGAGATGAATGCCCTGCTGATCGGCGCGGCGATCGCCAGCGCGCTGGGCGTGGGGTTCATGAGCGCGCTGCTGCGGACGACCAGGCTGAAGGGCGATGCGGCGCTGGGCATCGTGCTGGCGGGCTGGTTCGCCATCGGGCTGGCGCTGCTGGCGTTCATCCAGTCGAGCGGCATGGCGGGGCAGGCGGGCTTGGATCGCTTCATCTTCGGGCAGGCGGCAGCCATCATCGAGGGCGATGTCGTCCGCATCGCCATCTTCGGGGCGGTGGCGCTGGGGCTGCTCACCCTCTTCTGGAAGGAATTCGCCCTCGTCACCTTCGATCCGGGTTTCGCCCGCGCCAACGGGCTGCACGCCGGGCTGATCGGCGGCTTGCTCTCGCTGCTCA
>CAZTLS010000129.1:0-2304 GCA_964614405.1 uncultured Pleurocapsa sp.
GACGGCATGATCCCATGCATCGTTATCCCAGCAGCACGGTCATCGGTATTTCGGCAAGCAAAAGAGAATACGGCGCGTTCCGGATTGACAGCGGTCGCACTGGCGCGTCAGGCAGCGCTGCTGCTGCTCACGGTGCATGGATACGAGATTCCGGCGTATGCGGTTGGCAACGACTTCTACCGTCAGGCACTCGACCTCGACCTGCGCGCAAAGCGGGAATATACCGACATAGTGTTGAGCGCGATGGGAAGCATCAAGCGTGGTCAGTTCAGCTATATCAAAGGACTACTCCGTCTCTCTGATGAAGCATTGGAATTAGCAGATCGACACGCCATCGAAGAAGGTCGCCTCCGCCATGTGATTAGCGTAGCGCCTGAATACCATGCCGAGATTGTGCGTCAGATTATCGACTTCAATCTGTCCGCGAAACAGGTTAAGGAGATATGTGAAGGTGACGGTTTGCACGCCGTAAAGGATGAAACAGAGGATATTTCTCCATCCGCCCTCAAAATGGCGAAGGTCACCCAAGCGATCAGCGCAACCACACCACAGGAACTCGCACGGGCGCTCATGCGGCAAGAAGGCGATGCCAGTGTTGCTCGTGCGCGCCTTCAGGCAATGCGAAAGTTGCTTGGCGAAGCCGAACGCTACCTGACGAACGAGTGAATTTGTTCACACGTGTGAACAAATTTGGATTTGGAGGATGAACTTATGAACACGCTGACGCGACCACCGCCGTAGAAAAGAAATGCCCACTGCTGGTGAGGCGCGTGGGCGGCGGGCTGTGGTACATCGTGACTTAGGCACTCACAATGTATCACAGCCTGTCCCCGTGTGCAACTGAAGACACCATTTCGACCGCGCGTTTTTCGCACCGGTTCTCTTCAACGCACCTATTTTACGGAGACAGGACTCATCATGACTATCGACCTGGAGCAGATTCGCTCCGCCAATCCCATCGATCAGCTTGTCGCTGAGAAGTTCTCACTCAAGCGCAGCGGCACACGCTTTGTCGGTGTCGAACACGACAGCTTAGTCGTCACACCATCGACTGGACAGTATTTCTGGAACTCGAAAGGCGAGTACGGCGATGCGTTTGACTTCGCTGGGCGGCATCTGTTGAATCACGGTCACGCCTGGAACAACCGCGACGCGGTGATGTTCATGGAAGCCGTGCGCTATCTGGCAGGGCGAGCTGCCATTGACATCGACCGCGAGAACGACTTTCACAAATCGTATGGGTGGGCGGAACGGCAGCTTGTCACCAGACTGCATGAAGCGCTGCTGAACACACCTGCGGCATTCGCTTACGCGACACAAACGCGCGGCTGGCAGCCCGCGACGGTGAAAGCCGCTCGACTCGGTTTCATGCCGCAGGACAAGCGTCCGCTGCTGGCAGACCTTAACCTGCCTGACAAGTGGCGGACAGTGATCGGCAAGTTCCCGGCGGGGATGCTGGTCTACATCCATCTGGAACGGGGGCGTTTGGCATACCTGAGCGGACGCTCGATTAGCGAGAAGAAACACTACAATCCGCCGCGCGAAATTCTGGGTGAGCGCCGCCCGTACTACAATCACCTGTACAGCGCAGACGCGGAGCGTGTCGTCTTGGTCGAAGGACAGGCGGACGCGATCACGTTCGGCGAGTGGGGCGTCGCTGCTTTAGCCATCGCCGGGATGCACGTCTCGGACGAACTGCTGACCGCGCTGCGCCAGCACCGCCGCGTGTTCGTTGCGCTCGACAACACCCCGGATGCGATCGAGAAGAACCGTGAGATCGCCAAAGCGCTGGGTAAATGCGCGCTCATCCCGCGCCTGCCCGACGGCGTGAAGGATGCCAACGACTGGCTGCTTCAGGGCGGCAAGACGGAAAGTGTCGGGGACGTACTGAATGGCGCGAAGACGTGGCTGCACACCGAGATCGAGCGCGTCGCTTTCCTCGTCGGGCTGGAACGCAAGGACGCGGTGCGCGACCTGTTCACGCACGCCGTCGATCTGGACGAGATGGAGCTGAGCGAGTTCCGCGCGGCACTGGCGAAGCTCGGTATCAAAGGGCGCGTGTTCAACGATCTGCTCAAGGCGGCACGCGGCAAGGTGGAGAAGGAGGCAGACGACGACATGCCGCAGATTCTCGGTGATGACATTCCGCTGCTTTCGCCTGCGCTCGGCTTTCAGCGCGATGTGGCGCTCGTCACCGTCTCAGTCACGGAGCGGACGAAGGGCAATCGGCTGAATACGCAGCCGTACCTGGTCACATCCTCACGCGAACTCGTCCGCATCAGCGACGCGCAGATCATCCCGCTC
>CAZTLS010000130.1:0-2262 GCA_964614405.1 uncultured Pleurocapsa sp.
CCGTGTTCGACCGCCAGCGCCACCGCCTGAGTGCGGCTGATCGTGCCGAGTTTGCTCAGAATGCTGCTGACGTGGTTCTTCACGGTGCTGGCGCTGATGTACAGCCGTTCGCCGATGGCGCGGTTGTTCAGCCCTTCCGCCATCAGCGCCAGCACTTCACGTTCGCGCTCAGTGAGGTCATGCCCGATGGGAGGGGGCTGGGTGGCAGCGCGCATCAGCACCTGCGTCGCTTCGGGCGAGAGGGTAGGCTGCCCCTGATGCGCCCGGCGGATCGCCGCCGCCAGTTCATCACCGGAGATGTTCTTCATCAGGTAGCTGATCGCGCCGCTGCGGATGGCGTTCTGCACCGTGTCGGGGTCGCCAAAGCTGGTCAGGGCGATCACCTGGGTATCCGGGCAGTGCTGGCGCAGCAGGGGCAGCGCCTCGACGCCGGTCATGCGCGGCATGGTCATGTCGAGCAGCATGACATCGGGCTTGAGCTGGCGGCACAGGTCGATCGCCGCCTGTCCATCTTTCGCCTCGCCGACGATCACCAGATCGTCGAACTGTTCGAGCAGCACGCGCAGCCCCTTGCGAACCATATCGTGGTCATCGGCAAGCACAATGCGAATCATCGTCTGATCGGTCATTTTTCATTCCTCCGCTTGTCATCCATCATCCAGGTCACGATGACCTGCGTCCCTCTGCCAGGCGCGCTTTCGACGCGCAGTACAGCGCCGATCTGTTCTGCGCGTTCACGCATGATGTTCAGCCCCAGGCTGGTGGGGCGGGCATCATCAGGGGAAAAGCCGCGTCCGTCATCTTCCACGCTCAGCATGAGTACGCTGTCGATCGGGCTGGCGCGTACCGTGACGTGCGACGCCCCGGCGTGCTTGATGACGTTGTTCACCGCCTCCTGCACGATGCGGTAGAGCGCGATCTGCACATCGCCCGGCAGCAGGGGGATGTCGTCGATCTCGAAGTCAACCTCGATGGGCTGGTTGGCAAGGGTGGCGCGCAGATACTGCTCGAACAACTGCTTCAGCCCGACCTGCATCAGCGCCGCCGGACGCAGCTCCAGCAGCAGGATTCGCATTTCCGCCAGTGCCGTCGCCAGCTGATGATACACCTCCTGGAACAAGCCGCGCGCCCGTTCCGGCTTGTTTTCGAGCTGGCGTAAGCCAGCGTCGGTCAGCGTCTGGGCGGAGAAGAGCGTCTGGCTGACGGAATCGTGCAGTTCGCGCGCCAGCCGCTGGCGTTCCTGCACAGCAGCCAGTTCGCGCGATCGGCGGTAGAGGCGGGCGTTCTGAATGGCGACCGCCGCCTGCGCCGCGAAAGCGTTCAACCGGGCGGCGGCATCGTTGTCGAAACATCCAGGTTGATGGCAGAAGATATTCAGGAAGCCGATCACCTCGTTTTGCAGGATGATCGGCGCGCCGGCATAGCTGTACATCGCCGCTTCCGAGGCGAGGGTGATCAACCTGGGCGGCTCGCCCAGGTCGTGGATGGCGATCGGCTTGCGCGTCTGGCGCATCACATCGAAGACCGGGGCGGTGGCGATGCTGGTCAGCGCCGCATCCAATGCAGCAACGGCGCGCGGCTCCTTGCCCACACTGCGGGCGGTGTACAACCCTTCGCCTTCATCGATCAGTACGATGTTCGCCACATCGTTGGGGATGATGCGCTCGATGCTGCCCAGGATGCGCTCCAGCACGCCGTCGATCTCCAGCGTGCTGGTCAGGTCGATGGCGGTGCTGTGCAGCGCTTCGGCGAAGCGGCGCTGTTCGATCTCGGCAAATTCGGCGATCTTGCGATCAGTGATGTCGGTGTATTGTTCAATGCGCCCGCCCGCGAACAGCCCATCCCGGATCGGCTGGCTCCAGTGTTCCAGCCAGCGCTCGTCGCGGTTTTCCCCGGCGGTGACGTGGCACTCGAAGCGGTCGGTGAAATCGCCCGCTTCATAGGCGTGCAGCAGGCGTGGCGAGTAATCGTCTGGGTCGGCAAAGATGCACTTCAGCTTGCTGTCGATCAGCACGCGCTTGTCCTGCCCGATGATATCTTCACGCGCGACGCCGAAGTAAATCTCGATCGCCTCGTTCATCCACACCACCTCGAAGCTGCGATCGAGGATCAGCACGCCGACCATCGAGGTATTGAACAAATCGTCGATCAGCGATCGATAGGCGCGCTGGCTGCTCCGCAGTGACTCCTCTGCGCGGTGGCGTTCACGGGCGTATTGCAGGGAGCGCTGAAGCACGGGCAGGTCGGTCTCACCCTTGATCA
>CAZTLS010000131.1:0-2227 GCA_964614405.1 uncultured Pleurocapsa sp.
TGTGCGGCATCGACTACACCTCCTCGACAGGACGCAGCACGATCGGCTTGTGCGCAGCGATAGGCGTAGAAGCCTCAATCTTTTTAGACTCAGGCTTCAGCACCTCACCAAAGCGCGACCAAAAGGCACGCAGCACCTCCAGTCGTTCCCGTTGCCCCGAAGCGATCCGGGCAATGTCCATGTGCAGTTGAGCGGCGTAAGCAGGCGACGTGAGTTCGTCGAACGCATCTGTGAGGTAGGTGGATACGGTGCGACCGCTTTCGGTCAGAGTCAGGCGCTCATCCCCGGACAGATATTCCGCCGTGAGTAAACCTTCGACCGCTGTCACCGCGCTTTCAACGCTCAGTCCGGTTTCAAGGAGCGCACCGATCAGTGCCGCACGGGTGAAACGGCGCGGCGGTTCACTGGCGACGGTCTCGACAACCACTTCCGCCGCCTCAAGCGCCCCGCCCTCAACAAACGCAGAGAGCGTTGGGTTATCTGTACTCCGCACGGATAGCACGCGCCGCCACCCGTCGAAGTACAGCCGTGCTGCCGTCGCTCGCAGTTCGAGTGGGTACGGCTTACCGACCGTCGCGCCGACCAGAATGCGTGCGCCAGTGATCTTTTCCTGCGCCGCAGCCATGTGCGCGGCGATGAAGTATTTCCAGACGAGGGCATACAGCGCTGCACCGTCACCGGGGAGTTCTTCGGGCAGTCGGTTCACATCCGCTGGCGCGACCCCGGCGGACACGATGGCATCAGCATTCAGGTAGTCCGTGCCGAATTCGCGGCGAATGTACGCCCCAGCCGCTTCGCTCACGGACGCGGGCAGTTCTGCATCTGGGTGCGTGACCCAGACCGCCTCGTACAGCGTGGCGACGAGCGACAGCAACTGTTCAGGGGGCAATCCCAATTCAAGGTCAGCAGTTTCGATGAGTGTGTGCAGCGTGAGCGCGGCAGGGGCGGGGTACACTTTCGTCACCTGACCCACTTTGTCCACCCAGAACTTCCCGTGCCTGAGCAGGGTCTCAAGCTGCCGCGCCTGTTCCTCATTCCGCATGGTCAGCGATGCGCCTTTGGCGTTCAGCACCGACGCGGTGAAGGGTGTGCCGTCCTGGTTGAATGTGACGGATGCCCGCCACTCGGTCTGCGGTTTGAAAGCGGCGATCGCACTTTCCCGTTCAGCGATCAGCCTCAGCGCGACCATGCCGTCGTAGGTGAGCGCGGTCTTGAAGCCGAGCGCCTTCCGCGCCTGTGCGTTCACGCTCCAGGCGATCAGCCGCTCGATAATGCGGCGGGTCATGTACGCCTCGATTTGGCGCATGTCGAGCGGACGCGGGACTACGAATGCAGTGCGGATCGTATCGAGTGTCAGCGTGGGCAGCACCACACGGTAGATTTGTTTGTCCTTCGCATCTGGCGACAGCGCCAGCACATGCCATGCCATCGCGTCGCCGTCGATGGTCGGCGGCGTAGCAGCGTAGACCGCTTCGCAGTCTCGGATCGCCTTCATCAGCCGTCGGACGTGATTGCTTTTGCCAGACGCGATGGTCAGCGTCGGGCGGAAGTCGTTCTCAATCTCGATACCCAGTTCGTTGGCGGGCAGATCGCGCACCATGCCGTAGCACGGTTCTACCCGCCAGCCTTCGCCGAGAACGTCAGTCAGCGTTTTCGCCTGTGCGGGCGTGTGTGTCAGTACCAGTTTCATGAGGTCACTCCCTCGTTCGTCGTGCGTTCAGGTCTTTCAGCAGCAGGCGCAGCGCCCGGCGTGCGTTGACCCGCCCGCCCAATAGCACCACGTTCGGCAAGCTCTCGCTCTCGCAGGGCAAGCCAGAGATGCCACTCCCGGTAAGCGTGGTACGCCTGCTTCTCCAACTCCTGCCACGGCGCAGCTGCCGTCGTTTTGGTCGGCATGACATAGGCTCCTTCTCTCGTTAAGTCGTGCGGAAACGCGCCAGCTCGCCCGGCGTCGCCTTGCCGAACAGGTACCACAGCCCCTCGTCCTGGATGTCCAGCACGAAGTGGAAGCGCGGCAGCTGTGCGATGATGTCGCGGTGCTGCTGGTTGAAGTGGGCGAAGGCGGCATCGTCGCGGAAGACGTTCATCCCCTACCGCTGACTGAAGATCACGCGGATCGGGCAGTTCTCGAAGATGAGGCGGGATTTCCCCTCAAGGAAGACCGACATTTGTTGATCGACCATGAGCGCCTTTTTTCTTCGCGTGCGGAATGTTTTCGCCGCCTCGA
>CAZTLS010000132.1:0-2207 GCA_964614405.1 uncultured Pleurocapsa sp.
TCGCCGCGGCGGTGGGCAACGTCGGGATGGTCATCCCCGCATCCATCCTCCTCGACTGGTGGTGGCAAAGAGGCCACGACGGCGCGCACGTGCTGACGCTGTGGCAGCCGGTCGAGACCGGGGCGCGCGGGGTGACCGACGGCGCACCCCGCGCCTGGGACTGGGCGCGCGACGGCATCGCCCCTGCGGAGGCAGCCGCGCGCGTGACGGCGTGGCTGGGGGATGCTTCCCATGACCAGCGCACGGCGGATTTTCTGCTTCGGCGCTGACGCCTACTCCCCCACCCATCTGGCGAACGGGTCAGCCAGCCGCCGCCATGCCCGCCGACCGCCCGCCATCTCCGCGTCCGTCAGCAGGCAGGTGTCGAGTGCGGCGCGCACCGCAGCCTGATCCATCTCGATGCCGATCACCACCAGTTCCTGACGCCGATCGCCGTATTCGCCCTCGAAAGCGCGCATGATCTCCGCGTGCAGCGCCGGGTCATCCGGGAATTCGTCTTCCGGGGTATCCGCCCACCACTCGCCGCCGTAGTCCAGCGAGATGACATCGCCCGCCTGCGACCACACGCCGACCATGTGCGCGCGCGTCGCCAGCCAGACGAAGCCTTTGGATCGGATCACACTGCTGAAAGCGTCGCCCTCCAGCATCGCCATCAGCCGTTCGGGGTGGAAAGGGCGGCGGGCGCGGTAGACGAAGCTGCTCACACCGTACTCTTCCGTCTCCGGCATGTGCGGCTCGCCGGACAGCCATTCGGCGAACGTGGCAGCGCGCTCAAAATCGAAGCGCCTGGTGTTCAGGATGTCGGTCAGCGGCACGCGCCCGTGTTCGGCGCGCACCAGATGTGCCGTCGGATTCATCTTCAGCAGCAGCGCTTCCAGGCGGCTGAGCTGTTCCGGCGTGACAAGATCAGTCTTGTTGATGACGATGACATTGGCGAACTCGATCTGATCGACCAGCAGATCGACGATCGTGCGCTCATCGTCCGCATCGACACCGATGCCGCGCTCCGCCAGCGTATCGAGTGAGGTGAATTCACGCATCAGGTTGTGCGCGTCCACCACCGTCACCATCGTGTCCAGCCTGGCGATGGCGGACAAACCCGCGTCCGTCTCGCTGATCGGAAAGGTGAACGTCTCAGCGACGGGCAGCGGCTCGGAAATGCCGGACGACTCGATCAGCAGGTAGTCGAAGCGCCCTTCGCCTGCCAGTCGTGCCACCTCCTGCAGCAGGTCATCGCGCAGCGTGCAGCAGATGCAGCCGTTGCTCATCTCGACCAGCTTCTCTTCCGTGCGGCTGAGCGCCGCGCCGCCGTCGCGCACGAGCTGCGCGTCGATATTGATCTCGCTCATGTCGTTGACGATGACCGCCACGCGCAGCCCTTCGCGGTTGCGCAGCACATGGTTGAGCAGCGTCGTCTTACCCGCGCCCAGAAAGCCGGACAGGACTGTGACGGGAAGCGCGTTCATTCTGTCAGCGCTTTCAGCGACAGCCCGGCGCGGCGCAGAAATTCCGGCAGCCCGATCCTGTCGATGGTTCGCAGTTCGCCCGCCGTCACGCGCACCTGCACAAATTCGCCCAGTTCCTCCACGTAAATGCGCTTGTTTTGCAGGTTCGTCCCGTATTTGCGGCGCGAGGCGCGCAGCGAAAATGAGCGCGTATTGCCGAACATCGGCTTGCTCTGTGTGATCTTGCTCCTGCCTGGCATGTCCATGTCACCTGTTCTGCGCGGGGTTATCCCGCATTCAATCTGAGATGGTCTTTCAATTGATACCAAGTCTCATTTTATATGTCAAGGCAGAATCGCCGCCGTCTGCTATACTGAACCGCATGATCGAATTTGCCTGCCACACCTGGACGTTCCCTGACCTGACGCTGAGCGAAGCGATCGGCACGACCGCGCGCCTCGGCTTCCGCCGCATCGACATCGCCTACGCGCAGGGCGCGGCGCTCACCCGCGCCATCCGCCAGCCGCGCGCCGCCGCCGCCGAAATCCGCGCAGACCTGGCGCTGTACGCGCTGGAAGTGAGCGACCTGTTCCTGATGCTGCCACGCATCAGCACCGACGACGCCGAACGCCGCGCCGCCGACATCGCCGCCTTCACCGGGGCGCTGCCTTTCGCGCTCGAACTGGGCGTGTCTGGGATCACCGTTTCGCCTGGGGTGGTGCATCCGCCGGAACAGGACGCCGCCGCCTGGGAACGGGCACT
>CAZTLS010000133.1:0-2129 GCA_964614405.1 uncultured Pleurocapsa sp.
AATGGAAGTCGTCGCGCTGATCGCCGAAGGGCTGCCGAACAAGACGATCGCGCGCAGGCTAGGCATCAGCGAACACACCGTCAAATTTCATGTGAACGCTATCCTGACCAAACTGGGTGCACAAAGCCGCACCGAAGCCGTCGTCCGCGCCACCCGCCTGGGTCTGATCACCCTGTGACCCTGCCCGGAAGAGCAGGCTCGCTTCCCCGAATGGGCAGGGCGTCCCCCCTCTGATCGCGGGTGACACCGCCCCCGGCATGGCATACACTGAAGACAGTCGATCGAGATGTACATCACGTACATCTCTGTATGGTTCTCAGGAGAAGGCATGACATGGGCGTGTTACAGGATTTGAGCAATGATCTGGCGGCAGCAGTCAGCACGGCGAGTGCCAGCATCGTGCGGGTCGAGGCGCGCCGTCGTCTGGCGGCGACGGGCATCGTCTGGTCTGCGGACGGCTTGATCGTCACCAGCAATCACGGCGTGGAGCGCGATGACAACCTGCGCGTCGGCTTGCCTGGTGGCGAGGTGGTCGAGGCGACGCTGGTCGGGCGTGACCCGACGACGGACATCGCTGTGCTGCGCGTGGGTGCATCGCTGACCGCCGCATCGTGGCTGGAGACGGCGGATGTGCAGGTGGGGCATCTGGTGCTGGCGCTCGGTCGCCCGGAGGCAGACGTGCAGGCGACCCTCGGCGTGGTGAGCGCGGTGAGCGGCGAATGGCGCACGATGGCGGGTGGGCGCGTGGATGTCTACCTGCAAACTGATGTGGTGATGTACCCAGGCTTCTCCGGCGGTCCGCTGATCAGCGCGGGCGGGGCGATGCTCGGCATGAACAGCTCGTCGCTGGCGCGCGGCGTCAGCCTGACGCTGCCGACGGTGACGCTGCGCCGCGTGGTCAGCACGCTGGCGACGCACGGACGCATCAAGCGCGGTTATCTGGGCGTGAGCGCGCAGCCGGTGCGCCTGCCCGCCGGGATGGGGCAGGAATCCGGGCTGATGCTGACGGCGGTCGAGCCGGACAGCCCGGCGGAAAAGAGCGGTTTGGTGCTGGGCGATACGCTGTTCCACATGGCGGGGCAGCCGATCCGTCAGATGGATGACCTCATGGCAGTGCTGAGCGGTGACCGCGCCGGGCAGTCGGTCGCCGGGCGGGTGCTGCGCGGCGGTCAGCCGATCGATGTCACGATCACCATCGGCGAACGGAACTGAGCGATGAACAGCACTTTTGCACGGCTGAACAGCGCGCTCTCCGGCATGATTGGCGGGGTGCTGCGCGCGGTGGTGCAGGTGCGCGATGGCGCGCGCGGCGCGGGCGCGGGGACGATCTGGCACGCGGATGGCTTGATCATCACCAATGCCCACGTCGCCGCCGCCGGGCGGGTGATGCAGGTCGCGCTGCATGACGGGCGCGTGCTGCCCGCCCAGGTCATCGCCCGCGACGAAACGCGCGATCTGGCGGCGCTGGCGATCGAGGCGCATGACCTGCCCACTATCCCGCTGGGCAGCAGCGGCGCGCTTCAACCCGGACAGTGGGTGATGGCGCTGGGGCATCCCTGGGGCGTGACCAACGCGGCGACCGGCGGAGTGCTGATCGGGGTAGGGCGCGGCTTGCCCGAACTGAACGTCCCGCGACAGGACTGGGTCGTCGCTGACCTGCACCTGCGCCCCGGCAATTCGGGCGGTCCGATGGTCGATGTGACCGGGCGGCTGATCGGCGTCAACACGCTGATGACCGGTCCCGGCGTCGGCGTGGCGGTCGGCGTGGATGCGGCGAAACGCTTCCTGCGCGATGCGCTCGGCACGCCAATGGCGCGCGCCATCGAGGATCAGGCGGGGTACGTGTGAGAGTGAGGCAACCTGCCTCGCTCAAAATGCGACCTCACCGCCAAGCCCCTCTCCGCCGGAGAGGGGGCTGGGGTGAGGTCGCAGCAGTGACGCGCGCCATTCGACCACGCCTGTCCTGGTGATGGACTGCTAACGGGAAGATGCCCCCGCGATCAGCTCCGCCACCAGTGCATCGACATCCGCCGCCCGCCCGTGCGCCAGCGCCGCCTCCGGTACAGCCGCGCGATCGTTGAGCGCCGCCAGCAGCGGCACGACATGATTTTTCCGCACCACGCCTTCAG
>CAZTLS010000134.1:0-1994 GCA_964614405.1 uncultured Pleurocapsa sp.
CCCCACACGCTGGAGTCGCCGATGAGCGCGACCCGATATTCGTCAGCGGCTTTGGGCTGGCTGATCGTGTGCGACGCCAGCATCGCCGGGATGCTGTCCAGCGTCAGGCTGTACGAGCGCGACGGGGTTTCGCCGTAAGGCAGGCGTGACCGCCCAGGAACGAGCAGGTTGTAGATGCCGATCCGCTCCACCAGCGCTATGCCGCTGCCCAGCGCGAAAAGCAGATTGCACAGCAGCAGCAGCGCCACCACCTTGAGCGCGATGCGCGCCAGCATGATCCACGTCGTGCGCATCACCAGCCCACCCCGAACAGGCGTCCCAGCGCGCGCACCGCCACCGCCGGGTCGTCGAGCGCGAACCACACCCAACCGAGCGCCAGATAGTGAAAGGTGATGAACCAGGCGAAAAGCGTCCACGCCCGTTTGCGCGACGGATGCTCTCCCAGCCGACGATACCAGCCGCGCGTGCTGTCGCTCCAGCGCTTGTGCGCGTACAAACCCGCCGCCTGCCAGATGCCCCACAGCGCGAAATTGATCGTCACGCCGTGCCACAAGCCGATCGTCAGCATGGTGGCAAGATGCCCGATGCCGACGATGACGGCGGGCGACGGCTTGTGTTCGCGCCGCAGCAGCGCCCGTGTGAGCGGCGAAAAGACGTAAAAGCGCGCCCAGTCGCCCAGCGTCTTGTGCCACGACTGCCAGAAGGCGGTGATGGTGGTCTTCAGATACGGGCGGTCGAAGTTCTCCGGCAGTGTGACGCCGAACCAGATGCCCAGACCGATGGCGATGTCGGTATAGCCGCTGAAATCGAAGAACAGGCGCAGCGCATAGCCGTAGAGCAGCAGCCACAAGCCGCCCGCCCCCGTCGCCTGTTCGACGTTGACCGGGTTGAGCGCCAGACCGAGCGCCAGCGTATCGGCGATGACGAACTTTTTGAACAGCCCCATCGCAATGCGCGCTCCGCCGCGCGCGAAACGGTCAGCGTCGAAGCGGGGCAGGGTGGAGAACGTGGCATCATCTTTGGCGAAGCGTTCCGCCCGGTCGATCGGACCCGCCACCAGGGCCGGGGGAAACAGCGCATACGCGGCATACGTCCGCAGCCCCAGCGGAGGCAGGATGCCGCTGGCACGGTCGAACAGGGTGTGCAGGATGCGGAACGCCAGATAGCTGAAGCCCAGCCAGCCCAGGTCGATGCTGGAGGCGATCGTCACATCCTGTTCCGTCAGCCCGCGCCATGCCCCTGCCGCCCACACCGCCAGCGGTTCCGCTTTCAGCACGGCGAAGAGCGCCAGCAGCAGCAGCACCAGCGGACGCACGCCGAAACGCCGGGTCAGCCGCCACAGGGCGAGCAGCCCCGCCAGCGCCGCCGCGACTCCGATCGCCAGCGCCAGCGTATCCGGCGGACGCGAGGGCGTGATGCGCCCCGTCTCAGGCAGATAGCGATTGAGCGCCAGCAGCAGCACCGTGCCCAGCAGCAGCACCAGCGCCAGCGCATCCTCACGGGTCGGCTGCTGCCCAGGCGCGCGCGTCCACCACCACCCGGCGATGACCAGCACGACCGATGCCGTCGGCAGGATGAAATCGGCAAAGCGGATGGGCAGGCGCGGCTGGAGCAGCACCACTGCTGCACCGCCCGCCACCAGCAGCGCCCACCCACGCCAGCGCGCGGGCAGCAGCCAGCAGACGAATGCAGCAGCGGCAAGGGCGGCGATCGCCGTCAGATCGAAGCTCACGCCGTCAGAACCCCTGATAGATCCACGTCGGCGCGCTGTCGGTGGTGACGATCACCAGCAGCAGGATGAGCGCGCACAGCACGCACGCGATGGCATTTTCGCGGCTGAAGATATGACGCATCATGGGGCGACACCGCACCATTTGTATTCCCCGTCCTCCAGCGTCATCGTGTACGCCGAGAGGGGGAACTCAGTGGTATCCAGCCCGTAGACTGCGACGATCGCCCCGGTACAGGTGACGACATTGGTCGTCCCCTGCCTG
>CAZTLS010000135.1:0-1988 GCA_964614405.1 uncultured Pleurocapsa sp.
GCCGGATGGTCGCCAGCATCCGCTCGACCTCAGTCTCGATGTCCAGCCGTCGTTCGATGTCCAGCCCAGGCGTGTTGACCTGAAACGCCGCCGCCGCCTGACGATTGAGGCTGATGAAGTAAAGGCTGAGACCGAAATCGCCGCCCCGGAAATATTCGATGGTCGTGCCAGGCTGCGCCACCGGGATGGTGAGCATGTCGCCGCGCGGCGCGACCACATCGCGGGTGATCCCCAGCAGCGCGCGGTTGAACTGCAGCAACTGCTCCCGCCACGTTTCGACGCTGGGCAGCAGCGCCAGGTCAGACGTGGAGACGAAAATCTGAGCGCTGTCGATGCGGCTTTGCAGCAGCACGGTATCGGCGACGGCGGCATCGGGGTTCGCCACCTGCCAGTAGTCGGCATCGAGGGTGAACTGCACCCCGGTGGTGAAGACGATCGTCCCGGCGGGCATCTGCGCCGGGGTGAGCGCGCCCTCGGCAGGCACGGTGACGCGCGGCAGCGGGAACGGCGCGGGCGTGGCAAAGCGCGCCGGGTCAGCCTCCCACTCGATCGACTCGGCAAGGCGGATGAACATATCGCGCAGGCGCTGGATGGCGCGGTTGGTCGCCGTCGGGCTGCGGAGTTCGAGCAGGGCGTAATGCTCGAAGAAGCCGGACTCGGTCAGCCCGCCGCCTGTCAGCGCGGCGACGTAGCCGTTTCCGCTGAACGTGCCGATGCGCTGAAGGATGATCGAGGCGTTGACCAGCAGGAAGCGTTCGCGCTCTTCCTCATCATAGCGCGCCAGGCGCGTCTCAAGCACCTGATCGAACGCCTCATTGAGGTCGCGGCTGGTGATGAGCTGGCGGCGCGCCGCCTCGCCGGAGTCGATGGTGATGGTGATCGGGTTGCCGTCCACCAGCCCGGTCAGGCGGATGGTGTCCATGCCCACGAGTTCGGCGGTATAGGTGACGGGATAGTCGATCTTGAAGCCGCGCGGGGTGACGATCGGCAGGGTAGGCACGTCACTCTGTGCATAGGCGGGCAGCGCGGCACAGCACAGGATGAGCAGGCAAACGATAAAGACAGGGCGCTTGAACATGGGCGCAGACTCCTGATCGGCAGTCGATGATAATTTCCATTTTACCTGATCCGCACCAGAACGCGCGGGCGTGATGCCGTACCATCGGGGGATGTGCTATCATTCTCCCTCACATCGATATTCGTCGCGTGCTGTGGAGGCAGATCATGACCATGACCGATTCGGGACCCATCGGGCTGTATTTCGAGGATATTCAGGTGGGCGATCGGCTGGTGACGCGCGGGCGCACCGTCACTGAAGCCGATATTGTGGCGTTCGCCGGGCTGACGGGCGACTATAACCCGATGCACACCGACGCCCATTATATGAAAACCCACCCGATGGGACAGCGCGTGGCGCACGGGATGCTCACGCTCAGCTACGCCGTCGGGCAGGCATATCAGCTCGGCTTCATGGAGCGGACGGTGCTGGCGTTTCGCGGGCTGGAGATGAAGTTCAGCCTGCCCGTCGTCATCGGCGATACCATCCATGCCGAACTGGTGGTGACGGAGAAGAAAGAGGCGCGGCGCATCGGCGGGGGGACGGTGACGCTGGAGGTGAAGGTCATCAACCAGGATGGAAAAACCGTCCAGTCGGGGACGTGGACGGTGCTGATGGCGCTCAAACCAGAATGAAAAACACCCCCGCTCCAGAACGCTCCGGGGCGGGGGTGTGGTTGCAACCGATTCGCTTACATGGGGGGCAGCAGCACCGCGTCGATGACGTGAATGATGCCGTTGGTGGCAACGATGTCGGTGGCGACGACCGCCGCATCATTGACCATCAGCGTCTCGCCGTTCAGCATCAGCGACACAGTCGTGCCGGGCAGCAGCGTGGCGACATTGACTTCATCCATCATCCCGGCGACGGCGACAGCGGTCGTCGAGGACAGGTAGCCGGGCACGACGTGGTATGCCAGCACGGCGTTCAG
>CAZTLS010000136.1:0-1939 GCA_964614405.1 uncultured Pleurocapsa sp.
GCAGCAGCACCGTGCTGCGGACCTGCTGGTCGCTGTGGCGCGGGTCGATGCCCAGACGGAAGTGCAGTTCGATCGTCTCGTCGAATTTGGCGGTCGCCATCGATTTGACGAGCGCCATCGCCTCATTGATTGGATAGGTGCGCTGCTCGTCAACCTGCCTGATCAGCGCTGCGTAGCGCTTACCCACTTTAGCCATGTTCATTTTCTCCTGTGGTCTGCGGGCGCGCTGCGCCCTCCCACGTGATACCTGCTGAAACGTGCAATAGGTGAAGGCGACGGTCAACCCGCCGCCGAAAACTTAATCGACGACTTCGATGCCCATATTCCGGCATGTGCCCTCGATCTGCCGCATGATCGAGTCCATGTTCTGGGTATTCATGTCCTGCTTCTTGGCTTCCGCGATCTCCGCGACCTGCTTGCGGGTGATCTTGCCGACCTTCTCGACATTGGGGCGCTGCGACCCCTTCTGCACGCCAGCGGCGCGCATGATCAGGAAGGTTGTGGGCGGGCTTTTCAGTTCAAACTTGAAGGAGCCGTCGGTGAAGACGGTGATCTCGGCGGGCACGATCTCGCCAATGCGATTGGAAGTGCGCGCGTTGTATTCCTTCACAAAGCCCATGATGTTGATGCCGTGCTGCGCCAGCGCCGGACCGACCGGGGGCGCGGGCGTCGCTTTGCCAGCCGGAAGCTGGAGCGTGACGATTGCCTTGAGTTTCTTTGCCATAGTCCCTGTTCATCCCTCAAATCAACAGGCGGACCCGCTTTTGGGCACACCTGGAACACACAAGATAGTTCTGCCGCCGCAGGTCAGCGGTTTTCCTTCTCATCCTTGCGGACATCGACGAAATCGAGATCGACCGGTGTATCGCGCCCGAAGATGTTGACCATGACGCGCAGGCGCGACTTGTCGGGGTCGATCGAGGCGATCGTAGCTGGAAAGTCGTTGAACGACCCTTTCAGGATGACCACCTTCTGCCCAACCTTGAAGTCATGCTTGATGACGGTGGCGTCGGCAGACATGCGATCGACGATCTTTTTGACTTCCTCTTCCTCCAGCGGCGTGGGGTCGTTGCCCATGCCGACGAAGCCCGTCACGCCGGGGGTGTTGCGCACGACGAACCACGACTCCTCATCGAGCTTCATCTCGACCAGGATGTAGCCGGGGAACACACGCCGTTCGACAGTACGCCGCTTGCCATCCTTGACCTCGATCTCCTCGATCGTCGGCACAAGCACGTCGAAGATGCGGTCAGACATGCCCATCGTGCCGATGCGCTGGAGGATCGACTGGCACACCTTCTTCTCCTGCCCCGAATAGCAGTGGACGACGTACCAGCGTTTTTCCATGCTGGGGGTGATCGTCGGCGTCGCCGTATCGGTCAGAAATTCTTTCGGCAGCCGATCATCGACCGCCAGCTCGTGCGGTTCGGGGTCGTAATCGGCATCGTCGTACATGCGGTCGTCATCGTAGGGCATGATGCACCTGTTTCACTCTCTGGCGGGGTCAGGCTGCGCCGCTGCGCCGGGCGATGAATACGCCCGCGCCGATCGCCACCACCATGAACACGATCAGGATGATCGGGCTGCTCAAGCCCAGGCGGAACATCTCGGTGAAAAGCGCCGAGATCGCGCCCAGCGCCAGCGACATGACGATCAGCACGCCGACCACGATGATGCTCAGGCGGCGGGTGTCTTCGCGGCTGGGCCAGTTCACCTTGCGGACTTCCGAGCCGACGCCCTGGAAGTATTCGCGCATCCCGTAGATGAAGCGCGTGACGAAATTGCCACCGCGCTCTTTCTCTTCCTCTTCTTCAGCCTGGCGGCGGCTGGGCGTGGCACGCCCTTTGCCGACGGGCACGACGGCGGCTTCCTCCGCCTCTTTCACCGCGCGCCCCCGGCGCGGACGCCCGGCGGGGGCGGGCGCGGCGGCGTCCTGGGT
>CAZTLS010000137.1:0-1896 GCA_964614405.1 uncultured Pleurocapsa sp.
ATCCCGTCAGGATGCTGAAAGTGAACAGCACGGCGGGGTCCGGCGTGGGCTGTGCCGGATCGGGCGTGGGTGTGCCGCCTGCACGCCGCTGGAGGCGCTGTGCGGCGGTGGTCAGCAGACGGCGGGCGGCGTCGGTATTGTAGGCGGGCAGGGCGACGGTCGGGTCGTGCGCCCAGCTTCCTGGGATGAGCGGGCTGTCGGCACGGGTAGCGAGGTTGGCGAGGGCGCGATCGACCGCTCCGGTGCGATCGAGACCGGTCTGCAACGCCTGACGCACCTGCTGCTCGCGGAAAAACGCTGCCGAGTCGCGCTGCCAGTTGTAGATGATGAAGCCGACGGTCGGCTCGATGCCGTTGTAGAGTGTCGCCTGCCCGGTCAGCGCCAGCTCGAACAGGGAACGGCGTTCGGCGCGGTCGCGCGCTGCCAGCCCATCGACTTCACCCGCAGCCAAAGCTGCCCGTGCGGAGTCGAAGTCAGTGTACAGGACGAAGGTGAGGCGTCGCAGAGCGTAGGCGAGTCCCCGTTCGGCAGCGCGTGCCTGATAATTGGGCGCAGCGACAAGCTCAACCGCGCGCGGCTGTACGCCGTCGCTGGTCAGGATGCGGCTGAGCTGATACGCACCCGTGCCGATCGGGGTCAGGTTGAACGGATGGGATGCCAGTTCTGCACCGCGCGTTCCGCGCAGGGCATGTTCGGGCACGATGCCGATGGTCAGACGGTCGAGGAACGCGCCGAGCGGCTGTGCCAGCCAGAAGCGTACCAGATGGGTGTCGAGCTGTTCCGTCTCGATGGTGCGCCAGAACGCGCCCAGTTCCGGCGCGCCAGGGAAGCGCGGGTCACGCAGGAGCGCCATCGTGAAAGCGACATCGGCAGCGGTGAACGGCGTGCCGTCATGCCACAGCACATCGCGGCGCAGGCGCACGATGTATTCCAGCCCGTCTGACGAGATGACCCAGCTTTCAGCAAGAGCGGGTACGGGTTCGCCGAACGGGTTGATGCGCGTCAAGCCTTCAAAGATGAGCGAGGTGATGTCCTGATCGACGGGGTTGAGCGTCGCCAGCAGCGGGTTGAGACGCTGGATGCCGCCAATGAGCGCTTCGCGGTAGTGGTCACGCACGCCAGGCGCTGCGGCTGCGAGCGCCTGCGGGGTCGCACTCTGTGCAAGGGGCGGCGAGGTGGACGAGGGCTGCGGTGTGGCGCTGGCGGGCGCGGTCGGCGTCGGCGCGGTGATGACTTCGGGTGGGGTCTGGCTGGTGCGGAATGCCAGCGCCGCTGCGAACAGGGCGATGGCGAACAGGAGCGCCAGCAGGGGCAGTCGTGCGCCGCGCAGCATCAGTTCAAGCCGTCATTTGGGAGAAGTCGTTTCACGCGGGGCGAATTCAGCGCGTGAAGGAGACAGCCAGGATGGAGACGGTGATGAAGGCGATCGCCAGACCGATCGTCACCTGAAAGAGCGTCTTCTCCAAGCCGCGCCGGGTGCGGGTGATGCCGCCGGACTCGCCGCCGCCGCCGAGCAGGTCGCCCAGGCCGCTGCCCTTGACCTGAAGCAGGACGAGCAGGATGAGCGCGATCGAGATGATGATGGCGACCAATTGCAGGGCGACTTGCATGGCTGTGTCTCCAGATGCGAACCGTGTGACTGACGAAAGTAGGGTGATTGTAGCAGGCAGGCGGGAGGTTGTACAGTCATGAAGAGGTTTGAGTGACGGAGGCGACTTTTTCCTTCGACAGTCAGATCATCAGGGTACTATCGGGGCATAACAGATTTAACAATCTGACCCCGATTCTTCCCTCGAAAAACCCGTAAGCGCCACGTCAAGCACCCCGGTGTATGCTGATCGCGTGCGCGAATGAACGAAAGGGGTTCCCATGCGCCGACCTGCGTCTGTAATTCTG
>CAZTLS010000138.1:0-1878 GCA_964614405.1 uncultured Pleurocapsa sp.
GATCGGCATCGCTGATGCGCCCGGCGACGCTGGCGCGCAGCATGTCGTGGGCGAAACGCCATTCGCCATCGGCGTAGTCGAAGGCGGCGGCGCGGGCGACCGCGGTGATGAAGCCGTCGGTATCGCCAGCCAGCGTGCGCAGCAGCGGCAGATCGATCTGCCGTCCGATCAGGGCACAGGCGTCGAGCGTGGGCTGATACTGCGCCGGGATGCGCGCCAGTCGGCGTTCTATGAGCGCGGCGATCCCGCCCGTCAGCAGATCATCGGGCAAGCCGCGCGCCGCGATCGCTTCCAGCGTCCCATAGCGGCTGGCGGCATCGCGCAGCGTCTCGACCAGGAAGAAGGCGTTGCCCTCGGTGTGTGCGATCAACCGCTCTGCCAGGCTGCGCGGCGCAGTGCCGATCATCGCGCCCAGCAGACGGGCGATTCCGTCAGCGTCCAGCCGGGGCAGGGCGATGTGCTGCATGGCGGGCAGCGCAGCGGGCAGATCGGGCGCTTCATCGGTGCGATAACTGGCGATGAGCATCAGCGGTAGCGTGTTTCGTCGTCCCAGCAGCAGATGCAGTGCGCGCATCCCGCCGTCTTCCCCTGCCCAGTGGACGTCCTCCAGCAGCAGCAGCACGGGCTGCTGCTGCCCGGCGAACACCTGAAGGATGGCGTCATCGAGCCGCGCCCGGCGGGCATCGCCGTCGAGCGGCGGCGCAGGCGGGATGGGGCGTTCGAGCAGCGCATCGATGTCCGGCACGATGGCTTTCAGCACACTCGCCAGCGCCCCTGGCACAGCCTCCATGCCCAGCACCAGCCGCCGAAGCGGGTCACGCCACATCTGATAGGGCGCGCCGCCCCCTTCGACGGCGTGTCCGCATACCGTCAGCCATCCGCGCACCAGCGCGCGGATGCGGACTTCATCGATCAGGCGGGATTTGCCAACGCCGCTCTCCCCGCCGATCAGGAAGGCGCTGCCAGGTTCGCCCTCTTCCAGCGGCGCGGTCAGCCGCGCCAGTTCATCACGTCGTCCGGTGAACGGTGCTGCCTGAAGCGTCGCCTCATACTCGCCCGGCGCAGCCACCCCGGTGTACGGCTGGTCGAGCGCGGCGTACAGATCGGGCAGCAGCGTTTCGACGCGCGCATAGCGATCGTCGGGGTCAGGGGAGAGCAGCCGACCGACCACCGGCACGAGCGGCGCGGACAGCGGGGCGAGATCGGGCAGGTCATGCACGATGCGGCTCATCACCCGACCGATCGACTCACCCTCGTGAGTCATGAACGGATGCCGCCCGATGAACAATTCGTACAGCATCACGCCGACCGCCCACAGGTCGCTGGCAGGCGATGCCGAGCCGCCGCGCAGCACCTCAGGACTCATGTACAGCGGCGTGCCGACGATCTCATCGGATGCCGTTTGAGCGTGTTCGAGCCGCAGCGCCACGCCAAAATCGACCAGCCTGACCTGATCCGCCGCATCGAGCAGCACATTGCCTGGTTTGAGGTCTCGATGCACGATGCCGCTGCGGTGCAGGTATGCCAGCGCGCTGAGGAACTGCGCCAGGGCGCGCATCTGAGCGTCAGTGGGCAGGACGCGCATCGCTGGCAGCAGCGGGCGCGGCGCGTCGATCAGCGTCATCGTGAAGTAGGGCAGGCGATCGGCATCGAAGCCGTAGTCGGTTGGCACAACGATGTTGGGATGACGCAAACTCGCAGCCGCGCGAAACTCGCGCGCCAGCAGCAGCAGGTCTTCTGAGTCCTCTTCACAGAGTGTGGAGCCGATGCCGGGGTGCAGCCGCTTGAGCGCGACGAACGTTTGCGTCAGCCGATCCCAGGCACGGTAGACGATCCCCAGCCCGCCGCGCCCGATCTCTGCTTCCAGACGATAGCGCC
>CAZTLS010000139.1:0-1874 GCA_964614405.1 uncultured Pleurocapsa sp.
CGGAGCGGACGAAGGGCAATCGGCTGAATACGCAGCCGTACCTCGTCACGTCATCACGTGAACTCGTCCGTATCAGCGACGCGCAGATCATCCCGCTCGGCGGCAAAGAAGTCGCGCTGCGCGTGCTGCCCGAAGGCTCCGACTTCCTGATGCGCTGGCGCTTCAGCGACATCCAGCGTTACCTGAAAGGCGAGACGGTCGAACCGGGCGCGGTCTTCCAGACCGTGCATGACCTGTTCACACAGTACGTCGATTTTCGTTCCGAGGTCGAGAGCGCGATTCTCGCATTATGGACAACCGGCACGTACTTCTACACAATGTTCCCGGCATACCCGTATCTGGCGCTGAACGGTCCGAAGAACAGCGGCAAAAGCACGGTCATGCGCGTGATGCAGCCGCTCGCCTTCAACATGGTCAGCACGTCTGACCCGACCGGACCGTCCATGTTCCGGCTGATCCATTACACGAGCTGCACGGTCGGCATCGACGAAGCGGAACGCTATCACAACCCGAAAGACCCCGGAATGCAGCAAATCCGTCAATTGCTCAACAGCGGCTACAAGCAGGGGATGCCTGCCATCCGGCTGATCGGCGAAGACATGAAGCCCCAGGCGTTCGATGTGTACTCGCCCAAAATCCTCGCCGCGATTGCCGGGCTGGAGGACATTCTCGCCTCACGCTGCATCGCCATCCCGATGCGCCGGACGGACAAGAAGATGCCGTCGTTCCCACCCGACTTCGACGGCGCGGGCATCCGCCACCAGCTCTACACGCTGGCGCTGACCGCGTTCCCGCATCTGTATACCAACTACTTCGAGCGTCCGGCGCTGCACACGCTCCACAACCGATCAAGCGAGCTGTGGTCGCCGCTGGTGGCGCTGGCGGCGTTCTTCGAGGAGCACGGCAAGGTGAGCGGGCTGCTTCAGGCGATTGCGACCGCCGCCGAGACCGACGAACAGATTAGTCAAGGCAAGGCGTTGAGCGAACGTGAAGAGGCGGTCTTGCAGGCACTGGAAATCATGACGCGCGGGCAAAGCGGCACGCTGTGGGTGAAAGCGGCAGCACTGCGCGAGAAGGTCGCACGCTTGATGGGACAGCCGGTCGAAAAGATGGGCGACGCGCAGTGGATTGGTCACATCCTCAAGCGGCTGCACCTGCTCGATGAAGCAGGGCGCAAGCGCAGTATGGAAGGCATGAGCTACGCGGTCAAGCCGCTCGACGTGATCGACATGATGCGCCGCTACGATGTGGCAGTCGTTTACGAAAGCCGCTGAAAAACCGTGCAAACCCTGCATACCGTTCATGGCTGAGGGGATAGGTATGAACGGTGTGTAGGGTGTTTCACTTTTCAATGATCGATATTGTACTTATTTTCGGAATATAGTTCGGTGATGCTGATTTGACACGCAAGCAGCAACGTAGTGCAAGCGACTGCCGACAGTGTTTGCTTAGGTGGAGATGGCGCTGTAGGATCGACGTGCGGCGGTTAATCAAATTCAAGAACTTCGACCCTGTTTTAGTCATTAATGAGTAGAACGATGGCAGGGTCGAAGCATACTTGTAGCGTTTTATTCGACTATCGGAGTGCGTGTTAACCCACCAGAGCAAACGATTCTGAGTCGTTGTTCAGTGTTCCCAAGCTTGCACATGGGCTGCCGCAGAACGTGTAGGAACCACCCAGGTTTGTTGACGCATAGAAATAACCGGTATTGCAACCGGACCCAGAAGCACGCTGCCAAGACTCAATGCGATTCGCCCAGTTCCCCTGACTTTGGAAGTTGGTCAGATTGTAAGCATAAAACGTAGAACTGCTGCACAAGCTGGAGGACGATACGGTCATCGTTCCACCATTGGTTTGATAATTCGACCAATCG
>CAZTLS010000140.1:0-1855 GCA_964614405.1 uncultured Pleurocapsa sp.
ATTTCGCCCCGGTCGTCGATTTCGATACCGGGCTGGCGCGCACCATCGCCTGGTTTCAGCAGCGTTTCTCCACCCCTTCGCAGCCCTGATCCATCACGACAGGAATCCTGACCATGACCACTGCCCGCATTCGCCCGCAGCTTCTCCCTTTCGCCCTGCCCGACATCGACCAGCGTGAGATCGACGCGGTGAGCGCCGTTGTCGCCTCCGGCTGGCTGACCACCGGACCGAAAACCGCCGAGTTCGAGCGCCGCTTTGCCGAGCGCGTCGGCGTCAAACACGCCGTCAGCGTCAACAGCGCCACCGCCGCCATGCACCTGGCGCTGGAAGCGATCGGGCTGGCGCGCGGGGATGAGGTGATCACCTCGACCTTCACCTTTGCCGCCACCGCCGAAGTCGTGCGCTATTTCGACGCCAAACCCGTGCTGGTGGATATCGACCCCGCTACCCTGAACATCGATGTGTCGCAGATCGAAGCCGCCATCACCCCGCGCACCCGCGCCATCATCCCGGTGCATGTGGCGGGGCAGGCGTGCGACCTCGACGCCATCCACGCCATCGCCCAGCGGCACAACCTGCGCGTCATCGAAGACGCCGCGCACAGCCTGCCCACCTGGTACAAAGGGCGCATCATCGGCGGCATCAGCGACCTGACTTCGTTCAGCTTCTACGCCACCAAAACCCTGGCGACGGGCGAGGGCGGCATGATCACCACCGACAACGACGAATGGGCGGATCGCTGCCGCGTCATGCGGCTGCACGGCATGAGCAAAGATGCCTGGAAGCGCTATGACGGCAAAAGCACCTGGCGCTATGACATCATCGCCCCAGGCTTCAAGTACAACCTGACGGACATGGCGTCGGCGATGGGGTTGGTGCAGCTCGACAAGCTGGACGCGATGAACGAACGCCGGGGAGCCATCGCCGCCGCCTACGACGCCGCCTTCGCCGGGCATCCCGCTCTGGAGACGCCCGCGCGCATCGCCGACAGCACCCACCCGTATCACCTCTACATCCTGCGCCTGCACCTCGACGCGCTGACCATCGACCGCGCGGAGTTCATCGAACAGCTGCGCGCCCGCAACATCGGCACGAGTGTCCACTGGATTCCGCTGCACATGATGCGCTACTACGTCGAGACGTATGGTTATCAGCCAGAAGACTTCCCGGTCGCCGCGCGTGAGGGGATGCGCTGCATCTCGCTGCCCATCTACTCGAAGATGAGCGATGAGGATGTGCAGGATGTCATCGCCGCTGTGCTGGATGTGGCGAATCGGCATCGGGCGTAGGGGCGGGCGGCGATGTTCAAGCGCGCATTCGACATCCTCGTCTCGCTGGCTGGGCTGATCATCCTGTCGCCGCTGCTGCTGCTGCTGGCGATCGCCGTGCGCGTCACGTCGCCCGGTCCCATCTTCTACCGCGCGGTGCGCGTTGGACGAGGCGGAGTCGAGTTTCGCCTGCTCAAGTTCCGCTCGATGGTGGTCAATGCCGACAGGATCGGACCCGCCGTGACGGGCGCAGCCGACCCGCGCATCACCCCGATCGGACGGCTGCTGCGCCGCACCAAGCTTGACGAACTGCCGCAGTTGTGGAATGTGCTGGTCGGTGAGATGAGCCTGGTCGGTCCGCGACCGGAAGCGCCGAAATACGTCGCGCTTTACACCCGCAAACAGCGCGCCGTGCTGAAGGTCCGCCCCGGCATCACCAGCCCGGCATCGGTCAGATACCGCAATGAGGAAGCGCTGCTGACCGGGGAGGACTGGGAGCGGAAATACATCGACGAGATCATGCCCGCCAAGCTCGCCGTCGATCTGGAGTACGCCGCCCACCCATCGCTCATCCGCGACATCGGCAT
>CAZTLS010000141.1:0-1828 GCA_964614405.1 uncultured Pleurocapsa sp.
GCAGACGGGCCTTGAGGAAATCGCGCAGCTCGCTGAGGACGGCGGGCGGCTCATCGAGGATCAGGATGTCCGCCTTGCGGTACAGCGCCTTGATGATCTCGACGCGCTGCTGCACGCCGACGGGCAAATCCTGGATCAGCGCATCGGGATCGACCTCCAGCCCGTACTGCTGGCTGATCTCCATGATGCGGCGTCGGGCAGCCCCGCGATTGAGGAAGGGACCTGCCACCGTCTCATTGCCCAGCATGATGTTTTCCGTCACGCTCAGCACCGGGACGAGCTGAAAGTGCTGATGCACCATGCCGATGCCCAGACGGATGGCGTCATTCGGGCTGGTGATCTTCACGGGCACGCCGTTGACCAGGATTTCGCCCTCGTCCGGCTGATACAGCCCGTAGATCATGTTCATCAGGGTACTCTTGCCCGCGCCGTTCTCCCCCAACAGCCCAAGCACCTGCCCACGTCGAAGTTGCAGGTTGATATGGTCATTTGCCAATACGCCTGGAAAGCGCTTGGTCAAGCCGCGCACTTCCAGCGCGATGGGCGCGCTGCTGCTGCTCATAGTGTGTGTCCCGCCCGTCGATCAAAAAAAAGTGATAACAATGGCGGTCAGTATAACGCGCATGGCGCGAAACGGGAAATCGGCTTCGTGCCGTGTGCTACAATCTGAGTCATCATCGCTCACAGACAGGTCAGGCGGGTATGGCACGGGCAGGACGTATCGGTTTCATCCTCACGCTGTTCATGATCGCGCTGGTCACCGGGGCGTATGCCGCGCAGGTTCCGGTCATGCGCGCCGCACACCATCTGCTCGTCAGCGGGCTGGCGGTCAGCGGACTGATCTGGCTGTGGCGGACGGGCGGGCTGCCGCGAGCAGCGCTCACTGTGCCTGCACTGCTGGCGATCGGCGCATGGCTGGTCAGCGCGCTGCTGGCGATCGACCCGCGCATGAGCATCGAACATGCCTGGGGTGCGATCAGCATGGCGTGCCTGCTGCTGGTGTTCATCCGCCTCATCGGGCGCGGGCGCGGTCTGCTGCTCGTCGAGACGACGCTGCTCATGGCGTGCGTCGTCGGCGCATTCGGGCTGGCACATCTGGGGTCGTGGTATTTCGGCTGGGGGATCGCGCCCGGCACGGAGGTGGGCTGGGCAGAGGCATTTCCGGTCGCACCCGTGCCGATCATCCTGCCGATGGTGTACATGCCGCTGGGAGTCAGCACGTGGCTGGCGGCGTACTGTGCGCCGCTCATCGTGCTGGCGTTCGCCTGGGGGTGGGCGGGGCGCGGCGTGGTGCGCGCGGCATGTTTCGCACTGGCAGGGCTGCTGACGGTCGTGCTGCTGGCGACCGGGTCGCGCGGCGGGCTGGTGGCGCTCATGGTCGGCACGGGGGTGTTCATCGCCTTACTCGCTGTGCGGCGCTGGCGCGATCGGGTTGGGCAGGGCGTGCTGATCGGGGTTGGCGCGGCGATCGCGGTCGGCGCGGTGGCGCTGGTGCTGCTGATCGGGCGCAACCCGGAACGGCTGGCGGGCGATGCGCTGCGCCTCAACCTGTGGCGTGGCGCAGCCGAGATGGTGTCGGCGCATCCGGTGAGCGGCGTGGGCGTGGGGATGTTCGGGGCAGCGTACCGTGAAGTGCGCGAACCGCTGGGATCGCACGATCAGCGACTCGGCACGGCGCACAATGCTTACCTGAATACCCTTGCCGAGACGGGCGTGATCGGCGGGCTGGTCATGCTGGCGGGGGGCGCGGCGATCGCGCTGGCGCTGTGGCGGCGCTGGCGGGCATTCGACGACTCGCTGCCAGGCGGACGCGCCGCGCGCTGGCGCT
>CAZTLS010000142.1:0-1786 GCA_964614405.1 uncultured Pleurocapsa sp.
CCCCGATGCTGGAAGGTGCGGAACGCGAACTGATGGGCGTTGCCGGTGCGCCCTACCGTCTGGCGGATCCCCTCAGCAAGATCGCCAACCAGTATGCGGCGGTCATTATCGATACGCGCCCGTCGTTCTCGCTTATGACCGAGATGGGGCTGCTGGCAGCAACCGACGCAATTGTGCCAGTTGAGCCGCGCTATCTGGAGACTGTTGGTCTCACCAGTGTGATCCAGAAGATCAACGACATCCGCGAAGGCTGGCGGCATCCCAACCTGCGCGTGAGCGGGCTACTCGTCACCAAGATGGATACCCGCGTCCGCGGTCACAATCACCTGCTGGCAGAACTGAAGGCGCATCCCGTTCTCGGAAAGCTGCTGCTCGGCGTGATCCCGCAGAATGAAGCCGTGTCGTATGCCCATCGCGATCACCAAAGTCTGTTCACCTACGACCCGCGCGCGTCAGCCAGCAAAGCCTACGTGCAGGTCGTCGCGTCGCTGGTGCGGTATCTGTCACAGGCAGGTGCATGATGGCGCGCCCGAACAACGGCAATACCAGCCGAATGGACGACCTGCTTGCCTCCGTCACGAGCGACCTGCTGACCGACTCTCCGCAGGCTTTCAGCGACAATGCCGTCCGGGTCGAGCGCATTCTGCTGGAGATGGTGCGCCCCGACCCGGTGCAGCCGCGCCGCGTGCTGCCGGAACACATCCACACCGCGTTTCATAACAACCGCGCTACCCCGACGCAGGCACTCCGCGAACTGGTGCAGATTGTTCAGATCGCCGCCCGCCAGCGGGGTCGCCCGTTCAACAATGTCCTTGAACTGCTGCCCAACGCCGACAATGAGCGCGAAGACGAAACGACCACTACCCTATCCCCTGAGGAAACGCTGCTGCGCGATTTGGTCAATCTGGCGATGACCATCCGCGACGACGGGCAGGTCAACCCGCTAACGGTTGTAGACGTATCGCAGGGCGTGACGCGGATGTTTCGCATCGAGACGGGTGAACGCCGCTACTGGGCGACGTGGCTGCTGCGCGACTTCATCCCCGGCTACACGGGCGACGGCATGATCCCGTGCATCGTCATCCCGGCGGCGCGGTCGTCGGTGTTCCGTCAGGCGAAAGAGAACACTGCCCGTTCAGGTCTGACGGCGGTGGCGCTGGCGCGGCAGGCGGCACTGCTGCTGCTCACCGTGCATGGGTACGAGATTCCGGCGTATGCGGTCGGCAACGACTTTTACCGTCAGGCACTGGAACTCGATCTGCGAGCGAAGCGGGAATACACCGACGTGATCCTGAGTGCAATGGGTGGTGTTAAACGCTCTCGCTTCAGCCATATCAAGAACCTACTTCACTTATCGGATGAAGCGCTCGAATTGGCTGACCGCCACGACATTGAAGAATTCAAGCTGCGCTATGTGGTCAGCACCGCGCCAGAATATCACGCGGAGATCGTGCGCCAGATTATCGACTTCAATCTGTCAGCCAAGCAGGTGAAAGAACTTTGTGAGGGCGATGGTTCGCCAAAGACAGAAGAAGGTGCGGATGACATTTCACCAGCGGCGCTGAAAGTTGCAAAGGTCTCACAGAATATCAGCGCGACCACACCGCAGGAACTGGCACGCGCACTGATGCGGCAAGAAGGCGATGCCAGCATCGCGCGGGCGCGGCTTCACGCAATGCGAAAGCTGTTCACCGATGCTGAACGATACCTGACGAGCGAGTGAAATGTTTACGCGCGTAAACAATTTTGGAGTTGGTTTGATGGATACTGCACGCGCACCGCCGTA
>CAZTLS010000143.1:0-1755 GCA_964614405.1 uncultured Pleurocapsa sp.
GCTTCCATCCCTTCCGCAACCGCCAGCGCCCAATTACCGCTCTGTGTCGGCGCATAGGTATTGAGAAGTTCGCCAAAAACTTCATCCAGCGACCGTCCCTGCCGTTCAGCCAGTGTTTCCAGGCGCTCGACCAGTTCAGAACGCAGTGTAATCGTTCGGTCAGTCATCGATCCGACCCTCTCACTTGTTTTGATTCCATTATAGTCCATTTACGGCAGTGCGATGATTTTCTGTTCTAAACCACCCGTGATCAGCCGTGTCCACGCATCGACATCCAGATCGACCGAAAGTAGATCGATCCCGCCCGCTGAGCGTGCCTTTCGGACGAGCATCGCCCGCTGTCCTGTTTCGTACAGATATGCCGACCACGTCTCAAATACCGGAATGTTGACGAGCTGCGTGACGTGGTGTTTCAGTTTGGCGGTCGCCTGTGCATCGCTCGTGCGGAAGATGAATGTGGTTGACTTGCCACCGTAGTTCGGCGTGACCGCTAGGTCATGCACCAGGATGAGCGACGCAAATCGCGCTTCGGGCAGATAGTGCAGATACGGGTGATACATGCCGGAGTTGCCCTCTCCGGCGGTGAGTTCGGTAGCGGGCGCATCCAGCGGCACAACCGAGACAATATCACCTTTGCTCAGCTTCGCGCGGATCGCCTCGACGCCCATGCGCGGGCCAGCCATGTTGACGTACACACACACGCCCTCGTGAACCGCCCAACCGTAGCAGAATACCTGTCCGGTGATGCTGCCCGTCAGTTCGCCAACAAACGACTGCTCGATCCGCGCGATGCGTCCGCTCGTGCGTGATACAGCGGGTACGACGAGCGGCTGTGTCTTCACCTCGTGGATGGCGGTTTGCACGGCATCGAGCGGTGTGCCGTCGGTTGGCATTGGTACGGGCTTGATGATTCGGATAGCTGGTGCAGATTGTTCATCGAGGGTAACAGGCGGCGGTTCAGCGTCCAGTTCATCGATTTCAGCGAATGCAGATACTTCGATGATAGACGGTTTCCTACCCGACTCGATGAGGTCACGCTTGATCTCCGCATCCGTCGGCGGTAGGACTGCACCCGGTGGTACGACCGCGCCGCGCTGAATTCGGATACCCGGAATAGGTGGGTAGTCAGTCAGTTCGCGCTCGAAGCACCAGCACGCGCCGATGTCATCGAACAACACGTCGCAGCTCCAGCCGTGCGCCGCATTGTGGTTGTACAGCCGCGTCACGGTGCCGCGTGTTCCCGTCGGGATGGGCTGACGTTCCAGTGTTTCCAGTTCGTGCCGAGCGTAGACAGTTTGATCGAGCATAAACAGGCGCGGTGACACTTCAGCGATGGGTACAGGTTTGACCGGCAGACCGAGCAGATGCGCCGCTTCCTCGACCGTGCAGCGGTCGTCATCGCTGAACGGCACAGCGGCGGCGAGTGCATCCATCCCCGCCACCTTGTCTGCGCCCTCGAAATGCCGTTTGCGCGTGTAGATGGAAAACGTCGCGCGAGCATTCTTCAGCGCCTCGTGGATGGCTGGCAGCGAAATCCCAATCCGATCATGCGGCGGCAGCTCGAACTCCCACACGGTTTCAGGACGGTCGTCCCGGTCGATCCAGGTCGTGTGTGTGGCGAATACGCCGTTCTCGCCCTTCACGATCACATCTCCGTTGGATGCCCGCTCTTTGCCAACGATGCGTCCTCCGAAGATCGACAGCAGCGGCGACTCTGCCTCGCGCGGCGCTTCTGTCTGCACCTCGGTCGTGACC
>CAZTLS010000144.1:0-1735 GCA_964614405.1 uncultured Pleurocapsa sp.
TCTTCCTTGAGGGGAAATCCCGCCTCATCTTCGAGAACTGCCCGATCCGCGTGATTTTCTCACAGCGGCAGGGGATGAACGTCTTCCGGGACGATGCCGCCTTCGCGCACTTCAACCAGCAGCACCGCGACATCATCGCGCAGCTGCCGCGCTTCCATTTCGTGCTGGACATTCAGGACGAAGGGCTGTGGTATCTGTTCGGCAAAGCGACGCCTGGCGAACTGGCACGCTTCCGCACGACCTAGACGAGAGAAGGAGCAATGTCATGCCGACCAAAACGGCGGCAGTCGCGCCGTGGCAGGAACTGGAAAAGCAGGCGTACCACGCTTACCGAGAGTGGCACATCTGGCTTGCCCTGCGAGAGCGAGAACTTTCCGAACGTGGGAGTGCTGGGCGGGCGGACAAACGCGCGCCTGGTGCTGCGGCTTCTGCTGCGAGACCTGAACGCAAAGAGACGGCAACGGGAGTAACAACGGAATGAAACTGGTAATCGTACACACGCCTGCACAGGCGAAAACGCTGACCGACGTTCTCGGTGAAGGCTGGCGCGTCGAACCGTGCTACGGCATGGTGCGTGACCTGCCCGCGAACGAACTGGGGATCGATATTGAGAACGACTTCCGCCCGACGCTGACCCTTGCGTCTGGCAAAAGCAATCATGTCCGGCGGCTGATGAAAGCGATCCGCGAATGCGAGGCGGTCTATGCCGCCACGCCGCCCACTCTCGACGGCGAAGCAATGGCATGGCATGTGCTGGCACTGTCGGCGGATGCGAAGGACAAGCCTGTCTACCGAGTGATGCTGAATGCGCTCACGCCGGAAGCGATCCGCGCTGCGTTGCCCGCGCCGCGTCCGCTCGACATGCGCCAGATCGAAGCGCACATGACCCGCCGCATCATCGAGCGGCTGATCGCGTGGAGTGTGAATGTGCAGGCGCGAAAAGCGATTGGCGGCAAACCTGCGTTGACGTGGGGCGGCATGGTCGCGCTGCGGCTGATCGCTGAACGCGAAAGCGCGGTCGCTGCGTTCGTGCCGCAGACCGGGTGGCGCGCGTCGGTCGCCTTCGAGCGGGACGGCGCACGCTTCAGCGCCGATGTGCTGAACGCCAAAGGCGCACCGCTCACGATGCGGAATGAGGAACAGGCGCAGCAGCTTGAGCTCCTGCTCAGGCACGGGAAGTTCTGGGTGGACAAGGCGGGTCAGGGCGCGCACATCCGGGTCGGCGCGACGGCGGGCAAACCCTACCCGCTCGTCCTGCACGCCGCACACACGACGCTGACCGAAAGCGATGTACTTCGGATCGTGGAAGTCGTCAGCGAGACCGTCGCCAGCGAACCGCCGCGCAGTTTCACCCGTGCGGTACTGATCGGTGCGCTCCTTGAAACCGGACTGAGCGTCGAACAAGCAGTGATGGCGGTCGAAGGACTGGTCACGGCGGAATACCTGTCAGGCGATGCGAGCCTGATTCTAACCGAGCGCGGGCACATGATGTCCGCGTATCTTGCGGATACGTTCGACGATCTCACGTCACCTGCTAACGCCGCTCAACTGCACGCGGATATTGCCCGGATCGCTTCGGGGGAACGGGAACGACTGGAGGTGCTGCGCGCCTTTTGGTCGCGTTTTGGTGAGGTATTGAAGCCTGCATCCACAAAGGTTGAGGCTTCTACGCCTGCCGCCGCGCACAAGCCGATCGTGCTGCGTCCTGTCGAGGAGGTGTAGTCGATGCCGCACA
>CAZTLS010000145.1:0-1702 GCA_964614405.1 uncultured Pleurocapsa sp.
TGGGTGTGCAGCGTGCTGAGCGCCAGTTCTTCTTCGGCGTCATCCGCCGTCTCGTGATTGACGATATGCCCCATCAGCGCCATATCGATGAAGCGCCCGCGCTGGCGCAGACGACGCACCACCCCGGCGATCAGCCCATCGGCGGGCGCGCCCACCCACGCGGCGATGAAGAGCAGCAGCAGCACGATGACCATCGAGGCTGAGATCGACGAGTTCCACACCTCCGGCAGCGCCGTTCCCAGCGCGCGGTTGACCAGCGCGAACGCCGCGCCCAGATCGAACAGCCCGAAGACCGACCCCCGCGCCAGTCCATAGCCGAAATACGCCGCCGCCATGCCCAGCAGCGGCGCGATGAGCAGCATCAGCCCCAGCCGCCGTGTGAGCAGATATGCTGCCGCCGCCGGCAGGATGAAGAACGCCACCATCAGGATCGACCCGACCGCGCTGAACCCACCCACCGCCACCAGACTGACCAGCACCATGAGCGCGTAGTGCATGACCCCAGGGCGAAAGCCGAGCGCCCGCGCCAGCGCCGCATCGAAGGTGGTCAGCTTCAGCTCCTTGTAGAAGACGATGACGAACGCCAGCACGAGCAGCGTGAGCAGCCCCATCACCCCCAGCGCGCGCGGGAAGAAGACGATCTGCGGCGGCGCAGCGATCAGTCCGGCGGCGTAGGCTTCACCCGGAGAATACGTGCCACAGTTGACGCACGTCTCGCTGAACACCGCGTCAGGGTGGCGCGGCGGGATGCCGAGGGCGCGGCAGTTGGTGCAGGTGCGCGCGGTCTGGGCGCGCGGGTCGTCGGGCGTGATCGTCACGTTCTCGCAGCCGGCATAGCAGTGCGGCGTGGCGTCCGCCCAGGCGATGCCGATCTCGCCGACCATGACCGAGTCGGTGTCGAGATGCACATCCTCCACGAAGCGCGAGACGAGGATGACCGCCAGCGCGAACAGGAAGGGGAACGCCAGCCCCAGCGCAGCGTCCTGCTTCACCCGTCCGGTGCGGTAGAGCGCCTCGGTCAGCGCCACCGTGCCCACGCCCGCCGCTGCCGCCCCGACGATCAGCAGCGGCGAACCGAGATCGATCGCCACGCCCAGCGCGCCCGCCGTCAGAAACGCCACCACGATGCCCAGCAGCACGGTGTGGCTGATGGCGTCGCTGGTCATCGCCATGCCGCGCAGCAGCAGAAAGACGCCCAGCAGCGCCCCGCTGACCGCGATCAGCCCGCCGAGCAGGATGGCGACCGTCTGCGGATCGCGCAGGGCGGCGCTCAGCGTCTCGATCGGCACGACCCGCAGCAGCAGGTCGAGCAATCCGCGTTCGAGGTCGATCATGCGCTGTACCTCCGGCGGTCGGCGCGCGCTTTGAGCCATGCCCATGCCACCCCGCGCCCAGGGGCGAAGAGCAGCGAGACGATGACGAGCAGCGTCGCCACCACGATGATCATCGGTCCGGTGGGGATGCCGCTGTCGAGCGCACTGAGGATCGCCCCTGCCGCGCCGGAAAACGCCCCGAAGACCGCCGCCAGCGCCACCATCTGCCCCAGACGATGCGTCCACTGACGGGCGGCGGAGGCGGGCGCGATGAGCAAGCCGACCATCAGCACCACCCCGGCGATCTGCAAGCCCAGCACGACCGTGACCACGATGAGCAGCGAGAGCAAGCCGCCGATCAGCCCGGCGTGCAGCCCGTTGGCGCGGGC
>CAZTLS010000146.1:0-859 GCA_964614405.1 uncultured Pleurocapsa sp.
GAGGAAAGTCGCTTCGATGACCAGGGCATCGGCATCACGAGCGGCGGCGCGCAGGTTGTCGGTGCGTCCGGTGTCACCGATGTAGACCAGTTTTGTGCCACGAATGACCTCCCCCAGCACCTGATCGGGATGGATGCGTCTGCCATCCGCCAGGGTGATGCTCTCACCTGCCACCAGTTCGGCGCGTTCGGGACCGGCTGGCACGCCGAGGGCAGTGGCACGTTCGGGCAGGAACGGGCGGCGGTCGTTTTCCTGAAAAACGAAGCCGAAGTTGCCCGGTCCGCGATGGCTGACCGGCACGGCGCTGACGGTGAAATCCCTGCCCTGAAAGATGACACCAGGCTCCAGTTCCAGCAGCGTGATGGCGACGGGCAGCGTCTCGTAATGCAGCACCACCCCGAAGAGCAGGGCATGTACACGGTCGAGGGTGGCACGCCCGCCGTAGATGGTAATCTCTTCCATGTTCTCCCAGCGGGCGAATGTGGAGATCAAGCCGCCCAAGCCGAGGATGTGGTCGAGATGCCCGTGTGTGAGCAGGATGTGATTGAGCCGCTTGTAGCCGATGCCACTGCGTAAAATCTGCCGCTGTGTGCCTTCGCCGCAGTCCACCAGGAAGCGGTGTTCGCCCGCCAGCACTGCGCTGGCGGTCAGCCCGCGATGGATGGAGGGGGCGGCGGCCGATGTTCCCAGAAAAACGATCTCGAACATGCTCACTCCGCTGTAAAAGTGCCCAGAAACAGGCGCGTGCCGCGCGGGGCATCGTTGATGAAGGCGGTCAGCCGCCGACCGCTGCCGGATTCGTATGCGCCGACCGAAATGCTGTACGTCCCTGCCGGCAGGGTGAAAGGCAGGTCGATAT
>CAZTLS010000146.1:880-1559 GCA_964614405.1 uncultured Pleurocapsa sp.
GTGGGTCCAGCAGCCCCGGCAGCACAGTTTGTGTGTCGCGCTGGGCTGCGGGGCGTGCCGCCGGGTCATTCTGAATGTGTGTGAAGAAGCTCAGGTCAGGCGGGACACGCCCATCCACGCGCCAGTAGGTGACCACGCTCAGCACGTCGCCCGGTGCAAGGCGCTCACCCCATTCCGCATCATAGCCCAGAAAGGTCAGGTTGCCCTCCAGCCGGATCGGGGGCAGGTAGAGATTGGTCGATCCGGGTTCGTCACGCGCGAAGGTGATCGGCGTGGTGGTGGTGAACGCGCCGATGGCGTTCGCCAGCGCGTCACTGCTGCGCACACGGATGATCGACTCCGGCGGGACATCCGGCTCGGTGATGATCTGCGCCCCTGCGATCCAGCGGGCAAAGGCGGGATTGATGCGATCGAGGTCGCCCGGCTGAAGCAGGACGATGTGCTGCGTATTGCCGCCGTCCGTCAGCACGAAATTCGTGCCGCAGTCGGTCACGCGCAGCGGCACGTCAGCACGGTGCATCATCAGCGCCAGCTTCTGCGCGTCGTTCAGCCCGCCGGTGCTGAGGGCGCGCTGGGGCAGACAGAGCAGAGCGGGCGTATCGGCGCTGCGGTCGAGGAAGCGCGCCAGCGACCCCAGCCTGGTATTGTAGGCTGCTGCCACTTCGGGCAGCGCCGCCCA
>CAZTLS010000147.1:0-1536 GCA_964614405.1 uncultured Pleurocapsa sp.
GCCCGGATGCGGACATGGCGATCACCGGGCTGCGCTATCAGGCAGAACCGGGCTATGCCGGGTCGGGCGCGCCCAACACCCGTCTGCTGGGGCGCGATCACGTCGGCATGACCTTCGAGACGCTGCTGGTGCGCCGCGCAGTCTATGAACGGCTGGGCGCGCTGGACGGGCGCTATGGCATGTCGGCGGACAGCGATTGGCTGGCACGCGCCAAAGATGCGGGCTTCGCGCTCGTCGCTGTGCCTGACGTGCTGGTCATCAAGCGGCTGCACGGCGGCAATCTGTCCGATCAGGCGGCGGCGATTCAGGCAAACCTGCTGCGCGTCGTCCGCGCAACGGTGCGGCGTCAGCGCGGGGAGGAACCGTGATCGCGCAGCCCACCGCTCCGCTCGATGCCGCGCTGCTGCATCTGGTCTGCGCAGCCCTGCGCGGCGAGCCAGCAGCGCTGCCCACCGCGACGGACTGGTGTGCGCTGCTGCACAAGGCATATCGCCAGAAGGTGGCACTGCTGACGTGGCACGCGCTGGCGCGCGATCCATCGGCTGCGCCGCCGGAGCTGTGGGCGCGCTTCGACCACTGGGCAGGCGATCGGCGGCGCAAAAACGGCTTCTTCGCCCTGCATCTGCGGCGCATCCTGGCGCTGCTGGGCGCGGCGGGGATTCCGGCGCTGGTCGTCAAGGGACTGGCGCTGTCGATCGGGGCGTATGGGCGCATCGACGGGCGCACCTTCGACGACATCGACCTGCTCATCCCGCCTGCGCATATCGACGCGGCGCTGGCGCTGATGTGCGCTGAGGGTTTCGTCTCAATCTACCCAGATGCCGACATCCCGCCTGAACATGAGTATCACCACTCGCTCACCCATCCGCGCTGGCACATCAGCCTCGAACTGCACTGGCGTGTGGGATGGCGGCACTTCAACCACCGTCATTTTCCGATCGACATCGATGCGCTGTTCGCCGGGGCACGCGCGCTGCCCCTGCTGAACGGGGTGATGTATACGCCGTCGGTCGCACACACACTGGTGCTGCTGGCGATCGACACGCTCAAGGAACGCCGTGCCCCGCTGGGCAGGCTGTGCGATGCTGCGCTGCTGGCGCGCGATCCGGCGCTGGACTGGGGTGCGCTGTGGGCGTTCGCCCGTGCCGCTGGCGCGGAGGTGGAGACGGCGGCGCTGCTCGGCGCTGCATCAGCGATCGGCAGTGTGGGCGTTCCGGCGCTGCCCGAAAGCCGGCTGATCGCCCACGCCCGCGCCAAACTGCTGCACGACAGCATCAATGAGCATGAAGCGCCGATACTGCGCCAACTGCTCTTCTACTGGTCGATGCGGCGCACGCGCGCCGAACGTCTGGCGTTCATGCGCGCGGTGCTGCTCGACCCTGCCAACCGCTCGTTTTTCGCGCTCACCATCCTGCGCGACGGGCTGGGCGCGCTCAACCGGGGGCTGCGTCTGAGTCGGCTGCCGGGCGGGGAATGGGTGCATCACCTGATGAGACAGGCTCTGCACGGCTGGCGCGCCCGCGCGCAGGTCGATTT